>NZ_JBLRWA010000003.1:0-670628 GCF_048159585.1 Kitasatospora sp. SC0581 | reverse complement strand
GGCTGCCCGACACGGCCCGCGCCACCCCGACACCGCCCCACGGCCCGCCCGCCCCCCCCCCCCCGGGGGCGGCCGGCCCTTCCACGTGTGCGGCGCGCTTCAGCCGGCGGCGGCGACGCCCGCCTCGCCCATCGCGCCGATCCGCCCGAGCAGGTCGACGATCCGGGACTGGACGTCCTCGCTGGTCGAGCGCTCGGCGAGGAACAGCACCGTCTCGCCGGTGCGCAGCCGGGGCAGTTCGCGCGGGTCGAGGTCCACCGAGGTGTAGACCACCAGCGGGGTGCGGTGCAGCCGGTCGTTGGCGCGCAGCCAGTCCAGCAGGCCGACCCGGCGGCGGCGGATCTGCAGCAGGTCCATCACCACCAGGTTGGGCTGCACGCTGCTGGCCCGGGCCACCGCGTCGTTCTCGTCCACCGCGTGCTCGACGTGCATGCCGCGCCGCTCCAGGCTGCTGATCATGGCGGCGGCGATGTCCGGGTCGCCCTCGACCAGCAGCACCCGCGGGGCGTGCTGCTCGCCGTCGCGCGGCGCGAGGGCGCGCAGCAGGACGGCCGGGTCGGCCCCGTACGCGGCGTCCCGGGTGGCCTGGCCGAGGCCGGCGGTGACCAGCACCGGGACTCTGCGGTTGAGCGCCGCGGTGCGCAGTGACTGGAGCGCGGTGCGGGTGATCGGGCCGGTCAGCGGGTCGACGAAGAGGGCGGCGGGGAAGCCGGGGACCTGGGCGTCCACCTCCTCGCGGGAGCGGACGATCACCGGCAGGTAGCCGCGCGCCTGGAGGGCCTGCTTGGTGGCCGGGTCGGGTTCGGGCCAGACCAGCAGCCGGCGGGTGTTGGCCAGCTCGCCGGTCGGGGCCGACGGCTGCTCGGGTGCGGGCCGCTCCTCGGCGGGCGGGAGCTCGGCCATCGGGCGCGGCGCGGTCCGGGCGGCGTCGGCCGGGACGGGCGGCTGCGGCGCGGCGGCGGGCACCGGGCCGAGCTGGCGCGGCGGGGCGAGCTCGCCCAGTCCGGTGCCGACCGGGCGCGGGCCGGACGGCTCCTCGGCGGCGGGCAGCGCGGCCCGGGCGGGCGCCAGCGCGGTGCCGGGGGAGGGCTGCGCCTGGCCGGCCTGGCCTCCTTGGCCTCCCTGTCCGGACGGGCCGGAGGCGTTCACCAGGGCGTCCGGGCCGGGCCCCGGCGGGACGGCCAGCCGGCGGCGGCGCCCGGTCGGGGCGGCGGCCGGTTCGGGCGGCGCGGGCGCGGGGCCGGCCGGCAGGGCGTGCTCCAGACCGGGGTAGACCGGGGTGTCGGCCGCCCCGGGCAGGGCGAAGCCGCCGGAGGACTCCTCGGCCGAGGGCAGCGCGCGGCGGCGGCGGTGCCTGGTCTCGCCGGAGGCCTGCTCCTGGGCCGCCTCGGCGGTCGGGGTGCCGCCGGGCGGGGTGCCGTCCGGGGCGGTGGGCGCGGGTGCGGGGGCCGGACCGAGGGCGAGCGGCTCGCGCCCGCCGGGGCGGTTCGGCTGCGCCCGGTGGCCCTCGACGGGCACGGCGTAGGCGGGGCCGGAGCGGCCGTCGTCCTTGCCCCACGGGTCGCTCTGGGCGCCGTTCGGCCCGGCCAGGCCCTGGCGGCCGTACGCGGGGTCGTTGCCGGTGCCGTTCCACTGCTCGGGGACGGCCCGCTCGACCCGGGCGGGGGCGTTCGGCCACTGGTCGGCCGGGATGTCGGGGTTGCCGGGAGCACCGGGGACGCCGGGGGCACCGGGGGCGTCGGACGCCGGGGTCTCGGCGGCCGGGCGGCCGCGGCGGCCGCGCCGCTCGGCGGGCGGCTCCTCGGCGGGCGCCCGTTCCGCGGCGGGGGCCGCGGCGGCCTCGGGGGTCTCGGAAGCGGGCTGCTCGTCGGCCGCCGCGGGCTCGGCGCCCTCGCCGCTGCTGGGCAGCTGCGGGATGCCCGGGAGCTCCGGCAGGACGGCGCTGTCGCTCTCCTTGGGCCGGTCGGAGCGGCCTTCGGCGGCGGCGCGCTCGGCGGCGGCCTTCGCGGCGACCGGGTCCAGCGGCAGCTCGACGACGTACGTGGTGCCGGCCTTGCCGGGCAGCTCGTGCGGCTGGAGCACGCCGCCGTGGCGCTCGACCACCGCGCGGGCTATCGGCAGGTGGACGGGGCTGCCGCCGACGCCGGGGCCGCGGATCTCGACCCGGGCGACCTCGCCGCGCTGGGCGGCGGCCAGCACGACGGTCGGCGGCTCGGGGGCGGGCGGCAGCGCGGGCGCGGCGGCGCCGTTCAGCCCGGGCACGGTCAGACCGGGGGAGGGGGCGACGGGGGCGTCCAGGGAGAGTCCGACGCCGCTGACGTCGGCGACCAGGTGGGCCAGCGCCTGGGCCAGCCGCCGCTCGTCGGCGATCACCTCGACCGCGGCGGCGTGCACCGAGAACCGCACCCGGCCGGGGCCGACCAGCTCGCCGGCCTCCTCGACGGCCCGGCGGACCACCTTGTCCAGGCCGACCGGGACCCGGGACGCGGCCTTCGGCCCGTCCTTGCCGTCCTTGGCGCCGGCCTTGGGCTCCTTGCCGTCCTTGCCGTCCTTGGCCTCGGCGGCGCCGCTCTCGCCGGCCTCGCAGCGCTGGTGGTCGAGCACCCCGTCGATCAGCTTCCCGTACCGGCGGCACTCGGCGGCCAGCCGGCGCAGCGTCCAGTTGGCCTCCGGCCAGAGCTGGCCGGCCGGGTCGGCGGCGAGCGCGTCCAGCCGCTCGTTCAGTGCGTTCAGGGCACTGCCCAGCTCGCTCTCCAGGACGGCGGTGAGGTGCTCGTTGCGGGCGACCAGGGCGAGTTCGCGGCTGCGGTCGGTGAAGGTCATCACCGCGCCGACCAGCTGGTCGCCGTCCCGGACCGGGGCGGTGGTGAGGTCGACGGTGACCGGCCGGCCGTCCTTGCGCCACAGCACGGTGCCGCGCACCCGGTGCTTGCGCCCGGAGGTGAGGGTGTCCAGCAGCGCCGACTCCTCCAGCGCCAGCGGGGTGCCGTCGGCCCGGGAGTGCTGGATCAGCGGGTGCAGCTCGCGCCCGCCCAGCTCGCTCGCCCGGTACTCCAGGATGTGCGCGGCGGCCGGGTTGACCAGCACACAGCGGCCTTCGAGGTCCACACCGAGCACGCCCTCGGCGGCGGCCCGCAGGATCATCTCGGTCTGCTTGTGCTGGCGGCGCAGCTCGGCCTCGACGCCCAGCCGGCCGGAGAGGTCGCGGACCAGCAGCAGGAGCAGGTCGGAGGAGGAGGGCGAGTTCTCGCGGTACGAGTCGTACGGGGAGCGCGCGTAGCCGCGGCCGTCGCCGTCGTCGGCGAAGTCGTTGCCGGAGACCTCGACCGGGAAGGTGGTGCCGTCGGTGCGGTGGGCGGTCATCCGGACCGGGCGGTCGAGGGCGTCGCCGTCGCGGGTGGCCGGTCGCATCGAGCCGGGGATGCGGCTGGGGTCGAACTCGGGCAGCAGACCCAGCACGCCCATGCCGACCAGTGAGGTGCCCGGCGCCTGCAACGCCTGGACCGCCGCGCTGTTGGCGTCCACGACGGTGCCGTTGCTGTTCACCAGCAGCAACGCGTCGGGCAGGGCGTCGAGTATGGCGGCGAGGCGAGCAGCGCCTCGGATCGGCCTGCTGCTCACGTCGACAGGTCTCCTCGGCTCGGGGCAGCTCCTCCGGAGACGGCAGTATCTCATTCTTCTTTGCGGCGGAGTCGACCCGCCTAGTAACGTTGGCGGCGGTTGGTGCCGAGCCCCACGGTTGTGGCATCATCACTGACACACGGAACGGCTCCGCTCGCGCGGGTACGATCCCTGTGGGGAGGCTTCGCCTAGTCCGGTCTATGGCGCCGCACTGCTAATGCGGTTTCGGGGTTATTCCTGATCGAGGGTTCAAATCCCTCAGCCTCCGCCAGTCGGGAGCCCCCGTCGACGATCTCGTCGGCGGGGGCTCTTCGCGTTCCCGGCTGCGGTCCGGCTGCGGTCCGGGACGGCCCGGAGCGCGGCCTCGGCGGGGCCGGGAGGAGGTCGGGAGGGGTCGGGCGGGGCCCGGAACAACCGATTTCGTCCTACGCCGCAGGTCATGTAATGTTGTCCCCGCAACGCCCCGGCGGCAACGTTCACCAGGGCGAGCGCTCATAGCTCAACGGATAGAGCACTTGACTACGGATCAAGAGGTTGCAGGTTCGAATCCTGCTGAGCGCACTCAACTCCGCAAGATCGGGTTCGCCCGTTCCTTGCGCTCATAGCTCAACGGATAGAGCACTTGACTACGGATCAAGAGGTTGCAGGTTCGAATCCTGCTGAGCGCACCATCGAGAAGCCCCCGGCCACCGGCCGGGGGCTTCTCCGTTTCCCCGGCGTACCCGACGAGTGATTCGAACACAGGCCACGGGTGGGTGGCCGCGTCCCGGAGGCCGGTGCCCGCCGAATGGGCCTGGAGGTGCCATTCCCGCGTCCGTTCGGGTGGCGCCGATTGCCGCCTAATGGATGAAATGCAGCCGTTTCGGGTACATCCCGTCCTGCCGCCCGGATGACCGCCGAACGGGTGGGACACGGCCAAAAGCACCGGTGTCGCAGTATGACCGGCCCAGGATCGTGATTCCTTTTTGTCGGATCTTGTGCAGACTGCCCACCCCCCGGCAGCCGACCGCGAAGGAGAGCCGGATGAGCCGACAGTTTCCCCGTACGGCTGTCGCCCTGGCCGTCCTCGCGAGCGGGCTGCTGACCGCGTGGAACGTCCCGCTCGCGGCGGCCTTGCAGTCCCCCGACACCCGGTCCGCCGAACACCGGGCGGTGCCGCCCTCCGGGCTCCCGGCCCGGGTCGACCTCGACGCCGCCCCGCAGGAGTACGGCATCGCCACGCACGTGGCCTCCGACCTCCTCCTGGGCGCCGGCGCGACCGCCCCGGCGCGCACCGGCCGCAGCGGCGCCGACGTGTCGATCGCCCTCCCCTTCCCCACCGAGGCGGCGATCGGCCGCTACTACCGGCTCACCGTCCCGGTCGCGGTCGGCGACCGGCCCGCCACCCTGGCCGGCTGGATCGACTTCGGCCGCACCGGCCGGTTCGACCCCGCCCAGCGGGTGCAGACCGAGATCCCGGCCGGCGCCGCCACTGCGACCCTGGAGTGGACCGTCCCGCCCGGCGCGGCCTCGGGCGAGACCTGGGCCCGGCTGCGGATCGGCCGCGACGCCGGACAGCTCGTCTCCTCCGGCGGCTTCGCCGACTCCGGACAGGCCGCCGACCAGCGGATCGAGCTGACCGTCGGCGCCGCCCGGCCGGAGATCGCCGAGCCGGTCGCCGGTGCCGTCCTCGCCGACGCCCGCCCGCAGGTCAGCGGCCACGGCGCGGTCGCCGGCGCCACGGTGGAGGTCCGGGAGGGCGACACGGTCCTCTGCCGGACCGAGGTCGGGAGCGGCGGTGACTGGTCCTGCCGCCCCGGCACGGAGCTGGCCGTCGGTCCGCACGCCCTCACCCCGGTGGAGACCACCGGCGGCGGCGTGGTGCTGCGCGGCGATCCGGTCACGGTCGACGTGAAGACCGTGCCGCCGGGCGCTCCCACGCTCACCGTCCCCGCGTACACCAACGACCCGGGGCTCCGGCTCACCGGCACCGGCGAGGCGGGCAGCACCGTCTCGGTCCTCGACGAGGGCTCCAGCGACGAACTGTGCATCACCGGGGTGCCGGCGGGCGGCGCGTGGTCCTGCCTGCCGGTCGAGGACCTGACGGACGGGAAGCACTTGCTCACCCCGGTCGCGGTCGACCGGGCGGGCAACCGGACGGCCGGGCTGCCGGTCTCGCTGGTCGTCTCCACCGCCCTGCCGGGCCGGCCGGTGCTCACCTCGCCGGCCCCGGGGGAGACCGTGCGGGTCAGCCGGCCGAAGCTGGCCGGCCGGGCGGATCCGGGCACGGACGTGCTGGTCACGACGGGGGCCGACGCGGGCGCGGAGCCGGAACGGCGGACGGTGCTCTGCGGGGCGACGACGGCGTTCGACGGGAGCTGGAGCTGCACGGCCAACCGGGACCTGGCGGCCGGGGAGCAGTGGCTGACCGTCACGGCGACCGACCGGGCGGGGAACGCGGCCTCGGCGGAGCCGGTGCCGGTACGGGTCGCCACGACAGAGGCGGCGCCCGCTCCGGGGGCATCGAGCCCGGCGGTGCCGAGTGCGGCGGCGCAGAGTTCGGTACTGCCGAGCCTGGTGCTGCCGAGCGCGGCGGCTCCGAGTGCGACGGCAACGGCAACGGCGACGGCTTCGGGTCCGGGGGCGTCGAGCCCGACGGCGGCGGTGTCGGCGTCGAGTTCGGCAGCGAGCCCGGTGGCGGCGAGGCCGGGGTCGCCGACTCCGGTGGCGTCCGGTGCGGCGGCGGTGCCCTCGGGCCCCGCCAAGCCGAGCCCGAGCGCCCAGGGTGCGGCGGTGGCCTCGCCGACTCCGTCCGTCGTGGCGGCGCCAGCGGAGGTGCCGGTCGCCGTTCCGCCGTTGGGCGCACGGCCGGTGACGGCGAGTCCGGTGGGCTCCGGTCCGTCGGCGGGCCCGTCGGCGGGGCCGTCGAGGGCGACTCCCGGGCCCGCGAAGACCGTGGCGGCCGCGTCCGCCGCTTCCACCAGGCCCGTCGTCCCGACCCTTTCGACCGCCGAGGCCTTCTCCCCGAGCCTGACGCCGGCCCCCGCTACCGGCCACGGCGCCCCGGCCGCGGCGGTCGTCGCGGTGCGGCCCGGGCCCTCACCGGCCGGAGCCGCCGACCCGGTCGACTCCGCCGGGCCCGCCGGGGACGCGGTTCCGCCGTTGGCGGCGCCGCCGGTGGAGACCGCGCAGGGCGCGTCCGGGCGGTCCGGGGCGACCGGCTGGCGCGGTGGAATCGCCGGATTCCTGCTGGTGCTCACCGGCCTCGGGCTGATCACCCGTCGGGTGTTCGCCCGCAGGCCAGGTGCTCCTCGGCGCTGAACTGCGCCGAACTGTCCCGACCATCAGTTCATGTGCCTGCGCGTCAGGTCGGCTTTGGATGATTCGTCAGTAAATGTCGACACACCTCGGCTCAAATGTCGCATTTGATGACGTATGAACTTAGCCTGACCCTGGCACTGCCCGTCAGATCCGGGCCGCCCGTTGCGCGACACACCGACCCAGAGGATCCGTGCATGGACGTCACCCGCGATTCTTCGCAGCGACCCGACAACCTGCCCAAGGCACTCCCGCCGGCCCTGCCGGAACGTTCCGCCGTCGGCTCCGGCCCGCTGGCCGGGACCACCGCCGTCAAGACCCTCAAGCTGGGCGGCCCGGCCGACAGCGGTCCGGCGACCACCCCGCTGGCCGTCGTCCCGAGCCCCTCCCACGGCGGCTCGGCGGACCTGCGGGACCCGCTGGAGTCGGCCGCCCCGGAGACCATCGAACTCCCGGACCCCACGGTGGCCGGGGCCCTGACCGCCACCACCTCCCGGCGCCCGCCGCGCGCCGACCAGGCGCTGCGCGAGCAGCGCGCCACCGCGCTGCCCGGCTGGCTGGCCCTGCTGGCGGTGCTGATCGGCGTGGGCGGCGTGCTGCTCGTGCTGCTGCGCACCGGCGTCATCCCGTACTGGGACGCGCTGCCCGACCTGCGCGGCAGCGCCGCGCGGGAGAGCGGCCGGGTGGAGGTGGACGCGCCGTGGATCGCCGCGGTGGCCGCCGCCGGCCTGCTGGTGGTGTTCACGCTCGCCGGGCTGCTGGCCAACGCGGGCGGCGAGACCCGGGTGCTGACCCGCTGGGGCCGCTACCGGGGCACCGTCCGCCGGACCGGCCTGGTCTGGGTCAACCCGCTGCTGCGCCGCCGCCGGGTGGACGTGCGGCTGCGGCACTGGCGCAGCGAGCCGGTCAAGGTGGTGGACCGCACCGGCACGCCGATCGTGGTCCGGCTGCTGATCGTCTGGCGGGTCAAGGACACCGCGCGGGCGCTGCTCGCGATCGAGGACCACGAGAGCTACCTGCGCGAGCAGGTCCAGGCCGTGCTCACCCGCACCGCGTCCACCCTGCCCTGCGACAGCAACGCCGCGCCCGGCCCCGCGCTGCGCGACGGGCAGTGGTTCGCCGACGAGATGACCAGGGCGCTGGCCGCCGAGGTCGCCCCGGCCGGCCTGGAGGTCTACTCGGTGCAGCCGCTGGCCCTGGACTACGCGCCCGAGGTGGCCGAGTCGATGCGCCGGCGCAGACTGGCCGACCTGGACGCGGGCCTGCGCACGGTGCTGGTGGACGACGCGGTCGAGGCCGCGGCGCTCGCCGTCCGCCGGCTGGAGCGGGCCACCGCGCACGAACTGGACGAGGCCGCCCGCAGCGCGCTGATGGAGCAGCTGCTGGTCGCCTTCGTCGCCCCGGCCGGAGTGGCCGCCTCGGTACCGTCCCCGGCCGCCCGTGCCGGGCGGAAGGAAGGACGACCCGCATGAGGATAGCCACCGGCGCGTACGCCGAGTCCGGTATCGGCCCCGACGGCGATCCCGGACTGATCGGCTTCGAGGAGCGCCTCGGCAGCATCCCCGCGCTCGCGGGCTGCGGCTGCCCGAACTGCGTCGTCCGGCCGCGCACCGCCCGCTCCGCGGCGGCGGCCGGCGGCAGCCGAATACACCGGGCCGTGCGGGGCACCTGCCTGGCCACCACCGTGCTGGCGGGCGCCGGCGTCGTCGGCCTGACGGCCGGCGCCGGATCCGCGCACGCCGCGGCCGGGAAGCAGGGCTGGGACGGCTCGAAGTACTGGTTCAAGAACGGCTCCGGCGAGTGGCGTTGGACCAGCCACTACGACGTCTACGCGAGCCGCACCGGGCAGTCCGGCGGCTCCGCCGGTTCCTCTGGTTCCTCCGCTCAGGCCGTCTCCAACGGCTCGGCCTCCTCCGCCGGGGTGCGCCAGGGCTGGGACGGCTCGAAGTACTGGTTCAAGAACGGCAGCGGCGAGTGGCGTTGGACCAGCCACTACGACGTCTACGCGAGCCGCACCGGGCAGTCCGGCGGCTCCGCCCGGACCCCCGCGCAGCCCGCGCCTTCCGCGAGCCGTCCGTCGGCGAACCCCGCACCGGCCTCCGGGAGCATGGAGTCGGCCATCGACTACGCGCTCGCCCAGCTGGGCAAGCCGTACGTCTGGGGCGGCAACGGCCCGTCCGGCTACGACTGCTCGGGGCTGGTCCAGCAGGCCTACCGGCGCGCGGGGATCAGCCTGCCGCGGGTGGCCGACGACCAGTACGCGGCGACCACGCCGATCAGCGCCGGGCAGCTGCGCCGCGGCGACCTGGTGTTCTGGTCCGACAGCGGCCGGGCCTCGGGGATCCACCACGTGGGGATCTACCTCGGTGGCAACAAGTTCGTGGAGGCTCCCCGGCCGGGCACGACCGTCCGGATCTCGACCCTCAGCCAGGGCTACTACCCCACCCACTTCGGGCGGCCGTGACCGCGCGGCCATGACGGCGAAGGCCGTACCGGGCCCCGACAGCGCGCCGCTGTCGGGGCCCGGACCGCGTTCGGAGCGGCCGCGGTGCCGGATCCGGCTCAGGCGGAGGCGGCGTCCAGCAGGGCGGTCTGCTCCGGGGTGAGCTGCAGGGTGGCGCCGACCAGCAGCGGCGGGAGCTGCTCGACGGTGCGGGCGCTGGCGATCGGGGCGGCGACCGTCGGACGGGCGGCGAGCCAGGCCAGGGCGACGGAGGCGGGCTCCACCCCCTGCTCGGCGGCGACGGTGTCCAGCGCCTCCAGCACCTTGGGGCCGCGCGGCTCGGCCAGGTAGCGGGCGGCGCCCTCGGCGCGGGCGCTGGCCACGCCGTCGGCGCCCGGACGGTACTTGCCGGTCAGGAAGCCGGAGGCCAGCGCGTAGTACGGGACGGTGGCCAGGCCGTGCTCGGCGACCACGTCGGCCAGCGGGCCCTCGAAGGTGCCGCGCGAGACCAGGTTGTAGTGCGGCTGGACGGCGACGTACTTCGCCAGGCCCTCGCGCTCGGCGAAGGCCAGCGCCTCGGTGAGCCGCTCGGCGGAGATGTTGGAGGCGGCGACCGCCCGGACCTTGCCCTCGCGGACCAGCTCGTCCAGCGCGGTGACGAACTCCTCGACCGGGGTGTCGTCGTCCCGGTGGGTGTAGTAGAGGTCGATCCGCTCGACGCCCAGGCGGCGCAGCGAGTCCTCGGCCGCGGCCTTGATGTTGGCGGCGCCCAGGCCACCGCGCTCGGCGAGCATGCCGACCTTGGTGGCGATCACGACGTCCTCGCGGTTGCCGCGGCTGCGCAGCCAGTTGCCGAGGACGGTCTCGGACTCGCCGCCGGTGTTGCCCGGGGCCCAGGAGGAGTAGACGTCGGCGGTGTCGACGAAGTTTCCGCCGGCCGCCGCGTAGGCGTCCAGGACGGCGAAGGACTGCTGTTCGTCGGCCGTCCAGCCGAAGACGTTGCCGCCGAGGGAGAGCGGGAAGACGGACAGGTCGGAGGTGCCGAGGCTCACCCGGCTGTGGTTTCCGGTCATGAAGGCAGTCAACCCCATGGCCCGGCCCGGCATTCCGGGAACCCCGCGGTCTTCACGAGGCTGTTGCACGGAAGGGTGGTGTGGTCCGCGCGACGGGGGTCCGGGGTGTGCCCGAGGTGGGCCGATTCGTTAGAGTCCGTGCCATGGCTGACAACGACTACGACCCCGCCGGCAGCACCCAGATGTTCCGGGCGTTCGTCGACGAGAGCCCGGCGCCCCAGGCCCCGGGCAACGTTTCCACCTACGGCAGCAGCAAGAGCAGCGGCCGCACCGGCGTGATCGCGCTGGTCGCCGTCGTCGTGCTGGTCGTCCTGGGCGCCGTCGTCTGGCTGGCGGTCAAGTGACCTTCGCGCGGGTGGCCCTCGTCCGGGTCACCCGCGCGACGGAAGACGAACACCTCAGCAGGGCTTGCGCCAGGCGTTCAGTTCGAGCTTCTTCCGCATCGAACTGAAGCCCAGCGACTTGGCCTTGCCGCAGAACTGGTCCGTGTCGAGCTTGTACTCGACGTGGAAGACCGCCTTGCCCGCCTTGACGAAGGGCGCGACCCGGTCGCACTCGTCGAACTGCGCGCACTCCTCGTTGACCGCGAAGTCGAAGTCCGGGAGCAGGGCCGGGATCTGGTCCAGGTCGTTCTTCAGGCCGATGGCCAGGCCGCGTTCGTGGGCGAGCTGGGCCAGCATCCGGTTGTACTTGAGCTGGTCGTCCGGGGTCAGCGGGAAGCCGCTGTTCTGGTTGTACGCCTCGATGGTGTCCGGCTCGACGGCGTCGAAGCCCTTGCTCCGGCACATGTCGAAGCGGGCGGCCATCAGCGGCTTCAGCTGGTCGAGCTTGCGGATGTCGAACCACTTCTCGCCCTTCCAGCCGGTGTCCGAGCCCTGGAGGGACTTGGCGAAGGCGGCGGAGTCGGGGCGGAAGTCCTCCCAGGAGCCGGCGTTGATGTAGCAGATCACCTTGCGGCCCTTGGCGTGCAGCGCGGCCACCACCGAGGCGTCGTTCTCGAAGCCGTCGATGTCGTAGACCGGGACGTCCACCGACTGGTCGACGCCGCCGCCGAGTTGCCACTGCCAGGCGAGGCCCGGGGCGGGCTGCCAGCGGGCGCCGGCCGGTGGTGCCGGGTTGCCCGGCGGGGTGCCGGTGCCCTGCGGGGTGCCGGGAGGCGTGCTGCTGCCGGGCGTGCCCGGGGCGGGCGCGGTGGTGCCGGGAGCGGTGGGCGCGGGGGTCGGCGTGCCCGGCTCGGTGGTGCTCGGGTCGGGGGTGCCGGGGGTGCTCGGCGCGGTGGCCGCGGGGGAGTTGCTCGGGGTGCCGTCGGCCGAGTCCTGGTCGTCCTCCGATCCCGAGCTGCTGCACGAGCTGACCAGCAGGGCGGTGGCGGTGGCGAGGGCCAGGGCGGCCGGGAGGTGCCGGTGGTTGCGGCGGTTCACGGTAGTCGGACTCCGGATCGGGTCAGGTCAGTTCGGCGGCGTTCAGGCCGTACGGCAGGGTGCGCCAGGGGTTCTCCCCGGCCCCCGGTACGGCGCAGCCGACGCCGGCTCGCCGGGCGGCGATCAGGGCGGCGGCGTCCTGGGCGTGCTCGGAAGGGACGTCGTAGACCAGGTGGCAGAAGCGGGAGGCCGCGTGCCGGCCGGTCCACAGCGGCAGCGTCATGGCGCGGTAGGCGTCCCAGTCGCCCTCGAAGGTCACCAGCAGGTCGGCCAGGCCGACTTCGGCGTAGCCCGGGTCCGGGTGCTCGCCGTGGCCGAACACCACGGTGCCGCAGCCGGCCGCGCGGGCGGCCGTGGCCAGCCGCCGGTAGTGCGCGAGCGCACCCGGGTGGGTGGAGACCTGATCGAGGTAGACGCCGGTGATGCCGTGGCGCTGACGGTACGTCAGGATGTCGGCCACCACGGCCGCGTGCGGCCGGCGGCCGTAGTCGGTGTCGGTGTAGCCGACCAACGGCAGTCCGGCGGCGCGGAGTTCGTCGGCGGCCTCGGCGAAGACGTGGTCCGGGAACTCGCCCGGACCGTCGGCGAGGTTGAGCACGACGGCGGCGATCCGGGCGGGGTCGGCGGCGGCGACCGCCTGCCAGGCCGCCGGGTCCACCGCGGGGTGGACGTACAGCGGCACCAGCAGGCGGCCGTCGGGGGTGTGCCCGGCGGTCATGCGACCACCGGGTCGGGCGTGGGCCCGGCGGTGCCGAGCCACAGGTCGCGCAGGGTGTCGGCGAGGTCCGTCTCCGGCCGCCAGCCGAGCTCCCGGTCGGCGGCCGACACGTCGGCCTGCTGCCAGGAGACCGCGGCCGAGCGCTCGGAGCCCGCCCCGCTCTCGTCGATCCGGCCGGTGAAGCCGGCCGCGGCGACCAGCCCGTCCGCGATCGCCCGGACCTGCCGGGCGTGCCCGGAGGCCAGGTTGAGCACCCGGGGGAGCGGACGGTCGGCGGTGACGGCCAGGCCGACCGCCTTCGCCACGTCCCGGGCGTCGACGAAGTCGCGGTAGGCGGAGAGGTCGCCGACCGTGATCACGCCGTCGGCGCCCTCGGGCGCCACCCGGCGCAGCTCGGCGGCCAGCCGCCCGGGCAGCGAGCCCGCCGGGGCGCCGGGGCCGACCGGGTTGAACACCCGCAGCACCACGGCGTCCAGCGGCGAGCCGGCCACCGCGAGGGAGCCGGCCAGCTTGGTCGCGCCGTACACACCGACCGGGCGGGCGTCGGCGTCCTCGGCGAGGGACTCGCCCCGCGCGCAGACGCCGTACTCGCCGGCCGAACCGATGTGCACCAGGCGGGCCTTCGGGGCGCCGAGGGAGAGCGCCTCGCAGAGCACCGCCGGGCCGCGGGCGTTCACCTCGGCGAGCTTGACCGCGCTGCCGGCCACCGCGCCGGCGAAGTTGACCACCGCGTCGGGGGCCAGCGTGGACAGTTCCTCGCCGAGCGGGCCGGCCTGGGCGGTGGCCAGGTCCAGCCGGAGGTCGTGGGCGGGCCGCCGGCCCGCGGTCAGCACGGTGGCACCGGGCACTGACCGCAGGACGGCGGTGGCGTGACGGCCGAGGAAGCCGTCGCCGCCGAGGAGCAGAATTCTCACGCGGCCCGTCCGTCGCTCTCGGCGCCCGCGGTGGCGGGCTCGGTGGTCGCGTCGTCCGGGGCGGTGCGGGCGGCCGGGATCGGCAGCTCCGCGACACCCGGTGTGATGCCGCTCGACTCGAAGGGCATCAGGACCGGACGGATGGTGGAGAACTCGGCGTTGGCCCGGTCGTAGTCGTCGGGCCGGCCGATGTCCAGCCAGTAGCCGCCGAACTCGTACGCGGCGGGCGGGGTCTCGGCGGCCAGCAGGTCGAGCACCAGCTCGTCGAAGCCCAGCGGCAGGCCGGGGGTGTACTTGGCCAGCGCCGAGCGGGAGACGCCGTACACGCCCATCGAGACGCGGTAGTCGATGCTGGGCTTCTCCTGGAAGCCGGTGATGGTGCCCTCTTCGGAGGTCAGCACGCCGAAGTCGATCTTGACCTGGCGGGCGTAGGTGGCGATGGTCAGCGGGGCGCCGGACGCCTCGTGGTGCTTGAGCACCCCGGCGAAGTCCAGGTCGGTCAGGATGTCGCCGTTCATCACCAGGAAGTGCTCGGGCAGGCGCTCCTGCATGGTGAGCAGCGGGCCCATGGTGCCGAGCGGGCTGTCCTCGACGGCGTAGCCGACCCGCAGGCCCCACTGCGAGCCGTTGCCGACGTAGGCGCGGATGATGTGGCCGAGGTGGCCGATGGCCAGGGTGACGCTCTGGAAGCCCGCGGCGGCGAGCTGGCGCATCACGATCTCCAGGATCGCGTGCTGGTCGCCGATCGGGACGAGCGGCTTGGGAAGCGCGGTGGTGTACGGGCGGAGACGGACGCCCTTACCGCCGGCCAGGATCACTGCGTGCATGGTGTTTCCCCCACGGAAAGGATGTGCAGGACACGAACCTTGGTTACCAGGACGAGCAAGATCGGTCGGGGCGGGTCAGACGTTGTAGATGTCGGTCTTGTAGCGGGCCAGGTTGGCCGGGTCGCGGAAGAACTCGATGGTCTGCTCCAGGCCCTGCTCCAGGCTGAAGTTCGGGGCCCAGCCGGTGGCCTCGCGCAGCCGGGTCGCGTCCGCGACCAGGCGCATGACCTCGGAGTTGGTCGGACGGATGCGCTGCTCGTCCTCCTTCACCACCAGGTCCACGCCCATCAGCTTGCCGACCAGGGTGACCAGGTCGCCGACCGAGATCTCGCCGCCGGTGCCGGCGTTGAAGGTCCGGCCGACCACCGTGTCGGCGGGCGCGGAGCCCACCGTGCGGAAGGCGTTGGCGGTGTCCTTGACGAACGTGAAGTCGCGGGTCGGGCGCAGGTCGCCGAGGGTGATCTCGGTCTGGCCGGCCGCGACCTGGGCGATCACGGTCGGGATGACGGCGCGCATCGACTGGCGCGGGCCGAAGGTGTTGAACGGGCGCAGGGTGACGACCGGGGTCTCGAAGCTGGCGTGGTAGCTGTCGGCCAGCCGGTCCCCGCCGGCCTTGGAGGCGGCGTACGGGGACTGGGTGTTGATCGGGTGGTCCTCGGTGATCGGCACGGTCTGCGCGGTGCCGTAGGTCTCGCTGGTGGAGGTGTGCACCAGGCGGGGGATCTCCTGGTGGCGCACCGCCTCCAGCACGTTCAGGGTGCCGGTGACGTTGGTGTCCACGTACGAGTGGGGGGCGCGGTAGGAGTACGGGATCGCGATCAGGGCGGCCAGGTGGTAGACCGCCTCGGTGCCCTTGACCAGGCCGTTGACCGAGCCCGGGTCCCGGACGTCGCCGAGGACGATCTCGACCGAGTCCAGCACCTCCTCGGACAGGGTCTCCAGCCAGCCGAAGGACGAGAACGAGTTGTACTGGACCATCGCGCGGACGTGGTGCCCGTCGGCGACCAGGGTCTCGACGAGGTGGGAGCCGATGAAGCCCTCGGCTCCGGTAACCGCAACGCTGCTCATGCGGATGTCGCTTTCTCGATCTGCCGGGGCGGCCGGACGCACTGGGGTGGCCGGCCGCCGTTGGCCCGGTGGGTGTCTCAGGTGGAACGGGTACGGCGGTGCACGCGAAGGAGGCGTGCGGGATATTCGATGTGTTCAGCGGTGCTGGGTGGTGCGTTTTCAGCGGTGCTGGGTGGTGCGGCCGAGCGCGGGCCCGGCCAGTGCGGTGAGGACGAAGGCGGCCGTCCCGCAGCCGATCAGCTGCAGGACGATCGGGTCCGCACCCGCCAGCAGCCCGGCGCTCTCGGCGACCGCGGCGGCCAGACAGACGAGGGCGGTGCTCCAGCTGAACCCGAAGGCGTTCAGCAGCAGCGCCAGCCAGAGCGAGCCGCCGAGGAGCAGCATCGCGCCGAGCTGCGGCACGCCGAGCGCGGGGGCGCCGGGCCACAGCACGGTCGCGGCGGCGTCCAGCGCGGCCACGGTGGTGAGGTAGATGAAGAGGCAGCCGAGCAGGATCCCGCCGGTGCGGCGGGTGAACTGGCCGCTGGTGTGGCTGGTGCGCAACGCGGCCACCGCCATCGCCCGGTAGCGGAAGAGCAGCCACTCGGCGAGGCCCAGGCTGAGCGTCAGCGCGATCATGGCCGGCCCGGTCGGGGTGGTCGACGTGGCCTGCGCGGGGAGGCCGCCGGACTGCACGGCCTGGTGGATCGTCCCGCCGAGGCCGGCGATCAGCGTGAGCGCGCCGCAGGCCAGGCCGAACAGCAGGTGCGGGACCTCCTGGCGGACCGGCAGCCTCAGCTCGACGGACTCGCGTTCGCCGCCGCGGATGCAGACCAGCAGCTCCCGGACGGCCAGTCCGACCGCCAGCACCAGCGACACGAGCAGCACGACCGTACGGACCGGCTGCGGGACGTCCGCCGCCAGCACCACGCCCGCGCCGACCGAGGCCGGGGCCAGCGCCAGCAGCAGGAACTTCTCCCGCCCGAGCACCAGCAGCACGGTCGCCGCGCCCAGGTAGCAGGACTGCCCGGCGGCGAAGCACAGCGCGCCCAGCGGCCCGCCGACCACGTACGCGGCGGCCGCCGCGACCAGCGCGCCGACCGGGGCGCCGACGGCCAGGCAGACCGCGGCCTCGCGGCGGCGCAGCCGGCCCAGCCAGCGGTAGGAGCGGTGCGCCAGCGCCTGGTTGAAGCCCCAGCTGACCAGCGTGGCGACGGACAGCGCGAGCATGCCCGAGGGCAGGCCGAAGCGCATCCGGGTGGTCGCGAACAGGTTGGCGCCGAGCAGGTAGCCGAGCCCCGGCAGGGCGAACACCAGGCCGCGCACCACGCAGCGCCAGGGGTCGGCCCGCCAGGGGTTGGCGAACTCGGAGCTCGGGCCGGGGTAGCGGCGCTCGACCTTCTCGAACAGTTCCTCGGCGACGGTGAACGCGTCGGGGCGGCCGTACAGCAGGGCGGCCTGCTCGTCCGACAGGCCGTCGGACTCCAGGAAGGCCGCGATCTCGTACGGGTGGACGGCGTCGGCGCAGACGTCGCGCAGGCGCTCGGCGAGCTCGTCCAGCGGGTCCGCGGGGAGGTAGAGCGAGTCATCCTGCTCCGGCTCCGGCTCCTGCTCCGACGGGGCGGGACGGCGGCGCTTGAGCGGCAGGGCGCGCAGCTGCACGGTCTGGTCGGGGCCGGCCTCGCCCGGAATCAGTCGCAACGGACCGCTCATGCGTCCACCTCGCTGTGCTCGGCGGCCGCTGAGCGGGACACGCGCCTCTCGATGGTTCTGTCGCCGTGCCCGTTCACGCGCCGACCTCGCTCGGCTCGGGGCGGGCGGCGGCCAGCTGCTGGTCCCAGTCGGGGCTGGGGACCTGGTCGGTGACGGCGACCATGCCGCCGGGCATCCAGCGGGCGGTGCCCAGGAGCTCGGTGTAGATGCCGCGGAAGCCGTCGATGTTCTGGCGGAGGGTGAACTGCTCGATCACCCGCAGCCGGGCGCCCTCGCCGAGCCGGGCGCGCCGTTCGGCGTCGCGCAGCAGCTCGATCGCGGCGGCCGCCATCGGTTCGGGTTCGCGCGGCGGGACGACCAGTCCGGTGTCGCCGACGGCCTCGCGCACGCCGCCGACGTCGGTCGAGACGGTCGCGCGGCCGCAGGACATCGCCTCGATCAGGGTGAACGGGAAGCCCTCGCTGATGCTGGAGAGCATGACCACGTTGCCCGCCGCGTACGCGTCGGTGATGTCGGCGACGCGGCCCTCGAAGGCCACCGAGTCGGCTATGCCGAGCTCGGCGGCCAGGGCTATGCAGCCGTCCCGGTACGCCTCGCCGCCCTTGGGGGTGCCGCCGAAGAGCCGCAGACGCGCCTCGGGGATCTCCCGCTGGACGATGGCGAAGGCCCGGATCAGCGTCTCCAGGTCCTTGATCGGGTCGACCCGGCCGGCCCAGCTGAGGGTCGGCGTCTCGGGCTCGGGGCCGGCCGGCGGGAAGGCCGCCGGGTCCACCCCGTTGTAGACGGTGCGGATGTGCGAGGACGGCGTGCCGCCGCGCTCCTCCCAGCGCCGGTTGTACCGGTTGCCGGGGGTGACGAGGGCGGCCTGCCGGTAGCTCTCCTCGGCGAGCATCCGGTAGAAGCCGAGCAGCAGCGCCTTGACCGGCCAGCGGTAGGGGCCGGTGCGGTAGCCGAGGTAGCGCTCGCGCAGGTAGATGCCGTGCTCGGTGAGCAGAAACGGTACGCCGTACTGCTGGGCGGCGATCAGCCCCGGCAGGGTGGCGAGGCCGCCGCTGGCCGCGTGCGCGACGCCGTCCTTGGGCGGCTCGACCGAGAGCGGCCGCAGGGCGTGCTCCAGCAGGTCGGTGGCGTTCAGGGCGTCGTGCAGGGTGGGCCGGGAGACGGCGGTCGGCAGGTAGTCGCGGGTCCAGACCTGCTGGAGGGTGCGCAGCGCGCGCTCGCTGCGCAGCGCCGGGCTGAGCAGCCCGTGCCGGGCGAGGTCGGCGAAGTTGTACAGCTCGGTGCCGAAGTGGGTGGTGTAGACCGGGTCGAGGATGGAGTGCAGGAAGCGCTCGTACGCGTTGAGGAAGCGCCGCATCTCCTTGCCGCGGGGCGCTCGGCCCTCCGAGGCGGGCCCCCACAGCGGCGCGGTGGTGACCGACCGTACGTTGGCGGGCAGTTCCCAGGCCAGTGGCTCGTGGCCGGTTCCGGTGACGGCGATGACGTCGAACTCGACGTCCGGCATGCCCTGAACGAGCTGGTCGCACCAGACGCTCACGCCGCCGTGCTGGTGCGGATACGTCCCCTCGGTGAGCAGGGTGACGCGCATTCCTGTCCCCCCTCCTGTTCTTGCGTAGGTTCCGGCCTGGATGACCGGAACGGGAGCCGTGGCGGGTGGTGCTGGT
The DNA here is from genome assembly GCF_048159585.1 of Kitasatospora sp. SC0581. NCBI lineage: Bacteria > Bacillati > Actinomycetota > Actinomycetes > Kitasatosporales > Streptomycetaceae > Kitasatospora > Kitasatospora sp. SC0581. The sequence continues at coordinate 651,890 of NZ_JBLRWA010000003.1, read as the reverse complement.
TACCGGTTACCGGTTGCCGGAGCGTCCGGTGGTGCTGCTCGGCGTGGCCGTCCCCCCAGAGGCCTTGCCGTTCTTCGTCGCAGCCTTGTCGTCGTGGCCGTTGCCGCCCTGACCGATGGTGCCAGCGAGGACATCCTTGCCGGGCACCGGGGTTCCGCTACCCGGGACCAGGGACGGAGCGGGCTTGCGGGTGGTGTCGCTCGGCCCCACCGGGACCGGGGTGGCGACACCCTGCGGCACGACCTTCTTGTCCGCCGGCGCCGGGGCCGGGACGGACTTGGCCGCGACGCCCGGCGCGACGGGGGCCGGGGCGGCCGGCGCGGACGGCAGCTGCAGGGTGACGCTGCTCTGCAGCGCGCCCGGGGACACCCAACCCGAGAGGGTACCGGCGTAGGACGAACCGAACCCGCCCGTTCCGATGGCCAGCTTCTGAGCGGTTCCGGTCGGCATGGTGGCCTGGACCTGAACGCCGGACGGCGCGTTGACGGTGACGGTGCTGCCGACCCGGTAGGCGGTGACCTGGCCGGAGGCGAGGGCGGTGTTCCAGGCCGCGCGGCGCTGGAACTCCTGGCCGATCTCGCGCTGGCTCAGGTTCACGATCGGGGCGCTGTCCGCGTGCAGCGAGCGGTAGGTGCCGAGGATCTTCTCCAGCACCGGGTACAGGATGCGGTCCTCGGACAGGTTCGACTGGTGCACGAAGTGCGGCCGCGGGTCGTTGCTCAGCACGTGGCCGAGGTCGATCCGGGCCTCCAGCGGCACGATGTACGACTGGTAGCCGGTGGTGGTGTCCAGCGGCTGGGGCAGGCAGGTGGAGTTGGCGTTGTTCTCGCAGACGCCGCTGCCGCCGTTGGCCTTGCTGGTGTAGATCCAGTTGTACTCGTCGGCCTCCTCCTTCGCCGTACCGGCGTTGTAGAAGACGTTCATCGGGTACCGCGGCACGGTCAGGGCGGCGCCGACGGGCCGCTGGCCGGTCTCGCGGGAGGCGTCGCTGGCGGTGAACTTGATGCCGTTGGCGGCCAGCGCCGGCGCCAGGTTCGGGTTGTCGCTGGTCTCCTGCGGGGCGGTCAGCAGGCCGGAGTGCTCGCCGGTGACCAGGGACTGCGGGTCGAAGCCCAGGCCGTTCGCGGTGGCCCAGTCGGCGTTGGTCTTGATCTGGGATGAGATGGTGTTCTGGTCGACCCAGACGGTGGCGCCCGCGGTGTTCTTGGCGCAGACCCACGGCACCACGGTGACGTTCTGCTCGCAGCCCAGGTACGGGTGGGTGTAGGTGTGGTTGACCCACCGGTAGTTGCTCTGGTCGGCGATCATCTGGTTCGCCGTGGGGTCCACCGTGGTCTGGTGGTCGGCCTTCCAGTCCTCGCTGCCGCCGCCGTTGAACACCATGTCCAGGGTGAAGTTGTTGGCGGCCTGCCACTGCTTGAGGTGGTTGGCGTCGTCGACGGTCATCCGGATCGGGTTGGCGGTGTCCGGGGTGCCGGGCGGGCAGGTGACGTCGCCGGGGGTGCACTTGAGCACGGTGTCCCAGCGGTCGTCGGCCAGGAAGACGTCGTCCACGTGGGTGGCGAAGTAGTTGCGGTCGTAGCCGAGGTGGACGCCCTGGGTGAGCCAGTCGACCATGCCGCGGGCCAGCAGCCGGTACTGCTGCTGGTACTGGTTGTAGACGAACGTGACGACCAGTTCCTTGCGGCCGTCGTGGGTGTACTCGCCGACCAGCGAACCGCGGCTGGCCGTGTTGGGTATCGGCGCGTCGACCAGCGGGACGAACGAGGCGCCGGCCGGCAGGCTGGCGAGCGGAGTGGCCAGGTAGCCGTAGCTCTCGCCGACGTTCGGGTCGTTGTCCTCGAACGGGACGCTGCCCTTGAGGTACCCGAACGGGCCCGAAGTTCCGGCCGCGGTGGTGGCGCCCTGGAATCCGTCGAGAGTGCCCACGAATCCGGGATTCTGGGCGTAGTTCAGCCCCACCGCCGGGTTGGCCCACGTGTACGCGTCGATCTGGCGGACGTTGAATGCGGCTTCGTAGGTCGCGATCGCCGTCATCTCGGTGGCACTGTTGGGGAAGGGGTTTTCGTTGGGCAGCACGATGCCCTGGAACTTCCCGCGGGGCTGGCCGTTCAGCGTGTCGCTCAGGAAAGCGGAGTTGATGACGGGGCGGTTGGGGTCATTGAGGCTGATGACCTTGTAGGGCGTGCCCTGGCTCTTCAACTCGGCGGTGATGGCAGCGACGGACGGGCCGCCGTCGTCGACGACCAGGACGGTGAGGTCGATCCTGGGCGGCGCCGCGTCGGCGTGGGCCAGGGTGGTCTGCAAGCCGCTGGCCAGCAGGACTGCCGCCGCGCACGCGGCGACTCTTCGGGTCGCTCGACCCATGGTGATCCTCCCCTTGGTGCAGGCGTCACGCTGCTCGGCGCTCGCCTGCCCGTGTAGCTGTTCGCGGGCAGCAGGCTGCCCGGGCCCATCCTGGTCGAGGGACGGTGGTGCGAGGGACCAATTGGGCGAGAGTGCAGCGAACCTGTTACCAACGTTCATGGCGAAGCCATGAAGGCGCTGATTGTGACCGGAACCGGACCGGCGGCGCAAATAGTGAATTGAAAATGAAAAACCGGAAGCTGACTGCTACACGTGGTTACCGACGGTGCGGCCCAGTGGGGCGGGCGGGACACCTACACTGTCGTCGTTGCGCATGACACTCTTGCACATCTCGCCGCCCAGTTGGGCAGGTTCATGCAATATCGGGCACGGCTGTGCCATGTGACAGTCCGAATATGCAATGGAGGTGCTCACATGGTCGATCAGCATACCGAGTCCGGGGGATTCCCGAGCGTACGGAATGCGTCACCGGAGGCGGGCGGAACGCCGCTGGTCGGACGCAGTCTCGGTTTGCGCGGTGCGCTGAATGCCCGTGATCTGGGCGGGTACCGGACGGCTGACGGGCGGATTCTCCGGCCCGGGGTGGCACTGCGCAGCGATGGCCTGAACCGTGTCACCGCCGAGGACCTCGGCCCGCTCGGCGCGCTCGGCCTGCATAGCGTGGTGGACCTGCGGAGCATGGCCGAAGTCCGCGAGACCGGTCTGGACCATCTGCCCGGCGGTGTGACGCTCCACCATCTCCCGCTGCTGGCACCGGACTTCGACATCGTCCTGCTGGTCCGCGACGCGCTGGCGGACCACGACCCGGAGCGCCAGCGGGCGCTGCTCGGCGACGGCCGGGCGGCCGCCCGGATGGCCGGCCTCTACCGGTGGTTCGTCACGGACCGGGTGGCGCGCGAGCGATTCGCCGCCCTGCTACGGCTGCTGGCGGATCCTCAGGGGCCGCCGCTGCTGTTCCACTGCTCGGCGGGCAAGGACCGCACCGGCTGGGCCGCGGCCCTCCTGCTGACCGCCCTGGGGGTGGACCGGGAGACCGTCCTGGCCGACTACCTGCTCACCAACGAGCGCTCCGCCCCGGTCGTACGGCGGGTGCTGGACGACTTCGGGGCCCGCGGCCTGATGCGCGAGCCCGAGCTGCTCCTGCCGGTCTTCCGCGCCGACGGCGGCTACCTGGACGCGGCCTTCGCCGAGGTCGCGGCCGGCTGGGGCGGCTTCGACGCCTACTGGCGGGACGGACTCGGACTGGACGGGGAGGTGCTGGCCGGGCTGCGCGCCAACCTGCTGGACGACCCGGGAGCCGAGCGGGGCGGCCCGGCTCCCGGCGGTCGGCTCAGCCCTCGTTGATCAGCCCCTCGCGCAGCTGGGTGAGCGTCCGGGTGAGCAGCCGCGAGACGTGCATCTGGGAGATCCCGATCTCCTCGCCGATCTGCGACTGGGTGAGGTTGCCGAAGAACCGCAGCATGATGATCCGGCGCTCGCGCGGCGGCAGCTTGGCCAGCAGCGGCTTGAGCGACTCCCGGTACTCGACGCCCTCCAGCGCGAGGTCCTCGTAGCCGAGCCGGTCGGCCAGCGGGCCGTCGCTGTCCTCCTCGCCGGTGCTGGAGTCGAGCGAGCTGGCGGTGTACGCGTTGCCGACCGCGAGGCCCTCGACCACGTCCTCCTCGCTGACCCCCAGGCAGGCCGCCAGCTCGGCGACGGTGGGGGAGCGGTCCAGCCGCTGGGAGAGCTCGTCGCCGGCCTTGGTGAGCGCCAGCCGCAGCTCCTGGAGCCGGCGCGGAACGCGGACCGACCAGCTGGTGTCCCGGAAGAAGCGCTTGATCTCGCCGACCACGGTGGGCATCGCGAAGGTGGGGAACTCCACCCCGCGCTCCGGGTCGAACCGGTCGATCGCCTTGATCAGGCCGATCGTGCCGACCTGGACGATGTCCTCCATCGGCTCGTTGCGGCTGCGGAAGCGCGCCGAGGCGTACCGGACCAGCGGCAGGTTGAGCTCGATCAGGGTGTCGCGGACGTAGGTGTGCTCGGCGCTGCCCGGGTCCAGCGCGGCCAGCCGCAGGAACAGCGAGCGGGAGAGCGTCCGGGTGTCCAGCACCGAGCCGGGCGGCGTCTCCGGTCCCGTGTCGGGGCCGGGCGGCCGGGCCGGTTCGACCCGCTGCCGCGGGACCAGGTCCTCGACGACGGCCGTGCCGTTGGCCTGGCCGCCAGCGTGGATCTCCGCAGTGCCCAGCTCTCCGGACATGCACCCACCCCCTTGTGACTGTCAGTTGAACGGGGGCCGTCGCGCGGTGGTTCCCGGCGAGGGCCTTCCCCCTGCATACCGGAACACGGTCCACGGCAAACCCGAACGTCGCAAGATGTCACGCCGGGGTAACTCGCTGCAATCTCACTCTTCCCAGGAGTTGCCGGTCCGAAGCCTGGTCAGGATCCGGGAGAGCAGCCGGGACACGTGCATCTGGGACATCCCCAGCTCGGTGCTGATCTGGGACTGGGTCAGGTTGGCGAAGAACCGCAGCATCACGATCCGCCGCTCCCGCTCGGGGAGCTGGACCAGCAGGTGGCGGACCATGTCCCGGTGCTCGACCTCGGCCAGCGCGGAGTCCTCGTAGCCGAGCCGGTCGAGCAGGGCGAGCCCGCCCTCGTGCTCCTGCGCGGCCTCCAGGGACGCCGCGTTGTACGCCCGCCCGGCGTCCAGGCAGGCCCGTACGTCCTCCTCGGGGATCCGCAGGCTGGCGGCGATCTCGGGCACCTTGGGCACCCGGCCGTGCAGCACCGTCAGCTCCTCCATCGCGCCGCTGACCTGGACCCACAGCTCCTGGAGCCGGCGCGGGACGTGCATGGTGCGGACGTTGTCCCGGAAGTAGCGCTTGATCTCGCCCAGGATGGTCGGCAGCGCGTAGGTGGGGAACTGGACGCCGCGGCCGGGGTCGAAGCGGTCGATCGCGTTGATCAGGCCGATGGTGCCGACCTGGACGACGTCCTCCATCGGCTCGCTGCGGCTGCGGAAGCGGGTGGCGGCGTAGCGGACCAGCGGGATGTTCACCTCGATCAGGGCGGCCCGGACCCGCTCCCGCTCGGGGGCGTCCGGGGGCAGCTCGGCGAGCCGTTCGAACAGCACCCGGGTCAGCGTCCGGACGTCCACGGCGGGGCGGCCGCCGGGGCCGCGCAGCCGGTCCGGTCGGAGCTCGCCGGCCGGGCTGGTGATCGCAGCCAGCACTTCGTCCACGGACACCTCACCCCTCCCAAAGTCGTCAACGGCGGGCCCTGCGGAGCGGGTGCCACGGCGGGTTCACGACCTCGCCATGTCCGGCAAAACCGGTCATAGCATCACAAGGTGGGCACAGGTCGGGCAAGCACCCGATGGAGGTGTGTTGGTGGGCCGTTCAACCTTTCCCGGGCCGGCCGGCGAACGGCCGCGCGGATCGTTCCGGGACGGAGCAAGGCGCCCCGCCCGGAAGCCGGACGGGGCGCCGCGGTCCGTCCGGGGGAAGCACCGGGGTCGGGCTTCGGGTGGTCCGGGTCGGACGGGTGGGGCCGGACGGGTGCTCAGACCTCGACGTCGGCGATCACCCAGGTGGCGAACTCGCGCCAGAGGCCGGCCGCGGCCTGGTGGTCCGGGTGGGTCAGGTAGGCCTGGAGGGCGTCGCGGTCCTCGACCAGGCTGTTGATCGCGTAGTCGTACGCGATGTCGCGCTCGGTGGTGTTCCAGCCGCACTCCCACTCGCGCAGCTCGGGGATCACCGAGCCGAGCGCGTCGAAGGCCTTGGCGCCGGCGAGCACGCGCTCTTCGTCCTTGCTGACGCCTTCGTTGAGCTTGAACAGGACCAGGTGGCGGATCACGATTGCCGCTCCTCGCGGACGGGGACAGAGGGTCCCGCTCACCGTAGCCGGTGCCAGGGGGCCGACCGCTACCCGAATGGGTGCGGGCCGTCCGTCACTTGATCAGACCGGTCATGAAGGTGCCGACGGCCTTGGCCGCGTTCGAGATCCCCTCGAAGCCGAGCTGGACCAGCTCGGCGGACCGGGAGGGTGAGGTGATGATCGAGTAGAGCACGAAGATGAGCAGGAGGGCCATGCCGATCTTCTTCGCCTGCGCCATCGGGTGACCTCTTCCTCCCAGCTGTGGGCCGCCGTCATCCGGTCCCCGAGCGGCCTGCAGGGGGCAGCTTATCCACCCGGACGGGCTATCAAGTGTGCGACGCGTTCGGCCGGCGGGACGAAGGTCCCCGCGAGTGGGGCCTTTCTCCGGATGCCCGCTCGCGGACCGGACGGCAGGATGGAAGACGTACCGAGGATCTGGCAGGAATCCCCGGTGCATGGATCCGGAGCTCCCCGCTGTGGGACCGGTCGCCGCGGCTTCCCCCCGACGCGGCGCCGGTTGTGGGACTCCGCCGGGGGAGCGGTCAGTCCCCCCGAACCGCTCCCCCTCCAGGCTCCGTACGGACCGGGCACCGGTGGTCATCGGCCCGGGGTACGGAGCCGTTCCCATGTCCGGGGCCGTTCCGGAGATGCCCCGCGGCTCCCGCGACGTGGGCGGACAAACGCCGAGGGCCCGTCCGGATCGGACGGGCCCTCGGGCTTTCGAGCGGTAGCGGTGGGATTCGAACCCACGGTGGAGTTGCCCCCACACACGCTTTCGAGGCGTGCTCCTTTGGCCGCTCGGACACGCTACCGAGAGGAACTCTACCGGAGGGGTGGCGCAGTCACGAAATCCGTATCACCGCGGTGCCCGGCGGGCCCTCAGCGGTGGGTGTCGAAGAAGGCGCGCAGCTGCGCGCCGCACTCCTCGGCGAGGACGCCCGGGATCACCTCGGGCCGGTGGTTGAGCCGGCGGTCGCGCATCACGTCGAAGAGCGAGCCGGCCGCGCCGGCCTTCTCGTCGAGGGCGCCGTAGACCACCCGGTCGATCCGGGAGAGCACGATGGCGCCGGCGCACATGGTGCACGGCTCCAGCGTGACGACCAGCGTGCAGCCGCTCAGCCGCCACTCCCCGGTCTTCTCCGCGGCCTGCCGGACCGCGACCACCTCGGCGTGCGCGGTCGGGTCGCCGACCGCCTCGCGCTCGTTGTGGCCGCGTCCGATCACCTCGCCGTCCGGGTCCAGGACGAGCGCCCCGACCGGTACGTCCCCGGTGGCCGGCGCCAGCGCGGCCTCGGCCATGGCGAGGCGCATCGGCGCCGCCCAGCGGTCGCGGACCGGGTCGGGGCGGACGGGGGCGGGCAGCGGGGGGACGTGCGGGACGGTCAGCGGAGTGGATGCGGGCTGCATGGCATCCAGTGTCGGGTATCCGGTGGTGGACACCGGCATGGCCGACGCCGCTACCGGACGGCCTCCAGGACCTCGCCGCAGCCCAGGGCCTCGGCGATCTCCTCCAGGGCGTCGCCCGGGACCGCGCCCTCGCCGCTGAGCGCCAGCAGCTCGTCGGCGGCGAGGCCGAACTCGGTGAGCAGGTGGGCGTCGCCGAGCGGGCCGACCGGGACGCCGCCGCGGGCGTCGGCGTCCTCCTCGTCCTGCTCCTCGGCCTCCTCGGCCTCGTCCAGCAGGTGGTCCAGGTCGCCGAACTCGCTCTCGCCGGCCTGGTCGACCAACTCGTCGGTGAGGACGGAGCCGTAGGAGCTGCGGGCGGCCGCGGCGCCGTCCGACACGAAGATCCGCGGGTCCTCCTCGCCGTCCACGCGGACGACGGCGAACCAGGCGTCCTCCTGTTCGATGAAGATCAGGACGCTGTCGTCGTCCTGGGCGGATCCGCGGGCCAGGTCGGCCAGATCGGCGAGGGTTTCGACGTCGTCGAGCTCCGTCTCGCTCACATCCCACCCGTCCTCGGTGCGAGCAAGCACTGCAGCGAAGTACGCCACCAGGGACACTCCCAAGATCATCGGTCTCGGCTGTCGGCGCGCACGGGCAACGCGGAAATCTGGCCGCCCCCGCGCCAGAGGCGGTCCGCTTGTTCGGACCGTCCCATCGGAATCGTGACAGAAAGCCCGCCCTTGCGGGGGGTGTTCTGCAGCGCGTCTTTGCAGGTCGTGTCGGAAGGACCGGGTGGCGGACGGCGAAGCCGGGCCGGGGCGGTCCGAGGCCGGTCGAAATTTGCTCCGAACGCCCGGCGGGGCCGTTCGGGTCCCTTCCCGGGGCCGTCCGGGTGTCGCGCCGGACGGGCGCCAGGGTGGCATCAGGGTGGTCCGGGGGTGCCACCCGAGGCGGTTCCCGAGGCGGTTCCGGGGGCGGTCCCGGGCCCGGTCAGATCCGGAAGGTCCGCATCCGCATCGCCTCGCGCATCCGCCGCTCCTTGGTCCGCCGCGGCTGGACCCGCTCCCGCAGCTCGCGCGCCTCGGTGAGCTCGCGCAGGAAGACGGCCCGCCGCTTGCGGCGCTCCGCTTCCGTCTCGGGGTGGTCGTACGGCGGGCCCGGGCTCCGGCCCACCCCGTCGACGGGCTCGTCCATCGAGCCGTCCCCAGGGTTCGGGTTGCTCGTCATAAGAGGTGACATTCCCAGAACGGCCCGGTTGATACCACAGGAGGCACTTCCGTCCGGACGACCGCGCCGGGTCACGGCGGGTCACGGGAGCGTCACCCGGACCGGCGCCCCGGTGGGCACGGCGAGTCGTACACCCGTCCAGGACCGGGCTAACCTCGATACATGCGTCTCCACGTTGTTGACCACCCCCTGGTCGCCCACAAGCTCTCCACCCTGCGCGACGAGCGCACCGACTCGCCGACCTTCCGTCGCCTGACCGACGAGCTGGTGACCCTCCTCGCCTACGAGGCCACCCGGGACGTCCGCACCGACGAGGTGGAGATCACCACCCCCGTGGCGGTCACGCTGGGTACCCGCCTCAGCTACCCGCGCCCGCTGGTGGTCCCGATCCTGCGGGCCGGCCTCGGCATGCTGGACGGGATGACCCGGCTGCTGCCGACCGCCGAGGTGGGTTTCCTCGGCATGGTCCGCAACGAGGAGACCCTGGAGGCCTCCACCTACGCCACCCGGATGCCGGACGACCTCTCCGGCCGCCAGGTCTACGTGCTCGACCCGATGCTGGCCACCGGCGGCACCCTGGTCGCCGCGATCAGGATGCTGATCGAGCGCGGTGCCACCGACGTCACCGCCGTGGTGCTGCTGGCCGCCCCCGAGGGCGTCGAGGTGATGGAGCGGGAGCTGGCAGGCCTGCCGGTCACCGTCGTCACCGCCGCCGTGGACGAGCGGCTCAACGAGAACGGCTACATCGTCCCGGGCCTCGGCGACGCGGGCGACCGGCTGTACGGCACGGCCGGCTGAGCCTCCCCACCCGAACCACCGAACACCGAGAGCCCCCGGCACTGCGTCTGCCGGGGGCTCTCGGTGTTCGGTGGTGCCGCGCGTCCGGTCGGTGCCGTCTCAGCAGCTGCCGGTGGCGGTCGGGGCGGGGGAGGGCTTGGTGGCCAGCGCGAGGGCGGCGGCCGCCTGGGTCTCGTCCAGCAGGGCGTTGTAGCTGTCGCCGATCACGAAGTCCACGGTGGTGTCGGTGCGGGCGTCGGCGGTGACGGCGGCCCCGGCGATCTGCGAGCCGACCAGGGTGCCCGCGCCGGCGCCGGCCGGACCGGCGATCACCTGGGCGGTGCCGGGCACCTTCTTGTCCAGCTCGGCCGGGGCGTTGCCGACCTTGCCGATGACGAAGCCGCGCTTCTTGAACTCCTCGGCCGTCCGGCCGGCCAGCCCGGCCTTGGTGGTGGCGTTGTAGACGTTCACGGTGACGGCGGAGGCCTGCGGGACGGCGTGCGGGTCGCCCTGCGCGGCGGCGGGCGCACCGGAGGCGGCGGGGGTGCCCGGGGCGGCCCCCGGCGTCGGGGCGGCCAGCGGCTTGCCGGACGGGTCCGCGCAGGCCTGGGCCGAGGCGTTCTTGTTCCTGCCGGTGAAGATGTCGTACAGCTGCACGCCGCCGAGCGCGACCAGGGCCAGGGCGAGCAGGCCGGCGAGTGCGGCGATCACCTTGCGGCTCTTCTTCGGAGGCCGGCCCAGGCGCGGGTAGGTGTTGCCGGTGACGCGGTACTGCTTCCCCTTGAGGCCTTGGGGAGTCAACATGCTCACGGTTTGTCTCCCCCTCGTACCAGGGCGGGGTCGGGATGACGGATCGGCCGGGTGGGGGCTTCCCCCGGTGCGGGCGGAATCCCCTGGTCGCGGCCGTAGTCAGCAGCGTAGTGCCGGACAGCCTCGAAGGTACTAAACGATCATCATCTGGCGTACCCCGGTACCCGAAAGGGGGTACCGGGGTACGCGCGGACCGCCCTCCGCCGGGTGGCGAGGGGGCGGTCCGGAAAGCCCGTGGGGGTCCGACGGCCCGGTCGGGGGTCCGTCACTCCATTTCGAGGACGCGGGCGTGCAGCACCTGGCGCTGCTGCAACGCCGCCCGGACGGCCCGGTGCAGGCCGTCCTCCAGGTAGAGGTCGCCGTGCCACTTCACCACGTGGGCGAAGAGGTCCCCGTAGAACGTCGAGTCCTCGGCCAGGAGGGTTTCGAGGTCGAGTTGGCCCTTGGTGGTCACCAGCTGGTCGAGTCGCACCGGGCGCGGGGCGACGTCAGCCCACTGGCGGGTGCTCGTCCGGCCGTGATCCGGGTACGGCCGCCCATTGCCGATGCGCTTGAAGATCACACGGAAAGCCTACCGTTCGGACGGCGGATGGCGCAGCAGCCGAGGCTCCGCCACGCGCGCCGGTGTGAACTGCGCATGGACGAATGCCGCTGTTTGATGGGAAATGTCGCGAACATCGCCCGGTGCCGATCGGGTTCCGTGCCGATGCCGAAGCGTTCCGAAGCGTTCCGATCCGCTCAGGAGTGTGCACCGATGGACTCCGACCTCACCCCGCAGGCCGTCCGGGAGATCGCCGCCGGGTACGCCTTCACCGGCCCTGCCCTCGACCTCGGCGCGGTGCTGCTGGACGGCACCGCGTACCCGGACGCCCAGGTGCGCATCCCGCTGGGCGTGCTCAACCGGCACGGGCTGGTCGCCGGGGCCACCGGCACCGGCAAGACCAAGACCCTCCAGCTGATCGCCGAACAGCTCTCCGCGCAGGGCGTGCCGGTGTTCCTGGCCGACATCAAGGGGGACGTCTCCGGTGTCGCCGCGCCCGGGACGCCGAGCGAGCGGACCGGTGCCCGGGCCGCCGAGGTCGGGCAGCAGTGGGAGCCGCGCGGCTGCCCCGCCGAGTTCTACGCGCTCGGCGGACAGGGCGCGGGCATCCCGATCCGGGCCACCGTCACCAGCTTCGGGCCGCTGCTGCTGGCCAAGGTGCTCGACCTGAACGAGACCCAGGAGTCCTCGCTCACCCTGGTGTTCCACTACGCCGACGCCAAGGGCCTGGAGCTCTACGACCTCAAGGACCTCACCGCGGTGATCGCCTTCCTCGCCTCGCCCGAGGGCAAGGAGGAGCTGCGGACCATCGGCGGGCTCTCGGCGGCCACCGCCGGGGTGATCCTGCGGGCGCTCACCGTGCTGGAGAACGAGGGCGCCGGGGCGTTCTTCGGCGAGCCCGAGTTCGACACCGCCGAACTGCTGCGGACGGCCCCGGACGGCCGGGGCGTGGTCTCGGTGCTGGAACTGCCCGCCGTACAGGACCGGCCGCGGCTGTTCTCCACCTTCCTGATGTGGCTGCTCGCCGACCTCTACCAGGAGCTGCCCGAGGTGGGCGACCCGGACAAGCCCAAGCTGGTGTTCTTCTTCGACGAGGCGCACCTGCTGTTCAAGGGCGCCTCCAAGGCCTTCCTGGAGGCGATCACCCAGACCGTGCGGCTGATCCGCTCCAAGGGCGTCGGCATCTTCTTCGTGACCCAGACGCCGCGGGACGTCCCGTCCGACGTGCTGGCGCAGTTGGGCAACCGGGTGCAGCACGCGCTGCGCGCCTTCACCCCCGACGACGCCAAGGCGCTGAAGGCCACCGTCTCGACCTTCCCGCGCTCCTCGTACGACCTCGGCGCGGTGCTGACCTCGCTGGGCACCGGCGAGGCCGTGGTCACCGTCCTCTCCGAGAAGGGCGCGCCGACCCCGGTCGCGGCGACCAGGCTGCGGGCGCCGCAGTCGCTGATGGGGCCGATCGAGGCGGCGGACCTGCGGGCGGTGGTGGACGCCTCGCCGCTGACGGCGCGCTACCGGGACGCGATCGACCGGGAGTCGGCGTACGAGAAGCTGGCGGCGCGCGCCCCCCGGCCGGAGGCGGCGCCGGCCGGGCCTCCCGCGTCGGCTCCTCCCGAGCCGGCGGCGCGGCGGGAGGAGCGGGAGGGGAAGGCGCGGGAGCAGGCGGGCGTGGGCGGGCTGCTCGGGTCGCTGCTGAACAACCCGAGCGTCAAGTCCTTCGCGCGCTCGGCCGGGAAGCAGCTCGGGCAGGAGATCTCGCGCAGCCTGTTCGGGACGTCCAAGCGGCGGCGGTGACCGGTTCCGGGGCGGGCGGCGGCCGGCCTCAGGAGGAGAGCGCGGCGCCGATCCGGTCCAGGGAGGACAGCCGCATCAGGCCGTAGTGGTAGAACTCGACCTCGGGGACGCCGAGTTCGCGCAGGGTGGCGATCTTGGCGGCGAGGTTCTCCGGGCCGTCGCAGTCGGAGGACATCGGGCGCAGGATCACCGCCATGGACTTCGGGTGGACGCCGTGCAGGGCGAAGGCGGCGAGCTTCTCCCGGACGGCCTCCGGGGTCTTCGCGTAGCCGAGGGTCTCGATCTGGTCGGCGGCTCCGGCGAGGGCGGGCAGGTCGATGCCGGCCAGCCAGCCGGTGCCCGGGCCGCCGCCGTCCATGAAGCTCAGCCGCATGCCGTGCCGGCGGGCCTGCTCGGAGAGGTCGGCGGCCAGCGAGGTGACGGTGGCGGCGGAGGCGTCCACGTAGGCGGCGAAGGCGCCGTCGGCGAGGGCGCTGAGGTCGGCGGGCCGGGCGGCGGCGGACTCGTCGGCCAGCCGGTGGCGCAGCTCGGCGCGGACCGCCTCGGCCACCTCCTCGGCCGGGACCCCGGCGGCGGTGGCGGCGGCGCGGCAGTGCGGGCAGAAGCAGACCCCGAGCAGGGCCTCGGCGGTCGGGCCCAGCTCCTCGAAGTAGCGCTCGTGGTGGTAGCCGTGGCGCAGCCCGTGGAAGTGCAGGGACTCGGCGCGGACCGCGTCCACGCCGTACCGGGCCAGCTCGGCCACCAGGGTCAGCGCGTACTCCCGGACCTCCGGGTTCGCCGGGCAGAGCTCGGTGAGGTGGCGGTCGCCGAAGGCGTTGGCCGGGGCGCAGTCGGGGTGGGCGAAGCCGAGCCGGTCGTTGTGGCAGAAGACCGTCCAGGCGTGCAGCTTCAGGCCGCGGCGGCGGGCCTCCTCGCCGGCCTCGGCGAAGGGGTCGCGGTCGCCGATCGCGGTGGACGGCGCCGGGGCCAGCCGGCGGCCCCGCCAGGCGGCCGGGTCGGGGCGGAAGTACGCCGCGCCCGGCTCCAGGTAGCGGACCACCCGGCGGGGGTTGTGCGGGAAGACGTCGCGGGCCTCGTGGTAGACGGAGGCGAGGGTGACGCCGCCGACCCCGGCGCGGTCGGTGAGGTTGCCGAAGAAGGTGTCGGCGCCCTCGTCGAGCAGGTCGGTGGCGAAGGCGAGGACGGACGACTCCACGGTGCGGCTCCGGAGCTGGGGGAGGGTGAGCCGTCCACGCTAGCCGCAGGGGTGGGATTGGTCTATACCTGATGGCCCGGGTGGGCTACCGGGCCGACAGCCGCCGGGCCGGGGGCTACAGGCCCAGGTCGTCCAGCTGCTTGAGCAGGGCGGATCCGGGGCTGTCTGGGGCGGCGGCGGGCTTCGGGGCCCGCTGCTCGGCCGGCCGGCTGCGGAGCAGGAAGGCGGCGGCCAGCCCGCCGATCAGTCCGCCCAGGTGGCCCAGCCAGCTGACGCCCGGGGTGACCGGCAGCACGCCGATCAGGATGGTCGAGTAGACCGCCGCGATGACGATGCCGACCGCCGCGTCCAGCACGTTGCGGTCCAGGACGCCGCGCAGCACCACGTAGCCGAGGTAGCCGTAGACCAGGCCGCTCGCCCCGGCCGTCACGGTGTTTGGGCTCTCCAGCAGCCAGACCAGCAGCCCGTCGGACATCGTGATCACCAGGCTGGCCAGCAGGAACTTCTTCATGCCCCGGTAGGCGGACAGGAAGCCGAGCAGGAACAGCGGCCAGGCATTGGCCGCGATGTGGTCCCAACTGAAGTGCAGGAACGGCGAGGTGAAGATCTCCGGCAGGTCGCCGATCCGCTCCGAGCGCAGGCCGAACTCCTGCGACAGCCCGTAGTCGTCCAGCCAGTTGACCACCTGGACGGACCAGATGACGGCCTGGAGGCCGATCATGGTGAACAGCGCGTCGCGCGAGTCGGAGAGCAGACGGGTCATTCTGGAGGCCATGCCGTCGACTCTAGGGGCGGCGGGATCGCACACGCACCCGATTACGGCGAGCCGTTTAGAGTGACCTGTGTCATTCCGACCGTGAGAGGTGACCAGCCCATGAGCAAGCGCGCGCCGCTGCCGTACGAGTTCCTTCCGCAGGTGCCGTCCTTCCCGCTGAGCAGCGAGGACATCACCGAAGGCGGCACGCTGGGCCCGGAGTTCGTCCACGCCGACGGCAACCTCTCGCCGCAGCTGGCCTGGTCGGGCCTGCCGGAGGGCACCCGGAGCATCGCGGTCACCTGCTACGACCCGGACGCGCCGACCGGCTCCGGCTGGTGGCACTGGCTCGCCCTGAACCTGCCCGCCGACACCTCCGGCCTGCCGCGCGGCGCCGGCTCCTCGGACGCCGGCCTGCCCGGCGAGGCCTCCTTCCACGGCCGCAACGACTTCCCGGGCAACCGGTACGACGGCGCCGCCCCGCCGCCCGGCGCCCCGCACCGCTACGTCTTCGCGGTGCACGCGCTGGACGTGGAGAAGCTGGACGTCGCCGCCGACACCCCGCCGGCCCAGGTGGGCTTCAACCTCACCTTCCACACCCTGGGCCGGGCGCTGCTGACCGCCGAGTACGGGGTCTGAGCGGGGCCCGATCGATGTCGATACCGGTGTCCGACCGTCCGGTCGAGGTCTGGCGGCTGCCCGCGGAGGACGTCCGGGCCGGCCACCGGGCCCTGACCTGGACGGTCGGGCCGCAGGGGGAGCTGGCCGTCCTGGTGGTGCCGGAGCGGTACGCGGCACCGGCCGGTTCGTGGCCGTGCGCCCGGCTGCCGTTCGACGGCGAGGTGGTGGTGCGCGGCCCGCGGGGCGAGTGGCGGGTGCCGCTCACCGGGGTCGGGGTCCCGCCGGACTTCCTGGCGCTGCTGCCGGGCGGCCGGGTGCTGCTGGTCGGAGGCAGGGCCGAGGAGTCGGCGGACGGCTGGGAGCGCAACGGCCAGGTCTTCGGGCCGGACGGCCGGCTGACCCGGGAGCTGCAACTCGGCGACGCCGTCCAGGCGTTGACCACCGACCGGGACGGCCGGATCTGGCTCGCCTTCGGGGACGAGGGCAACTACGGGGACAACCCGCTCGGCCAGTACGGCCTGCTCGGGCTGGACACCGCCGGACGGATCGTCTGGCGGCCGGACTTCGGGCAGCTGGGCGACCAGCCGCTGGAGGGCCTCGCCGCCGCCACCGAGGGACGGCGGGCCTGGCTGGCCTGGTACGGGGACAGGAGCCACCTCACCGGGATCGACCCGGGCGGGGGCGAGCCCGTCGTCATGCGGCTGCCGGCCCGCCAGCCGGTGGGCTTCGCGATCGCCGGGGACCGGGCCGTGTTCCTCCAGCCCGGCGGCGAGCTGATCCGGTGCGAACGGGAGAGCCGGAAGGGCTGGCGGGAGGTGCGCCGCGAGCGGGTCGGCGTCCCCGGCGGCCTCGACCGGGGGCGCGCGCACGGCCGGGACGGGGCGCTCTGGTTCCGCTCCGGCAACGGCTGGTTCCGGGTCGAGGCCTAGGTTCCGGCCCTCAGGTCGCGGCCTCAGGTGCCGGCCTTCAGGGCGGGGCCTGGGGTCCGAGCCTCCGGGCCGGCCGCGTGGTGGGCGCGGTCGGCGAGCCGGCGCAGGTGCTCGCGCAGCGCCGGCGGCTCGTGCACCTCGAAGGGGCAGTCCAGCGACAGCAGCCGCATCGCCGTCCACTCCAGCGAGTCGGAACGGGAGCGGAGCCGGCAGCTGTGCCCGTCGATCGGTTCGACCTCGGAGTCGCCCGGCCGGAGGCTGTCGCGGACCCGCTCGGCGGGGGCGTGCACGGTGGCGACCACGGTGCCGCTCGGTGACGGGCGGCGCAGCTTGCCCGCCACGTACGCGGCGGCGTCCTCGGCGGGGAGCGGGCGCGGGGTGAAGCGGACGCCGGTGGCGGCCGGGCCGCTCAGCCGGTCGACCCGGAACAGCCGCCAGTCCGCGCGGTCCAGGTCGTAGCCGACCAGGTACCAGCGGCGGCCGACCGAGACCAGCCGCTCGGGCTCGACCTGCCGACTGGTCTCGGCGCCGTCGTACGCCCGGTAGCCGAAGCGCAGCCGCTCCCGGGCGGTGACGGCGCGGGCGAGCACGGTGAGGTCCTCCGGGTCGACGGTCGGGCCGTCCCCGGCGAGCAGCGGCACGGTCGCGGAGTTGAGCGTCCCGACCTGGTGCCGCAGTCGGCCCGGCAGCACCTGGAGCAGCTTGCCGAGCGCCCGTACCGAGGCCTCCTCGATGCCGACCACGGCGTGCCCGGCCGCCGCGCGGAGCCCGACCGCGATGGCCACCGCCTCCTCGTCGTCCAGCAGCAGCGGGGGCATCGCGGTGCCCGCGACCAGCCGGTAGCCGCCCTCCGCGCCCATGCTGGCCCGCACCGGGTAGCCGAGCTCGCGCAGCCGGTCGATGTCGCGCCGGATGGTGCGGGGGCTGACGCCGAGCCGTTCGGCGAGCTCGCTGCCGGGCCACTCGCGCGGGGTCTGGAGCAGCGAGAGGAGGTTCAACAGCCGTGCCGGGGTGTCGCTCATGTGCGCCTCTCGATGCTTCGCTC
The DNA here is from genome assembly GCF_048159585.1 of Kitasatospora sp. SC0581. NCBI lineage: Bacteria > Bacillati > Actinomycetota > Actinomycetes > Kitasatosporales > Streptomycetaceae > Kitasatospora > Kitasatospora sp. SC0581. Next base: position 634,586 of record NZ_JBLRWA010000003.1, on the reverse strand, counting down.
GCTCGTGCCGTCGCTCGTGCCGTCCAGAATGCCGGACCAACTGGGACAGATTCTGACCTAGATGCCCGCTACTGTCGTGGACGTGGAAAAGGTAGAGGAGTACGGAATGGGCACCGCGGCAGCGGAGCGCCGGAGGTGGATCGCGCTGACGATCGTGATGGTCGCCTCCTTCATGGACCTGGTGGACGTGACCATCGTCAACATCGCCATCCCGAGCATCCAGCAGGACACCGGCGCCTCGTTCAGCGCCGTCCAGTGGGTCACCGGGGGCTACGCGCTGGCCTTCGCGATCGGGCTGATCACCGGCGGCCGGCTGGGTGACATCCACGGCCGCAAGCGGGTGTTCCTGATCGGGATCGGCGGCTTCACGCTGGCCTCGGCGCTGTGCGGGCTGGCCTCCAGCCCCGAGATGCTGATCGCGACCCGGGTGCTCCAGGGCGGCACGGCCGCGCTGATGGTGCCGCAGGTGCTGTCGATCATCCACGCGACCTTCCCGGCGGAGGAGCGCGGCAAGGTGTTCGGCCTGTTCGGCGCGGTGGTCGGGCTGGGCGCGGTCTCCGGTCCGATGATCGGTGCGCTGCTCACCGAGTGGGACCTGTTCGGCCTGGCCTGGCGGCCGATCTTCCTGATCAACCTGCCGGTCGGCATCGCCGGACTGCTGCTGGGCCGCCGCTTCATCGACGAGTCCAAGGCCGACCAGGCGCTGAAGCTGGACCTGGTGGGCGTGGCGCTGGCCAGCCTCGGCCTGCTGATGCTGATCTACCCGCTGACGCACGGCCGGGAGGCCGGCTGGCCGCTGTGGGGCTACCTGTCGATGGCCGGGAGCCTGCCGGTGTTCGCGCTGTTCGTGGCGTACGAGAAGGTCAAGACGCGGCGGGACGGCTCTCCCCTGGTGGAGCTGGCGCTGTTCCGGGTGAAGTCCTTCGCGGCCGGGATCTGCGTGCAGCTGGCCTTCGGCGTGGCACTCGGCATCTACTTCCTGGTCTGGACCCTCTACATGCAGATCGGGCTGGGCTGGAGCCCGCTCAAGGCCGGCGCGACCGGCATCCCGTTCTCGATCGCGGTCTCCACGGCGGCCGGACTGTCGGTGCAGAAGCTGGTGCCGCGGTTCGGGCGGAAGGTGCTGCAGACCGGCGCGCTGGTGATGGCGGCGGGCGTGCTCGTCTACATCTGGGAGGCGGACCGGTACGGGACGACGATCACCGCCTGGCAGATGGCGCTGCCGCTGGTGGTGATGGGCCTCGGGATGGGGCTGATCGTCGCGCCGATCACCGACGCGGTGCTGGCCGAGGTGCCGCGTGAGCACGCCGGTTCGGCGTCCGGGCTGATCAACACCGTGCAGCAGGTGGGCAACGCGCTCGGGCTCGGCCTGGTGTCGGTGGCCTTCTTCGGGGCGATGGACGACGTGGTCGCGCCGGAGGCGGTCGGGACGGCGTTCGGCGGGGCCTTCGTGCACGCGATGTGGTGGGTCGCCGGGGTGCTGCTCGCGGTCTTCCTGCTGATGTTCGCGCTGCCGCGGCGGCGCAAGGCGCTCGGGGCGGTGGCCGGTTCCGGGGGCGCGGGTGGCTCCGCGGACGGTTCCACCGCGGAGCAGCAGGCGCCCGTCGTGGCCTGACGGAGCGCTCCCGTTCACGGGCCCGGTCGCGCGGCGCGGCCGGGGCCCGCGTCGCGCTCTGGGCGGGGCCGGCCCCGGTACGGCCGGCCGGGTGGGTCAGCGGGTGCTCAGCGCACACCGGTCGGGGTGGGGGCGGCGGACGCGCGGGTGGTGGTGCGCGGCTTGGCGGCGGCCTTGGCCTCCTTCGCGGCGCGCTTCACCTCCTGCTTGAACTCCCGCACCAGGGTGAGCGATTCGGGGCCGGTGATGTCGGCCACCGAGCGGTGCGCGCCCTCCTCGCCGTACACCCCGGCCGCCTCGCGCCAGCCCTCCGGCCGTACCCCGTACTGCTTGCCGAGCAGGGCCAGGAAGATCTGCGACTTCTGCTTGCCGAAGCCGGGCAGGGCGTTGAGCCGGCTGAGCAGCTCCTTGCCGGTGCGGACGTTCTTCCACAGCGCGGCCGCGTCGCCGTCGTACTGCGCGACGAGGAACTGGCAGAGCTGCTGCACCCGTTTGGCCATCGCGGCCGGGTAGCGGTGGACCGCCGGTTTGGCGGAGAGGAGCGCGACGAACTCCTCCGGGTTGTAGGTGGCGATCTCGTGGGCGTCCAGGTCGTCGTGGCCGAGGCGCTGGGCGATGGTCAGCGGGCCGGTGAACGCCCACTCCATCGGGACCTGCTGGTCCAGCAGCATGCCGACGAGTGCGGCGAGCGCGCTGCGTCCGAGCAGTTCGTCGGCCTCGGGCTGCTGTGCGAGCCGGACGGTGACGTTCATGGGCTTGCCCTCCTCGGAGTTGACGTCGGGTCGGCGCCCAGTCTGGTGGAAGCGGCGTTGGCGTACGCGGTCAACACGCCCGTAGCCGGGGAAGTCTTGTCTGTTCAAGGCCTTGCCAGAGCTGCATTGTTCGTTGGCGGAGCGGTTGCCGGGGGTGCCGGCGGGGGCGCGAGGGATATTTTTTGCCCGCGCCTGTCGCATCCGCCGGGGGTCCAGGGTCGGGGGCGGTGCGGCGTCCGTGGGGCGGCGGGCGCGGGGGCGTGGGGGGTTGGGGAGGGCGCTCGGCCGGGTGGGTGGTTCTGGACGGGGGGAACGAGTCATTTCATATGACTGTTTCTGTTGTGACGGTGCGGCGAGCTGACGGCGGGTCATTCTTGGTCCAATTCGACACGTCCAGAAAGGCCCGCCCGCCGTGACCCAGCCGTTCGAACTGCCGTCCTTCTACGTGCCGCACCCGGCACGCCTCAACCCGCATCTGGACGAGGCACGGGCCCACTCCACCGGCTGGGCCCGGGAGATGGGGATGCTGGAGGGGTCGGGGATCTGGGACCAGGCCGACCTGGAGGCCCACGACTACGGACTGCTCTGCGCGTACACCCACCCCGACGCCTCCGCCGAGGCGCTGTCCCTGGTCACCGACTGGTACGTGTGGGTCTTCTTCTTCGACGACCACTTCCTCGACATGTACAAGCGCACCAACGACCGCGGGGCGGGCAAGGCCCACCTCGACCGGCTGCCGCTGTTCATGCCGGCCGACCCGGCCGCCGAGCTGCCGGAACCGGAGAACCCGGTCGAGGCGGGACTGGCCGACCTGTGGCGGCGCACCGTGCCGGTGATGGGTGAGGACTGGCGGCTCCGGTTCGCCGCGAGCACCCGGAACCTGCTCAACGAGTCGCTGTGGGAGCTCGCCAACATCAACGAGGGCCGGGTGGCCAACCCGGTCGAGTACATCGAGATGCGCCGCAAGGTCGGCGGCGCGCCCTGGTCCGCGCAGCTGGTCGAGTACGCGGCCGGTGCCGAGGTGCCGAAGGAGGTGTCGGGTTCGCGGGCGCTGCGGGTGCTGATGGACGCCTTCTCCGACGGGGTGCACCTGCGCAACGACATCTTCTCGTACCAGCGGGAGGTGGAGGACGAGGGCGAGCTGAGCAACGGCATCCTGGTGCTGGAGCGGTTCCTGGAGTGCTCCACCCAGGAGGCCGCCGAGGCGGTCAACGACCTGCTCACCTCGCGGCTGCAGCAGTTCGAGAACACCGTGTTCACCGAACTGCCGGTGCTGTTCGCGGAGACCGGGCTGGACCCGGCGGGCCGTGCCCGGGTGATGGCGTACGTCAAGGGCCTCCAGGACTGGCAGTCCGGCGGGCACGAGTGGCACCTGCGCTCCAGCCGGTACATGAACGGCGGTGGGGCGGCCGCGAGTTCGTCCGGTTCGGCGGCCTCGGGCGGCGAGGTGGCGCCCGGTTCGGGCGGTGGGCTGCCGGGGCTGCCGGGTGGGCCCGGTGGCGGCAACTGGTGGGACCAGTACGCGATCGGCGGCATCGGGACCTCGGCGCTGGACATCCTGCGTAGCACGGCCGCCGGGGCCTCGACGGCCGCGGCGGAGGCGGCAGCGGCGGAGGCGAGCCCGGCGGAGGCGAGCCCAACGGGTGCGGCCGAGGGTGCGGCGGGCCCGGCAGTGCGGCGGGCGCGGTCGCACGGCCACGTGCCGCACCAGGCCGTCGGGCCGTCCCTGCTGCCCGAGTTCGAGCTGCCGTACGAGCTCCGGCTGAGCCCGCACCTGGACGGCGCCCGGGAGCGCGTGATCGAGTGGGCCGGGCGGATGGGGCTGCTGGCGGCGGAGCCGGGCGTCCCCGCGTCCGGCATCTGGGACGCCGAGTCGATGCGCGACTACGACCTCCCGCTCTGCGCGGCCGGCCTCCACCCGGACGCCACCGCCGACCAACTCGACATCGCCTCCGCCTGGTTGGCCTGGGGCACCTGGGCCGACGACTACTACCCCCGGGCCTTCGGACGCACCCGCGACCTGGGCGGCGCCAAGGCCGCCAACGCGCGGCTGTCCCTGTTCATGCCGGTGGACGGCACCCCCGCGCCGGAGCCCGTCAACGCGCTGGAGCGCGGCCTCGCCGACATCTGGGAGCGCACCGCCGGCCCGATGGCCGTCGAGGCCAGGGGCCGGTTCCGGGTGGCCGTCGAGGTGATGCTGGACAGCTGGATCTGGGAGCTGGCCAACCAGATCCAGAACCGGATCCCGGACCCGGTGGACTACCTGGAGATGCGCCGCTCCACCTTCGGCTCCGAGCTCACCACGAGCCTCTCCCGCCTCGGCCACGGGCAGACCGTGCCGCAGGAGGTGTACGACCACGGCTCGATGCGCGCGCTGGAGAACTCCGCGATGGACTACGCGTGCATGATGAACGACCTCTTCTCGTACCAGAAGGAGGTCGAGTACGAGGGCGAGCTGCACAACGCCGTCCTGGTGGTGCAGAACTTCTTCGGCTGCGACTACCCGTCTGGGGTCCGGATCGTCGACGACCTGATGCACTCGCGGCTGGGCCAGTTCCAGCACGTCGCGCAGAAGGAACTCCCGGTCATGTACGAGGACTTCGGGCTGGAGCAGGCGGCCAGGGAACTGCTCGACGGGTACGTGGGGGAGCTGGAGAACTGGCTCGCGGGCATCCTCAACTGGCACGGGGGCTGCCTCCGGTACGGCACGGCCGATTTGGAGCGGCACTTCGGCGCCGAACGGGACCTGGTGGAGGCCTCGCAGGCCCGTCGGGCGGCCACGGCGGCGGCCGCCGAGGCTCCGGCGGCGAGCACCGCCCCGGTGGTTCCGAGCGTGCCGGTGCCCTCGGCGCCCCCGGTGCCGCTCGGGCCGACCGGCCTGGGCACGGCCTCGCTGCGCCTGTCGGCGGGCGGCTGACCTCGGAGGTCCGCACCCGCGCGGGTTCCAGCCCGCGCGGGTGCGGCGCGTCGTGGCTAGGCTGACGAACCGGGGGCCGGCGTGCGCCCTCCCGGCGCGCGCTTCGCCACACACGAGGGCAGAGAGATGGCTGCGCTACCTGAGGGCACACCCTGTTGGGCCGACGCGATGTTCACCGACCTGGAGGGCGCCAAGGCCTTCTACGGCGACGTGCTCGGCTGGACCTTCGGCGAGAGCTCGTCGGAGTTCGGCAACTACACCCAGGCGTACTCGGACGGCAAGGCCGTCGCCGCGGTCGTGCCGCCGATGCCCGGCGCGGAGGCCCAGTCCGCCTGGTGCCTGTACCTGGCCTCACCGGACGCCGGCGCCACCGCGGCGCGGATCCGCGCCAACGGCGGCGAGGTGGTCATGGGGCCGATGCAGGTCGACGACTTCGGCACGCTGGTGATCGCCAGGGACCCGGGCGGCGTGGTGTTCGGCGTCTGGCAGGCCGGGCGGCACGAGGGCTTCGAGAAGCAGGGCGAGCCCGGCGCGTACAGCTGGGCCGAGGTGGTGACCCGCGAGCCCGCGAAGGCGGACGCCTTCTTCCCGGCGGTCTTCCCGTACGGCGTGCAGAAGATGGTGGGCGGGGACTTCGACTACCGGATGTTCCAGGTCGGCGGCCGGCCGGTGCTGGGCCGGATGGGAGCGGAGGGCGACTTCCTGCCGCCCGAGGCCCCCTCGTACATCAGCGTCTACTTCGCGGTGGACGACACCGACGCCGCGATCGGGCGGCTGACGGCGCGCGGCGGCACGGTGTACTTCGGGCCGATGGACAGCCCGTTCGGCCGGTTCGCGGCGGTCGGCGACCCGCAGGGCGCGGCCTTCGGGTTGATCGACCTCGACCGGCGGGTAGGGGAGCAGCCGGAGACGGAGGACGTCTGATGCGTCCGACGGGACGACGAGCGACAGGGGTGGCCGATGGGTGAGCGCGAGGAACTCGTCGAGACGCTGGACAAGCACCGCGGACTGCTGCGGCACACCGTACGGGACCTCACCGACGCGCAGGCGGCCGAGCGCACCACCGTCAGCGAGCTGAGCCTCGGCGGCCTGATCAAGCACGTGGCGGGGGTCGAGGCGCGCTGGGCGCGGTTCATCACCGGCGGTGCGGAGGCGATGCGGAGCGGGGACGCGGGCGCCGCCGACCCGGACGCCTGGGCGGCCCAGTTCCGGATGGCGGAGGGCGACACCCTGGCCGGGCTGCTCGCCGAGTACGAGCGGACGGCGCGCGGAACGGACGAGCTGGTCCGGAGCCTGCCCGACCTCGACGCCGCCCACGACCTGCCGCCCGCGCCCTGGTTCCCGCCGGGCACGGCCTGGTCGGCCCGGCGGGTGCTGCTGCACCTGATCGCCGAGACCGCGCAGCACGCCGGGCACGCGGACATCATCCGGGAGGCGCTGGACGGGGCGAAGTCGATGGGCTGAGCGGGAGCGGCGCCGGGGCGGCCGTCAGGGCAGCTCCACGCCGAGGAGTTCGCGCAGCGCCCGGCCGCCGTCCGGGGTGACCCGGAGGGCCCGGCCGGAGCCGATCCGCTCCACCCAGGCGCGGTCCAGGGCGGCCCGGCAGAGGGCCGCGCCCAGCGCCCCGCCCAGGTGGCCGCGGCGCTCCGTCCAGTCCAGGCAGCTGCGCACCACCGGGCGTCCGCCACGGCGGCCCGCGCCCGGCGGCAGCTCGATCGCCTGCGCGGCCAGCCAGTCCCGGCCGCGTCCGGTGAGGGCCAGCCCGTCCTCCTCGGTGACCAGGCCGCGCGCGAACAGCGCGTCCGACACGGCCACGCCGAGGCGTCCGGCCAGGTGGTCGTAGCAGGTGCGGGCGCGGGCCTCGGCGCTCAGCCGGGTGGCCTCGGTCAGGTTGCGGGGCGCGGTCGCGGGGCCGGGACCGGACTCCGCGAAGACGGTGAGGTCCTCGATCAGCGTGGCCACCGCGGGCGAGGCCAGCCGGACATACCGGTGCCGGCCCTGCCGCTCCTCGGCCAGCAGCCCGCCCGCGATCAGCCGGGACAGGTGCTCGCTGGCCGTGGACGGCGCGACGCGCGCGTGCCGGGCCAGCTCACCGGCCGTCCAGGCGCGGCCGTCGAGCAGGGCGGAGCAGATGGCGGCCCGGGTGGGGTCGGCGAGCAGGGCGGCGAGGGCGGCGAGCGTCATGCCTCCATGGTCGGGGCACGGCGGTGCGTGGACGCCCTGGTGCGGGGGACGGGGCGGTCGCGGCGGCGGGGCCGCGTGGGGGAGCGGAGCCGGGGACATGCCTCCAGAGTCGCCCCGGCACGGTTCGGCCGGGGCCGAAACGACCCGGGGCCACGATGACGGCATGAGCGAAACCACGGTGGTCCCCGGGGCGGCGACCACGACCTTCTCCCGCTACGACGATGTGACGGCGGCCCTGGCCGATCCCGCGCTGGTGCCGCTGCCCGCGGCGGCCCCCGCGCCTGGTGTGCCGGGCGGTGCCCCCGGCACGGTGGCCTGGCTGCGGTCCGCCGTCGCCCGGTTCAGCTCCGGGGAACCGCACGCCCGGCGCCGGGCGCTGGTGCTGGCCGACCTGGAGCGGCTGGACCCGGACCGGCTGCGGGTGGCCGCGGCCGGCGGCTTCGAGTCCGACGTCCGGCTGCGGGTCGTCCGGGTGCTCGCGGCGGAGCTCGGCCTGGCCGACCCGGAGGCCGTGGCGCGGGACGTCGCGACGGTGTCCCGGGCTTACTTCACCGACGCGCCGGCCTGTTCGGCGCTGGACGGCCCGGTGGCGGACCCGGCCGTGGACCCGGCGGTGGACGGCGCGTCGGCCGACCCGGTGGCCGATGCGGCGGTGGCCCGGCTGCTGCCCGCGATGGGGGACCGGGACGAGGAGACCGCCGCGAACCGGATCGGCCTGCTGGTCCAGGCCTGCGACGCCACCGCCGCGCTGGTCGAGGGCGCCCGCCGGCACGAGGACGGGTTGGCCGGCGTGCTGCGCACGGACCCGCCGGTCCGGACGATGCGGCGGATCGCCGTCCGGGCGACCGAGGTCGGCGGGGTCGCGGTGCCGGTCGGGACGCGGGTCCTGCTCGACATCGCCGCCGCCCAGGCCGGGGCGCCGGCCGGGGTCGCGCTCACCTTCGGCGCCCCGCCCCGGAGTTGCCCGGGCCGCTCGCAGGCCCTGGTGATCGCCGAGGGCATCCTGTACGGCGCCTCCGATCCGGCGGACACCGGGACGCCGCCGTCGACCCCGGACCTCGACAAGGCCGAACTGGCCGCCCTGGTGCCGGAGATGGTCACGTACGTGCTCGCCCTGGCGGTCGGCTGGACGGCCTGGGACGGCCGTCCGATCGTCAACACCGACGGCCGAACCTACGCGCCGCACAAGGCCGTTCGCCGCATCACCGACCATCTCGTCGACCACCTCGCCGAGGTGGAGGCCCGGCTGGTCGGCGAACCGACCGAGCCCGACCGCTGGCACGCCTCCAACGCCACCACCCCGGCCGACCTGGCGCCGTTCACCACCGCCGACCTGGACGAGGCCCGCAGCCGGCTGACCCGGCTGGCCGGGATCTGGTCCCGGCGGGTCGCGGCGCTGCCGGACGAACGGCTGGACGACTCCCCGGGGACGGGCTGGAGCTTCCGGCAGATCGTCTGCCACGTCTCCGAGGCCGGGTACTACTACGCGGACTCGGTCGGGAGCCTGGCGGGTGCGAGGGGCGGCGCCGCGGATCCGGCGTGGGTCGCCGACGGCCCGACGTGTGCGACCGACAGTCCGGCGGACCCGTCCGGACACCGTGCGAACGAGCCGATGGAGACGACCCGATGACCCCCTTCGCCGCCCTGCACCACCGCCCCGGGCGCCCGCTGCTGCTCCCCAACGCCTGGGACCACGCCTCGGCCGTCGCCCTCGCCGCCCAGGGCCACCCCGCGATCGGCACCACCAGCCTGGGTGTGGCGGCCGTCGCCGGCCTCCCCGACGGCGCCGCCGCCACCCGCGCGGAGACCGTACGGCTGGCGCGCCGGCTCGGGCGCGACGGCTTCCTGCTCAGCGTCGACGCGGAGTCCGGGTTCAGCGACGACCCGGACGAAGTCGCCGAGCTGGCCGTTGAGTTGGTCGAGGCCGGCGCGGTCGGCATCAACCTGGAGGACGGCCGGGCGGACGGCACGCTGGCCCCGTCCGCCCGCCACGCCGCGAAGATCGCCGCGGTGAAGGCGGCCGCCCCGGAGCTGTTCGTCAACGCCCGTACCGACACCTACTGGTGTGGGCAGGACGCCCCCGAGGCGGAGACGCTCCGCCGCCTGGACGCCTACCAACAGGCGGGCGCGGACGGCGTGTTCGTCCCCGGGCTGACCGGTCCGGCGGCGATCGGCCGGCTGGTCGGCGCGCTCGCCGTCCCGCTCAACATCCTCTGGACGCCGACCGGCCCGGGCCTCGCCGAGCTGGCCGCGCTCGGGGTGGCCCGGGTCAGCCTCGGGTCGCTGCTGTACCGCGCGGCACTGGCGGCGGCGGTGGCCACGGCGGCGGCCGTCGCGGCGGGGGAGCCGGTCGGTCCGGTGCCGGGGTACGCGGAGGTGCAGGCGCTCAGCGGGAGCTGAGCCGCGCGGTCGGGGCGGCGCCGGGCCGGGCGGCCGGGACGGCGCTGTACCGTGCGGCCGGGCGGGAGGCGGCACGTCGGGCGGGGGCGGCCCCCGGAGGGCTCAGTGCTGTCCGCGGGCCGTCCTGGCCGCTTCGATCCCGTCCAGGATGACGTTGACGCCCCGGGCGAAGGTGCTGTCCCGGCCTCCGGCGACCTCGTCCGGAACCGAGGTGGTGTACAGCCGGTGCAGCCGCGGGAAGTCCTTGGTGGCCTCCGTGACGACGGGCAGCAGCTGGTTCATCCACTCCTGCTCGTCCTGGCCGCTGCGGGCCAGCGCGGCCAGCCAGGCGGCTTCCACGCAGGCGGTCCCGATGGTGTAGCCCATGACCGCGTTCATCGCGTCGTTCGCCTCGACGATCTCGAAGCCGGCCGCCTCCAGGACGTCCAACAGGGCTTCGGAGAGCCGCATCCAGTTGGGGCCGAGGTAGATCATCCCGACGTCTCCGATCACCCCGACCATCCACGGGTGGCGGATGATGGCCGTGCGCATGCTCTCGGCGCACTCCGCGATCTTCGCGCGCCAGACCTTCGGCTCCTCGGACCCCTCGGCCGAGGGGTGCGGGAGGGTGCCGAAGACCTGGTCGACGACCAGGGCGAGCAGCTCGTCCTTGTTGGCGACGTGGGTGTAGAGCGAGGTGGCGCCGGCGTTCAGCCGGGCGGCGAGCTTGCGCATGCTCAGCGCCTCGATGCCGCCGGAGTCCAGCAGCGCGAAGGCCTCGGCGACGATCTGTTCGCGGCTGAGGGCGGGCTGTTCCCGCCGTCGCTCGGGGCGGTTCCACGGCATGGGGATGCCCGGGGTCGTGCCGTCCTCTGTCCTGGCCGCCATCGGGCCCTCCTCACCAATCGTCCGGATCCGGTCCGGTTCGGCGCTGCTCGCCACGGGTTGATACGAACAGTGTACGGCGCGACGAACAGCGTGCGGAGATCGAACGGTGTGCGGCGTTGCGAACAGTGTGCGGTGTCCGTACAGTGTTCGGAGCGGCGCACACCGTTCCCCTGGGGACGGAGGACGGTGTGCCCGCGACGACTTCCGCGCGGCTCCGGCGTCACAGCCCGGCCCGCGCGCCCGTTCCGACGCTCGACGCCCGAGCTCGGAACCCGACGCTCGAAGCCCGAAGTTCGAAGGGGGAAACGCCGTGGAACGTCATCCGCAGCGCTGGCTCATCCTGGTCGTGCTCTGTCTCAGCAGCCTGGTGCTGGTGATCGACAACATGGTGCTCACGGTGTCCATCCCGCCGATCGCGGAGGACCTCAAGGCCGGGGCGCAGGACATCCAGTGGATCATCGACTCGTACATCCTGGTCTTCGCCGGCCTGCTGCTCACCTCCGGCAGCCTCTCCGACCGCTTCGGACGACGGAAGGTGATGATCGTCGGGCTGGCGCTGTTCGGCGCCGCCTCACTGGTCGCGGCGTACGCCGGCAGCCCCGGTGAGCTGATAGCCGGGCGCGTCCTGATGGGCGTCGGCGGCGCGCTGGTCATGCCGAGCACGCTCTCCATCCTGATCACCGTCTTCGACGACGAGGAGCGCCCGAAGGCGATCGCCGCGTGGACCGCGGTGGCCATGGTCGGCCTGGTCGGCGGTCCGGTGCTGGGCGGCGCGCTGATCGCGCACTTCTGGTGGGGCGCGGTCTTCCTGCTCAACGTGCCGATCGCGGCCGTCGCCATCGTCGCCGCGGTGCTGCTGATGCCGGAGTCCAAGGGACCGTGGCGCCGCCCCGACCTGCTCGGCATGGTGCTGTCGATGGTCGGCATGACGGCGTTGGTGTGGTCGATCATCGTGCTGCCCCAGGACGGCTTCACCAGCGTGAGCACCCTCGGCGCACTCGCCCTCGCGGTGGCCTCGCTGGTCGGCTTCGCCGTCCGGCAGGTCCGCACCGACTCGCCGATGGTCCCGATCAAGCTGTTTCGCAACCGGGTCTTCACCGGCGCCAGCTTCTCGCTCATCCTGCTGACCTTCGCGACCGGCGGGCTGATGCTGGTCCTCACCCAGTACCTCCAGTTCGTGCTGGAGTTCTCGCCCACCGACACCGGCCTCGCCTTCATCCCGCTGGCCATCGCCTCGCTGGTGTTCAACGCGCTGGGCGCGGTGCTCGGCAAGAAGGTCCCGGCGCGGGTGTTCACCTCGATCGGCATGCTGATCATCGCGGGCGGCTTCGGACTGCTCGCCACCCTCTCGGTCGGGGACGGCTTCACCAAGGTCTCCCTGGCCATGCTGGTGCTCGGCATCGGCTCCGGCCTCGCCATGCCGGCCGCCTCCAACGCGCTGATGAGCGCCATCCCCAGTGAGCACGCCGGCGTCGGCTCCGCGCTCAACGACACCATCCAGCAGTCCGGTGCGGCGCTCGGCGTGGCCATCCTCGGCACCGTGCTCTCCAGCACCTACACCGGCGCGATGCCCGCGGCCGCCCCCGCCGCCGCCCGCCACGACATCACCGGCGCGCTCGCGGTGGCCGGCTCCACCGGGGACGGCGGCCTGGTCGCGGCCGCCCGGGAGGCGTTCAACACCGCCACCTCCACCACCTTCACGGCGGGCGGCATCGCGGTCGTCGCGGCGGCGGCGCTCACCCTGGTGCTGATGCGCGACGGCCGGAAGACCGCCGGTACGGGGGCCGAGCCCCCGGCGGTGCCGGAGGCCGAGCCGGTCGCCTGACCGGCCCTTCTCCCCGGGCAGATCGCCCCGGCCGCCTCGTGCGGCCGGGGCCGTCGGCGTCCGCCCGCCGTCCTGCAGCCGTCTGCCCGCCCGCCGGGTCCCTGCGGGGCGCGTAGCCTCGGATCATGGAACCGTCCACCTCGTACCAGGAACGCGCGTGCCGGCTGCCCGGCGCGGTCCTGTGGACGAAGCCGGCCCTCGGGCGTACGGGCGGGCATGCGCGTGCCGGGCATACGGGCGCCGCGCGGGCCGGGCTCGTCCTGCCCGACGGCTGCATGGACCTGCTGTGGACGGAGGGCCGGCTGCTGGTCGCCGGACCGGACACCCGCGCCTTCCACCCCGGCCCCGGACTGCGCGGCCCCTGGGCGGGCGTACGCTTCCGGCCCGGCGCCGCCCCCGCCCTGCTCGGCGTCCCCGCACACGAACTGCGGGACCGCCGCGTCGAGTTGGCCGACCTGCGGCCAGCCGCCGAGGTCCGGCGGCTGACCGGACACATCGACGCGGCCCCCGACCCGGCCGTCGCCCTGGAGGCCCTGGCCCTGCGGCTGTCCGCCGACGCCCAGCCCGAGGACCGCCTGATCCGGGCCGTGGCCGCCTCGCTCGCCGCCGGCCGCTCCGTCGCCGCGACGGCTGAGACGGTCGGCCTCGGCGCCCGCCAACTGCACCGCCGCTCCCTGGCCGCCTTCGGCTACGGGCCCAAGACCCTCGCCCGGATCCTGCGCCTCCAGCGCGCCCTGGCCCTCGCCCGCTCCGGCGTCCCGCAGGCCGAGACGGCGGCCCGGACCGGCTACGCGGACCAGGCCCACCTGGCCCGCGACGTACGGGAGTTGGCGGGCCTGCCGCTGACCGCGCTGCTCTCCTCCTAGGGCCTGTCCTCGAGCGGCGCGAGCAGGTCCACCCCGTTGCCGTCCGGATCGTGCACCACGGCGTACCGCTGCCCCCAGAAGGCGTCCCACGGCTCCAACTCCCCGTGGTACCCGGCGCCGGTCAACTCCCCGTACACCGCGTCCACCTGCGCGGGACTCGCGCAGCGGAACGCCAGCGCGGACCGGCTACCGCCGCTCGGCGGCCGCCAGGCGGGATGGAACGACCGGATGGTGGCCTCGGAATCGAGCACCAGAAGCGGCCCGCCCGGCACCTCGCCCTCGACGTGCGGGTCCCCCTCCGCCCCCTCGGGAAACCCCACCCCCAGCCGCCGGTAGAAGCCGACCGAGGCGGCCACATCCGCAACGGCCAGCCCGACGAACGCGAACTGCGGTACACCTGTGCTGTTCATGCCCCCACGCTAGGCACCCCCGCCCCACCCGGTCTTGAACGAATCGGACACCGGCCGGCCGGGGCCCGGCTACGAGGGCATCACCCCGTGGATGCGGGAGAGGGTGAAGACCCGTTCGGCGTCGCGCAGGTGGCACCAGGCGTGGAGGTAGGGCGCGTCGAGTTCGAGGCGGCTCAGGGTGCGGACGGTCGTGTTGCCCGAGGTGGCGGTGTACTCGACGGTGATCGGCTGCTTCTCGTTGACGGCGTGGGCCAGTTGGCGGACGTCGGTGAAGGACAGGTTGCGCGCGTACCCGGCGATGATCTCCTCGGTGTCGCTGGCGTAGGGGCGGCCGTCGTCGGGGTCGGGCTCCGGAGCCTCCTGCGGGGCCACCAGTAGCCGGGCGGCGACGGCTGCCAGGTCGGTGGCGGTCCGGGCGCCCGCGACGTGGACGGCCTTCCGCCGCGTGCCGGCGGGTCGGCGCGGGGTCGGGAGCGGGTTCGTTGCCCGGTGTCGCCGGGTCCGCTCGATGCGGACGGATCCGTCCTGCTCCTCGGCGACGGGGGCGTAGCCCGCCGACCGCAGGGCCGCGAGCGTCTCGTCCGGTGAGGTCCGGCTGATCAGCACCGTCGGTGCCAACTGCCGTAGGCCGAGCGGGGCGAGCCTGCGGTGGGCGGCCAGTTCGGCGAGGAGGGCGGGCTCCGCGCCGTGGATCACGCAGGCCGCGGAGACGACGCGCACCCGGCCGTGGCCGCGCGCGGTGTCGCGGATCAGGTACGCGAGCGGTTGTGGCAGCGGTTCCGTGGTGGTGGTGGCGGCGGTGGCGACGGCGACGGCGGCGAGGTCGGCCGTCAGCGTGTCGGCGGTGTGGCCGGCGTCGAGGGCGCGGCGGACGCTGTCCGGGCTGAACCGCCACACCGACGCCGTACCGGTGGCCTCCCGGTCGGCGACGGAGTCCAGCAGGGTGACGAGGGGCGTCGAGGGCGTGCCGGCGACCACGGCCGTGAGATCGCTGCCGAAGCGGGCGGACCCGGTGGAGGCGGGCAGCAGCCGTCGACAGGCGGCGGCCACCGCGTCCGGGCCGTCGGCGTCCAGGGCCGCCCCGAGCGGGGACAGGGCGCCGAGGGCGAGGACGCCGAGCAGCTCCGATTCGCCGACCAGGGTGGCGAACGGGCTGGCGTCCTGGGCGAGTTGGTCGACGAGCGGGCGCTGCCACGCGATCAGCGCCCCCAGGTCCGCCGGGTCGGTCGCCCCCTCACCCGCCGGGAGCCGCGCCGCGGACGCGAGCAGTCCGTGCCGGGCCTGGACGCAGCCCCCGCGGGGCGGGGCTCCGGCGAGGGCGGGCAGTGCCTTCCCCTCCTCGTCGCGGCTCCCGCCGGGGGTCAGCGGCAGTGTCCACCAGGCGCGGAGGAGCACGGCGAGCCGGTCGGCGGGTTCCCCCTCCGCCCAGCCGTCGTAGGCCTCGGTCGCCGCGACCCGGTCGCCGTCCCGGGCCAGCAGCCCGGCCGCGGCGGCCGACTCCAGCGCGATGCGCACCACGGTGTCGTCGCACTTCGCGGCCTTGCCGAGCCGGGACAGCTCGCGGGCTCCGATCCCGCCGGACTTCAGCCGGGCCGGGGGAGCGGCGGCGCACGCCGCGAGGACGGAGGAGGCGTGGGCGGCGAACGCCATCGCCGCGGCGGCGGCCTCCCGGTCGACCGCCGATCCGGTGACGGGCCGCGTCCGGACCGCGGGCGGGACGGGCGTGAACGGGGCGTGCCAGCCGGTGCCGCGCAGCGCGAGGGCCACCTCCGAGGGCATCCGGTCAGGCCCGTACCAGCGCCCGTCCCGGATCAGCAACCCCCGTTCCAGCGCCCACCGTTCGCCCGGCCCGGGATCCGGCCGCGGGAGGCCGTACAGGATGCGGGCCGACCGCTCCGGTGCCTGCCGCGCACGTTGCTCCAGGAGTTTCCGAGTAGCCGCGGGGGCCTTGGCGACCAGCGCGGTGACCCGGTCCGGATCGCCGTGGTGGTCGATCAGCGCGGCCAGCCGCTTCTGCTTGGTACCCGTCGACGTGATGCCGACGGCGGCGAGCATGCGGCCCAGATCGGTGGAGGTCGTGTCCGCGAGCAGCCGTGCCAGTGGCGCGTCCAACCCGAGGGGTGCGGCCCACACCTGCCGCAGCGGCGCCGCCACGTGCAGCCGCCCGTCGCCGCCCG
Source organism: Kitasatospora sp. SC0581 (assembly GCF_048159585.1). Taxonomy (NCBI): domain Bacteria; kingdom Bacillati; phylum Actinomycetota; class Actinomycetes; order Kitasatosporales; family Streptomycetaceae; genus Kitasatospora; species Kitasatospora sp. SC0581. The sequence continues at coordinate 618,573 of NZ_JBLRWA010000003.1, read as the reverse complement.
GCCACACCAGCGCGCGATCGGCCAACTCCCGTAGTACCGCTTCCAGTTGGTGAGCGAGCTCCCCGTCCGTCGCGTCGAGGAGGTTCGCCAGTACGTCCCGGGCGGCAGGCGCCAGCGCGGCGGCGCCCTCCGCCACCTGGAGCTCGGGCAGCGTGAGTCGGGGGATCGCCAGCGCGACCGAGGCCGGGCGCTGGAGCCGGTCCGCCAGTTCGCCGACCGATCGCGGCTCCGGCTCCACCGCGGCGTCCGGGCGCGAGGCCAGGACCCGTACGACCTGTGCCGCGTCGGCGCCGCGCAGCCACGCGACCAGGGTCGATCCACTTGTCTTGCCGATGGGGAACACCTCACCACAGAGGACGGACGCCGTCCCAGGTCGGAACCGGCCGGGGCTCAAGCATGGCAAACACGGTGTGCCGGCGGGCGGTTCGGGCCGCACGGCGAAGCGACCGGCGGGCGGTTCGGGAGACAGCGAGGGCCCGGGCCGCGGTCGGTGGTCGCGGTCCGGGCCCTCGGGGGCGGGAGCGTACGGGAGCAGCACCCGCGGCAGGGCGGTCAGTGCAGGACGTTCAAGGAGTTGGTGGCGTCGTCGACGAAGTACACGGCGTCGCGGTCGAGGTCGACCGCGAGCCCGAACAGGGCGCCGGCGCCGGGCGGGGTGCCGCTGTCGTCGAGCGTGCGGACGGCGACCTGGTCGCCGGCGGGGGTGGTCTCGACCAGGTTGCCGTCGCCGGAGTTCACCGTGAGGACGTCGCCGCCGGGGGCGACGGCCAGGCCGAGCGGCCCGTTGAGGTTGCCGCCGGTGCTGACGGTGGTACCGGTGCCGGCGTCGGAGACGCGGTGGACGGCGTCGGGGATCGCGGCGATCCGGTTGGCGAGGGTGTCCGCCACGTAGAGCGTGTCGTCGTGGCCCAGGCCGACGCCGGTCGGGCCGATCACCAGGGCGGCCGGGTCGGTGCGCTGGCCGAAGCCCGAACCGATCCGGGTGGTCGCGATCCGCTGCGGCGGCGCGCCGCCCGGCCGGCGCAGGGTGATCCGCAGGACGGTGCCCTGGTCGACCTCGGCCCCGCCGCCCGCGACCGTGCCGTTCAGCAGGTTGGTCACGAACAGCTCGTCGCGGTCGCCGGAGCTGACGGCCGTCATGTCCCACGGGCCGTTGATGCCGTCGCCCGCGATGGTCTCGCGGACCGTTCCGTTGCTGTCCAGCACCAGCAGGCAGCCGGCCTGGACGGTGGCGGAGGTGCCGTCCGTGGTGGGCGTGCTGCCGACCAGGACCCAGCCGCCCGGCAGGACGGTCAGCGCCGTCGAGAGCCCGACTCCGCCGGGGCACGGCCCGGGCAGGTGCGCCGGGTCGATCTGGGCGAACGTGCTGACGGCGCCGTCCGGACTCACCTGGACCAGGGTGGTCCCGGTGCCCTGCTGGTTCTGCGCGTTGTTGAAGTTGCTGATCAGGACGTTGCCGCGGTGCAGCCTGCCCGTGCTGTGCCGGATCACGAACGTGCCGTACGGGTTCACGTCCCCGTTCGCGGGCACGGTCGAGGCGACCGGGGACACGGTGTTCAGCGGCCCGAGGAACGGTGCTCGGCCGACGGCGCCCCCCGCCGCCGTGGCGCCGAGCACCACCACGGCGGCGGCGACCACGCCGGCCTGCCCCCAGAACCTCATGCGCGAAGAGTGAAGTCTCATAACGCGAAGTTATGTCGCGGTCGAATCGCCTGGCGCGCGGAGTTCACCCAGCGGGGTCCCGCGAGGACGCCAGGGGTCCGGATCCGCCTCGCCCGGGAGGGCGCCGCTAGGAGAGCGCCGCGAAGCCGGTGCAGAGCAGGCGGACGCTCCGGGTGAACTTCTCGTCCTGGCCCACGCGCGGGATCAACGGGCCCATGAGCAGGGGGAACCGCTCGCACAGCTCGGCGTACTGCTCCGCGGTGACGGGCGGTGGCGCCGCCGGCTGGTTCTGCTCCTGGAGCACGAAGCCGGTGACGTGGCTGAGCAGGGTGTCGGCGGCGATGCCGCAGTGCTCGGCGGGGAGGCCGGCGTCGAGGAGGGTGCGCAGCAGGCGTTCCATCAGGGAGAGGGCACCGGGGCTGAGCACGCCGGGGCTCTCGGCGAGGAGCTGGGCGCCGCCGGGGTGCTGTCTGAGGCTCAGGCGCAGGGCGGCGGCCTGGGCCTCGACGCGGTCCTGCCAGGTGGCGGTGGGCGGGAGGGCGGCGAGGGCCTCGGTGCCGGCGTCGTACGCGCTGCGGCAGACCCGGTCGGCCATCAGGGCGAGCAACTCGTCCTTGCCGCGCACGTGGTAGTAGAGGCTGCCCGCGTGAGCGTCCAGGCGGTCGGCGACCTGGCGCATGGACAGGTTCTGGTAGCCGACCTCCGCGAAGACGGCCATGCCCGCATCGACGATGCGCTCCTTGGTGAGCTTCATGCGGTCCACCGTACAACGTTTTCCAACACTGTTCGAAAACTGTGCTAGCTTGGCGTCATCAGGTTTTCGAACGGCGTTGGAAAACGTCGGAACCGGGGGGAGCCAGACATGGGAGCGATCGTCTTCAACGTGACCACGGCCGCGCTGATGGTCATGATGGTCAACTGCGGGCTCGGCGTCGTCGGCCGCGACACCCTGCGCGGACGGCCGCTCCCATGGACGGCGGTCGCCCTGACCGCGCTCGCCGTCGGCGGCGTCCTGCTCCAGCTGCTCTGGTCCGGCGCCATGGACGCGCTCGACGCGGACCCCGCCAAGTCCGGCTGGTGGCGCGAGCTCACCTCGGTGTTCATGCAGAACGGCGGCCTCTTCGGCGGCCTGTGGAACCTCGTCACCCTCGCCGCCGTCGCCGCCCTCGCCCAGTGGTACTGGGGCGGCCCGCTCACCCTCGGCTTCTTCCTCGCCGGCATCCTGCTGCCCGGCCGCGTCGACAGCCTGCTCGGCCTCGGCGGCGGCCCCAGCACCGACCCCCGCAACTTCGCCGGCAGCTCCGGCGCCACCTACTTCCTCGGCGCCACCCTCGCCCTGGCCTTCCTCACCCGCACCCGCCTCCCCAAGGAGCTCGCCCTGGCGGCCGGCGTCCCCGCCCTCGGCCTCGCCATGTGGATCGCCCAGGAGAACGGCCACGGACTCGTCTCCGTCTACGGCTTCGCCCTCGCGGCAGCCGCCTGGGCCGTCCGCCGCCGACTCCGCCCGGCCGGCGCGTCCCACCCGGCCCCCGGCCGGGCGGCCTGACCCGCGGCCCTCCGGCGTCTGTCCGGTGCCCACTCGCGGCACGACGGCAAGCGGCGCACGACTGCGACCCCGAGGAACGCCGAAGGCCCGGACCGCTCAGCGGTCCGGGCCTTCGGCCAGGCGGAGGAGATTCGAACTCGCGAGTGGTTGCTCCGATACGCTGTCCAGCTCTCCTCGGCAGTGCCCGTCCGGGACCGGGCGAGTCCTGACCGGCCTTGCGCGCTGTCGGCGCCCGCGCGTCGGGCCGCGCCTCGAGCGCTTGCAGATTCGCGTCAGACGGCGCCGCGCCGTCGTGGTGACCTACGTCGCCGGCGCCACGGAGTGGACAGCAGACCGACCACCACCAGCAGGACCGCGGCGACCGCCATCAGGTTCGCGGCCGTGTCGCCGGGCGCGCCCCTGCTCCAGTCCCACCACTGCGGATCGGCGCTGCTGCCGAAATAACTCAGCGGAAAGACCGTCGCGAGGGGCAGGACCCAGCCGAGGGCCCAGCCCATGCAGAGGCCGGAGAGCACGGCGATCCCGAGCCAGACCACCAGGGCCCGTACCGCCACCACACCGACCGCCACGCCACCGTGCCTGCCCTCCAGCACACCGACCACCACCCCGGACAGCACTGCGGCGGTGATGAGGTGGAGTGCCCGCATCCGCTGCAGCGACCCGGCCGCCACGGCCTCGAGGCCCTCCATCGGACCGTGAAGGCTGCTGACTGCCAACGCCGCGTAAGCGAGTGGTAGTTCACGGCGGAACGGCACGTCCACATCGCCCGTCCGGGCCGTTGGAAGTACCAGTCCGATCGATCCCCACATGGCCTCCATCACCGCGAGCGCCAGCAGGCTCAGCGCCAGCACGTGCAGGCGGCGACTGCGCGCATAGCGCAGTGCGTGGGCGAACCGGAGGTACCTTCCACCCGAATGGCGGGGCTCATGCACAGGGCATCTCCCGCAGGACGCTCAGGCGTTCATTCACCCAGGAGATCTGCTCGGCCTGCGGCGCACCTGCCAGCTGGTCGATCGAGGCCGTGTCGAGGCCCGGCGGGCCACCGTGAACGTCGTCCGGCTGCGGCCCGCCCGTGATGGTCACGTTCAGCCACCTCCCGAGCTCCCACGAGGCCTTCACCATGCGTTCGGTGTTCGCCTCCGTCAGGTTCTTGCACCGTGGAGGGGCAGTCGCGCTGAGGATCTGAATCGAGATGCTCTCGGCCACGGTCCACACCGAGCCCTCACTGATGGGGAAGTCCGTGTACTGGTGGGCCGGTCCGCGCAGCCCTTGTTCGTAGAAGGTGTCGGGCACGACGAACAGTCCGGCGGGCAGCAGGGCGATCCGGTCCGATAGCGAGGCGAGCTTCGGAAGGTATTTGCGCTCCTCGGGCCAGATGCACAGCTTCGGCGTTGTGGTGGTGCACAGCGGCTGCGCGGGCGCGCTCCGTGACACCTGCACCCTGCCCGCCTGCGGTGCCGCTGCCACCAGTGCCACCAAGAGGGCGCCGAAGCCGACTGCGGCGAGGCCTGACCGTGCCTGGAACAGGACCGACCGTCGAGCCTGCCACCAGTCCGGCAGTGTCAATGCCAGTCCTGCCGCCGCCAGCGCGAGCCCCACACGAAGTGCGACCGCGGCCGGCGCAGCCTGCGCCTGAGGGCTCCCGGAGAGCACGAAGAGCCCGAAGGCGTGTGGGCTGCCGACCCACGCGAGGACAGCCAGGCTGCCGAGGCCGGCCACCGAGGGTGCAAGGAAGGTGGAACGAATCGTCTTGCCCACCAGTTGTCCTGCGGCAGCGCACCCGGTCATCACGGTCAGGCCGATGACCAGATATCCCGGCCACAGGAATCCGGGACCCGCCTCCGACCAGCTGACGGCGGCCGCGACCAGGGCTCCGCACGCGTACACAGCGGTGCCGTACACCAGGGTTGCGGTCAGCAGGAGCAGCTCGGGCAGGAAGCGGGGCCTGGTCGACGTGGGGGTGGCGGGCATCGCGCCGCCGCGGCCCTCGCGGCCGGCCGCCCAAGCCGCAGCCGCGGCCAGCGCGGGGCCGAAGTAGAAGGAGGGTACCTGGGCGGCGACGCTGGTTTCGGGCCAAACCCCGATCCAGGACCGACTCCGGCCGAAGAGGGCGGCGAGGTCGATCAGCAGGAGTGCCGGCAGCCACCAACGCAGCGGGGAGCGACGCAGTTCCATGAGCAGGACGCGGATCATGCGCCGACCTCACTCCGTAGCACGGCCATGTAACCGCGTTCGAACTCACTGTCCCCGGGCGCATCCGCGCTGGCCTGGCCCGCCAGATCTTCGGGGGTGCCGTCGTACACGAAACGGCCGTCCTGCATCACCACGACGCGGTCGCACACCGCGGCCACGTCCTCCACCAGGTGGGTGGAGAGCACGATCGCGGTGTCCGGCAGCGACCGCAGCAGGGTGCGGAACTCCAGACGCTGGGCGGGGTCGAGGCCGACCGTGGGTTCATCGAGGAGCAGCACCGCGGGCTCGCCCACGACGGCGGCGGCGATGCCCGCCCGGCGCAGCATGCCTCCGGAGAGCGACTTCATCTTGGCGCCGGCCCGGTCGGCCAGCCCGACGGCTTCGATGGCTCGTCTGGTGGCGTCGCGGGCCTCGCCGCGCGCGACGCCGCGCAGCCAGGCGCAGTACTCCACGAAGTCCTGCACCGTGAATGACGGGTAGAAGCCGAAGTCCTGTGGAAGGTAGCCGACCTGACGGCGAACCACGCGGGCTTCGCGTTCGCTGGTCACCGTCGTCCCGGATACGGTGACGCTGCCCGAGCGCGGCGGCGTCGCGGTGGCCAGGGTGCGGAGCAGGGTGCTCTTGCCCGCGCCATTCGGGCCGAGCAGTCCCAGCACCCCCTGGTGTACCGCGAGGTCGATTCCTGACAGTACGGTGCGGCTGCCGTATCCCTGAATCACTGATGACAAGCTGGCGATGGGCGCCATGTTCGCCTTCCACGTACGGGAAGGGCGCTCCCGGCACACCGGGAGCGCCCACGGTTCACTGACGGCGCGACCCGGACCGGGGCCCGCTCCGCGCCGGTTCGACTCAGCCGCCGGAGTACTCCACCCACGAGCTGTTGATCTTGAAGGTGCAGTCGTACTGACCGAAGCCGCCGATGTTGGCGTTCTTGTAGAAGTAGCTCCAGCCGCTGGAGCCATCGGGCTCGAGGTTGCAGTCGGCCGAGACTCGGAAGTTGCCGTCGGCCGTGACGGGGTAGCAGTGCCCGTTGGTCCCCGTGGTTCCCCAGGTGCTGTAGCATCCATTCGTCTTGCCACTGGTGCCGCTGGCGCTGGCCAGCGGGGCCACACCGAGGGCCACAACGGTGGCCAGGCCTGCGACCGCAGCCACCTTGGTCGCCAGGCTGTGAGCCCGTGCGGGCGCGCCGAAGAGCTTCGCCATCAGTTTCCTCCTGAGCTGGGATGCGATGGTGGCGAGGAGGGGCCCCGGTGTGACAGCACTGGGGCCCGATCGCCTTGAGCGGGAGAAGTGCTGACGCGGAACTCTTGATGCGCATGTGACGTCTTCCCCCGGCTCAGATTCTGACAGTGCCTCAAGAGCGGCCGCAAGAGCGGTCGATCGGCACCGTCGGGATGCCTATGAGCGAGTCGCTCTGTGTGACGACATGAAGTTCGCATCGGAGCTATATGAAGCTCACTTGTCCAGGTTGATCACTCATCGGCATGCTCGTTGTGTCACGTAACAGTTGCGTAACGTGGTGTCATGAACTCCGTTGAATGGGCCGTGAAGCCCTCTCGAATGGGTGTACGCCTCGTCCACTTGATGTGATGAAGCGTCATATACGTTGCTGTGTACCAATTGGGGACAAGGTCCCGAGCGTGAGTGCGCCGAGCAGTTCTGCCTCCCGGGTCGGGGTGGCGAACGGTGTGGCGTCCTGGGGGAGTTCGTCGACAAGAGGGCAGATCCACACGAGTAGCACTCCCGGGTCCGCGGAGTTTGCTGCGTCTTCCTTGCCTGAGGGGCGGTTGAGATGGTCGGCAGCGAAGGCCAGGCGCTCCGAGGTGTGGACTGAGAGGTCGGTCTCCTTGGGGAAGTGCCGCCGTAGCAGGCCGTTCGTGTTCTCGTCGGAGTCGGCGTTGCCAAGGGCCGGCCATGTCGCAGAAGTAGATCGGGGTTGTCGGCGGCGAGGGTGAACTCCCGGTGGCGGTCCATCTCGCCGCCCTGATCTCAGGTCAGGGGTCAGGGACAGCCTCAGCTGTGTCGGAAGAGTTCGGGCAGTGGTCATCTGGCGTCACGGACGGCCTCGGCGTCATGGTCGCCGGTCGGGAGCTGTGCCCGCTGACCGTGGCGTAGCCGCTCCGGGCTCCACTTCTCGTCCGGCATCGCCTGGACGGCATCCCGAAAACTCCGGCTTCGACAGGATCCTGCGGGCGCCGTCGGTGCGGTTGCGGCGGATCGCCTGGCTGATCGTAGAGGGGCTGTGGGCTGGGCTCGGCGGCGATGCCCGGGCTGTGCTGGTGCCTGGGCCATCCGGCGCTCGTGGATCCCGAAGTCCAATGCATCCCCTGAACTGGGGCGTTGTAACGACTCCTGGAGCCCAAGTCCGCACCGGCTGGTCCAGGCCCTTTGGCGGGGTGGCCGTGCTCAGTCCGTACCGCCGCCCCTGAGCCACGTGTCACTGACGTCGAGCGTCTGCGGAACGACGTCCGGGTACCGGTCTGCGAGGTACTCCTGCTCGATCTCCTCGCCGGTTCGCCGATCCATGACGGTCTTCACGCCACCCATCTTCATCTTCTTCAGGGTGCCGATGGACTCGCCCGTGACGAGGGCATTGAAGGCCTTGATGGCCTGGGCCGACTGCTGCACGCTGTCCCGGCTGACAACCCCGCGGTTCACGTTGGTCATGGTGTTCGTGTAGAGGGCCCGGGGGTCCTTGCCGACGAACTCTTGACTGGCTTCACCGATGCCGTCGAAGAACGAGTTCGCCACGGGTTCCGGCCATTCCTCGGTGATGATCTTGTAGGCGACGACCAGCCCGGTCGCGCTGGCGTGACACTGCTTGCCCTTCCCCACCATGCGGATGATCAGGTCTTCCTCGATCGGCCATTTGACCACCAGCTCCTGCAGCTTTTCCGCCGTCAGTCGGCCGGTGGTCCAGCGGGTCCAGTGGAGCTGTGCGCTGCGGTTGGCGAGGACCTTCAAGGCGGCCGCGTACACGTTGGAGTTGGCCTGCTTCATCTCGGTGATCTGCGCGACGAAGTCCCCCGCGGTGCGGATGCGGCCGCCGTCGATCGCGGCGAACGTGTCCGGGTTGAGGTTGTACGTCACCTGGGCGGTCACGGTGGCACCGGTCTCGATGATCGCGGCGGCGCGGTGCTGCCCGTCGATCAGGCAGCCATGCCAGTCGAGCGCGAATCCCTGGTGCGTGGTGCGGTACTGGCCGTTGCGCAGAATGGTCTTGAATTTGTCCACATTGGATCGCTTCAGGGGGACACGGTTGCATGTCCTCTTGCTCATCCAGCTGCTGCACTTGTCGGGATTCACTTCGGTGATCTCGGTGTAGACGGGCGGGCTGGTGCGGACTTCATCGGCCATCGTGCTATTTCCTTCTCGGAGCGTGGTGAAGAGATCTACGCGACTCGAAGGCGCTCGTCGGCCGTTCGTCTCGCTTCCCTCGGGGCGAGGCTAGAGGCAGATGTCGTCAGATAGTGAATTAAGTCAACTCTTGCAAAGAGACGATCGATCTCAATGGGTGCCCTGTCGTAAGTGCTGCGAACTCTGATCGACTGTGATCGCAGGTGGGTGCTTATTTCGGAAGGGGCGGGAATCACGGCAGTCTGACACCTGCGGGCGGCGTCATCTGGCGGGCGGCCCGCGCCGCCGGGGTCGAGGCTGAATCCATGGCAGCTGGTCCTGAAGGCCTTGGAACCGGCGTGATGGTCCGGGTCGCACCAAGCCAGACCAGGAATCCTCCGGCCATTTCCCTTCGATTGTGCATCGCTCGGAATCGAGATCGCTTGTTGTTCCGGGTGGATCGCCGGTGCAGGCATCGAAAGGTTGGGGCAGGTGATGCCGCGACCCTGGGGGTGGATTCGTTCGGAGCCCCGCTCTTCCTCTACGCTAAAGTTATTGCAAGACCCCATTCCTGGCGGGCACATGAGTGTCTATCGGCTCTCTCGGTCGCAAACTGCGGGCGGAGTCACGGCGTCCGCTCTGGCGGACGCCGCGATCCCGGCCGCAATGCGCGGGCGGGTATAGCGGGAGAGGGGAGGAGCATGACCGCGCTCGATCAGCAGCGCCCGGCCGAAGATAGGGCTGGGGCGGAGCCGGAGAGTTGTTCGATGGGCGTTGGTCTGCGCTGTTCCACTCGAATTCGGGCAAGGTATCGGTGATGGGCCGCGTGGAGTCCAGGGGAATCACGGCTCTGGTGACGGCAGGCTCGGTGCTCTTTCCCGGCTGCTTGTAGTACCCCGGCTGGCGCTCGCGCATGTGCCCGCCTGTTCGAGCCGAATCGATCAGGGTGGGTCGAGCAACGGCTTGCTCCGGCCGGCCTGTCGGACGTTCGAGAGTTTGTGCAGCGACTCGGTGGCCCGCCCGGGGTCGACCGGATCAAGGGAGGGGTTCGGGTACTGCTGCCGGAGGAGCCCGGTGAAGGGGCCTGGGGAGGACAGCTGGGCCGGAGGCCGTGGAGGGACAACGACGAAGGCCCGGGCCGCTGAGCGGTCCGGGCCTTCTGCCGGCGGAGGATACGAGATTCGAACTCGTGAGGGGTTGCCCCCAACACGCTTTCCAAGCGTGCGCCCTAGGCCTCTAGGCGAATCCTCCGTGGGAGAGCTTAGTACATGTTTCGGGGTGCTCGCGACCACCTGTCCCGCAGGCGGGAGGGTGGGGGTGGCCTGTGGATCGTTGGGGCGGGGATCCGGTACTGTGGGGGCCAGCCCCTCGTGTGGCGTCATCTCTCTGAACCCCCCCAGGGCCGGAAGGCAGCAAGGGTAAGAGGGCTCTGGCGGGTGCGCGAGGGGTCTTTGCGTTCCCGGGGCCGGTCGGGGACGGTCGGCGGGGTGAGGGGCGACGCGTTTGTCGGTCCGTCCCGATATCGTCGGGGGTGTGTCCCTAGCCCTGTACCGCCGCTACCGCCCCGAGACCTTCGCGGAGGTCATCGGGCAGGAGCACGTGACCGCTCCGCTCCAGCAGGCCCTGCGCAACAACAGGGTCAACCACGCGTACCTGTTCAGCGGGCCGCGCGGCTGTGGCAAGACGACGAGCGCGCGCATCCTGGCCCGTTGCCTCAACTGCGAACAGGGGCCGACGCCGACGCCCTGCGGGGAGTGCCAGTCCTGTCGGGACCTCGCGACCGGCGGGCCCGGGTCGATCGACGTGATCGAGATCGACGCCGCCTCGCACGGTGGTGTGGACGACGCGCGCGAGCTGCGCGAGCGGGCGTTCTTCGCGCCGGTGCACAGCCGGTACAAGATCTTCATCCTGGACGAGGCCCACATGGTGACCTCGGCCGGCTTCAACGCGCTGCTGAAGGTGGTCGAGGAGCCGCCGGAGCACCTCAAGTTCATCTTCGCGACCACCGAGCCGGAGAAGGTGATCGGGACGATCCGGTCCCGGACGCACCACTACCCGTTCCGGCTGGTCCCGCCCGGCACGCTGCGCGACTACCTGGCGGAGGTGTGCGGCCGGGAGGGGATCCAGGTCGAGGACACCGTGTTCCCGCTGGTGGTGCGGGCGGGGGCCGGGTCGGTGCGTGACTCGATGTCGGTCATGGACCAGCTGCTGGCCGGGGCCGGCGAGGGCGGCGTGACGTACCAGATGGCCACGGCGCTGCTCGGGTACACCGACTCCGCGCTGCTGGACGAGGTGGTGGACGCCTTCGCCGCGCACGACGGGGCGACGGTGTTCCAGGTGATCGACCGGGTGGTCGAGGGCGGGCACGACCCGCGCCGCTTCGTCACCGACCTGCTGGAGCGGCTGCGCGACCTGGTGATCCTGGCCACCGTGCCGGACGCGGGGGAGAAGGGGCTGATCGACGCCCCGGCCGACCGGGTCGCGGTGATGCAGGCACAGGCGGACGCGTTCGGCGCGGCCGAGCTGAGCCGGGCCGCCGACCTCGTCAACACCGGGCTGACCGAGATGCGCGGCAACGCGGCGCCCCGGCTGCAGCTGGAGCTGATCTGCGCCCGGGTGATGCTGCCTGGCGCGTACAGCGACGAGCTGTCGTTGCAGGCGCGGATGGACAAGCTGGAGCGACGGGCGTCCGCAGGCGGGTTCGCCGCGCCGATGGCGGTGCCCGGGGGCATGCCGATGGCGGCTCCGACGGCGACGCCTCCGATGGCGGTGGCGCCGGTGGCCGAGGTGCCGGTGGCGCCCGCGCCGGTCCAGCCCGCCGCCGTACCGGCCGCGCAGGCCCCCCAGCCCGTACAGGCCGTGCCGCCCGCCGCCGCGCCCGCCGGGCCGGCGCCGGGTGCCTGGCCGATCCCGCGCAGCTTCCCGCCCGCCGGCGGGGCCCCCGCCGCGGCTCCCGCGGCGCCCCCCGTGGCGCAGCCGCAGGCCGCCCCGGCTCCGGCCCCGGCCCCGGCGCCGGCCGCCGCTCCCGTGCCCGCCCCGGCCCCCGCCCCGGTGGCGGCTCCCGGTGGGCAGCCGTCGGCGTCCGCGCAGCAGGGTGCCGCGCAGGTGCGGCAGCTGTGGCCGCAGATCCTGGAGGCGGTGAAGAACCGCCGACGCTTCACCTGGATCCTGCTCAGCCAGAACGGCCAGGTGGCCGGGTTCGACGGCAGTGTGCTCCAGGTGTCCTTCATCAACGCCGGCGCCCGGGACAGCTTCGTCGGCAGCAACAGCGACGACGTGCTGCGCTCCGCGCTGGCCGACGCGCTGGGCGTGGACTGGCGGATCGAGTGCATCATCGACCCGTCCGGCGGCGTCGGCGGCCCGTCCGGCGGCGGCCTGTCCGGCGGTGGCCAGGGCGGCGGCGCACCGGGTGGCGGTGCCCAGGCCGGTGGCGGCTGGGGAGCCCCGGCGGCGCGTCCGGCGGCCGCCGCGCCGTCGATGCCCGCGCCCGCCCCGGCGCCCGTGCAGGCTCCGCCGGTCCAGGCCGCGCCGGCGCCCGTCCAGGCCCCGCCCGTGCAGCCCGCGCCGGTGCAGGCCCCGCCGCCGGTGGCGGCGCAGGCCCGTCCGGTGCGGTCGGTGGCTCCGGAGGACGACGTCCCGGAGGCGGACGACCCGGACCTCAAGGAGGACGTGTTCTCCGGCCAGGAGCTGATCATCCGCGAGTTGGGGGCGACGGTGCTGGAGGAGATCCACCACCAGGGCTCCTGAACCGGCCCCCGGGTCCTCCGGCCCAGGTCTCCGGGCCTACGGGCCCCTGAGCGGACCCTGATCCGGGCCCGATCCGGGGCCCGGACCGGCGGGCAGCACGTAGGCTCGGCGGTGACGGACGAAGCGCCGTACGACAGCCGTGACAGCAAGGAGACAGCCGTGTTCCCCGGTGGTGGCCAGCCCAACATGCAGCAGCTGCTGAAGCAGGCGCAGAAGATGCAGCAGGATCTCGCGAACGCCCAGCAGGAGCTGGCCGAGGCGAAGGTGAGCGGTTCGGCGGGCGGCGGCCTGGTCGAGGCGACGGTGACCGGTGCCGGTGAGCTGGTGGCGCTGAGCATCTCCCCGGCCGCCGTGGACCCGGATGACACCGAGACCCTGGCCGACCTGGTCCTGGCGGCCGTTCGGGACGCCAACCAGACCGCGCAGAAGCTGCAGGCCGAGCGCATGGGCCCGCTGACCCAGGGCCTGGGCGGCGGCGGCATCCCCGGCCTGCCGTTCTGACGTCGTCCAACGGCGGCTTCCAAGGCCAGAAGGTCTGAAGTTCAGACGACAGACCCATGTGATTTATGTGGGAGTCGGGCGTCGGGCGCTGTGTCCGACGCCCGATTCGTTGGATGATGGCACCGGAGCACCACCGGCCGTCCGGCACCACCGGCCCCGGCCGTCCGGCTCCACCAGCTTTCCGGCTCCACGGGCCACCAAGCCCCACCAGCCACCCGGCTCCACCGGCCGTCCGGCACACCGACCATCCGAGGGAAGGCGCGACGTTGTACGAGGGCGTGGTTCAGGACCTGATCGACGAACTGGGCAGGCTGCCCGGCGTCGGGCCCAAGAGCGCGCAGCGGATCGCCTTCCACGTGCTGCAGTCCGACCCGACGGACGTGCGCCGGCTGGCGCACGCGCTGCTGGAGGTCAAGGACAAGGTCCGCTTCTGCGCGGTCTGCGGCAACGTCGCGGAGGCCGAGCGGTGCCGGGTCTGCCTGGACCCGCGCCGCGACCTCGCCGTCATCTGCGTGGTCGAGGAGCCGAAGGACGTCGTCGCCATCGAGCGCACCCGTGAGTTCCGCGGCCGCTACCACGTGCTGGGCGGCGCGATCAGCCCCATCGAGGGCGTCGGCCCGGACGACCTGCGGATCCGCGAGCTGCTGTCGCGCCTCGCGGACGGCACGGTCACCGAGCTGATCCTGGCCACCGACCCCAACCTGGAGGGGGAGGCGACCGCCACCTACCTGGCCCGGCTCTGCAAGCCGATGGGCCTGAAGGTGACCCGTCTGGCGAGCGGCCTGCCCGTCGGCGGGGATCTGGAGTACGCGGACGAGGTCACCCTCGGCCGCGCCTTCGAAGGGAGACGACTGCTCGATGTCTGACCGGACGATCAACCAGCAGCCCCACACCCCCCACCAGCAGTCCCACGGGGAACCGGGGGCGCACGCCCCGCACGTCCACGGCCACGGCTCGGAGCCGGACGACTTCGCCGTGCAGATCGCCGACTCGGTGGAGAGCTTCGTGCTCGCCGTCACCGAGGTCGCCAAGGGCGACGAGCCCGGCAGCGCGGTCTCGCTGCTGCTCCTGGAGGTCTCGCAGCTGCTGCTGGCCGGCGGCCGGCTGGGCGCGATCGAGGACGTCGTCCCGGAGGACCGGTTCGAGCCGGACACCGGCCCCGAGCCGGACGGCGAGCAGCTGCGCGAGCGCCTCGCCGAGCTGCTCGCGCCGATCGACGTCTACCACGAGGTCTTCGACCCGTACGGTCCGCCGGAGAAGCCCAATGCCTTCCGGATCTCGGACGACCTGGCCGGCGTGGTCAGCGAGCTCCAGCACGGCCTGACCCACTACCGCGAGGGCCGGGTCAGCGAGGCGCTGTGGTGGTGGCAGTTCTCGTACCTCTCCAACTGGGGCACGACCTGCACGGCGGTGCTGCGGGCCCTGCAGTCGCTGATCGCCCACGTCCGGCTGGACAGCCCGATCGGCGCGGCGCCGGACGGCGCGGACACCGACGACGACGGGCTCACCGACGAGCAGCTGGAGCAGCAGGCGGGCGACCTGATGGCGGCCGAGCTCGGCCTCGGGCGGTAGTTTCCCAGGCGGAAATCCGGCAGATCCCGGCACGGATCGCGGGCTGATCGAATGCGCCCTCGGATTGTGACGAATGCCTCAGCGCCCCGGCCGGAAAAGAAATCCGGCCGGATCGCCGTCCCCCGGTCGGGCGATTCTTCGGAGCGGTACCGAATCGCCCGCAGACCTGACGGCGGAGCCGCCCGTACGGCCGCTCACGTGCTGAAACTACCGTCTCACGATATGGAAAGCGCCGGTCGGAGCACCCCTGCTCGGTAGACTGACGACGACCGCACCCCCCTCTCCCCCGGGGGGTACGGGGGCCCGTAGCCCCCGGAAAAGACTTCGAGTCGAGGAGCGCACGTGGGCCTTGTCGTGCAGAAGTACGGCGGCTCATCCGTTGCGGATGCCGAAGGCATCAAGCGCGTGGCCCGCCGAATCGTTGACGCCAAGAAGGCCGGCCATGAGGTCGTCGTCGTGGTGTCCGCGATGGGCGACACGACGGACGAGCTCATCGAACTCGCGGAGCAGGTGTCACCGCTGCCTGCCGGCCGTGAGTTCGACATGCTGCTGACCGCTGGAGAGCGCATCTCCATGGCGCTGCTCGCCATGGCGATCAAATCCCTGGGGCACGAGGCGCAGTCCTTCACGGGCAGCCAGGCCGGTGTCATCACCGACTCCGTGCACAACAAGGCGCGCATCATCGACGTGACGCCCGGTCGCATCCGCACCGCCCTGGACCAGGGCAACATCGCGATCGTGGCCGGCTTCCAGGGCGTCTCCCAGACCAGCAAGGACATCACCACGCTGGGCCGGGGCGGCTCGGACACCACCGCCGTGGCGCTCGCCGCCGCGCTGAAGGCCGAGGTCTGCGAGATCTACACCGACGTGGACGGCGTGTTCACCGCCGACCCGCGCGTGGTGAAGAAGGCCCGCAAGATCGACTGGATCGCCTACGAGGACATGCTGGAGCTGGCCTCGTCGGGTTCCAAGGTGCTGCTCGATCGGTGTGTCGAGTACGCCCGTCGCTACAACATCCCGATTCACGTACGCTCGTCCTTCTCGGGTCTTCCCGGGACGATCGTCAGCAACGACAACCCGAACAAGCCCGAAGGGGGCGAGATGGAGCAGGCCATCATCTCCGGAGTCGCCCACGACACCTCCGAGGCCAAGGTCACCGTCGTCGGCGTGCCCGACAAGCCGGGCGAGGCGGCGCGCATCTTCCGCGCCATCGCCGACGCCGAGGTCAACATCGACATGGTGGTGCAGAACGTCTCCGCCGCGTCGACCGGCCTGACCGACATCTCCTTCACCCTGCCCAAGACCGAGGGCCAGAAGGCCATCGACGCGCTGGGCCGGGTCAAGCAGGGCATCGGCTACGAGTCGCTCCGCTACGACGACGCGATCGGCAAGATCTCGCTGGTCGGCGCCGGCATGCGCTCCAACCCGGGCGTCACGGCGACCTTCTTCGAGGCGCTGTCCGCCGCGGGCGTCAACATCGAGCTGATCTCCACCTCGGAGATCCGCATCTCGGTGGTCACCCGCGCCGACGACGTGCCGGAGGCCGTCCGTGCCGTGCACAGCGCCTTCGGCCTGGACAGCGAGAGCGACGAGGCCGTCGTCTACGGCGGCACCGGGCGATGACCCGGGAACGGAGCGGGAGCACCGGGCGATGACCCGGGCACCGGGCCGGGACGCCGGGCGATGACCCGGCGTCCCAACCTCGCCGTCGTCGGAGCCACCGGCGCGGTCGGCGAGGTGCTGCTCGGGCTGCTCTCCCTCCGCCAGGACGTCTGGGGCGAGGTCCGACTCGTCGCCTCCCCGCGCTCGGCCGGCCGTACGGCGGTGGTGCGCGGGGAGACCGTCGGGGTCGTCCCGCTGGCCGAGGAGGCCTTCGCGGGGATCGACGTCGCGGTCTTCGCCGTCCCCGACCAGGTCTCCGCCCAGTGGGCGCCGATCGCGGCGGCCAAGGGCGTCGTGGTGGTCGACGACTCGGCCGCCTTCCGCACCGCGGAGGACGTACCGCTGGTCGTCCCGGAGGTCAACGCGGCCGCGCTGCGGATCCGCCCGCGCGGCATCGTCGCCAGTCCGGCCGGCACCACCCTCGCGATGATCGCCGCGGTCGGCGCGCTGCACGCCGAGTACGGGCTGGCGCAGCTCGTGGTCGCCTCCTACCAGGCCGCCGGCGGCGAGGGCCGCGACGGCGAGGCGGCGCTGCGCGCGCAGACCGGGCTGGTGGCGGGCACCGCGGTCGGCCGGCAGACCGGCGACCTGCGCGCGCTGATCGCCGATCAGGGGCCGTTCGCCGCCCCGCTCGCGCTCAACGCCGTGCCCTGGACCGGCGGGCTGCGCGACGGCGGCTGGTCCGCCGAGGAGATGGGCATCCGCGACGAGTCCCGCAAGGTCCTCGGCCTGCCCGCCCTGAAGGTCTCGGCGACCTGCGTCCACATCCCCGTCGTCCGCACCCACGCGCTGGCCGTGCACGCGCGGTTCGAACGCGAGGTCACCCAGGAGCACGCGCAGGAGATCCTGCGGGACGCGCCCGGCGTGGTCCTCTACGACGACCCGGCGGCGGGCGAGTTCCCGACGCCGAACGACGTGGTCGGGACGGACCCGGTCTGGGTCGGGCGGGTCCGGCGGGCGCTGGACGAGCCGGAGGCGCTGGACCTCTTCCTCTGCGGGGACAACCTGCGCAAGGGCGCGGCGCTCAACCTGGTGCAGCTGGCCGAGCTGGTGGCGGCGGAGCTGACGGCGGGAACGCCGACGGATTAGGTCCTCTCTTTCGGATCACGTCGGATCAGCGCGCGGCGTTGGAGTGCGTGCATCGCAAGGCGGAGGAGGGAGTCCATGCGGAGCATCGGCGACCGACGACAACGCGGCGAGGTGCGTGCTCCGGCGTCGTGCGCCCGGCATGATCCGAAAGAGAGGGCCCCGGTCCTGACGGGCTCTCACGGGTTCCGATGTGCCCGCTTGTGTCCACACCTGTGTCCATACCTGTGTTCGCTCCTCGACACAATCTGTCCGGAATCCCGTGGGAATCCCCTGGAGGCCTCTTCAGCCGATGCGGAAGAATGGGCCCCGGGCTGGGCAACCATGACAGGGGATCGAGTGTCCAACGTGCGTGGCGAACGTGATGGTGGGGGCAAGGGCGGGCATCCCGGCAAGAGCCGCGGTGTCCTTCCCCTCGCGCGCCCCGAGGCCTGCGAGTAGGCCGGAAGAAGACCAGATGACGGCGGCCGCACCCGGTGCGGCGGACTCCGGTGCCGGTACCGACGCGGGTACCAGCGAGGACCTGCTCACCGCGACCTACCAGGCGCACTACCGCTCGCTGCTGCGGCTCGCCGCGCTGCTCCTCGACGACCTCTCGACCTGCGAGGACGTCGTCCAGGAGGCGTTCATCCGGGTGCACGCCGCCCGGCGCCGGGTGCGCGAGCCCGAGAAGACCCTGGCGTACCTGCGGCAGACGGTCGTCAACCTGTCCCGCTCCACGCTGCGCCGCCGCATCCTCGGGCTGCGACTGCTGCCGAAGCCCATGCCTGACATGGCCAGTGCAGAAGAAGGTGCTTACGATGCCCTGGAGCGCGACCAGTTGAAGGCCGCGCTGCGTGGTCTGCAACGCCGTCAGCGGGAGGTTCTGGTGCTGCGTTACTTCGTGGACATGACGGAGGCGCAGGTCGCCGAGACCCTGGGCATCTCGCTCGGCTCGGTGAAGGCCTACGGCTCGCGCGGGCTCGCCGCCCTGCGCGTCCAGATGGCGGCCGGACATGGCTGAGGCGGACGGCGACCGACGGCGGCCGGCGGACGGCACTCCGGAGGCGGGCGGGCCTGAGGTGAACGGACCCGGGACGCCCGGGGCGACCGGGCCCGGGGCGACCGGGCCCGGCGCTTCCAGAGCGAGCAGGCCCGGGGCCGAGGCCCCGGAGGAGCTGCTGTCCCTGTCCACCGAGGAACGGGCGGTGCGCGAGCTCCTGCACGGCGCCGTCTCCGGCATCCAGCCCGCGGCCGGCGGGCTGCCGCGGATCCGGCGGGCGGTGCCCCGCCGCCGGGCCGCCCGGCGCGGTGCCTGGACCGGGGCGGCCGCGCTCGCCTTCGTCGTCGCGATCGGCCTGCCCGTCCTGCACGAGGGGGAGCACCTCGGGCTCTCCGGCGGCCCCGGCTCGGCCGACGCCAAGAGCCCGGCCGCCACCTCGCCCAGCGGCACCGCCGGGACGACCGGCGGCACCGGGGCGGCCTCGCACGCGAACCCGAGCGGCCCCGGCGACACCACCCCGCCGCCCGGTACGGCCTCGGCCCCGCACAGCCCCGGCGGCGGGCAGGCGAGCACCGACGGCGGCGTCGCGCCCAGCGGGACCTCCGGCGCCGGTGACGGCGGCATCGTCCCGCTCTGCACCCGGACGGACCTCGGTGAGGGACTCGCCCAGGTCGGCACGGCCGACGGCGACGGGCGGATCTACGGCTCGTTCACCGTCTACAACGTGTCCGGGCGCAGCTGTCGGCTCGGCGGGCCGGGCTCGGTGGCGGTCACCGCCGTCAGCGGCGGCGACCGCGGCCGCATCCGCACCGCCGACCACGCCCCGGGCGACCCGGCCGCCGGCCTGCCCGCGATGGACGGGGAGCCGCCGGTGCTCGCGCCGCGGGCCGGGTACCGGGTGCCGTTCGCCTGGGTCCCCGACCAGACCTGTACCGGCTCGGGCACCCTGAGCACCCCGTCGAACAGCGTCAACCAGGTGGCCCTGCGCTCGGACGTCCCCGCCGCCGAGTCCGGCGCCCCGGCCTCCGTCCCCACCAGTGAGGTCAGCGCCAACCCGCCGGCCTCCTCGTCCCCGTCGGCGGGCCCCACCACGGCCCCCAGCCCGACCGCGACGCCGACCGGCAACCCGACCACCGCGCCGCCCGCCGTGACCATCGCCCACACCCCCGCCCCCGGCAGCCCGGCGGCCGCCACGGCGACCCTGCCGGTGGCGTGCAGCGGCACCGTCTACCGCGGCGGCGTCCAGGGGCTGGGCGGCCCGGCGCCGCAGCCGTCGGGCTCGCCGACGGCTCGGTGACGGCTCGGTGACGACGGCCTGAGCGTGGCCGCCGATGTAGAGGAGAGGCCGGGGCGACCGCCCGGAGGCGGCCGTGTGCGGGGCCCGGGGGACGGGGCGGGTGTGAGGAGTGGATACCGTGGGGGTGTGTACCGGTTCCTCCTGACTCCGCGCTGGCTCGGCGGCACCGTCGTGGCCGTGGCGGCCGTGGCGGTCTGCCTGTGGCTGGGTTCCTGGCAGCTCGGCCGCTTCGAGGACCGGGTGTCCACGCACCAGGAGGCCAAGCAGGCGGTCACCGCTTCGGGTGACGCCCGGCCGATCGACGCGCTGCTCAACCAGGCGACCCCGCAGGTGAGCACGGAAACCGTCGGCAGGACCGTCACGGTGACCGGCAGCTACGACGGCGAGCACCAACTGCTCGTCCCCAACCGGGTGGTGGACGGCAAGCAGGGCTACTACGTGCTCACCCCGCTGCGCACCGCCGACGGACACGCCGTCGCCGTGGTGCGCGGCTGGTCGGCCGGGGACCCGGCCGTCGCCGGGCCGCCGCCGGGCGGAGAGGTGACGGTGACCGGGCGCCTCCAGGCCAACGAGTCGGTGGGCAGCAACGGCGCGGTGGCGGGCGGTCTGCCCGCCGGGCAGCTCGGCATGATCAACCGGGCCTCGCTGCTGAACGTGCTGGAGTACGACGGCTGGTACGACGGCTGGGTGGCCGCCGACGACGCGCCCGCCGGGCTGGCCTCCGTACCGACCGTGCAGCCCCAGGGCGGCGACGGGCTCACCCTGCGCGCGTTCCAGAACCTGGGCTACACCCTGGAGTGGTTCGTCTTCGGCGGGTTCGTGGTCTTCATGTGGTACCGCCTGGTGCGCCGGGAGGCGGAGGCGGAGCAGGACCGGGCCCTCGGGCTGGACCCGGTCCTGGACTGACCGGCGGCGCCTTGACGCCGACGCCGGCTCGGCGTTCGGCCGCCCCGGCTCGGCGTTCGGCCGCCCCGGCTCAGCGCTTGGTCGGCAGGGCCGGTGCCGGTGTCGGCTTGACCGCCGGCGGGGGCGTCGTCGGCGTCGGCGTCTGCGGGGGGAGCAGCGGCTGGGTCGGGGTCGACGAGCCGGTGGGCAGCGGCGTCGGGTCGCTGTGACAGTGGCCGTTGCCGTTGCCGCCGCTGCCGTTGTGGTCGTCGGAGTCGTAGTGGTCGATGTGGTGGTGCACGCTGCGACCGGTCTTGGAGCCCTTGGACCCCGACCCCTTCGAACCGGACGAGCCGCTCTTGCCACCCCCCTTGGCGAGCTGGACCGGGTCGCCCCCGTCCGCGGGCGGCGTGTACACCGCCCGTGCGACGGCCGCCCCCGGACCCGCCGCGCCCGCCTTGGTCGCGGTGCCGGCGTGCGGAGTGACGGGCGGCGCGGCGGGCGGTGTGGCGCCGGCGGGCGGCGTCGCGGCGGCGGTCGGTGACGCGGGCACGGCCGGCGCGGGCGCGACGGCCGAGGAGCTCGGTACCGGCGGGCCGGTCGGGGGCGGGCAGGACGCGGTGTTCCGCTGTGAGCCCGAGCAGCCGGTGAGCACCAGGGCTCCGGCGACCGCCACCCCCGCGAGCATCAGCAGGCGTCTCACGCAGCCCCTCCGTCTCCGTCACGCCCGGCCGTGCCCAGGTGCCGCCGCACGAAGTCGATCTCCAGTCGCAGCTGCTTGATCCGCTCCTCCACCACCAGCGAGCCGTGCCCGGCGTCGAAGCGGTACACCTCGTGCGGCTTGCCGAGCCGCTCCAGCCGCTCGACGTAGTTGTCGATCTGCCGGATCGGGCAGCGCGGGTCGTTGACCCCGGCGCTGATGTAGACCGGCACCCGCACCCGCTCGACGTAGGTCAGCGGCGAGGAGGCGGTGAAGCGCTCCGGGACCTCCTCCGGGGTGCCGCCGAAGAGCGTGCGGTCCAGCGACTTGAGCGCCTCCATCTCGTCGGCGTACGCGGTGTGGTAGTCCGCGACCGGGACGGCGGCGAGGCCGAGGGCCCAGTCGTCGGGCTGGACGCCGAGGCCGAGCAGGGTCAGGTAGCCGCCCCAGCTGCCGCCGGTGAGGACCAGCCGGGCCGGGTCGGCGAGGCCGCTGTCGACAGCCCAGGCGCGGACCGCCGCGATGTCCTCCAGCTCGATCAGGCCGACCCGCTCGTGCAGCGCGTCCGTCCAGGCCTGTCCGTAGCCGGTCGAGCCGCGGTAGTTGACCCGGACCACCGCGAAGCCGTGGTCCAGCCAGGCGGCCGGACCGGCGGCGAAGGAGTCGCTGTCGTGGTGCGTCGGGCCGCCGTGGATCTCGAACACGGTCGGGTACGGGCCCTGCGCGGGCGTCGCCGGCCGCTGCACCAGGGCGTGCACCCGCCCGCCGGGCCCGTCCACCCAGACGTCCTCGACCGGCACCGAACCGGGCGGCACCGCGCCGGGCGCCCGCAGCACGACCGTCCCTGCGGTGGAGCGGACGGCGGAGGGCTCGGCGGCGGAGGACCACAGGTACTCGACGGTGCCGTCCGGACGGGCGGTGGCGCCGCTGACGGTGCCGCGCGGGGTCTCCAGGCGGGTCAGCCGGCCGTCGGCGAGCGCGTACGAGAACAGCTCGCTGCGCGCCTCGTACTCGTGCTCCACCAGCAGCGCCTCGGCGCCGGGGCGCCACTGCGCGGAGACGTCGCCGGGCAGCTCGCGGCCCTGCTCGTCGCGCAGCGGGAGGGCGGTCTCGGCACCGGTGGCGACGTCCCAGATCATCGGCTCCCAGCGGCCGGTGCGCTGGTGGGCGACCAGCAGGCGGGTGTCGCCCTCGACCGGGGCGAAGCCCAGGCAGGCGACGCCGCGCGGCTCGTCCCGGCCGGTGACCTCGTCCAGCTCGGCGACGGTCTCGACGCCGCCGTCGGCGGTGATGCGCACGACCCGGATCGCGGAGTGCATCGCGTCGCCGTGCTCGGTGTGGTCGATGGCGAGCAGGGTGCTGTCGTGGCTGAGGTCGCCGATGCCGCCGTACTCCTCGTGCCGGTAGACCTCGACCGGCACGGCGGCGCCGGGGCGGCGCAGGTGCAGGGTGGTGCCGTCCTCGTCGGTCGAGCGGCCGACCACCACGGTGCCGTCGCGGCCCAGGGCCAGGCCGGCCGAGTAGGAGGCGGCGAGGCCGGGCACGGCCTCCTCGTCGGGGCCGCCCGCGAACGGCTGGCGGCGCCAGACGCCGAACTCGTCGCCGTCGTGGTCGTCGAACCACCAGACCCAGTCGCCGTCGGGGGACAGCTCGGCGTCGGTGGTGCCGTTCGGACGGTCGGTGACCCGACGGTGGGCGCCGGTGGTGCGGTCCCAGGCGTAGACCTCGTAGGTGCCGGTCGCGTTGGACACGTACAGCGACCGGTCGGGGGCGTCCTCGGCCCAGTCGGGCAGCGACACCCGGGCCGCCCTGAACCGCTGCTCCCACGCCGGTACGGCGCTCTTCTCCTCGCTCATCCGACCATCCAACCCGATCGGGGGGAGGGAAGGGAACGGGCGGGTGGGCTTCGGCCCACCCGCCCCGTGCCGCCGGGGTGGCGGCGGGGTGCCGGCGCAGGTGTCGCCGTGCGCGGTGGCCGGGGCGTCCACGAACGCCCGGCCCGGGGCCCGGGTTCCGTGGGGCCGGGGCGGGTGCCCGGGGCCATGCCGGGGTCAGCCCTCGTGCGGTGCTTCGTGCGCTCGGTGCGCTTCGGCCGCTCCGGGGGCCCCGTGTGCTCCGCGCGGCAGGAACCGGACCAGGCCCACGAGCACCAGCTCCAGCACCGCCAGGGCCAGGACGCTGCGGCCGAAGGCGGCGGCCGGGTCGCCGGCGCCGTAGTAGACCAGGCCGATCAGCGCGATCCCGAGCGCCCCGCCGACCTGCTGCACGGTGGACACCACCCCGGCCGCGGAGCCGGCCAGCCGCGGCTCGACGCCGGCCAGGACCACCGAGGTCACCGGGGCGATCACCAGGCCCATGCCGAGGCCGTCCACGAACAGCCCGGGCGCCAGCCACCGGAC
This sequence comes from Kitasatospora sp. SC0581, assembly GCF_048159585.1. NCBI lineage: Bacteria > Bacillati > Actinomycetota > Actinomycetes > Kitasatosporales > Streptomycetaceae > Kitasatospora > Kitasatospora sp. SC0581. Next base: position 595,005 of record NZ_JBLRWA010000003.1, on the reverse strand, counting down.
GCCGCCGTCCGCGGCGCCGTACGCGGTGAGGGCCAGCAGGCCGAGCCCGAGGGCCATCAGCAGCCCGCCGAGGGCGATGGTGCGGCGCTCGCCGAGGCGGGCGGTGACGCGGTGGGTGGTGTTGGAGGTGATCAGGTAGCCCAGGCCGATCGCGGTGAATACCAGTCCGGCGCCCAGCGCGTCCAGGCCGCGGCCGAACTGGAGGTGCAGGGCGAGCACCAGGAAGAAGGAGCCCTGGCCGAGCCAGAAGGCGAGTTGGGCGAGCAGGCCGGCGCTGAAGGCGCGGTCGCGGAAGAGCCGGGTGTCGACCAGCGGGGTGGTCGCGGTGGTGGCCGTGGCGGCGGCGGTGGTGGCGGTGGCGGCGGCGGTGGTGCGGTGCTGGTGCACGGCGAAGACGGCCAGCAGGGCGAGCGAGCCGCCCAGGCAGAGCCCGGTCCACAGCGGCCAGTGCAGCTGCGGGCCCTGGATCAGCGGCAGCACCAGGCCGGTCAGCGCGGTGGTGACCAGCAGCACGCCCACCGGGTCCAGGCCGGGCCGCTGCGGGGCGCGGGACTCCGGCAGGCTGCGGCGGACCAGCGGGAGGGCGGCCAGTCCGATCGGCAGGTTGATCAGGAAGCAGCTGCGCCAGCCGAGGCCGAAGAGGTCCGCGCGGATCAGCAGCCCCCCGATCAGCTGGCCGAACACCGCGCCGACGCCCATGGTCAGCCCGTACCGGGCGAAGGCCCGAGCCTGGGCGGCGCCGCTGAACGCGGTCCGCAGGATCGCCAGCACCTGCGGACCCATCAGCGCCGCCGACAGGCCCTGCGCCACCCGGGCGCCGACCAGCGCGGCCGCCGTGGGGGCGAGGCCGCAGGCGGCGGAGGCGAGGGTGAAGAGGGCCAGGCCGAGCCCGAACACCCGGCGGCGGCCGTACCGGTCGCCGAGGCGGCCGGCGGTGACCAGGCCGGCCGCGAGGGCCAGGCTGAAGCCGGCCATCACCCACTGGACGGCGGCCGGGCCGGTGCCGAGGTCGCCCTGGAGGGAGGGGAGGGCGACGTTGACGACGAAGATGTCGAGGGCGGTCATGAAGGTGGCGGTCAGGACGACCGGCAGCAGCCCCTTGGGGGCCGTCGGCGCCGTTGCCTCGGTCTCGGCCGGGGCGGGCCGCCGGGCGTTCAGGGCGGTGCTCATCTCGGGCTCTCCTCAAGGGGGTTGGCGACTCAAGCGGGTCGGCGGCCGGTGCCGAGGGGCGGGAGCGGTGGGGAGCGCCCCGCCCCTCGGCCGGAGTGGCGGTCTGAGGGGGTCAGGCGCCCGGCACGCGGTCGAGGAAGCCGTACACCGCGCCGATCCGGCCGTCCGGGGTGGCCGCCAGCACGTCGAAGCCGATCACCACCGGCTCCGCGCCGGCCGGACCCAGGTTCCAGGTGAAGCGGGCGACGTCGTGGTGCGCGTCGACCGGGCCGAGGGTGAACTCCAGCCCCGGGAACTGGGCCTGGGCGGCGCCGATCAGCGCGTCGATCGCGTCCCGGCCGGTGACGGCGGCCAGCGGGTCGGTGTAGCGGCCGTCCTCGGCCCACACCTCGTCGACCAGCTTGCGGCGGGCCGCCGGGTCGGTCTCGTTCCACACCGCGAGGTAGCGCTCGGCGAGCTGCTGGAGGGCGGCGGTGGTGATCTCGGTCATCGTCATCTCCCGTGTTCCGGTGGGTGGTTGGCCGGGTCGTTCCCGGTGCTCACCACGGTAGGGACGGGCGGCCGACGGCGAATCCGTCACGTATGGGTATGGGGGTACGTAGCCTCCGCGGAGGTGTACCGGTGCGCTGGCCGGCAGTGGTGCGCGGCCCCGCTGGGTAGGGTCGGGGCATGCTGTACGGGAGGGAAGGCGAACAGGCCGCCGTGGACGGGCTGTTGGACGGGGCGCGGGCCGGACGCAGCGGAGTGCTGCTGCTCCGGGGCGAGGCCGGCATCGGCAAGACCGCGCTGCTGGACGACGCCGTCGCGCGGGCGGGGGAGGCGTTCCGGGTCGTCCGGGCGGCCGGCGTCGAGTACGAGGCCGAGCTGCCGTACGCCGGGCTGAGCCTGCTGCTCGCGCCCGGCCTGGATCGGCTGGACGTCCTGCCGGACCCGCAACGGCGGGCGCTGGAGGCGGCGTTCGGGCTCTCCGACGACGAGCGGACGGGCGACGGCCGGGCGGGCAACCGGGCAGGCGACGGCGGTGGGGCGGGCGGCGGTGGGGCGGGCGCCGACCGGCTGCTGGTCGGGCTCGCCACGCTCGGCCTGCTCGCCGAACTCGCCGCCGACCGGCCGCTGTTGTGCGTCATCGACGACGTGCAGTGGCTGGACCGGGCCTCCCTGGACGCCCTGCTGCTGGCCGCCCGGAGGCTCCAGGCCGAGGGGGTCGCCCTGCTGCTCGCCGCCCGCACCGGCGGCCCGTCCGGGGCCGACGGCAGCCCGGCGGAACGCCCGCTGGGCCTGCCCGAACGGCAGGTGACCGGCCTGCCCGAGGCCGACGCCACCCGGCTGCTGGCCCGGCGGGTCGGCCCCGACCTGCCGTCCACCGTCCGCGACCGGCTGCTCGCCGAGGCGGCCGGCAACCCGCTCGCGCTCACCGAACTCCCGGTCGCCGCCGGGCCGCAGCCGCCGGCACCGGGCGGCCTGCCGCTCACCAGCCGGCTGCTGATCGCCTTCCACGGCCAGGTCACCGGCCTGCCCGCGGCCACCCAGACACTGCTGCTGGTCGCCGCCACCGAGGAGGGCGGGGCACTGGACGTCGTCCTGCCCGCCGCGGCCGCCCTCGGCGTCACCGCCGAACACCTCGCGCCCGCCGAGGCGTCCGGCCTGGTGACGGTCACGGCCGACTGCCGGATCGCCTTCCGGCACCCGCTGCTGCGCTCCGCGATCCTCCAACGGGCGCCGTACCACCAGAAGACGGCGGTCCACCGGGCCGTCGCCGGCGCGCTGCCGGACGGCGACCGCCGCACCTGGCACCTCGCCCTCGCCGCCACCGCCCCCGACGCCGGCCTCGCCGACGCGCTGGAGCGCACCGCCGTCCGCGCCGGCCGCCGCGGCGGCCACGGCGGCGCCGCCGCGTACGAGCGCGCAGCCCGCCTCACCCCGGACCGCGACGGCGCCACCCGCCGGCTCGTCCTGGCCGCCGAAGCCGCCACCGAGGAAGGCGAGTTGGTACGGGCCGAGGCGCTCGCCGACGAGGCCTCCGGCCGTACCGACAACGTCCTGGCGCACGCCCTGCTCGACCAGGTCCGGGCCACCGCCCACTTCTGGCGCGGCTCCTACCCGACCGCCCACCGGCTGCTGCTCGACGCCGCCGGCACCGACATCGACCCGCCGTACGCCGCCCGGATGCTGCTCCAGGCCTTCCATGCCGCCTGGTACGCGGGGGAGGAGCCGGTGGCCGCCGTCCTGGACCGCCTGGCGGTCCTGCCGCTCGCCGCCGAGGACCCCCTCGCCCCGCTCGCCCGCCACCTGCCCGCGGCGGTCCTGCCCGCGCTCGGCCGCCCCGCCAGCCCGCTGCCGCCCGTCCGGGAGGCCGCCGAGGCCGCCCGCCGGGCCGGGGCCGAGAGCCCGGTCGACCTCGTCCAGCTGTGCGGCGCCACCCTGGTCCTCGGACGCGACGAGGAGACCGCCGAACTCGCCGCCGAACTCGTCGCCGAGGCCCGCGCCAAGGGCACCGTCGGCGTGATGCCCACCCTGCAGTTCTTCCTCGCCGAGGCCGAACTCTTCCACGGCCGCCACCGCGACGCCGAACTCACCGCCACCGAAGGCCTCGGCCTCGCCCGGGACACCGGCCAGCACCAGTGGGTCAGCCAACTCACCGCGCTGCTCGCCCACCTGGCCGCGCTCGACGGCCGCACCGACCACTGCGCCGAACTCGCCGCCACCGCCCTCGCCACCACCGGCCCGCAGACCGCCGCCCCCGCCGCCGGCCAGGCCTGGGCCCAGTGGGCGCTCGCCCTGCGCGACCTCGGCCAGGGCCGCGCCGGCGACGCCGCCGACCGGCTCCACACCCTCACCACCGGTCCGCACCGCCACCACGTCAGCGCCACCCGGGCCGTCCCCGACCTCGTCGAGGCCGCCGTCCGCCTCGGCACCCCCGAACGCGCCGCCGAAGCCTACGAACGCTTCGCCCGCTGGACGGCCGCCGCCGACCGCCCCTGGGCCGAGGCCCTCCGCCTGCGCTGCCAGGCCCTGCTCGGCCCCGACGAACTCGCCGAGACCACCTACCGCGCCGCCCTCTCCCGGCACGAAACGGCCCACCGCCCCTTCGAACAGGCCCGCACCGCCCTCCTCTACGGTGAATGGCTCCGCCGCACCCGCCGCCGCACCGACGCCCGCCCCCACCTGCGCGCCGCCCTGGAGACCTTCGACCGCCTCGCCGCCCACCCCTGGGCCGCCCGCGCCCGCACCGAACTCTCCGCCACCGGCACCCCGGCCCCCACCCCGGCCACCCCCACCGGCACCCCGCAGTCCCCCCTCACCCCCCAGGAACTCCAGATCGCCCCCCTCACCCCCCAGGAACTCCAGATCGCCCGCCTCGCCGCCCAGGGCCTCACCAACCGCGACATCGCCGCCCAGCTCTTCCTCAGCCCCCGCACCGTCGCCCACCACCTCTACAAGGCCTACCCCAAGCTCAACATCACCTCCCGCACCGAACTCCCCACCGCCCTCTGACCCGCCCCCGAAACCCCGGGGGCCCTGCCGAGGAGTTCGGCAGGGCCCCAGAGACTTCTCTATTTGTCGGAGTCTGGAGAGTGCTTCCAGCCTTCGGAGTAGTGGTCCCGGTGATAGGCCAGGTGCGCCTGGTCCACCCGATGGCCGGGAGCTTCCCGCAGCCTCCCGATCTCCGCACCCGTGGCGCGGTCGGTGATGGTCAGGTCCTCCGCAATGGCCAACGTGCCGAAGTCGAAGAGCGTGTGGTGGTTGGGGCAGAGACAGAGCACATTGCTCGCGACATCGGGCCCGTTGTGCGGCTGCCCCAGCCCCCGGATGTGAGCCGCCTCGGCGTATGCACCCGTGGGCGTGCGAAGCCGCTCGCCGCAGACCTGACAGGCGAAGTCGTGGGCCCGCTTCACGAAGTTCGCCACCTTGGTGCTGCGAACGATTCGGCGGACCTTGGCTTCAAGTCGTGTGGGAGTGTCCCGACCGGCCGGTTCCTGCAGTGTCGGCTCCCGGTGGGCCGGCACGTAGCCAGAAAGACTCACGAGACGGTAGCGCCAGATCCGGAATCCGGATCGGCCGATGTCGTGCCAGGAGTCTTCAACCCGGAAGAGTCCGTCATAGCGGTAGCTAGGGTTGGCGGACCGCTTGGTACTGTGTGGCACCGCACGGACCACGCGGACCGGCGAGTCGATGGTCCGGCTGGTTACCAGGGCGGCATTGCCAAGGGTGAGCTCTTGGTCCCGCACCTGTCGACCCGATTCCGGATCGCGCCCACCCTGCCCGGTGTAGACGATGACGTCACCGTCGTCCTCGTCGTCCTCGTAACCTCCGGAGACGACGATGGACTCGGCTCCGAGTTCCGCCGTGCCACAGATTCCGGCCTGAAACGGCCGGTGCACCTTGGCTGCTGCCAGTTCCCGTCGGCTGGCGAAGGAGCGTCCGACTTCTATACCTGGCACCTCTCCATAGCCGTCGAAGTCGATGGGTGTGATGGTGGGGACTTGTTCCTGCAAAGTTCGGACCTCTCGACGTCAGAGGATCGATGGACTCATCGATGGACCAGGGGTTGAGCTTCGTATCGCGAACGTTCACGCGTACCGCACGGTTCCACATCCTTCGGTGACGCCTGCCATGGCGAGGTCGTTGGGCTAACTGGCCAACGGCCAGATCGAATTGGATGAGAGCGAGCGGAGCCGATGTCGTGGCTGCGGCCTACGATGCCCTCCATGGCGCTTCGAGATTTCTTGCATGAGGTTGGCACGACGTACGACCGTCTTAAGGGGACCAGCACACCAACTGCACGTCTCCTCAGAGATGCACCGTCCCACTTTGCCGGTTATGTGCAGGGCGAATACATCATCAAGGGGAGTGCGGGCGCCGGTGCAGCCGCCTTCTGCCCGTGGGTTGCGTTCTTCGACCCTGACGAGACCACCACGGCTCGGCACGGCATGTACGTGGTGTACCTCTTCGCCGAGAACATGGAGACGGTGTCGCTCAGTCTCAACCACGGTGTCACTGAACTTCTTGAGAAGTACAAAACCGCAGAGGCGAATCGCAAGCTCGCGGTGGAAGCGGGCGCCATCCGTGGAGCATTGTCCGAAGGCAGCGGCCAGGACCTGGACGCCGGCATCGATCTCGGCGGTCGCCCGGGGCTGCCCCAGTCGTATGAGCGCGGGAACGTCCTTGCCCGCACCTACAGGGTTGACGATCTACCTGATGAAGACGTGCTGTGCGATGACCTCCGGCGGTTCATCGCGCTCTACCAAGATGCCCTGGCCGCCCGGGAGTACCTGCGGCAGACGACGCGCGACGTCATCTTCACGGTTCGGGCAGAAGGCACGTGGCCGCACGAGCAGAGCGAGGACACGCTGCTCCACTTCGCTCCCAAGAGCGACGAAGACTACGTGCAGACCATCAAGAGCCGCGAGATCGTGAAGACCAGGAAGCACGAAACCCTGGTCAGGGACTACGGAACTCACCTTCGCAGCAACGGATTCGAGGTGGGAACCAACGTGCATCCGAGAGACATCGTCGCACGCAATGGGTCTGCGCACTGGTTGATCGAGGCCAAGGTCGTGAAACAGGGGAATGCCACCCACGCTGTGCGAGAAGCACTCGGGCAGTTGGCGACGTACTCCTTCCTGCTCTATCCGCCTGAGGAGCAGCCCAGGCAGCTGGCACTCTTCACCGAGGGGATCGGCGACGTCTACGTCCGCCTTCTGGAACACCACGGCATCGCTTCCGTTTGGCGTTCTGCAGCCGGATGGTCGGGGTCGCCCAGTGCAGTCGTAGCGGGACTGGTCGAACCGTCGGTAGCCGGCGCATAGGCCTGCTCTGTGGATCACCCAACCTTGGTCGATGGGTGTCGTTGGCCCGCCACTAGTGCATGGAGGTCCCGGACCGGTCCGACGCCGAGGGTGACCTGGGCAGGGCCGTCACCGCTGGTCCGATGATCTTGCCTGTCCGAGTGGGAGGGAGGAGGTGGCGTGTGAGCTGCGCCACGCCTGCGAATCTCTTCTTCCCAGCTCGGGGTTGGCTGGTGATCTGCAGTCACGCACAACGACAGAGGGCCTGCCGGATTTCTCCGGCAGGCCCTCTGTACTGGGTCGGGGTGGCGGGATTTGAACCCACGGCCTCTTCGTCCCGAACGAAGCGCGCTACCAAGCTGCGCCACACCCCGGTCTTGCGGTTTGTCGCTCCGTCTCCTTCGCGACGAGTAGAACTCTACCGGACGCTCGCCGAGACACGAAATCCGGTTTCGAGCGGGCGTCCGGTGGGGGTCAGCGGGCTGCCGGGACGAGGGTGAGGAGGGTGGCCTCGGGGGGGCAGGCGAAGCGGACGGGGGTGTAGCGGTTGGTGCCGCAGCCGGCCGAGACGTGGAGGTGGGAGCGGTGGCCGCCGGCGGTGTGGGTGGAGAGGCCCTTGACCCGGCGGGTGTCGATGTCGCAGTTGGTGACCAGGGCGCCGTAGAAGGGGATGCAGAGCTGGCCGCCGTGGGTGTGGCCGGCCAGGATCAGCGGGTAGCGGTCGGCGGTGAAGGCGTCGAGGACGCGCAGGTAGGGCGCGTGGACGACGGCGAGGGAGAGGTCGGCGTCGGGGGACGGGCCGCCGGCGACCTCGCTGTAGCGGTCGCGCCGGATGTGCGGGTCGTCGAGGCCGGTGAACTCCAGGTCGAGCCCGTTCACGGTGAGCCGGCCGCGGGTGTTGGTGAGGTCGAGCCAGCCGGCCGCGTCGAAGCCGTCGCGGAGCTTCTCCCAGGGGTTGTGGACGGCGCCGGTGATGCCGCGGCGGGCGGTGCCGTCGGGGTTGTTCATGCCGTGGGCGCCGCTGCGCATGGCCTGGAGGTAGCGGGCGGGGTTCTTGCGGGCCGGGCCGTAGTAGTCGTTGGAGCCGAAGACGTAGACGCCGGGGAACTCCATGAGCGGTCCGAGCGCGTCGAGGGTGGCCGGGACGCCGAGCGGGTCGGAGAGGTTGTCGCCGGTGTTGACCACCAGGTCGGGGCGCAGGCCGGCCAGGCTCTTCAGCCAGCGCTGCTTCTTGCCCTGCCCGCTCACCATGTGGATGTCGGACACCTGGAGGACCCGGATCGGGCGGGCGCCGCGCGGGAGGACGGGGACCTCGATCCGGCGGAGGCGGAAGGCCCGGACCTCGTACCCGACGGAGTAGGCGAGACAGGCGGCGCCGGTGGCGGCGATGCCGAGGGGAACGGAGTACAGCGGTCGCATCAGCCCATGCTCTCAGACGGTCGATCAGCCTGTGTACGCCCGGAGTCGGGGGTGGGGGCGGAGGTCGGCGGGGCCTCCTCGGAGTCCCGGCGGGCGCGTAGCGCGCGGACCTTGTGGCGGTTGCCGCAGCGCTCCATGGAGCACCAGCGGCGCCGGCCCGGCCGCGAGGTGTCGACGAAGATCAGTTGGCAGTTGTCGGCGCCGCATTCCCGGACCCGGTCCGCGTACGGGCCGGTGAGCAGGGCGATGGCGTCCCGGGCGAGGGTGGAGACCAGCTGGGCCCCGTCGGCGGGCAGCGGGGCGGCCGCGGTGCCGTCGGGGGCGATCCGGGGGACCAGCGGCGGGTGCTCGGCGGCCCGGTTGAGGACGGCGTGGTCCGCGGGCGTGCCCCGGCCGCCGTGGGCGCGGGCGGCGGCCAGGCGCCAGAGGGCGTCGCGCAGGGTGCGGGCGGCGGCGAGCTGGGCGGGGGAGATCCGTACGGCGTCGGCGGGCAGTCGCAGCCGGGACGGCGGGAGCCAGGCGGCGAGGTCGGCGGGCCGGTGCAGCACCTCGTACCGGGCGTACGGGCCGGGGCCGCCGGTGGTGAGCAGTTCCAGGCAGAGGGCGCCGGGGTCGAAGTGGAAGCGGCCGCCCCCGGGGGTGGTGAGGAGCAGCCCGGGCGGGGTGGCGGGCGGTCCGTCGGCGGCGCTGCGGTCGGCTGCGTCGGTCATGCGGCCCAGGATAGGTGTAACCGGGATGAAGGGTTACGGGCCGGGAGGGCGGGCTATCAGGCGGGGGCGGCGGTCCGGTCCGACCGCGGCGAGCTGACCCGCGCTCAGAAAGCCCGTGCCGCCCGTGCCAGGAGCAGTGCTCCAGCACGGGCGGCACGGGGCCGGCCCTCAGGCCGGGATGGCGTTGACGTACTCGCGCATCATCCGGGGAACCCGGTACGCGTACTGGTGGCCGCGCTTCACCTGGACGACGGAGAAGTCGACCAGCTCGGCCAGCACGTCGAGGTTGCGGGAGGGCTCCCGGCCGCCGTCGACCGGCTGCTGCCGGACGTCGTCGATGGAGAACTCCTCGGGGAACCGGGAGAACCGTCTGAGCGCCCGGCGCTGCCGTTCGTCGAGGAGCCCGTACGCCCAGGCGAGGCTGCGGTGCAGCGAGCGGTGGTGGGAGAGCCCGCCGACCTCCTCCTGGCCGAGGATCGGGAGCACCCGGCACTCGTCCACCAGGACGTGCAGGGGCACCGAGCGCATCCGGACGGCGGCGTTCTCGATCGCGAGCGCCAGGCCGCCGAGGCGTCGGCAGAGCTCGACCACCTGCGGCATCTGGTCGCCGAGGTCGAGCGTCGGGACGACCGAGTGCACCCGGCGGCAGAACAGTTCGGCGGCGGGCGGGCAGCCGTAGGGGCCGTCCGGGTGGTCGACCGACAGCGGCGCCACCTCCCACAGGTCGGCCGGGACCCCGGCGGGCGCCCGCAGCGAGGTGATCATGATGTGGAGCGCCGGGTGCCGCGCCAGCAGTGCCCTGACCTGCCGGGCCACCGTGTCGATGACGTGCTCGGCGTTGTCGACGACCAGCAGCAGCTGCGGCTCGGGGTCGGTCCGCGGGTCGCGGCCGACGCCCCGCAGGAGGGTGTCGAGCGCGCGCTGGGCCTGGGCCGAGGCGGCGGCGGGGTCGACGGCCTCGGGGGTGACCGAGCCGAGCTCCAGGACCGCGACACCGTCCCGGAAGCGGTCCAGCAGGTGGGCGGCGGAGTCCAGCGCCAGCCGGGTCTTGCCGACCCCGGCCGGTCCGGTGAGCACCAGCGGGCGGCCCGGCCGCAGGGCGGTCACGACGTGCAGCAGGTCGGCCTGGCGGCCGACGGTGACGTCCGTCTTGGGCCGCAGCCCCTGCCAGCGCGCGTTGTCCGGGAGTTCGGCGACGCGGACCGGCGGTCCGGGCTCCGGCCGGGCGGGCAGCAGCCCGGCCGGGGCGCCCGCCTGGACGGCGTGGGAGAGCAGGGGGTCGTCCCGGTTGGTCGCCGCGGAGAACAGCGCGCCCACCAGGAGTTCCACGGAACTGCGCCGCGGATTCCTGATGGCGCCGGTTTCCAGATTACGAATGGTGCGGACGCTGACGGTGGAGTGTTCGGCTAATTGCTCCTGGCTCCATCCGACCATCTTCCGTTGGGTTACCAACATCGAGCGAAGCTGATTGTTGTCCATTCCCCCGCGCTTCCTGCTGTCGTGAGCAGAATAAAAGTCAGAAATCAGTGCGCCGTGCTGCGGCGCCAATCACTCCGAAAAACGATCGCCGTCGGCCGTCCGGTGGAGCGCAGGCGTGAGCGCCCGCGCCGACCGGGACCGCAGGGCGCCCGGGCCGCAAGGTGTCAGGGTTGCAGGGCGCCTGGCCGGCAGTGTGTCAGTGCCGTGGAATAATGAATCGGGGACGTGGTGACGGTTTGTCGCGGCTGATCGTGGCGGCCTTCGGCGATGATTCGGGGATGATTCGACGGTGAGGTGACCGCCGCCTTCGGGCTGCTCGGGCGACGCGCGAACGAGTGTACTACGCGGACTATTTTCGGCGAAGCGGTCGCAGTGTTCGATGTACCCCTGCGGAACCGGCAACTTCGCTCCGGAACAGGCAGTTCTCGGCATTTCGGCCGAGAATGTGCGGGCATTATCGGCCACCTTGGCCGAATCCCGTCGTCCGTTCCCGACCGGGGGCATCGATTGTTCACGGACTCGACCGCCGCCCGTTCCCGGGCCGGACCGTTTCCCTGACCGTTTCCCGGGCTGCTTCCCCGGCTGCTTCCCGGGTCGGCCGGCTACCGCCCGCCCCGCCGCGCCCACAGCCGTCAGCGGGGCGGCAGCGGCGCGCCGACGGGCGACGGTCGGCCGTACTTGTCGGGGATACTCGTTCAACTGCGGAAACCCCGGTGGATGCCCACGGGAAACCGGTTGAGCCCACCCACAGCCGAAGGATAAGAAGAGGAAATGACAACGCTCAAGGAGCAGCTGCACGAGGACCTCACGGCTGCCATCAGGGAACGGGACGAACTGCGCTCGTCCACCATCCGGCTCACGCTGTCCGCCGTCACCAGCGAGGAGGTGGCGGGCAAGCAGAAGCGCGAGCTGTCCGACGCCGACGTGCTGAAGGTGATCGGTCGCGAGGCGAAGAAGCGCCGGGAGGCGGCCGAGGCCTTCGGGAACGCCGGCCGGACGGAGCAGGCGGCCCGGGAGCTGGCCGAGGGCGAGGTGCTGGCGGGCTACCTGCCCAAGCAGCTCTCCGACGAGGAGCTGGCCGCGATCGTGGCGGCCGCCGTGGCCGAGAGCGGCGCGACCGGCCCCCAGGCGATGGGCGCCGTCATGAAGCTGGTGAAGCCCAAGGTCGACGGCCTGGCCGAGGGCAGCCGGGTCGCCGCCGCCGTGAAGGCCGCCCTGGTCTGAGCCGCGGCTCAGACCAGGGCCCGCCCCGGGCCGTCCAGGGTCGAACCCTGGGCGGCCCCGGCCCCGCCCCCTGGTGCCCCGGCAGCACGCCGAAGGGGCGCCCTCCGCACTGGAGGGCGCCCCTTCGTCATGTTCCGCGGCGCGGGTCGCCCCGCCGGGAGGGCGGGTCAGCCGTTCCCGTTGCCGCCGCCGTGGCGGCCGCCGTTCCCGTTCCCGGGGCCGGGCGGGAAGGTGAACCCGCCGGGGAAGCCGCCGGGCAGCCCGCCGGGCAGACCGCCGGCCTGGTTGCCGGGCAGCCCGCCGGGCTGGCCCGGGTTGCCGCCCTGCTGCGGCGGCGGGGGGTTGCCGGCCGGCGGCTGCTGGGCGTTCGGGTCGGTGGCCGGCGGGGTGGTGCCCGGCGGGGGAGTGGCCGGCTGCGGGTCCGGGATGTTGGCGGTCTGGATCGGCTCCACGGGCGTGCCCTTGAGCGCCTGGTTCATCGCCAGCTGCCAGATCGGGCCGGGGCCGTCGGCGCCGAAGACCTCGGGGAAGTACTTGCCGCCGATGGTGATGTTCTTCATCTTGACGCCGCCGGCCGGGCCGCCGAGCCAGACCGAGGTGGCCAGCGACGGGGTGTAGCCGCTGAACCAGGCGGCCTTCTTCTCGTCGGTGGTCCCGGTCTTGCCGGCGATCTTGCGGCCGTCGTCGAGGCCGAGGGAGGCCGCGGTGCCCTTCTCGGTGACGTTGAGCAGGACGGCGTTGAGCGAGTCGGCGGTCTGCTCGGAGAAGGCCTGGCTGCACTGGGACTGCGGGACGGGGACGTCCTTGCCGTCGACCGTGGTGATCTTGTTGATCGCGATCGGGGTGCAGTACTTGCCGCGCGCGGCGAAGGTCGCGTAGACGTTCGCCATGGTCAGCGGGGAGAGCTCCAGGGTGCCGAGGACCATCGAGGGCACCTCCTGGAAGGCGTCGCCCTTGGCGGACTGGGTGATGCCCAGCTTGTTCGCCATCTGCTTCATCGCGCAGAGGCCGACCTGCTGCTCCATCTGCACGAAGTAGGTGTTGACCGAGCGGGCCATCGCCTCCTTCAGCTGGTACGGCCCGACCTCGCTGTCCTGCTCGTTCTTCACCGTCTCCTTGGGCTTGACGGTGTTCTTCCAGGTGCCCGAGCAGGTGGACATCTGCGGGTACTCGATCTTGTTCTCGGACGGGAACGCCTGGGTGTTCGACATGCCCGACTCCAGCGCCGCCGCGGCCAGGATCGGCTTGAAGGTCGAACCGGTCTGGAAGCCGTTGCCGCCGCCCATGGCCGCGTCCACGTTGAGGTTGACGACGGTCTGGTTCTTGTTCGGGTCCAGGCCGTACGGGCGGGTCTGGGCCATCGCCAGGATCTTGCCGCTGCCCGGCTCCATCATGGTCACGGCGGCCGACACCGGGTCGGTCACGTTGACCTTCTTGGTGACGGCGTTCTGGGCGGCGGCCTGCTTGTCCGGGTCCAGCGTGGTGTAGATGTTCAGGCCGCCGGTGTTCCACAGCTTCTTGCGCTCGTCGGCGCTCTTGCCGAAGGCCGGGTCCTGCTTGACCACGTGGCGCACGTAGTCGCAGAAGAAGCCCATGCCGGCCTGGGCGGTGATGCAGCCGTTCTGCGGGTCCTTGTACTTCAGACCCAGCGGGGCGGCCTTCGCCTCCTTCGCCTGGTCGGCGGTGATGTGCTTGTTCTCCAGCATCTTGTCGATCACGACGTTGCGGCGCTTGAGCGTGTTCTCGGGGTAGCGCACCGGGTCGTACTGCGACGGGTTCTGGACCACGCCGGCCAGGGTGGCGGCCTCGGCGACGGTGAGGTCCTTGTTGCTCTTGCTGAAGTAGCGCTGGGAGGCGGCCTCGACCCCGTAGGCCTGGTGGCCGTAGAAGGTGATGTTGAGGTAGTTGGTGAGGATCTGATCCTTGCTCAGGTCCTCCTCCAGCTTGATGGCGACCTTGAGCTCCTGGATCTTGCGGCCCAGGGTCTTGCGCTGGGCCTCCAGGACGGCCGCCTGGTCGTCGCCGGCCTTCTCCACGTTGACGTTCTTCACGTACTGCTGGGTCAGCGTGGAGGCGCCCTGGGAGGCGGTGCCGCTCTCCGCGTTCTTGCTGATCGCCCGGAGGACGCCCTTGAGGTCGACGGCGCCGTGCTCGTAGAAGCGGGCGTCCTCGATGTCGACCTGGGCGTGCCGCATGAACGGCGACATCTGGTCCGCGGTGATGACGGTGCGGTCGCGCTCGTAGACCTTGGCGATCAGGCCGCCCTTGGCGTCGAAGATCTGGGTCGCCTGGGTGAGCGGCGGGGTCTTGAAGTCGTCGGGGATGTTGGCGAAGCTCTCCGCCGTGTCCTTGGCGGTCAGCCCGATGGCGCCGACGGCGGGCAGGGCGAGGCCTGCCAGCAGGACTCCGGAGAGCACGCTGACGCCCAGGAACTTCACGCCGTTGCCGGCGTGCTCCATCGGGGATCCGCCGGTCCGGCCGCGCGGAGCTCCGGTGTTGCCTGGGGGCTGGGTTGCCTGGGGGCGCTTCGGTGCCATGGGGAGAACCCTACGTCGCGGATTCCCGCACACCGGGGCAGGTGTTCGCCTAGGCTTGTCACAAGCTTGCGACAGCTTCGGTGCGTCAACATCGTTCACTCTTGTGGGCGAGAAGACTTGCCCGAATTACCCGCTGATGTCCGGGTTTTGAGGCAGCTGTGGCCTGCTGTGCCGGTGTGGTCGGTCGCACTCAGTGACGACTCCTGTGGCGAGAGTGGGGGTTCCGCTCTTGGCAAGGTGTGCGACCTGCGATCACTCCAACGAGTGAGCTGATCGCCACCCATAGTCCAATTGGGTCATTCGAGATTGAGCCCGAAGGGGCTGTTGCAAGCTGTCGTTCTTCCGTAACGTCCTCAACTGGCAACGGTGAATATGCCGTTGCCGCCGTGGGGGAGCCTCGATACGGGAGAGGACGGCGCCGGCATGGGCTGGGTTGACGACTGGAGTGCGCAGGCCGCCTGCCGCACGAGTGATCCGGACGAACTGTTCGTCCAGGGGGCGGCACAGAACCGCGCGAAGGCGGTGTGCAGCGGCTGCCCCGTCCGGACCGAGTGCCTCGCGGACGCCCTGGACAACCGGGTGGAGTTCGGGGTGTGGGGCGGGATGACGGAGCGCGAGCGCCGGGCGCTGCTGCGCCGCCGTCCGACCGTCATCTCGTGGCGGAGGCTGCTGGAGACGGCGCGCACCGAGTACGAGGAGTCCCTCGCGACCGGGGTGATACTGACGGACTACGCCCAGGCGGGCTGAGCCCGGCCGCACCACGCGGCCCGGGCCGGTCGGCCCCGCGGACGGGGGGCCGAGCCGCGCAGGGCCGGTGACCGCGCCGGGTTGTACCGCGCGGGGTCGGTGACCGCGCGGGCTAGACCGCGCCGTTGAGCCGGTCCCCGATGGCCCGCAGCCCGTCCAGGTCGTGCACGTCGCCCGGCAGCGCCGGCACCTCCACGATCGGCACGTCCGGGTACACCGAGACGAAGCGGTCGCGGGTACGGCGCTCGCGCCCCATGATCTGCATCCGCTCGGCGTGCAGCCGCAGCAGCCCGGCCGCGAGCAGCTCGGCCTCGGGCGAGGCGTGCTCCGAGCCGTTCTCCTCCAGGGCCTCGGCGGCCGCCAGCGCCCGTTCCGCGGTGAGCTGCGGTGCGCCCGTGCCGTGCACCCGGTTGAGCACCAGCCCGGCCAGCGGCATCCGGTCCGCGGCCAGCCGGTCCACGAAGTACGCCGCCTCGCGCAGCGCGTCCCGCTCCGGCGCCGCCACCACCAGGAACGCCGTACCCGGCGCCTTGAGCAGCTGGTACGTGCGGTCCGCGCGCTCCCGGAAGCCGCCGAACATCGAGTCCATCGCGCTGACGAAGGTCTGCACGTCGGTGAGCAGCTGGGCACCGAAGATCTTGCCCAGGGTGCCGGTGAGCAGGCCCATCCCGGCGTTCAGGAAGCGCATCGCGCTGCGGCCGCCGACCTTGGCCGGGGCGGTGAGGATCCGGATCACCCGGCCGTCCAGGAAGGACCCGAGCCGGTTGGGCGCGTCCAGGAAGTCCAGCGCCGAGCGGGACGGCGGGGTGTCCACGACGATCAGGTCCCACTCCTCGGCGGCGCGCAGCTGCCCGAGCTTCTCCATCGCCATGTACTCCTGGGTGCCGGCGAAGCCGGCCGACAGGGACTGGTAGAAGGGGTTCTCCATGATCGCCCGGGCCCGTTCGGGCTCGGCGTGGGCCAGCACGACCTCGTCGAAGGTCCGCTTCATGTCCAGCATCATGGCCTGGAGCTCGCCGGTCCCGTTCACCCCCTTGACCACCCGGGGGGTGTTGTCGAGCTCGGTCAGGCCCATCGACTGGGCGAGCCGGCGGGCCGGGTCGATGGTCAGCACCACGACCTTGCGGCCGCGCTCGGCCGCCCGCAGGCCGAGGGCCGCGGCGGTGGTGGTCTTGCCGACGCCGCCGGAGCCGCAGCAGACGATGATCCTGGTCCCCGGGTCGTCGATCAGCTCGTCCACCGCGAGCCGCCGTCCGGTGCTCCGCACCCCGTTCGAGGTCATGCCGCCCCCTGCCGCTTCAGTTCGCCCGCCAGCCGGTACAGCCCGCCGAGGTCCACGCCCTCGCCCAGCAGCGGCAGTTCGTACGTCGGGAGCCGCAGCTGCTGGATGTCGGCGCGCTGCGCGCGCTCCAGCTCGACCCGCTCGGAGTGCTCCCTGGCCTGTTCCAGCAGCGGGTCGAGCAGCGGCTCCACCGCCGCCCGGACCCTCTCCCCGGTGCGGGTGCGGCCGCCGAGCCCGGCCTCGCCGAGCGCCAGGGCGACCTCCTCGCGGTGGTCCCCGTCCACCGCGGCCACCGCCGCCGCGTCCAGCACCGGCGGCCGGACCATGTTGACCATCACCCCGCCCACCGGGAGCCGCGCCTCGCGCAGCTCCTCGATGCCGTCGACCGTCTCCTGCACCGGCATCTCCTCCAGCAGGGTGACCAGGTGCACCGCGGTCTCCGGCGACTTCAGCACCCGCATCACGGCCTGCGCCTGGGTGTGTATCGGGCCGATCCGGGCCAGCCCGGCGACCTCGGCGTTGACGTTCAGGAAGCGGGTCAGCCGCCCGGTCGGCGGGGCGTCCATCACCACCGCGTCGTAGCGCCGCCGGCCGTCCGGGTCCTTGCGCCTGGTCGCCTCGCAGGCCTTGCCGGTGAGCAGGACGTCCCGTACGCCGGGCGCGATGGTGGTGGCGAAGTCGACGAATCCGACCTTCTGGAGCGCCTTCCCGGCCCGGCCGAGCTTGTAGAACATCTCCAGGTACTCCAGCAGCGCCAGCTCGGTGTCGATCGCCAGCGCGAAGACCTCGCCGGGCCCGCCCTCCGCGGCCGGCAGCCCGAGCTGGGCGCGGGAGACCGAGGCGATCCGGCGCTCCTCGTACGGGAGCGCGGCGATCCCGAAGAGCTCGGCGACGCCCTGCCGGCCCTCGACCTCGATCAGCAGCACCCGTCCGCCGTCGGCGGCGAGGGCCAGGGCCAGTGCCGCGGCCAGCGTGGTCTTCCCGGTGCCGCCCTTGCCGCTGACCACGTGCAGCCGGACGCCCTCCCAGTCGGGGTCGCGCCGGGCCGCCTGGCCGGGGGTGCGTGCCACGCTCCGTCTCCGTCCGTCTCCGTCCTACGGGCGTCCCCTCCTGACGAGGGTGCCCCTCGCCAGGGTGCCCTCCCGCGAGGGTAACCAGGGAGCGCACCGGATGCCCGGAGCACCTGGGCCGTCAGGCCGGATCATGCCCTGTTTGTGCCCCACCTCACACGCCTCGCGGCGGGCGGCGCGGATCGCCGCGACGGCTCGTCTAGAGTCTGGCCATGACCAAGTGGGAATACATGACGGCGCCCCTGCTGGTGCACGCGACCAAGCAGATCCTGGACAACTTCGGCGAGGACGGCTGGGAGCTCGTCCAGGTCGTGCCCGGCCCGAACCCGGAGCAGCTGGTGGCCTACTTCAAGCGGGAGAAGAGCGCATGAGCAAGGTCGAGTCGAAGCTCGCCGAGCTGGGCCTGACCCTGCCGGAGGTGGCCGCCCCGGTCGCCGCCTACGTCCCGGCCCTGCGGACCGGCGACCTCGTGTTCACCTCCGGCCAGCTCCCGGTCGTCGGCGGCAAGCTGCCGAGCACCGGCAAGGTCGGTGCCGAGGTGTCCCCGGAGGAGGCCAAGGACCTCGCGCGGATCTGCGCGCTGAACGCCCTGGCCGCCGTGAAGTCGGTGATCGGCGACCTCGACCAGGTCGAGCAGGTCGTCAAGGTCGTCGGCTTCGTCGCCGCCGCCCCCGACTTCATCGGCGTCCCGGCCGTCGTCAACGGCGCCAGCGAGCTGCTCGGCGCGGTGCTCGGCGAGGCGGGCGTGCACGCCCGCAGCGCCGTCGGCGTCGCGGTGCTGCCGCTGGACTCCCCGGTCGAGGTCGAGATCCTGGTGCGGGTCAAGAGCGCCTGAGCGTGATCGCGGAGGCGGGGCCGGGCTCGTCCGGCCCCGCCTCCGTGGTGCCCGGGTGGGCCCGATCCACTCGTGAGCCTGGCGGGAATCGTCGGGCACGCCCTAGCATCCGGGCATGGACCATCGAGCGACGACGCTGCCGATGCCGCCCGGCTGGCCCGCCCGGATCCGGGCGGTCGAATCCGGCGCGGTGACCCCGCCGGTGCCCAGGGCCGCCGCGACCGTCGTGCTGCTGCGCGACGCCGCCGAGGGGCCGGAGGCCTACCTGCTGCGCAGGCGCACCTCGATGGCCTTCGCGGCCGGGATGTACGCCTACCCGGGCGGCGGGGTGGACCCGCGGGACGCCGAGGTCGAGCCGGGCTGGGCCGGTCCGTCGCCCGAGGAGTGGGCCCGGCGGCTCGGGGTGGACGCCCGGACGGCGCGGGCGGTGGTCTGCGCGGCCGTCCGCGAGACCTTCGAGGAGGCCGGCGTGCTGCTGGCCGGCCCGGACGCCGACAGCGTCGCCGCGCCGCGCGACTGGTCCGCCGAGCGGGCCGCGCTGGAGGCCCACGAGCTGTCCTTCGCCGAGTTCCTCCGCGACCACGGGCTGGTGCTGCGCAGCGACCTGCTGGGCGGCTGGGCCCGCTGGATCACCCCGGAGTTCGAGGAACGGCGCTACGACACCTGGTTCTTCGTCGCCGCGCTGCCGGCCGGCCAGCGCGCGGCCCTGGAGGTCGGCGAGGCCGACCGGGTCGCCTGGCTGACCCCGGCCGAGGCGGTGCGGGGCCACCGGGAGGGCCGGTTCGGCATGCTGCCGCCGACCGTGACGGTGTTGCGCGAGCTGTCGTCGGTACGGACCGCCGCCGAGGCCCTGGCCGCGGCCGCCGACCGCCCGCTGGCGCCGGTCCTGGGCCGGGCCGAGGTCCGCGGCGACCGTCTGACGGTCCGCTGGCCCGGCTACGAGGAACTGACCATCGACGGGGAGTTCCCCGAGGGGTCCTGAGCGTTCCACCGACGGGGACCGGTCGTACGAGCCGTACGGCCGGCGCGCTCCGCACGACCCGCACGACCCGCACGACCCGCACGACCCGCACTTGCCGTACCGACGCAGAGAAAGGACCGACGCCCGATGACCCACGACGACGTGGCTCGCCGGACGGCACCCGAGCTGCCCGCCCGCCGCCTGAACCCCCGTGACCTCGCCTGCGACAGCCAGGTCCCGTTCGTCGAGGTGGCGCAGCGCGCCCTCGTCCGGGCGCTGCCGCTGCGGGCCCTGCACCGGCACGTCGGAGGCGGTCGGTGAGCGGACTCCTGCCGGGCGACCCCGCCGCCGCCGTCGGCGGCGAGGCCACCCCTCGGGCGCTGTGCGTGCTGGCACCGAACCCGTCGCCGATGACGCTGGACGGCACCAACACCTGGCTGCTCTCCGAGCCGGGCTCGGACCTCGCGGTGGTGATCGACCCGGGCCCGCTGCACGAGGGGCACCTGCGCCGGGTGGTCGACCTCGCGGAGGAACGGGGCAAGCGGATCGCGCTGACCCTGCTCACCCACGGCCACGCCGACCACTCCGAGGGCGCGGCCCGCTTCGCCGAGCTGACCGGGAGCGAGGTACGGGCCCTGGACCCGGCGCACCGGCTGGGCTCGGAGGGCCTGGTCGGCGGCCAGCGCCTGGACGTCGGCGGCCTGGACCTGCGGGTGGTGGCCACCCCGGGGCACACCTCGGACTCGCTGACCTTCCACCTGCCGGACGACGGCGCGGTGCTCACCGGCGACACCGTGCTCGGCCGCGGCACCACGATGGTCGCGCACCCCGACGGCCGGCTCGGCGACTACCTGGACTCGCTGCGCCACCTGCACACCATGGCCTCCCAGCACGGCGTGCGGACCGTGCTGCCGGGCCACGGCCCGGTGCTCGCGGACGCGCTCGGCGCCGTCGACTACTACCTGGCCCACCGGGCGTCGCGGCTCGCCCAGGTGGAGACCGCGGTCGAGGCGGGCTGCCGGAGCGCCTCCGAGGTGGTCGCCCGGGTCTACGCCGACGTGGACCGGGCGCTCTGGCCGGCCGCCGAGCTGTCGGTGCGGGCCCAGCTGGACTACCTGGAGGAGCACGGGCTGATCCAGGGCGCCGACTGATTCGGTGGACGCGTAGGGCCCGGTGAACGCGTAGGGCCCGGTGAACGCGGAAGGGCCCGTCCGGATTCGGACGGGCCCTTCCGCGTTCGCGGGTTCGCTGGTGTCAGCGCGAGCGGCGCGACAGCCGCTCGACGTCCAGCAGGACCACCGCGCGGGCCTCCAGCTTCAGCCAGCCGCGGCCGGCGAAGTCGGCGAGCGCCTTGTTGACCGTCTCGCGGGAGGCGCCGACCAGCTGGGCCAGCTCCTCCTGGGTGAGGTCGTGGGCGACGTGGATGCCCTCCTCGGACTGCACACCGAACCGGCGGGAGAGGTCCAGCAGGGCCTTGGCGACGCGGCCGGGCACGTCGGAGAAGACCAGGTCGGACATCACGTCGTTGGTGCGGCGCAGGCGGCGGGCGATGGCCCGCAGCAGTGCGATGGAGACCTCGGGGCGGGCGTGCAGCCAGGGCTGGAGGTCGCCGTGGCCGAGGCCCAGCAGCTTGACCTCGGTCAGCGCGCTGGCGGTCGCGGTGCGCGGGCCCGGGTCGAACAGCGACAGCTCGCCGATCATCTCGCTGGGGCCGAGCACGGCGAGCATGTTCTCGCGGCCGTCCGGGGAGGCGCGGTGCAGCTTGACCTTGCCCTCCGCCACGACGTACAGCCGGTCGCCCGGGTCGCCCTCGTGGAACAGCGACTCCCCACGGGCGAGGGTGACCTCGGTCATGGAAGCGCGCAGCTCGCCGGCCTGTTCGTCGTCGAGTGCCGCGAAGAGTGCGGCGCGCCGCAGAACGTCGTCCACGTGCTTCCTCCTTCTCGGCCGTACGGCGGGTGGGCCGTCCGGCGCAAGTTCCGTTCAGTGTTCTGCATCACCAAGCATGGCGCATGTCGCTCCGATCATATGAGGAGGGGGTGTGTCGGGGTGTGCCGTGCGGGGCCATTCGTACCGGCGGACCACTGGTCGGGCCCGGGAACGGGAGGCCTCCGGCGGCTGTCGGTCGAACTCTTGTCCGTCCGACTCGAACAGGGAATCGCCCTCACCGTGCGGGTGTCCGGTGCGCGGCACCGCGGACATATGTTTCACGGATAAATTACCTGTTAATCTTTTTGCATGGTCACCACCGCCCAGTTCCGCCAGGCACTTCGGGTCGGTCCGGCCGGGGACGGCTGGCACAAGCCCGCGCTCAGCGCCGTGGTCACCCTCGGCGCGCTCAACCTCACCCTGCTCGGCCTCGGCCGGCTCGACCTCGCCCTCTACACCTCGGCCGGTGGCCTGGGCGCGCTGTACGGGCACGGCCTGCCGTACCGGGCCCGGGCCCGGATGCTGGTCGGCGTGTTGCTCGGGACCGTGCTCAGCACCGGTGCCGCCCTCACCGCCGCCGCGCTGACCCGCGACGCCGCCGTCCTGGTCGCGGTCGCGGCGGTGCTCGCCGCCCTGCACAAGCTGCTCTGCGACGCTGCCCGGGTCGGCCCGCCCGGCAGTCTGATCATCACCTTCACCTCCTCCAGCTGCGCCTTCGTCCCGCAGCGGCTCGGCGAGGTCCCGCCGCACCTGGCGCTCACCGCGCTCGGCGCCGCACTGGCCTGGCTGGTCTGCATGGCCCCGGCCCTGGTGCGCCCGTACGGGCCCGAGCGGATCGCCGCCGCCCGCGCCCTGGAGGCCGCGGCCCGGCTGCTGCGGACCGATCCAGGCCGGCCGGACGCTGCCGCCCGTACCGCCCTGGTCGGCGCGGTCGAGGCGGCCCGGCAGAGCCTCGCGCTCTCCGCCCCGGCCCGGCGGCGTGCCCTCGGCGACGCGCCCGAGCGGCTGCTGGTCCGCGCGGAGGCCGCGCTCGTTGGACCGGCCCGGCCCGAGGACGCCGGGTGGTACCTCGACCGGGCCCGCGAGCTCCGACGCGGCTGGCCGCTGCCGTCGCCCGACCTCACCGAGGCGGAGGCGGCGGAGACGGAGGCCGCGGCCGCCCGCCGGCCCGGCCCCCGGCCGCCGCTGCGGCATGCGCTGCGACCCGGCTCGGCGCTGCTGCCGATCGCGCTGCGGGTCGCGGTCGGCTGCGCCGCCGCCGGGTGGCTCTCGCTGGCGCTCGGCGTCGGCCGGCCGTACTGGGCGGTGGTCACCGCCGCCTCGGTGTTCCAGGCCAACAGCACGCTGTCCTGGCAGCGCGCGCTGCAGCGGGTGCTGGGCAACCTGCTCGGCCTGCTGCTGTTCACCGCCGCGCTGCCCGTCGCCCACTCGGGCCCGGTGGCGCTGATCGGGCTCGGGCTGCTCTGCCAGTTCGGGGCCGAGGCGACGATCGCCCGCAGCTACTGGCTGGCGACGGTCTTCGTGACCCCGATGGCGCTGCTGATGACGGAGTTCGCGGGCCCGCAGCCAGCCGGGACGCTGGTCGCCGACCGCTGGCTGGACACCTGCGTCGGCGCGCTCACCGGCCTCGCGGCCTGCCTGCTGGGCACCAACCGCCGCACCGCCACCCGGCTGACCCACGCCCTGGCCGGAGCCGAGGCCGCCGGCCACCGGGCCCTGGCCGCCGTCTCCGCCGTCTCCGCCGCGAGCGCCCCGGAAGCGCGCGCCGCCCGCACCGGCCTCGCCGCCGCCCTGCTGGAACTGCGCGAGGCCACCGACACCGCCGCCGGAGAGTGGCGCCGCCCCGCCCTCCCGCACCAGCGCGCCGCCGCCACCGAGCAGCGGTCCCACCACCTGCTGGCCGCCCTGCTGGAACGCCGCGGCCGAGGGGACCAACCGGACACGCCCTAGGATCGACAGGGTCGAAGCCGACCGGCAGGCCGCAGAACGGGAGCAGCACGCGTGGAGGACGTCGTCGCAGGTGTGCTGCGCCAGTGGGAGCGGGCCTACCCGGGGCTGGACACCGGTCCGATCGCCGTCCTCGGCCGGATCAACCGCTGCGCCGCCCTGCTCCAGCAGACCCCCGACCCGCTCACCCGGGCCGGCCTCACCCGCGCCGAGTTCGACATCCTCGGCGCCCTGCTCCGCCTCGACCGCGAGCTGACCCCCACCCAGCTCGCCCGGGAGAGCTTCGCCTCCGGCGCGGCCGTCACCAAGCGGCTGCGGCTGCTGGAGGAGCGAGGCCTGGTCAGCCGCCGCACCGACGACCGGGACCGCCGGGTCGCCCACCTCGCGCTCACCGAGCAGGGCCGCACCCTGGTGGACGGGCTGATCCAGGAGCTGGTCGCCCACGACCGCGCCCTGCTGGCCGGCCTCACCCCCGCCGAGCAGGACCGGCTCGCCGAGGCCCTCAGCGGCCTGCTGAACAGCCTGGAGGGGACGATCGGCCGCACCCCGGGCTGAGCCGACGGGCCCCGGCTGCCGGCTCGACGGACTCCGACGAAGCGTCAACGGCGCTGCTCCGGTGGGAACGTATGCTCGCGGTGCGGTGTACGGGGGCGCGTCGGGTACGAAGCGGGCTCCGTACGTCGCGTGCGGCGTGTCGAGTCGTCTACCGGGAGCTCCCCTTGGGCCACAGCGCGGACCGAACCGGCGGCGATCGTCTCCGGCCGAAGCGCCCGGACGGCTCGGCCGACCCCCTCACGCGGCTCACCCGGGGCATCGTGGTCATGACCGCCGTCGGCTTCTGTGCCGCCTCGGCGGTGGCCACGGTCCGCAACCACGACGGTCTGGCCTACCAACTGCCCGCCGTCGCCCTCCTGTTGGTCCTGCTCGGCTTCCAGATCGGGCACGCCGGCCCGTGGTGCCTGGCGCGGCGCTGGTGGCCGTGGAGCCTGGTCGCCCACGGGGTGCTCACCTACCTGCCCTTCCTGCTCCTCGACGGGACGTGGGTCGGCATCCCGGGTTCGTTCGCCGGATCGGTGCTGCTGACCGTCGCGGCGCCGCGTTCCTGGGCGCTGGCCGCCGCGCTGGTGGTCGCCCAGTACCCGCTCTGCGCGGCGCTGGGCGGGAACACCGGCCAGTGCGTCAACGCGTCGGTGTCCATCGTCGTGGGTGGCATCGTGGTGTACGGGATGGCCCGACTCGCCGACCTGATCACCGAGTTGCGGGCGGCCCGGACCGAGCTGGCCGAGCTCGCGGTGGACCGGGAGCGGCTGCGCTTCGCGCGCGACCTGCACGACCTGCTCGGCTCCAGCCTCTCGGTGGCGGCGCTGAAGTGCCAGCTCGTCGAGCGGCTGGCCGCGGAGCACCCGGAGCGGGCCCGCGCGGAGCTCGCCGAGGTGCTGGCGCTGGTGCGGCAGGCGATGGCGGACACCCGCCGGCTCTCCAGCGGCGACGTCCGGATGTCCCTGGCGCGGGAGGCGCGTTCGGCGGTCGCGGCGCTGCGGGCGGCCGGGATCGAGGTCGAGGCCGACCTGGACTGCGAGGGGCTGCGGCCCGAACTCGACGCGGTGCTGGCCACCGTGCTGCGCGAGGCGGTCACCAACCTGCTCCGGCACAGCACGGCCCGGCGCTGCGGGATCCGGGCCGGCCGGGACGACCTCGGTACGGTGCGCCTGGTGGTCTCCAACGACGGCGTTCCGGACGAAACCGGCGACGTGCAAGGCGAGTTGGGCGAAGGTCCGGACGAGCCCGGCGGCGTAGCGCGCGAACCGGGCGGCGGGCGCGGCATCGGGAACCTCACCGAGCGGCTGCGGTCGGTCGGCGGCCGGCTGACCGCCGAGCGGGACGGAGCGGGCTGGTTCCGCCTCGCGGCCGTCGTCGAGGCCGCGCCCGCCCGGCCGGCCGCCCGCGCCGCCTGACCGCGGTCCGCCTGCCCGGTACGGCCGACAGGTCCACGCGGCCCGGCTATTCGCGCATCCCCATCGCCTCGGTCGGCTCCCGCCGCAGCGCCAGCCAGGTGGTCAGCAGGACGGTGCCCGCCCCCAGCAGCGCCGCCCCGCCCAGCACCGCGGCCACCCAACTCCCGGGCGGCGCGGGCCAGGCCGGGCCGCCGAGCGCCAGGCCGACCGGGACCAGGACGGCGGCGGTGACCGCCGCGCCGAGGAGGAGCGCCACGGCGACCGTGATCCCGCCCTCCCAGGCCATCATCCGCAGCACCTGGCGGCGCGTGGTCCCCACCATCCGCAGCAGCGCGAACTCGCGCAGCCGTTCGGACGTGGCCATCACCATGGTGTTGACGACGGAGATGGCGGTGAACAGGCTGATGACGCCGAGCAGCAGCCGGGCCACCGCGGTGGCCGCCTCCTGCTGGTGCCGGCGTGCCGCGTCGTAGTCGGCCCGGTCGCTGATCCGGGCCATCGGGTAGGCCGGGGCGAGCCCCTGGAGTTCCCGGGTCACCTGCCCGGGGTCGGTACCGGGGGCCGTGCGGACCAGTACGGTCGCCGCGAGCAGGTGCGGCAGGTGGGCGGCGGCGAATCCGGTGGGCAGCAACGCGTCGGCGAAGCGGTCCTCGCGCTCGTAGACGGCCGCCACCGTGGCGGTGCTGGCACTGCCGTCATCCCAGCGGATCCGGACCGGGGCGCCGACGCCGACCTTGAGGCGGGAGGCCGTCCGCCGCCCCAGGGCGATGCTCTCGCCGCGCAGCCGGTCCAGCGAGCCGGCCGTCACCCCGGGGTCGAGCAGCTGTTCCAGTCCCTGCGGGTCCACGATCCGGGCGTCCGCCCCGGCGACGCCGCCGCCGTCCGCCGCGGAGCCCGAGGACACCATGACGAAGCCGGGGACCAGTCCGCCGGCCGCCGCGACGCCGGGCAACCCGCGGACGGCTTCCGTGAATTCCGTCGGCAGTCCGATGCCCCTCGCCTGGGCAACGTGGTCGGCCAGCAGCCGCCGGCCCTCCTCGGCGGCGCCGGCCTGCGCCTTGACGACCGGGACGAGCAGCATGCTGCCGTTGAAGGCCACCGCCAGCACCAGCGGGGTGACGGCGGCCGCGAAGCGGCGGGGCTGGGCCCGCAGGGAGGCGGAGGCGAGGAACCCGGCGACCGGGAAGAGCAGGCCCACCGGCCCGCCGATCACCACACCGGCGACCCGGCCGATCAGCGGCCCGAGCAGGGCCACCCCGAGCAGTAGCGGCACCACCATGCCCTCGGCCGTACCGGCCCCGTCGCGGCCGCCCGTCGAGTGGGCCAGCACCACGCCGCAGACGGCGAGCGTCGCCAGCCCGAGGCAGGCACGGAGCCGGCCGATCCGCGGCGGCGGCGCCGAGGCGTCGCGCAGCGCCCGGGTGGGTTCGACCCGGGAGGCCCGGCGCGCGGCGGCCCGGACGGCCAGCTGGGCGGTGACGACGGTGCCGCCGAGGACGACCAGTGGGGCGGTCGGCCCGATGTGCAGCGGCAGGTCCGGGCCGACCACCCCGCGGTCGACCAGTACGCCCCGCAGCAGTGCGGCGAGGCCGGTCCCGGCCGGGAGGCCGACGACCGCGGCCGCGAGGGTCAGCAGCAGCGTCTCCAGCGCGATCATCCGCCGCACCTGCCCGGTGGTGGCGCCGACCGCCCGCAGCAGGGCCATCTCGCGCAGCCGCTGCTGGACGGAGAGCGCGAGCGCCCCGGCCACCACGAAGGTCGAGACGAGCAGCGACAGGACGCCCATCGTCCCGGCGAGCGAGGAGAGGCCGTCCCCGGGCCCGGACGTGCCGGTGAGCTCCAGCTCGCCGCGCTCGTCGCCGGTGTGCACCCGGGGCCCGGACCAGTCCGCCTCGCCGTCGCGGGCCCGCGCCTCGGCGAGCGCCCGCCGGGCCTGCCCGGCCAGCGCCCGCAGGTCGGTCCCCTCCGTGACGGTGATGCCGATCGCGTCCGCGCCGGTCGTCGTCCCGGCGAGCCGGGCGGCCTGCCCGGGGCTGAAGAAGAGCGCGCTCTGGCGGGACAACTCCCGTGGCGGCGCGGCCAGTCCGGACACGGTGTAGTCGCGCGGCGCCCCGGTGGTGGCCAGCCGTACGGTGCCGCCGGGCGCGATCCCGGCGCGGGCGGCCGTCGCGGTGTCGAGGACCACCTCGTCCGGTCCGGCCGGGGCGCGGCCGGAGGCCAGCCGGAACGGGGCGAGGGCGGCGCTCGTCCAGGAGTGCCCGAGCGAGGGGCCGCCCTGCGGTCCGGACAGGACCCGCCCGTCGGCGGTGGCCACGGCCGCCGGGAAGGAGAGCTCGGGGAGGGCGGCCGAGACGCCGGGCAGTTCGGCGAGTGCGCCGGTCAGCGGTCCGGCGTCCGGGAGGCGATGGCCGTGGCCGATCACGAGCGGGGCCGCGGCGTACCGTTCGGTCGGCGTGCCCGCGCGCAGGCCGGACTCCAGCAGGACCCCGCAGGCGGTGGTCAGGACCAGGGCGCAGAGGAGCGCGGTGAAGGCTCCGGCGAAGCCCGCCTTCCGGGCCCGTACCGTCCGCCAGGCCAGCTTCAACACGTGGCTCAGCCCCCCGCCGGTACGCCCTCGATGACATCGCGAGCCTAGCTCCGGGCGCTTCGGACGGAATTCCCTTCGTCGACGAAGGAAGGCCTCGGTGAGCCGCGCCGTGGGCCGTCCACGGCCGGATCCATGGGAAACGCACGGTCCGTCGCCCCGTCGCCCCGTCGCCCCGTGGATCCGGTGCCCCGGCGCCTCCGGGTCGGCGGATCACCGGGAACGATCCGGACCCACCGTCGGCAGCCAGCCCATCTCCTCGGCGATCCGGATCGCGTCGACCCGGCCGCGGCCCCCGGTCTTGGCCACCGCGGCGGCCAGGTGGTTGCGCGCTGTGCCCGTCGAGACGAACAGCCGGGCGGCGATCTCGCTGACGGAGTCCCCCCGCGCCGCGAGTCGCAGGACCTCCGACTCCCGGGGCGTCAGCGGGTTCTCCCGGGTGTCCAGGGCGGCCAGCGCCAGCTCCGGGTCGACGACGCGCTCACCGGCGGCCACCTTGCGGATCGCCGCGGCCAGCTCCCGGGCCGGGGCGTCCTTCCCGAGGAACCCGAGCGCACGGGCGGAGAGCGCGGCGCGCAGGTGGGCGGGTCGCACCAGTCCGGTGAGGACCAGCGTCCGGCAGCCGGGGAGCTTCTCGTACAGTTCGGCGGCCGCCCGCAGCCCGTCCAGTCCGGGCAGGTCGATGTCGAGCACCGCGACGTCCGGGCGCACCTCCAGGGCGGTCGGCACCACCTGGTCCCCGCGCTCCACGTCGGCGACGACCTCCAGGTCCTCCTCGTACGCGAGGAGGGCCATCAGCGCGCCGCGCACCATGCTCATGTCCTCTGCCAGCAGGACCCTGATCATCCGCACACTCCCCCTGTCAGGTGACGGCCACGGGCGGAGTTCATTAGACAACAGGCCTTGCCAGGGCGGGTTTCCGTGCTTGATCGGCCCCGAGCGGTCCTCCGGTCGGCGTAGCCTTCGTGCATGGCAGAGAGCAAGGTCCGGAAGGCCGCGGCGAAGAAGCCGGTGGCGGGGACGGCGGCGGTGAAGACGGCGGCGGTGAAGCCGAGGAAGCCGGAATCGCACCTGGCGATGGTGCGGCGGGCCCGGCGGATCAACCGCGAGCTGGCGGAGCTGTACCCGTACGCGCACCCGGAGCTGGACTTCGAGAACCCCTTCCAACTGCTGGTGGCCACCGTGCTGTCGGCGCAGACCACCGACCTCCGGGTGAACCAGACCACCCCGGCGCTGTTCGCGAAGTACCCGACGCCGGAGGACATGGCGGCGGCGAACCCGGAGGAGCTGGAGGAGGTCATCCGCCCGACCGGATTCTTCCGGAACAAGGCGAAGTCGCTCATCGGCCTGTCGATAGCGCTGCGCGACGAGTTCGGCGGCGAGGTCCCCGGTCGGCTGGCCGACCTGGTGACCCTGCCCGGCGTCGGCCGCAAGACCGCCAACGTCGTCCTCGGCAACGCCTTCGGGGTCCCCGGCATCACCGTGGACACCCACTTCGGGCGGCTGGCCCGCCGGTTCGCCTGGACCACCGAGGACGACCCGGTGAAGGTCGAGGCGGCCGTCGCCGAGATCTTCCCGAAGTCGGAGTGGACGATGCTCTCGCACCGGGTGGTCTTCCACGGCCGCCGGATCTGCCACTCCCAGAAGCCCGCCTGCGGCGCCTGCCCGATCGCGCCGCTCTGCCCCTCGTACGGTGAGGGGGAGACCGACCCGGAGAAGGCACGCAAGCTGTTGAAGTACGAGATGGGCGGCCAGCCCGGGCAGCGGCTGCGGCCGCCGGCCGACTTCCCCGGGGAGGCGGCCGCCCGTGCGGACGCCGCCGTCCACCACGGACAGGTCGCGGACCTGGCGGTGGACGCGTGAGCGGGCGGTGCGGGCACCCCGGGCCGGAGGCCGGGGGAGTCGCGCGGGGCATCGAGCTGGACGGGCTGCCGGCCTGGCTGGAGCCGGTCCGGGAGGCGGCCGAGCGGGTGATGCCGGAGCAGCTGAGCCGGTTCCTGCCGCCGGCCGAGGGCGGCCGTCCGGCGGCCGTGCTGATGCTGTTCGGCGAGGGGCCGCAGGGCCCGGACCTGCTGCTGATCGAGCGGGCCCGCTCGCTGCGCTCGCACGCCGGGCAGCCGTCCTTCCCGGGCGGCGCGCTGGATCCGGAGGACGGCGACCCGAACGG
The DNA here is from genome assembly GCF_048159585.1 of Kitasatospora sp. SC0581. NCBI lineage: Bacteria > Bacillati > Actinomycetota > Actinomycetes > Kitasatosporales > Streptomycetaceae > Kitasatospora > Kitasatospora sp. SC0581. The sequence continues at coordinate 565,200 of NZ_JBLRWA010000003.1, read as the reverse complement.
CCCGGGCCCGATCGCGGCGGCGCTGCGCGAGGCCTGGGAGGAGACCGGCCTGGACCCGGCCGGGGTGCAGGTGTTCGCCGAGCTGCCCCGGCTGTACATCCCGGTGAGCAGCTTCGTGGTGACCCCGGTGCTCGGCTGGTGGCGCGAGGAGTCGCCGGTGCGCCCGGTGGACGCGGCGGAGACCGGCGCGGTGTTCCGGGTCACCGTCGCGGAGCTGGCGGACCCGGAGAACCGGGTGCGGCTGCGCCATCCGTCCGGGCACGTCGGGCCCGCCTTCGCGGTCGCCGGGCGGCTGGTCTGGGGCTTCACCGCCGGGGTGATCGACCGGGTGCTGCACCACAGCGGCCTGGAGCTGCCCTGGGACCCGTCCAAGGTCGTCGACCTGTCGGACGAGGCGCTGGCCCTGGTCCAGGGCGACCTCGAACACTCCCGGGTGCTGCCGGGCGGCGACGCCGACGCTTCGTGACGGGCCGCCGGCGCGTCCGGCGCGCGGGCCGTGGGAGGGTGTCCGAGTGAACGTCCTGGATGTGCTGCTGATCGCCGCGGCCGTGGCATTCGCCGTGTCGGGCTACCGGCAGGGCTTCGTGGTCGGCGTGCTCTCACTGGTCGGCTTCCTCGGCGGCGGCCTGCTCGCCGTCGAGCTGCTGCCGCTGCTGCTGCTCGACCACATCGGCCCCGGCACGACGGCCTCGGTGGTGGCCGTGGTGGTGGTGATCGTCCTCGCCGCGATCGGCCAGGCGGTCACCGCGCACTTCGGCTGGAAGCTGCGCGGGCACATCGGGCGCCGCCCGGCCCGGGTGCTGGACGCGAGCGGCGGCGCGGTGGTGAACGTCGTCTCGATGCTGCTGGTGGCCTGGCTGATCGGTTCGGCGCTGGCCGGGGCGTCGCTCCCGACGGTCTCCAAGCAGGTCCGGTCCTCGGCGGTCCTCGGCGGGGTGCAGAACGCGCTGCCCGACGACGCGCCGAACTGGTTCTCGGACTTCTCCAAGGTGCTCGCCCGCAACGGCTTCCCGCAGGTCTTCAACCCCTTCGAGCACGAGCCGATCACCCAGGTCGACAGCCCCGACCCCGCGCTGGCCGGCAGCCCGGCGGTGGCGCGGGCCCGGCAGAGCCTGGTCAAGGTGGTCGGCACGGCGACCTCCTGCGGCAAGACCCTGGAGGGCAGCGGCTTCGTCTTCGCCCCGCACCGGGTGATGACCAACGCCCACGTGGTCGGCGGGGTCAACGAGCCGACCGTGCAGATCGGCGGCGTCGGCCAGCTGTACGACGCGACGGTGGTCCGCTACGACTGGCAGCGCGACATCGCCGTCCTGGACGTGCCCAAGCTGAACGCGCCCCCGCTGGCCTTCGCGGGCGAGGCCAGGACCAACGACAGCGCGATCGTGGCCGGCTTCCCGGAGAACGGCGCCTTCAACGTCCAGCCGGCCCGCATCCGCGGCCGGATCCAGGCCAACGGCCCGGACATCTACCACCGCGGCCAGGTGGTCCGCGACGTCTACTCGGTGCGTTCGCTGGTCCGGCAGGGCAACAGCGGCGGACCGCTGCTCACCCCGGACGGCGAGGTGTACGGCGTGGTCTTCGCCAAGTCCCTGGACAGCGCGGACACCGGCTACGTGCTGACCGCGGCCGAGGTGCGCGAGGACGCCGTGCAGGGCGGCGCCGCGACCGCCCGGGTGGACACCCAGGGCTGCGCGCTCTGACCGGGGGCCGGAGCCCGGGGGAGTCGCGCCGGGCCGGAGCGGCCGATATCCGTCGCTCCGTCAGACGGCACTGGTAGCCTCGGCCGCGCTCACCCGTTCGGCTCAACCGGGCGCCGTCCCGGGGTGGGCCCGACAGGAGGTCGTGGCAGTCCGATGATGGGTCACTCGCACGCGGTGAGCGGGGCGATGCTGTACGCGGCCTCGGCCCCCTTCCTGCCCCCGCTGCTGCTGCACACCACCCTGCAGCCCGCGGACATACTGATGGGCACGGTGCTGTGCGCGGGCGCGGCCCTGCTGCCGGACCTCGACCACCACGACGGCTCGATCGCCAACTTCCTCGGTCCGGTCTCCAAGATGCTCTGCCGCTTCGTGGCCTGGATCTCCGGCGGCCACCGGCACGCCACCCACTCGCTGCTGTTCGTCGCGCTGATGGGCGCCGGCACCTGGGCCGGGGTCACCTACCTGGGCCGCTACTTCACCCTCGGGCTGACCTTCTTCCTGCTGGCGCTCGCGATCCGGGCACTGCGGCTCTGCCCGCCGGGCGACGGCCCGGAGGCGTGGATCACCGTCATCGGCCTGGCCGCGCTCGGCACCTTCGGGATGAACACCTGGATGCCCAACTCGCCCGGCTGGCTGCCGTACGCGGTGGCCCTGGGCACGCTGGCGCACCTGCTCGGCGACTGCCTGACCAAGAAGGGCGCGCCGCTGCTCTGGCCGCACAAGGAGCGCTACGAGGTCGTGCTGATCAAGCGCAGCGGGAACAGCGTCGAGACCAAGGTGCTGGTGCCGATCATGTCGGTGGCGACCTTCGTCCTGCTCTGGTTCACCGCGCTGTCGCCGACGATCGTGAACTGAGGCGACGGTGTCTGTGACGACGGTGAACTGAACGGGCCCGCCGGGCCCGCCGGGCGCTTCCGGCGCCCGGCGCACCGGCCGATGGTGGACGCGGCGCGAGGCCTCAGGTCTCGCGCCGCAGTCGTGCGCCCACCCAGCGGGCGCGCCGGCCGAGGATGCGGGGGATGCCGAGCTGCCGCCGCTCCGTGCGCTGACGGCCGTCGGGGCCGTCGAAACCGAGGTCGTCCGCCCGGTCGGGCCGGTGGGCGGAGCGCTGGGGGCTGTTGTGACGTCGGCCGCGCGGGGCGCCGCCGCTTTCGGGCATCCAACTCATACCGGAAGGGATGCCCCTGGGCCGGTGGAGGTAACCGCCCGGGCCTCGCCGAAATTGGCCTATGCGGTTGTCATATGAGCGTAAAGATAGGGGAGTTGGGGCCGAGAGCCCGCCCCGTGGACCGCACGTACGGCCGCGTCCCCGCCCGGTGCGACCGTGCCCCCCGTTCCGTACGGCCGTGCCCCCGGTTCGTGCGGCCGCACCGGGCGGGACCGTACCGGGTCACTCCTTGTGGCGGCCGATCCAGTCCATCAGCTCGGCGGTGAACTCCTCCGGCGCCTCCTCGTGCGGGAAGTGCCCGACCCCCGGCAGCAGCCGCCAGCGGTACGGCGCCGCGACGTACTCGCCGCCGCCGAGCGCGGTGTGCGACAGCAGCACCGGGTCCGCGGCGCCCTGGACGTGCAGGGTCGGCGCGGTGATCGGCTTCTTCATCCGCCGGGCGAACTGGATGCCGTCCGGCCGGGCCATCGAGCGCAGCAGCCAGCGGTACGGCTCGATCGAGCAGTGGGCGGTGCTGGGGATCTGGATCGCCTGCCGGTACGCGTGCAGCGCGGCCTCGTCCAGGCCGTTCGGACCGGTCCAGGAGGTCAGGTAGCGGCCGACCAGCTCGGCGTCGTCGGCCACCAGGCGGCGTTCCGGTATCCACGGCCGCTGGAAGCCCAGCACGTGGTCGAAGGCGGCGAACTGCCGGCGGTCGGTCAGCAGCGCGCGGCGCAGGTCCCGCGGGTGCGCGGCGGAGACCACGGTGAGGCTCTGGATGACGGACGGCCGCATCACCGCCGCCACCCAGGCCAGGGTGCCGCCGGAGGCGTGCCCGACCAGGTGCGCCCGGCGCTCGCCGAGCGAGCGGATCACCCCGGTGATGTCCAGGGCGAGGTTGCCCGGGTCGTACCCCCGCGGGGTGCGGTCGCTGCCGCCTATGCCGCGCAGGTCGAGCGCCACCGCCCGGTAGCCGGCCTCGGCGAGCGCGGTCAGCTGGTGGCGCCAGGCCCACCAGTACTCGGGCCAGCCGTGCACCAGCAGCACCAGCGGGCCGGAGCCCAGCTCGGCGATGTGGAAGCGGGCGCCGTTGGCCGCGAGGTCGCGGTGCGTCCACGGGCCGGGCTGCCGGACGTTCCAGGCCTCGCCGCTCTCCGCCGAGATCCCGGCGGAGGTCGGACTGTTGTCCTCGGGGCCGGTGTCCTCGGAGGCGGCACCGGGGCCGCCGGGGCCTTCGGGGCCTTCGGGAGTGAGCCCGGCGCCGGAGTCAGGACCGGAGTCGGCGGACGGCTGCGCGGGCACGGGCGTCTGGTCAAGCGGCATACCGAGAGCGTGTCACATCCGCGCGTCGGACACGTGCCCGGCACTCGTTGTCGGCCGGTCCGGCGCCCGTCGACGCGGCGCCGTCCGCCCCCTGCCGTTGCCCTGCTGCTGCCCTGGCGTCCTCCTGCCGCAGCCCCGGCGGCGCCTGGTCGGTGACGGGACGCCGGTTATGGGGCGCCGGTTACCGGGCGCCGGTTGTGGGACGCCGGTTTACGGGATGCGGCCGAAGGCCCGGTCGATCTCCTCCTGGGTGGCCGGGCGCGGCCGGGCGTTCTTCAGCACGTCGGCGGTCTTCTGGGCGCCCTCGATGGTGCGCACCGGCTTCTCGATCTTCTTGAACGAGCGCCAGGCCAGCATCCCGAGCAGCACCGCGAGCAGCAGGTAGGCGCCCGCCACGATCAGGAAGGACCAGCCCAGCGACAGGCCCAGCGCGTGGATGCCGAAGGCCGCCGCGGCGCTCAGCATCGGGATGGAGAACAGCGCCACCACGCCGGCGACGATCAGCGAGACGCCGCCCGAGACGCCGCGCTTGACGTCCGCCCGGATCTCGGACTTGGCGAGCGCGATCTCGTCGTGGACCAGCGCGGACAGGTCGGCGGTGGCCGCCGCGAACAGCTGCCCCACCGAACGCTCGCCCTCGTAGGGCGCCCGGCCGTTGCTGGACGGGTCTGCGGCTCCTGCGGGCATCAGCGGTTCTCCTCTGCGGCTGTACGGCGTGACGCCGCCGCGGGTGTGCGGTTCCGGGGGCCGGTGGGGGGTCCGGAGGCGTCTGTGGGTTGTCGACAGCTCAGAATCATGCCCCTACCGGTCAGTCGGACACCACTCCGGGGCCCCGCCGGAGGGACGTGTCCCGGCGGCCGGGGCGCTCCGGAGGCATCCCGGAGGGGTTTGCGGGGCGCTTTTCCGGAGGGGTTCTCCAGGGGGCTCCCAGGTGCCTCAGCCGGGCTGGCCGGGCCGGTCGCGGGGGCCGGGGGCGGGGTCCTGCCCCTCGTCGGTCGTCGGGCGGGCCGCCTCGCCGACCCGTGCCCGCCAGGCCGGGTCGTCCTCCTGGTAGACGTCCGGGACACCGTCCCCGTCCAGGTCCCGGTCCTCCTCCTCGCACAGCTCGCGGTAGTGCCGGTTGCGCAGCTTCAGCAGGACCGTGGCGACCGCCGCGGCGAGCACCGAGCCGACCAGCACGGCGGTCTTGGCCCGGGCGGCGAGCGCCGGGTCGTCCGGGAAGGCCAGCTCGCTGATCAGCAGCGAGACGGTGAAACCTATGCCCGCGAGCACCGAGACCGCGACCATGTCGGCCCACTTGAGCCGCGGGTTCAGCTCGGCCCTGGTGAACCGGGCGGTCAGCCAGGCGCCGCCCAGCACGCCCACCGACTTGCCGACCAGCAGACCGATCACGATGCCGAGCGGTGCGGCCTGGGTGAACACCTCGCGCAGCTTCGGGCCGGAGACGGCCACGCCGGCCGAGAACAGGGCGAACACCGGGACGGCCAGGCCGGCCGAGAACGGGCGGACCAGGTGCTCGATGTGCTCGCCGGGGGAGTGCTGCTCGTCGCCCTCCCGGTGGCAGCGGAGCATCAGGCCCATCGCGACGCCCGCCACCGTGGCGTGGATGCCGCTCTCGTGCATCAGCGCCCAGTTCACGACGGCCAGCGGCACGAAGAGGTACCAGCCGTGGACACCGCGCCGGTGCAGGAACCAGAACAGCACCAGCCCGGCGAAGGCGAGGCCGAGCGCCCAGAACTTGATGCCGTGGCTGTAGAAGATCGCGATGATCAGGATCGCGATCAGGTCGTCGACGACCGCCAGGGTGAGCAGGAAGGCGCGCAGCGCGGACGGCAGGTGGCTGCCGACCACGGCCAGCACGCCGAGCGCGAAGGCGATGTCGGTGGCGGTCGGGATCGCCCAGCCGCCGGGGTGCCCGCCGGGGCCGGAGTTCACCAGGGCGAAGAGGATCGCGGGCAGCGCCACCCCGCAGACGGCGGCGACCACGGGCAGCAGCGCGGCACTGGGCGTGCGCAGCTCACCCGCGACGAACTCGCGCTTGAGCTCGATCCCGGCGACGAAGAAGAAGATCGTCAGCAGGCCGTCCTTGGCCCAGGTGGCCAGGGAGAGGTCGAGGTGGAGCGGGGCGGAGGGGCCGACGGTGTAGTCGAGCACGCTCTGGTAGGCCTGCGGCCAGACGTTGGCCCAGATCAGCGCGATGACGGCGGCGCCCAGCAGCAGCATGCCGCCGACGGTCTCGGTGCGCAGGGCGTCGGTGATGAAGGTGCGCTCGGGCAGTGACAGCCGGCCGAGGAACTGCCGGCGGCGGTTCGTCGGCTCGTGGACGGGCGGCTGGTCGGTCACGGGGACCTCCTGGGGCTGGGAGCGGCAACGGATGCACGGGTGGTGCAGTTGCCGACCAGACTTCCCGGCGCGCCCTGTGACGCCCGCGACTCCCGTCAGGGATCTTGATGCGTCCTTAATAGTCTAGCGGGACGTTTGGGTGACATCCGGATTGTCCTATCCAAGGACTTAAGCCCTACGGGCCGGTTCTGCACTCCGGAGGAGCAGCGACCCGGCACCCGAACGGCCGCTCTGTACCCGAACGGGTGCGGAAGCGGCGGTTGACGGAACGACCGGCGGAACGACCGGCGAGACGGTTGTCGTACGGCTGACGAAGCGGATGGCGAAACGGCTGTGCCCCGGACGGTGATCACCGTCCGGGGCACAGCCGTTGTCTCAGTGGGTCAGCCGTCGCGGACCCGGAGGGTCAGCGGCCGCCGGCCCGGTGGGCTCAGCCGTTGCCGTTGTCCGAGGACGGCAGCTGGGCCTGGATCTGGCTCATCACCGTGCTGTCCGCCAGGGTGGTGGTGTCACCGACCTCGCGGCCCTCGGCGATGTCGCGCAGCAGGCGGCGCATGATCTTGCCGGAGCGGGTCTTCGGCAGCTCGCCGACCACCTTGATCTGCTTCGGCTTGGCGATCGGGCCGAGCGTGCGGCCGACGTGGGCCCGCAGCTCCTCGACCAGCTCGGGGCTCTCGGTGGCACCGCCGCGCAGGATCACGAAGGCGACGATGGCCTGGCCGGTGGTGGCGTCGGTCGCGCCGACCACGGCGGACTCGGCCACGGACGGGTGGCCGACCAGGGCCGACTCGACCTCGGTGGTCGAGATGTTGTGGCCCGAGACGAGCATGACGTCGTCCACCCGGCCGAGCAGCCAGATGTCCCCGTCCTCGTCCTTCTTGGCACCGTCACCGGCGAAGTAGCGGCCCTCGAAGCGCGACCAGTAGGTGTCGATGTAGCGCTGGTCGTCGCCCCAGATGGTGCGCAGCATGGACGGCCACGGCTCGGTGAGCACCAGGTAGCCGCCGGAGCCGTTCGGCACCTCGGCGGCGTTGTCGTCCACCACGGTGGCCGCGATGCCCGGCAGGGCGCGCTGGGCCGAGCCCGGCTTGGTCTCGGTGACGCCCGGCAGCGGGCTGATCATGATGGCGCCCGTCTCGGTCTGCCACCAGGTGTCCACGATCGGACACGTGCCGCCGCCGATGTGCTCCCGGTACCAGATCCAGGCCTCGGGGTTGATCGGCTCGCCGACGCTGCCCAGCACCCGCAGCGAGGACAGGTCGAACTTCGCGGGGATGTCGTCGCCCCACTTCATGAAGGTGCGGATCGCGGTCGGCGCGGTGTAGAGGATGGTCACGCCGTACTTCTGGACGATCTCCCAGAACCGGCCCTGGTGCGGGGTGTCCGGGGTGCCCTCGTAGATGACCTGGGTGGCGCCGTTGGAGAGCGGCCCGTAGACGATGTACGAGTGGCCGGTGACCCAGCCGATGTCGGCGGTGCACCAGTAGACGTCGGTCTCCGGCTTGAGGTCGAAGACCGCGTGGTGGGTGTAGCTGGCCTGGGTGAGGTAGCCCCCCGAGGTGTGCAGGATGCCCTTGGGCTTACCGGTGGTGCCCGAGGTGTAGAGGATGAACAGCGGGTGCTCGGCGTCGTGCGCCTCGGGGGTGTGCTCGGTGGACTGGCGCGCGGTGATCTCGTGCCACCAGACGTCGCGGCCCTCGGTCCACGGGATGTCCTGCCCGGTGCGGCGGACCACCAGGACGTGCTCGACGCCGTCGACCTTGGTGAGCGCCTCGTCGATGGCCGGCTTGAGAGCGGAGGGCTTGCCGCGCCGGTAGCCGCCGTCGGCGGTGATGACGAGCTTGGCCTCGGCGTCCTGGATGCGGGAGGCGACGGCGTCGGAGGAGAAGCCGCCGAAGACCACCGAGTGGGTGGCGCCGATCCGGGCACAGGCGAGCATCGCGACGACCGCCTCGGCGATCATCGGCAGGTAGACGGCGACCCGGTCGCCCTTGCGGACGCCGAGCTCCAGCAGCGCGTTCGCGGCCTGCGAGACCTCGTCCTTGAGCTGGGCGTACGTGATCGAACGGCCGTCGCCGGGCTCGCCCTCGAAGTGGATGGCGACCCGGTCGCCCAGGCCGTTCTCCACGTGGCGGTCGACGCAGTTGTACGCGACATTGAGCTTGCCGTCGGCGAACCACTTGGCGAAGGGAGGGTTGGACCAGTCGAGGGTCTCGGTCGGCTCGACGGCCCAGGTGAGGCGACGGGCCTGCTCGGCCCAGAAGCCCAGACGGTCCTCGGAGGCCTGCGCGTACGCGGCCACGGTGACGTTGGCGGCGGCGGCGAGCTCTGCCGGAGGGGCGAAGCGCCGCTCCTCCTTGAGCAGGTTGGCCAGGCTCTCGTTGCTCAACGCGCACTCCTCATCGAGTCATGATCGGGGGCGATCCCGTGCGTGGGGATTGTCCCGTGTGTCCCAGCGCACAGCTCACCAGGCGAACGGGGCAGTTGACAAGAGGCTCCTGTGAATTGGTGTAGACCTTTGACCGACGGCCGGGCGGCGGCCGACCGGCGACCGGCCGGCCTCGCGTCCGGTCCGCCGCGGAGGACCGGACGGCCGTTCGGGGGTGGGTGGGCCCGTGCCCCGGCCCGCCCGGCGGGGACACGGACCCGGCTCTCAGGCGGCCAGCCGGGGGCCCTCCTCGCCGCCCTCGACCGGAACCCGATCATCCTCCCTCACCCGTTCGGCCGATGCTGTGTTCGGCCGGACATCGGGGCCGGTTCCGATGGGGGCCTCGGTGTGGTGTTCGATTCCGTTCGCGTCCTTCCCGGTGCGGGCCTCGACCGGGCTGAACGTCCCGGCGGCCCGGTCGAGGACGTAGGCCTGGGCCGTCGCGAGGTCGAAGTACATCCCGACCAGCCGCAGGGTGCCCTCCTCGACCCGGCGCTCCACCGCCGGGTTGGCCAGCAACTGGTCCAGCTGCTGGACCACGTTGGTGATGCAGAGCTGCTCCACGACGTCCACCGCGGGCCGGGCGGCGAACTCCGCCGGGACCCGTCGGAGCCGGTCCAGCGAGCCGCGGCCGTTGCGCAGCCAGCGGGCCAGCGGGGTGGGCGGCCCGGGGCGCTCGTGCACGCCGTCCAGCAGGGCCTGCATCGCGCCGCAGCCGGAGTGGCCGCAGACCGTGATCGAGCGCACCTCCAGCACCTCGACCGCGTACTGCACCGCGGCGGCCACCGAGTCGTCCGCCGCGCCGGGTTCGTGCGGGGCCGGCACCAGGTTGCCCACGTTCCGCACGGTGAACAGGTCCCCCGGACCGCTGTTGGTGATCATGCTGGTGACCATCCGGGAGTCCGCGCAGGTCAGGAAGAGCTGGGAGGGCGTCTGCCCCTCGCGCGCCAGCCGGGCGAGTTCCGGCCGGACCAGCGGGGCGGTGTGCAGCTGGAACACCCGGACGCCGTCCAGCAGTCGGCCGTGCGGGTCCTCCTGCTGCTCGATGCAGTGGTGGCCGACCCAGGGCGTCCAGGCCCGGCAGCGGTGCGGGCCCGGTGAACTGCCCGCACGCACGGTGCCGTCCGGGTCGAGCACCTCGTCGTCCTGGCGGCGCGTCACCATCGAGACCAGGCCGCCCGCCTCCTGGTGCCCGGCCCGCCAGGTGTGCAGCGTCTCGTACGCGGCGTGGTCCAGGAAGGAGCCGTCGTGGACCACGGTGACCTCGGCCCCGGCCGGGATGCCGGCCAGTGCCCGACCGAGCCGGGGCACGGTGGTGAAGGTGAGCGGGCCGTGCGTCCGGACGGTGACCGCGCCACCGGGGCCGGTCTCCACGTCCACATGGGCGCGGGTCAGCCGGTAGAGGGCGAGCAGGACGGCGGTGCCGGCGCCGATCGCGACACCCCACAGCACGCCGCCGGCCACCACGCCGAGCACGGTGATCAGGTAGACCGGGAACTCGCGGTGCCGGTGCACCTTGCGGATGTGCGCGAAGCTCACCATCTGCAGCCCGACCACCAGCACCAGCGCGGCGAGCGCGGCCAGGGGGATCCGGCGCAGTCCGCCGGTCAGCGCCAGCGCGGCGGCCAGCACCCAGACGCCGTGCAGCACCGAGGCCCACCTGGTCTGGCCGCCGGCCCGCACGTTGGCGGTGCTGCGCACCGCGCCCCCGGCGACCGGCAGCCCGCCGACCAGTCCGCTCACCAGGTTGGCGAGGCCCTGCCCGCGCAGTTCGCGGTCGAGGTCGCCGGTGCGGCGGGACATCCGGTCGGTCGCGACGGCGGACAGCAGCGACTCCACGCTGGCCACGGCGGTGACGGTGAGGACGGCGGCGAGCAGCCCGAGGACCGGGCCGTGCGGCAGCGCGGGCAGGAGCGCCTGCGGCCGCCAGGCGGGCAGCTCGATGTGGGCGAGCCGCAGGTCCAAGGCGAACACGAGGGCGGTGGCCAGTGCGACCCCGGCCAGCGGGCCGGGGACCCTGGCCAGCCGGGCGCCGAACTCGCCCGCTCGGCCGGGCAGTCGGCCGAGCCGGGGCCAGCCGACCAGGACGGCCACGGTCACCGCGCCGGCCAGCAGCGCGGGTGGGTGCGGGCCGGCCAACTGGCCGGGAAGGGCCAGGATGTCGGCGATCGCGGAGCTCTGCGGCGAGCCGCCGAGGACGACGTGCAGCTGCGCGATGGCGATGGTGATCCCGACCCCCGCCAGCATGCCGTGCACGATCGCGGGCGAGACGGCGAGCGCGGTCCGGGCCACCCGGCGTGCGCCGAGCAGGAGTTGGAGCAGTCCGGCGGCGACGGTGATGGCGCAGGTGGCCCGCCAGCCGTACTGGGCGATCAGTCCGGCGGTGATCACCGTCAGTGCCGCCGAGGGGCCGCTGACCTGGAGCGGTGTGCCGCCGAACAGCCCGACCACGATGCCGCCCACGGCCGCGGCGGCCAGGCCGGCGGTGAGCGGGGCGCCGGTGGCGAGCGCGATGCCGAGGGAGAACGGCACGGCGATCAGGAAGACCACGAGGGACGCGGAGAGGTCCTGGGCCCACCGGATGCGGGGGCCCGCGCCCGGCGGCGCGTGGTCGGTGGTGTCGGAGGCGATGGGGGCACTGGAGATGTCGAGGGTCATTGTCTTCCCGTCTGTCCGGGGGAGCGAACGCAGTCAGGTCCGGCGGTGAATCCGGGGTGGGGCTCCGGGGCGGATCGGCTGTCGTGGGCGCGACGGTGTGGCGGGATGGCGTGGGCGCGGCGGGGGAGTGCGGGTGTCACCGGCCGGCGTTGACCATCAGGCCCGCCAGGGCTTCGGGCGAGGTGCGGGACGTCTCACCGGGGGCCACCGGGCGAACCATCAAGACTCGGTAAACCGAGGGTAATGAAAGCTTTGCACAGCGTGGTTCCGGGAGGGAAGCGGAAAACCCCCTGATTCACCCCAATGGGTGGTGGCCTAACGGTCGGGAATCTGCTGGTCGCAGCGGTCGTGGCTCCCGTCCGCCGGGGTCGGCTCCGGGGTCGGGCGCGGCGAACGGGCCGCGACCTCCCGGAGCGGGGGAGGTCGCGGCCCGTTCGGCGGCGGTGGTGGGGGTCAGGCGCGGGCGCCCGCCGGGGCGGTGCGCGTGTCGCCGTCCGCGAACCCGCCCAGGACGAAGTCCTCGTCCACCTGGGTCGCGAGGTCGATGCCGACCTTGGAGTTGGCCCAACTCTCCGCGTTGCGGCGGTGGAAGAGCACCGCCTGCTCGGTGTAGCGGCGCGCGTCCCGCCGCCCGTACGCCGCGTCGGCCTCGATCCGCAGCTCCTCCAGCACGGCCCGGTCGGCCGTCTCCAGGGACTTCAGCGGCGGTTCGGCGCCCTGCTCCAGGCGGCGCACCCAGTCCGACTGCCGGAAGGTGGTGAGCAGGTCGTCGCCGACCTCGCGGCGCAGGAAGGCCAGGTCGTCCGGCCCCTGCACCTTGTTGCCGACCACCCGCAGCCGCACGCCGAAGTCGCGGGCGTAGTCCTTGTACTGGCGGTAGACGGAGACGCCCTTGCGGGTCGGTTCGGCGACCAGGAAGGTCAGGTCGAAGCGGGTGAACAGGCCGGAGGCGAAGGAGTCCGAGCCCGCGGTCATGTCGGTCACCAGGTACTCGCCCGGGCCGTCCAACAGGTGGTTGAGCAGCAGTTCCACCGCGCCGACCTTGGAGTGGTAGCAGGCCACCCCGAGGTCCTCCTCGGTGAACGCGCCGGTCGCCAGCAGCCGGACCGAGCCCTCGTCCAGCGCGATCGGGCGGGCGCAGGCGGCGTAGACCGGGTTCTCCTCGACGATCCGCAGCAGCCGCGAACCGCGGCCGGGCGGCGTGGTTTTGATCATCTCGTCGGATGAGCGGATGAGCGGGTTGCTGCCGCGCAGGTACTCCTTGATCTCCGGCAGGTGCCCGCCCAGTGAGGGCAGGGCAGCGGCCTGATCGTCCGTCAGGCCCAGCGCGGGGCCCAGGTGCTGGTTGATGTCGGCGTCCACGGCGACGACCGGCCGGCCCAGGGCTGCCAGGTGGCGGATGAACAGCGCGGACAGCGTGGTCTTCCCGCTGCCGCCCTTGCCGACGAAGGCGATCTTCATCTGGGGACTCCGGCTCTCGCTCAGGGCCCTCGCTGCGGGCCGTCCGCCCAGGGGCCGCGCGACGCCGCCCCTAGTTGGAAATCGTTATCGTCTCCGATAGCGGCCATGCTAGCCGGGGTTTGGGCGTCGCCGGGGGCGGGAAGTGAGGATTGCCTCTAACGGGTGATGCGGGGTTGCTGTTCCGGGAGGGGCGGCCCGTTCATTACTCTCGGGTAGGTGAGCACTGGAACTGATCCCCTCGCCCCGCTGGCCCAGCTCCCCGGGGTGCCCGACGCGGTCGCCGAGGTGCGCAAGGCCGTCGACCGGCTCTACGGCCACCGGGTGATGCGCCGCCGCGCGGCCGAGGTCACCTCCGAGTCCGCGCTGCGCGGCGCCCGCGCGTCGGCGGCCCTGGCCGGGGCCGACTGGCCGCTGGAGGAGGTCCGCCGCCGCAGCGACTTCGGCGCGGACCCCGAGGCCCGGACGGTCGGCGCGGCCCTGCGGATCGCCGCCGAGGCCGGCCAGCTGCTCAGCATCTGGCGGCACTCGCCGCTCCAGGTGCTGGCCCGGCTGCACCTGCTCGCGGTCGGCGACGGCGATCCGGCCGCCGGTCGCCCGCGGCGGGCCGGGGAGGGCGCGGAGGTGCTGTTCCCGCAGGAGCTGGAGCCGGTGGAGAGCGTCGAGGTCGAGGCCGTCGACGGGCCGCCGCCCGTGCTGCCGCCCGCTCCGGGCGCGGAGGAGGTCGCGGCCCGGCTCGACCAGCTCTCCCGGCTGCTGGTGGCGCGTGCGGAGGGCCAGGGCGTGGGCACGCCGGCCCTCGTCGTGGCCTCGGTGGTGCACGGCGAACTGCTCGCGCTGCGGCCGTTCGGCGCCCACAACGGCGTGATCGCGCGGGCCGCCCAGCGGATCGTGCTGATCGCCGAGGGGCTCGACCCGAAGTCGATCTGCCCGGCCGAGGTCGGCCTGGCCGAGCTGGGCACCGCCGCCCACCGCCGAGCCCTGGCCGGCTACCTGGCGGGAACCCCCGAGGGGATGGCGGCCTGGATCGCGTACAGCGGTCGGGCGCTGCGGCTCGGGGTGCGGGAGAGCACGGCGGTCTGCGAGGCGATGCAGCGCGGGATGGTCTGAGCGCCCCGCTCGGGACGGCGCGCGCGGCCCCGAGGGGGCGCGCGGAGACGAGGATGCGGCGGCACCTGCTCCTGCCGGGTGCCGCCGCTGGTGCAGATACCGGGTGACCATGCATGCACCGGAAGTGCCGATCAGACGGGGATCCTGCCCGTTCGTCTGGTCCGGCGGCCCGACAGCGGGTCGGCTGCATGTGGGTGCCCGGATATCTGTACGTGCGGTCCGTGGGGCCTGAACTGCGTTGTCGGTTTGACCTCTTAAGGTCCTGACCGGGTCTCGCGGGCCGTGCTTCATTTGTATCGCGTTTCGGGGGAAAGGGGAACCCGAAAAGAGAAGTCTGTCCCGATTGACCGTTTTGTCCAAGGGCTGCCGGGCCGCCCGCCTCAGGCGAGGGGGCGCCTCCGGCGGGCCAGGTACCAGATCACCCCGGCGGTCACCACGGCCGTCCCGACCGCCACCGCGGTCAGCACCGAGCCGCTCGGGGCCGAGAACTCGGGCAGTCGGCGCCGCAGTTCCACCGGCTTGTCGAAGACCAGCACCGGCCACTCCCGGGCCTGCGCCTCCTTCCGCAGCGCGCGGTCCGGGTTGACCGCCGACGGATGGCCGACCGCCTCCAGTAGCGGCAGGTCGGTGGAGGAGTCGCTGTAGGCGAAGGAGGCGGCCAGGTCGTAGCCCTCGGTCGCGGCCAACTCCCGAATGGCCGCGGCCTTGTTCTCGGCGTAGGCGTAGTACTCGATCTCGCCGGTGTAGCAGCCGTCCTCGACCTGGAGCCGGGTGGCGATCACGTGGTCCGCGCCGAGCAGCCGGCCGATCGGCTCGACCACCTCGGAGCCGGAGCTGCTGACGATCACCACGTCCCGGCCGGCCGCGTGGTGCTGCTCGATCAGCGAGGCCGCCTCGTCGTAGATGATCGGGTCGATCAGGTTGTGCAGGGTCTCGGCGACGATCTCGCGGACCTGCTGGACGTTCCAGCCCCGGGTGAGCGCGGAGAGGTACTGGCGCATCTTCTCCATCTGGTCGTGGTCCGCGCCGCCGACCAGGAAGACGAACTGGGCGTACGCGCTGCGCAGTACGGCCCGACGGTTGATCAGTCCGCCCTGGTAGAAGGGGCGGCTGAAGGCCAGTGCGCTCGACTTGGCGATGATGGTCTTGTCGAGGTCGAAGAAGGCCGCGGTGCGCAGCCCGCCGGGTCGGGGGCGAACGGGCGGGCGGAGCTCTTCGGGCCCGGTGGCGTCGCCCTGGGACTCGTCGGCGTAGTCGTCGGCGTTCTCGGTGGTGTCCACGGGAACCGAGGATAGAGGGAGCCGCAAAAGACCCCGCCATTCGGCGTACTCGCGGGCGTGCGGGTTTGTGTTTCTGGCCGCTCGGGTACACCATGGAAGTCACGGATCGTTCGCGACCGTGCTAACCCGGTCCGGCTCCTCCCCCCCGAGCCGGGCTGTGGATAGACGACCCCCGCTCTCCCCCCCGGCGGGGGTCGTCGCACGTCCGGGGCCATTTTCAGGGCTTGAACGCCCCTCGCCGCGGGTGCGCCGCCGTCGTGTCGACGGCTTACAGGGGGTGTCGCCACTCCGGCCCGTCGATCGACTTTCGTCACTCTGTGTCGCCATTTGCTCATGCCCGTCGAGGATCGAACGGCTGGTTCCGATCGGTGGTGCGAGCCCGTTCGGAAGCCGTTCGGAAGCGCTGTCCGGAAGGCGGCGGGTGGAGGTCGGGAGAACGGCTGAACGGGACGGGGCGGGTCGCCGGTTCATCTCGGTGACCCCCTTTCGTCAATTCTTCGCCGAATAGCCCCCCGCCCGGGTGAACGTTTTCCTCCACAGCACACGAGTTATCCACAGGCAATCGGAACCCGGATGACGAAATCCGGATCTCCCCCCACCGTGATGACCGGCGGCGGTCGCCGGGCAGGGCCTCACCCCCTTCCTCCCTCAGAGGCCTGTCGGGCGGCCGTCCGCCGGAACCGTCCGACGTGCGCCGTCGGCCACCTCCGGTGGTCGGCGGCGCGGAGGGGAGCAACCATGTCGACGCCGATCGCCGACCACATCACCGCCGAGGGCCCCGCGGTCGCCGGGCCGCTCGTCGTCACCGAGGACGAGGGCCTGGCCGAGCACCTGCTGCGGATCTGCGCGGCGGCGGGCACCGAGCCGAGGCTGGTCCGGGGCGCGCCGCCGACGCGGGACCTCTGGGAAGGGGCCTCGCTGGTCCTGGTCGGGGACGACCAGGCCGTCCGCTGCTCCGGGCTGGGGCGGCGCGGCGGGGTGCTGCTGCTCGGGCTGGACCTGGACGACCCCGGGGTGTGGGTCAGAGCCGTCCAACTCGGGGCCGAGCACGTGCTGTTCCTGCCCGACGCCGAGGCCTGGCTGCTCGACCGGATCGCCGACGCGGCCGAGGGCGTCGGCTGCCCGGCAGTCACCGTCGCGGTGCTCGGCGGGTCCGGCGGGGCCGGGGCCTCGACCCTGGCCTGCGCGCTGGCGGTCACGGCCGCGCGGGCGGGCCGGCGGACGATGCTCCTGGACGGCGATCCGCTGGGCGGGGGCCTCGACATCCTGCTCGGCGGCGAGCGGGTCAGCGGGCTGCGCTGGCCCGATCTGGCCGGCTCCCGCGGGCGGGTCAGCGGGGCCGAGCTGGCTCGGGCGCTGCCCGCGCTCAAACGGCTCTCCGCGCTGTCCTGCCTGTCCTGGGACCGCGGCGACACCCTGACGGTGCCGCCGGAGGCCATGCGCAGCGTGCTGGCCGCCTCCAGACGGCGCGGCGGGCTGGTGGTGGTCGACGTGCCCCGGCACCTCGACGCGGCCGCCGGGCAGGCGCTGGAGCAGTCCGACCTGGCGCTCCTGGTGGTGTCGGCCGAGCTGCGCGCGGTCGCCGCCGCCGACCGGGTCGCGGCGGCGGCCCGGATGCGGCTCGGGGACGTCCGGGCCGTGGTGCGGCCGGTGCGGGCCGGCGGGCTCCCGGCCCGGCAGATCGTCCGCGGGCTGCGCTTGCCGCTGGCGGGGGAGCTGGAGCCGGAGCCGGGCCTGGCCCAGGACGTCGTGAAGGGCGTCCCGCCCGGAAGCCGGGAGGGCGGCCCGCTCGCGCGCTTCTGCGCGAGCTTCCTGACCGAGGTGCTGCCGCCGGTGCCGGTGGCCGGAGGAGGTGTGTACTGATGGTCCGTCTGCGCAGAACGGTCCTTCGGAGCGGATCGCCCGGTCCGGGCGGCGGTGCGCGGGAGCACCGGCCGCTGCGGAGCGTGCCGCCGCCCGGCGGGCCGCCGGAGCCCGGGCACGGGCCCTGTCCGTACGGTCGTACGGCCCGCGAGCAGCGGGCGGCGGCCCTGGTGGACGCGGTCCGGCTGCGGCTGGCCGAGTCGGGGGCCGCCCCGACGGCAGGCTCGGTCGCGGCCGCGCTGCGGGCCACCCGCCCGCCGCTCGGCGGGGACGAGGTCCTGGACACCGTGCGCTCGCTGCGCGCCGAACTGGTGGGTGCGGGCCCGCTGGACCGGCTGCTGGCGGCGCCCGACGTCACGGACGTCCTGGTGAACGGTCCGGACGAGGTGTGGGTCGACCGTGGCGGCGGCCTGCAGCGAACCACCGGAGTCCGTTTCGCCGACGCCGAGGCGGTGCGGCGGCTGGCCCACCGGCTGGCCACGGCGGCCGGCCGGCGGCTGGACGACGCCCGCCCGTGGGTGGACGCCCGGCTGCCGGACGGCACCCGGCTGCACGCCGTACTGCCGCCGATCGCGGCCGGCTGCACGCACATCTCGCTCCGGGTCTGCCGCCCCCGGCCCTTCACGCTCGACGAGCTGGTGGCGGGCGGGTCGCTGCCACCGGAGGGTGCGGAGCTGCTCGCGGGCATCGTGCGGGCCCGGCTGTCGCTGCTCGTGTCCGGCGGGACGGGCTCGGGGAAGACCACGCTCCTGTCGGCCCTGCTCGGTCTGGTCGGGCCGGACGAGCGGATCGTGCTCGCCGAGGACTCCGCCGAGCTGCAACCGGCCCACCCGCACGTGGTCCGGTTGCAGAGCCGGCCGCCAAATCAGGAGGGGCTGGGCGAGTTCACCCTGCGGGACCTCGTCCGCCAGGCGCTGCGGATGCGTCCGGACCGGCTGGTGATCGGCGAGGTCCGCGGGCCCGAGGTGTCGGACCTGCTGGCCGCGCTGAACACGGGGCACGAAGGCGGTTGCGGCACGGTCCACGCCAACACGGCGGCGGACGTGCCGGTCCGACTGGAGGCCCTGGGCGCGCTCGCGGGCCTCGACCGGACGGCGCTGCACGGCCAACTGCGGGCCGCGCTCGACGTGGTGGTGCACCTGGTCCGCGATCCGGGCTCGGGGCGGCGCCGGGTGGCGGAGATCCACACGCTGGCCGGGGCCGGTGACGGGTCGGCCGTGACCACACCCGCGGTGGCCTTCCCGGCGTCCGGTGGCCTGAGTCCCGGTGCGGGGTGGGAGCGGCTGGTCGGACTGCTGGCGGCGCGCGGGGTGTCGCTCGGGCGGGGGCGCCCGTGATCGCCGTGACGGTGGCCGGGCCGGTGGGCGCGGACGTGCGGGTGGTGGAAGTCGCCTTCGCCCTGTTGGTGGGCGGGTGCGCCGTGGGAGCTCTGGTGCTGCTCGGCGGCGCGGGCCGGAAAGACCGAGGTCAACGGAGGTGGGTGAAGTGATGCAGAGTCAGCTCGCGTTCTGCTGGGTGCTGGCGTTGTTCCTGGTGGCCGTCGTCGCGTGGCGTGCGGTGCAGGGGCAGTTGCCGGGCGGGCAGCGCTCCAGGCTGGTGTTGGCGGGCAGCGGGCCTCCGGTGCGGGGGCCCGGCCCGGAGATCGCGGTGCGGTCCTGGGCCGGGGGGCGGCTGCCGGGCTTCCTGGTTCCCGAACTGCTGCTCCTTCCACTGGGGTTGGCCGCTGGGCAGGCCACCGCCTCGCCGGTGCCGGTGCTCGCGTCCGCGCTGGCCGTCCTACCGCTGCGCAGGTGGCGGCTGCGGCGACGCCTGGTGGTGGAGGCCCGGCACCGGGCCGCGGCCGTGGTGGAGCTCTGCGCGGGCCTGGCAGGGGAGTTGCGTGGTGGTGCGACGCCGGAGCAGGCGCTGCACCTGGTCACCGCGCGGCTCGCCGCCGACCCGGAGGGGCTGCGCAGGCTCGGCGAGGAGCCGGTGGCCCGACTGGCGGCGGGCCGTTACGGCGGGGACGTACCCGCCGCGCTGCACCTGCTGGCCGAACTTCCGGGCGGCAGTGGGGCCGCGGCCGTCGCGGCCTGCTGGCGGGTGGCCGAGGGCAGCGGGTCGGGGTCGGCCGATGCGCTGGATCGGGTCGCGGAGGCGCTGCGCGGCGAGCGGGCGCTCGCGGAGGAGATCGCCGGGGAACTGGCAGGGCCGCGCGCGACGATCGCCGTCCTGGCCGCGCTGCCGGGCGTCGGGCTGCTCCTCGGTGCGGCGCTCGGGGCGCACCCGCTGGAGGTCCTGCTGCACACCCCGGCCGGGCTGGGCTGCCTCGTGGCGGGGGCGGTCCTGGAGGGGCTGGGCGTGCTCTGGACGGCACGCATCGTCCGGGCGGCGGCCCACGGCGCGCTGGAGGCGCCGGCTGGGCGGGGTGGGCGGTGTGCGGCCCCAGGTCGTGCGGGGCCCGCTCTTCGGCCGGGCGAGCGGAACCGCGGGCTGTCGCGGGTGCGCGCACGGGCGCTCGGGGTGGAAGCGGGGGCGAGGTGATGCGGGGCATCGAGTGGGCGGCTTTCGCCCTCACGGCAGGCGTGGTTGCTGCGGGGTGGGCGTCGGTGCGCGGCCGGGTGAGACGCCGACGGGTACTCGTCCGGGCCCGGGGCGGAGAGGGGATCGGAAGGCGAACCATGGCTGCTGCCTTGGTGGTTGAGCGTCGCCGACGACTGGTGGTGGCGGGCGTCGCCGGGATCACGGCGGCGGTGCTGCTCGGTGGCGGCCCCGGGCTGGCCGTCGGGGTGCTGCTCGCGGTGGGCGTCCATCGCTGGTCGGCCCGGGTACGCTCGCCGGCCGATCGCAGGGCGGCCCGCGAGGAGGAGCTGCTGACCAGGCAACTCCCGCTGGGTGCTGAGCTGTTGGCGGCCTGCCTCGGCTCGGCGGCGCTCCCCTCGGAGGCCGTGTCGGCGGTGGGTCGGAGCGTGGGGGCGCCGCTGGGGCCCCGGCTGGCGGCGATCGGGGCCGAACTGGCGCTGGGCGCACCGCCGGAGCTGTGCTGGCACCGCCTGGGCGAGCAGCACCCGTCGCTGGCGCCGCTGGCCCGCTGTCTGGAGCGCAGCAGCCTCGGCGGCGTCCCCGCCGCCGGCCCGCTGATCGGGTTGGCGCAGGGGCAGCGCACGGCGGCCGCCCGCGCGGCCCACGCCCGGGTCCGCCGGGCCGCGGTGCTCGCCACCGCGCCGCTGGGGCTCTGCTTCCTCCCGGCCTTCGTCCTGATCGGCGTGGTGCCGGTGGTCGTCGGCCTCACCAGCCGCTTCGCCGAGGCGATGTGAAGGATCGTCGGCCGCACGAGCGGCCGTCGTACGTCGAGTGACAGGAGAGTTTTCATGACCGCAGTGATCGCGATTCGGCCCAGTGCCGGGCGTCCGCTCCGCCCGTTGGCCGAGGAGTGGCAGCGGAGGAGCCACCGGTCGGCCTGTCGGGTGCGCTGGGCAGCCCGCCGGGTCCGCCGGGTGGCGCGACTCCGAGGCCGCTCGGACGCCGGGATGACCACGGCCGAGTACGCCGTCGGGACGCTGGGCGCGTGCGCCCTCGCGGCCGGGCTGTACAAGGTGGTGACCAGCGACGCCATCACCGGTGCGCTGACCGACATGCTGGTACGGGCGCTCCATGCGACCTGAGGCCGGCTGCCGAACTCCCGCCGGTGGGCCGCCTTCGGCCGGTGGACCCCTGGGGGCGGGCGCGCCCCGTGGGGCTGCCTCCGGTCGTCGGCGGCCCCCGGCCGGGCGGTCGGGAGGAGGTTCTGTCCCCGCCTCGCGAGGCACGCGCCCCGGCATCGCCCCGCCCGTGCTCAGGGCGGGCGGCAGGGGCCTGAGAACGGACCCGGACCGGGCGTGGTCGCTGCGCCCGGGGCGGCGCGGCGACGCGGGCTTCGTGACGGCGGAGACGGCGGTGGCACTGCCGGCGCTCCTCCTGCTCGCGGCGATGCTCATCTGGGGCGTGCTCGCGGCGGCCGCGCAGATCCGCTGTGTGGACGCCGCCCGGGTCGGCGCCAGGGCGGCCGCTCGCGGGGAGGCGGACGCCGCCGGGCTCGCCCGCGCGGCGGCCCCGCCGGGCGCACAGGTCCGGGTCGCCCTGGCGGCCGACACGGTCCGGGTCGAGGTGGAGGCGCCGTGCGCTGGGCCGGGCAGGCTCGGCGGGCTGCTCGCCGTCCGGCTCACTGCGGCGGCCGTGGCGGCCCGGGAGGACGTCCTGGTGGCGGGCGCGGAGGCAGGTGGTGGCCCGTGGCCGTCCTGACCGGGCTGCGGGAGGCGGCGGAGCGGCTGGCACGCGCCCGTGCGGCCCGAGCGGTCGCGGTAGGCGGCCGGGGGCCGGACGCCGGCTCAGCGACGGTCTGGCTGCTCGCCCTGGCGATGCTGGGCACGGCGGTGTTCGCCGGGACGATCGCGGTCGGCTCGGTGGTGGCCGCTCGGCACCGGGCCGAGTCGGCGGCCGACCTCGCGGCCCTCGCCGCGGCGGACCGACTGCTGCTGGACCGGGACGGCGGCTGCGCCCGGGCCGCCGGGATCGCCGCCGTCCAGGGCGCCGGGCTGGTGTCCTGTGCGGTCGACCGGTCGGCGGACGCCGTGGAGGTGGTGGCCGAGGTGGAGGTCCGCGGGCTCCCGGCCCGACTGCCGGTCGGCCCGGCGCGGGCGAGGGCTCGGGCCGGGCCGGTACGGGCCCCGGTCACCGGCCCCGAGGACGCGTCGGAGGGCGGGCCGGGCGGAGCTCCGGGCGGAGCCCCGAGCGCGGCTGCGGGGGCGGCCTCATGAACCGGCTGGTGCCCCACCGTCCGGTCCCGGGACCGCTTCCGGTCCGTCCGGTGTCTCCGACCCGCCCGCCCCCGGCCCGTCGTCCGGTGCCTCCGTGGCTTCGGGTGCCCCGGCCAGCAGGACGCCCAGGAGCCGGATGGCGGCGGCCTTGTCCAGCGGGTCGTTCCCGTTGCCGCACTTGGGCGACTGGACGCAGGACGGGCAGCCGCGCTCGCACTCGCAGGAGGCGATCGCCGTCCGGGTGGCCGTCAGCCACTGGACCGCCCGCTGGAAGCCGCGTTCGGCGAAGCCGGCCCCACCGGGGTGGCCGTCGTAGACGAACACGGTCGGCAGGCCGGTGTCCGGGTGCAGCGGGACGGAGACGCCGCCGATGTCCCACCGGTCGCAGGTGGCGAACAGCGGCAGCAGCCCGATCGAGGCGTGCTCGGCGGCGTGGGCGGCGCCGGGCAGCTGGTCGGGCGGGATGTCCGCGTCGAGCAGCTGGTCCTCGGTGACGGTCCACCAGACCGCCCGGGTGCGCAGTGTGCGGGGCGGCAGGTCGAGCTTGGTCTCGCCCATGATCTCCCCGGTGGAGATCCGCTTGCGGAGGTAGCCGACCACCTGGTTGACCACCTCCACCGAGCCGAAGCTGAGCCGGCCCTCGCCCCAGTCCACGGTGGTGTCGGTGTCGAGGACGGAGATGGAGGTGATGTCGCGGGCGGCCGTGGTGTACGGCGGGTCGGCCGGTTCGACCAGGGCGACGGAGTTCTCCAGGTCGAACTCCCGGACCAGGTAGGTGCGGCCCTGGTGCAGGTGGACGGCGCCGGTGTGGACGGTGGTGTGCGCGGCCGCGGCGTCCACCGTGCCGAGCAGCCGGCCGGTGTCGGCCTCGACGATCTGCACCGGGCTGCCGCCGCTGCCGCGCAGGTCCACCGCGTCGGCCGCGCGCTCGCGACGGGTCCAGTACCAGGAGCCGTCACTGCGCCGGCGCAGCAGGCCGCGCCGCTCCAGGACCGGCAGCAGTGGTGCGGTGGACGGCCCGAACAGCTCCAGGTCGGCATCGGTGAGCGGGAGTTCGGCGGCGGCCGCGCACAGGTGCGGGGCGAGCACGTGCGGGTTGTCGGGGTCGAGCACGGTGGCCTCGACGGGGGCCGCGAACAGCGCCTCCGGGTGGTGCACCAGGTAGGTGTCCAGCGGGTCGTCCCGGGCGATCAGGACGGCCAGCGCGCCCTGGGCCTCCCGCCCCGCGCGGCCCGCCTGCTGCCAGAGCGAGGCCCGGGTGCCGGGGTAGCCGGCCATCAGGACGGCGTCGAGGCCGGAGATGTCGACGCCGAGTTCGAGAGCGGAGGTGGAGGCGAGGCCGAGCAGTCGTCCGGAGTGCAAGTCGCGTTCCAAGGCCCGGCGTTCGTCGGCGAGGTAACCGCCGCGGTAGGCGGCCACCCGTCCGGCGAGCGGGCGGCCGAGCTGGTCCTGGGCTTGGAGCGCGACGAGCTCGGCGGCGCGCCGGGAGCGCACGAAGACGACGGTGCGGGTCTCCCGTTCGACCAGCTCGGTCAGCAGGTGGGCCGCCTCGGCGGTCGCGGTGCGGCGCACGGGCGCGCCGTGCTCGCCGACGTTCTCGGTCAGCGGCGGCTCCCAGAGGCCGAAGACCATCGGCCCGCGCGGCGAGGCGTCCTCGGTGACGGCCACGGCGGGCAGGCCGGTCAGCCGCCGGGCGGTCGCGGCCGGGTCGGCGGTGGTGGCGGAGGCCAGCAGGAAGGCGGGTGACGAACCGTAACGGGCGCAGATGCGGCGCAGCCGCCGCAGCACCTGGGCGACGTGCGAGCCGAACACGCCCCGGTAGCTGTGGCACTCGTCCACGACCACGTAGCGCAGCGCCTTGAGGAAGGAGGACCAGCGGGCATGGCCGGGCAGGATGCCCCGGTGCAGCATGTCCGGGTTGGTGAGCACGTAGGAGGCGTACTGGCGGACCCACTCGCGCTCCTCGGGCGGGGTGTCGCCGTCGTAGAGGGCGGCGCGCACCCTCGGCGGGGCGAGTTCGGCGGCCCGGCGCCGCTGGTCGGCGGCGAGCGCCTTGGTCGGGGCCAGGTAGAGCGCGGTGGCGCCGCGGCCGTTGCGGGCCTCGGTGCCGTCCAGCAGGTCGCTGAGCACCGGGGCCAGGTAGCCCAGCGACTTGCCCGAGGCGGTGCCTGTGGCGATCACCACAGTCTGGCCGCTTTTGGCCAGATTCATCGCTTCTGCCTGGTGCGCCCACGGCTGTTCGACCCCGACGGCACGAGCCGCGGCCACGACCTCCGGACGGATCGAGTCCGGCCATGGTGAATAACGCGCAGGTCGGGCGGGAAGGTGCTCCGTATGGGTGAGTCGGTCGGACCGCCCCCGGCCGGCGGCCAGGGTCGTGAGCAGTGCCTCGGGCGGGCTGTGTCGGGGCGGCATGAGGACCCAGTGTGTCACCGGCGTGACGGAGAATCGTCGTAAGCCATCGTGCGGGCATGGTCGCAGGTGGTTGAATGTGGCCGTGACGGCCGTATGGCCGTGGGTCGCAGCGCCGAGGCTTGCCACGCGTGGCTGGGCGCGCCCGGGCTCGCGACCATGCGGTGGCGGCCGTCCGGCCGAGGATCGCACATGACGTAGCAAGGCAAGGTGCTGGAGGTTCCGTGGACCTGTCCCTGTCGACCCGTTCAGTCGGCGATCGTACGGTCGTCGAGGTTGGCGGCGAGATCGATGTGTACACCGCCCCGAAGCTGCGGGAGCAGCTGGTCGAGCTCGTCAACGACGGCAAGTACCACCTCGTCGTCGACATGGAAGGCGTTGACTTCCTCGACTCGACCGGCCTCGGTGTGCTGGTGGGCGGTCTGAAGCGAGTGCGTGCCCACGAGGGCTCGCTGCGCCTCGTCTGCAACCAGGAGCGCATCCTGAAGATCTTCCGCATCACCGGCCTGACCAAGGTCTTCCCGATCCACACCTCGGTGGACGACGCGGTCAACGCGACCGACTGACGCGGCCGGGCCGGCCCGTGCGGCCGGCCCCGCTCGTTCTTCGCGTCCGGGTGCCCGGGTCCGTGTGGCCCGGTGCGTCCCCCGGGCGCCCCTGGGCCGGTTCCGCCGGCCCGCAGGGGCCGGGTCTCCGGCCCCGGTCGGAGCACCCCGAGGGGGAGAGATGGCAACCGTCGAACTTCGATTCAGCGCGCTTCCCGAGCACGTGCGGACGGCCAGGCTGGTCGCCGCGGCCGTCGCCAGACGGGCCGGGGTCGACGAGTCGGTGCTCGACGAGGTACGGCTCGCGGTCGGCGAGGCGTGCTCCCGCGCGGTCGGACTGCACCAGCGCGGCGGCATCGGCGGCGCGGTCCGGGTCGCGTTGACCGATCAGGAGAAGCGTTTCCTCATCGAGGTCGAGGACGAGGCCGGCCCCGCCGCCGTCCCGGCCTCCGGCGACGCCGAGGGCGGCGAGCCGGACGAGGACACCCTGGGCCTCGCCGTGATCACCGGCCTGGTCGAGGACCTGGAGGTCACCAACGGCGCGGCCGGTGGCCTGATCCGGATGAGCTGGCCGGTTTCGGTCGCCTCCATCGCGGTCTGAGGCGCTGCCTCGACGTCTCCTCGCGTCCCCGCCGCCTCGCGGGCGCTTCCTCGCGCCCGAGAGCGGCCGGGGTCCTGTTCCCGGGCATGCGGTGACACACCGCTGATCCCGGCGGTTCGCCGCGTCGCGGACGAGGACGTCCACGCGGATCCGCGCCGTGCGGCCGACCTGGCCGCTCGCGCGGACCACCCCACCGCCGAAGCACCCCACCGCCGAAACACCCGGGCCGGGACGAGTGCGAGCGGGCCTGACCCGGGCCGGGGCGTCGAGAGGGCGGCCCCTGGAGGGCGGGGGAGCCGGGAATCGGGGGACGGACGAATCGGGGGACGGACATCGGCCGTGTAGGTTCGACGACCGATGACGACCGAACCGAAAGGCTTCTCCCGGTGAACAAGCGACTGCTGGCCGTACCCGCCCTCGGCGTGCTGCTCGCGTTCGGCGCCGTCGGCTGCGGCGGCGACGACAACAACAGCAAGCAGCTGGAGTCCTGGGCGTCGAACGTCTGCGGCGCTGCCAAGGACCCGATCGCCCAGGCGCAGACCGCGCTGGCCGACACCGGACAGGTGAAGACCGGCGAGGCCCCGGCCGACCTCCAGAAGCGGCTCTCCACGGACATCGGGCGGCTGGCCAAGACCAACCAGGACATAGCCGCCGCCATCGACGCGGCCGGGGCGCCCAAGGTGCAGGACGGCGCGGCCCTCCAGAAGGACACCGTCGAGGAGCTGAAGAAGGCGGCCGACGGGTACGTGGAGGTCCAGAAGAAGGTGGACGCGCTGCCCAACAACGACCAGGCCAAGTTCGCCGACGGGCTGCGCAGCGTGGCCGACCAGGTGCAGCAGCTGGCCTCGCTCTCCACCCAGGCGCAGAGCAAGCTCCAGCGTGGTGAGCTCGGCGCGGCGATGGCCAAGCAGGAGGGCTGCAAGCCGTCCCCGACCACCGCCTCGAGCGGCGGCGCCACCGGCGGTGCGGGGGCCGGCGCGAGCGGCACCCCGGCCCCGGGCGGCACGACCCCGGCGCCGGGCGCCACCGACACCCCGAGCGCCCCGGCCACCACCCCGGCGCCCGGCGCGACCGACGGCACGAGCCCGGCCGCGGCCGGTGCGACCACCGCTCCGGCCGCCCCGCCCACCACCCCGGCGAACCCGGCCCCCAGCGCGAGCTGAGCCCGGGCGGACCGGACGGTCCGACGCGCCCGTCCCCGGTACCGGGGACGGGCCCGGTGACGGGGACGGCGAGCCGCCGCCCCCGGAGTCGCCGTCCCGCGAGTCGCCGTCCCGTGATCCGGCGCCCCTGTCACAGGCCCGCCGCTGAACGACTCGGTGCCCCCGGCAGGGCGGCGCGTGGTGGCTTCCAGGGGGCGCGCGGGGTGGTGCGGGCTTCCGTCCGCCGGCCGCGGGGCGCAGCGGCGGCCACCGGGTGGGAGGCGGGGGACAATGGAGGGGTGATCAGTAGCCCCGTTCTCGACCCGACCCGCCTCG
The DNA here is from genome assembly GCF_048159585.1 of Kitasatospora sp. SC0581. NCBI lineage: Bacteria > Bacillati > Actinomycetota > Actinomycetes > Kitasatosporales > Streptomycetaceae > Kitasatospora > Kitasatospora sp. SC0581. The sequence continues at coordinate 538,079 of NZ_JBLRWA010000003.1, read as the reverse complement.
CCAAGTTCCGCGAGGCGCTGCTCGCCGCCTCGTTCACCGCCGACGGCTGCCTGGACCTGCTCGGGCCCACCGGCTATTCGGCGTTGGCCCGCAGCGAGGCGGTCCCGGCGCTGCGGGCGACCCGCGGTGGCAGCCCGCTGGAGACGCTGGTGCGGCTGTTCCTGCTGCAGCAGCCGGTCCTGTACCGGGCGGCCGCCGCCGCACTGCCGGTGGAGGACTGCCTGGCGGACGGCTGGCTGCGCCCCGACGGCGATCTGGTGCGCGCCACCGTCGACGTCCGGCCGTACGCCAACGAGGTGGCCGGGATGCCCAGTTCGGACGCCTGGGTGGTCTCCGACCTGGGCTGCGCGGTGGGCGGTGCGGGCGGCATCGGCTCCGGTGAGACCGCGCACGGGGTGGCCCGCAAGGACCTGGTGCTGGGCGTCGGCGGCGCCTCCACCACGCTGGCCAACATCACCGTGCGCCGCCCCGTCCGGGCCGCGCTGGACCTCGGTTCGGGCTCCGGCGTGCAGGCGCTGCACGCGGCCCGGCACGCCGGGACCGTGACCGCCACCGACCTCAACCCGCGCGCGCTGCGCTTCACCGAGCTGACCCTGGCGCTGTCCGGTTTCGACAGCACCGAGGTGTCCGCCGGAAGCCTCTTCGAGCCGGTCGGGGAGCGGAAGTTCGACCTGATCGTCTCCAACCCGCCGTTCGTGATCTCTCCGGGCGGCCGGTTCACCTACCGCGACGGCGGCATGGCCGGCGACGACCTGTGCCGCGGCCTGGTCCGCTCGGCCGCCGACCACCTGGAGCCCGGCGGCTACTGCCAGCTGCTCGCCAACTGGCAGCACGTCAAGGGCGAGGACTGGCACGAGCGGCTGGCCGGCTGGGTCGCGGGCACCGGACTGGACGCCTGGGTCGTCCAGCGCGAGGTCCAGGACGTGGCCCAGTACGCCGAGTTGTGGCTGCGCGACGGCGGCGACCACCGCGGCCCCGGCGGCGACTACCAGGCCCGGTACGGCGAGTGGCTGGACGCCTTCGAGGCGGGCCGGGTCGAGGGCATCGGCATGGGCTGGATCACCCTGCGGGCGAGCGGCGCCGAGCGTCCGACCGTCCGGGTGGAGGAGTGGCCGCACCCGGTGGAGCAGCCGCTCGGCCCGCACATCGAGGCCTGGTTCGACCGGCAGGACTTCCTCCGCTCGCACGACGACGCGGGCCTGCTCGCGGCCCGTTACGTGCTGGCCGACGAGGTGGTCCAGGAGCAGGTCGGCGCGCCCGGTGCGGAGGACCCGGAGCATGTGATCCTGCGTCACAACCGCGGCATGCGGCGGGCCACCAAGGTGGACACCGTGGGCGCCGGCTTCGTCGGGGTCTGCGATGGGACGCTGTCGGCGGGCGAGATCGTGGACGCCATCGCGCGGCTGCTCGGCGAGGACCGGGTGGTCCTGCGGGACCGGGTGCCGGAGTCGCTGCGCCTGCTGACCGAGCAGGGGTTCATCGACCCGGTCCGCTGAGACCTGGTCCGCTGAGACCCGGTCCGCTGAGACCGGAGCCGCTGAGACCGGAGCCGCCGAGGCCCGCCCCGCCCGGGCCTGCCCCGCCGGGACCGGAGCCGCTGATCGCGGCGGGACCGGTTCCGCCGCGACGCGGCCGGTTCACCGGTCCGTACCCCCTGGTTCGTCCGACCGCCGCCGGGCGGCTGTCTCCCGTTGGCCCTCCGCTGTGAAGCTCTGTCCACAGGCTGTGGACAGAGCTGGGGAGCCGGGGGCCAGAGGTGGACACGACGACGGCGATGGTGGGCGGGTCGGTGCTCGCCCTCTTCGGTGGCGTGCTGCTGCTCTGGTGCGCCGCCGAAGTGGGCCTGCGCCTGCGGGTGCGCCGCCGGGGGGCGTCGGCGGTGGCCACCGTGGTGGCCGAGGACGACGTGCACGGCCAGCTGGACAGCGCGCCGCTGCTGTCCTTCTCGGTGCCGCCCTCGGTGGGCGGCTCCGGCGCGTGCGGGATCGCGGGGCTCGTGATCGCCCGCCCGCGCGGGCACACCCCGCTGCGCCGTCCGGACCGTTTCGCGCCAGGTGCCTCGGTGCGGATCTGTTACGACCCGCAGCGCCCGAGCCGGGTGGTGCTGGCGCCCGGGGAGGTCGGCCGGGCGGCCGTCGTCGACCTGTTGTGGAGCGTCCTGGGCGTGGGGTGCCTGGCGGCGGGCGCCGGGCTCCTGGTCGCGGTCGGCGGCTGAGCCCCGCGCCCCGCGAGGGATCCGGGAGAGGCCGGCAGCAGATCCGGGGGCGGGCGCCCAGGGCGGATTCACGCCATCCCGCGCCGACCTGTCGATTTTCCGTTGACAGATCTTGAAATCCGTCATTCCATCCTCCGGAACCTGCCGAAGGCCCCCCTCCACGGGGCGCGAACCTCCGTCATCGGGTTACCGTTCGAGTGGCGTCGGTGAGGCCGGCAAGTGAAAAAGCGGGATCCGTCCGTTTGACAAGGGTGGCCGGGGTACGGTCACACTCCGCTGGTGGGGGTGTCGTGCCGCGGCAGCCCCGGGACGGTGGAGGGGTCGGGCGGAGCGCAGCCCGTGCGGCCGGCGCCGACCAGCCACATAAGGACCGGGAGAGAAGAGCGAAGGTGTCCCCGAGCAGCGAGACCGCGCACGGACAGCGACTCGTCATTGTCGAGTCGCCGGCCAAGGCGAAGACGATCAAGGGCTACCTTGGCCCCGGCTACATCGTCGAGGCGAGCGTCGGGCACATCCGCGACCTCCCCAGCACCGCGGCCGAGGTGCCGGACAAGTACACCGGCGAGGTGCGCCGCCTCGGGGTGGACGTCGATCACGACTTCGCGCCCATCTACGTGGTCAACGCGGACAAGAAGTCCCAGGTCAGCAAGTTGAAGTCGCTGCTCGCGGAGTCCGACGAGCTCTTCCTCGCCACCGATGAGGACCGCGAGGGCGAGGCCATCGCGTGGCACCTCCAGCAGGTGCTCAAGCCCAAGGTGCCGGTGCACCGCATGGTGTTCCACGAGATCACCAAGTCGGCGATCCAGGAGGCCGTGGCCAACCCGCGCGAGCTCAACCAGCGCCTGGTCGACGCCCAGGAGACCCGCCGCATCCTCGACCGCCTGTACGGCTTCGAGGTCTCGCCGGTGCTGTGGAAGAAGGTCATGCCGAAGCTGTCGGCGGGCCGCGTGCAGTCCGTCGCGACCCGCCTGGTGGTCGAGCGCGAGCGCGAGCGGATGGCCTTCCACACCGCCTCGTACTGGGACCTGGTCGGCACCTTCGGCACCGGCCGCACCCCGGCCGACGCGGCCAACCCGGAGACCTTCGGCGCCCGGCTGGCCGCCGTCGACGGCAAGCGGATCGCCAGCGGCCGCGACTTCGGCCAGGACGGCCGGCTGAAGGCCGCCAGCGCGAACACCCTGCACCTGGACGAGCAGGCGGTCCGTCAGCTGGCCGCCGCCCTGGAGCAGACGGCGTTCGCCGTCCGCAGCGTCGAGTCCAAGCCCTACCGCCGCTCGCCGTACGCGCCGTTCCGCACCACGACGCTCCAGCAGGAGGCCAGCCGCAAGCTGGGCTTCGGCGCGAAGCGGACCATGCAGGTGGCCCAGAAGCTGTACGAGAACGGCTTCATCACCTATATGCGTACCGACTCCACCACGCTGTCGGACACCGCGGTCTCGGCCGCCCGGGCGCAGGTCACCCAGCTGTACGGGGCCGACTACCTGCCGGACGCGCCGCGCACCTACGCCAGCAAGGTCAAGAACGCGCAGGAGGCGCACGAGGCCGTCCGCCCGTCCGGCGACCGCTTCCGCACCCCCGCCGAGACCGGTCTGACCGGTGACGACTTCAGGCTCTACGAGCTGATCTGGATGCGCACCGTCGCGTCCCAGATGAAGGACGCGGTCGGCCAGTCCGTCACCGTCCGGGTCGGCGGCACCTCCGCCGACGGCCGGGACGTCGAGTTCTCCGCCTCCGGCAAGATCATCACCTTCCACGGCTTCCTCAAGGCCTACGTCGAGGGCGCCGACGACCCGAACGCCGAGCTCGACGACCGCGAGCGCCGGCTGCCGCAGGTCGCCCAGGGCGACCCGCTGGCCGCCGACCGGATCACCCCGGAGGGCCACGCCACCAAGCCGCCGGCCCGCTACACCGAGGCCTCGCTGGTCAAGGAGCTGGAGGACCGGGAGATCGGCCGCCCCTCCACCTACGCGTCGATCATCGACACGATCATCCAGCGCCGCTACGTCTTCAAGAAGGGGACGGCGCTCGTCCCGTCGTTCCTCTCCTTCGCCGTGGTCAACCTGCTGGAGAAGCACTTCGGCCGGCTGGTCGACTACGACTTCACCGCCAAGATGGAGGACGACCTCGACCGGATCGCCGCCGGTGAGGCGAAGTCCGTGCCATGGCTGAAGCGCTTCTACTTCGGCGAGGGCGAGGGCAGCGCCGCGGGCGGCGCCGCCGAGGCCGGCAACGGCGACGGCGACCACCTGGGCGGCCTGAAGGAACTGGTCACCGACCTCGGCGCGATCGACGCCCGGGAGATCAGCTCGTTCCGGGTCAGCGACGACATCACCCTGCGGGTCGGCCGCTACGGCCCGTACGTCGAGCGCGCCTCGACGGTCGAGGGCGAGCCCGGCCAGCGTGCCGACATCCCGGACGAGCTGCCGCCGGACGAGCTCACCGTCGAGCTGGCCGAGGAGCTGCTGGCCAAGCCCAGCGGCGACTTCGAGCTCGGCGCGGACCCGGTCAGCGGCAACATGCTGGTCGCCAAGGACGGCCGCTACGGCCCGTACGTGACCGAGATCCTGCCCGAGGGTACGCCGAAGACCGGCAAGAACGCGGTCAAGCCGCGCACCGCCTCGCTGTTCAAGACGATGTCGCTGGACACCGTCACGCTGGAGGACGCGCTGCGGCTGCTCTCGCTGCCGCGGGTGGTCGGCACCGACGCCGAGGGCGCGGAGATCACCGCGCAGAACGGCCGCTACGGCCCGTACCTCAAGCGCGGCACCGACTCCCGCTCGCTCACCGACGAGGACCAGCTCTTCACGATCACCCTCGACGAGGCGCTGGCGATCTACGCCCAGCCCAAGCAGCGCGGCCGGGCCGCCGCCGCCCCGCCGCTCAAGGAGCTGGGCAACGACCCGGTCAGCGAGCGCCCGGTGGTGGTCAAGGACGGCCGCTTCGGCCCGTACGTGACCGACGGCGAGACCAACGCCACGCTCCGCAAGGACGACGAGGTCGAGACCATCACGCCGGAGCGCGGGTACGAGCTGCTCGCCGAGAAGCGGGCGCGCGGACCGGTGAAGAAGGCGGCGAAGAAGGCCCCGGCGAAGAAGGCCGCGGCCAAGAAGACGACCACCGCCAAGACCGCGGCGACCAAGACCGCCGCGAAGAAGACCGCGGCGAAGAAGACCACCACCACCAAGACGGCGGCGGCGAAGAAGACGGCGGCAAAGAAGACCACCGCGAGCAAGACGGCGGCCGGCCAGGCCACCGCCACCGACGAGGGCTGATCCCAGGTCACGGCAGCCGGGCCCGTGCCCCCGATCCCGGGGGTGCGGGCCCGAGGTCCGTCGGGTCCGTGCGGGCTACGTCACAACCCGGTGATGAGCGCGATCCGGAAGCCCGTTCGCAGCGTTCCGGCCAGGCCCCGCCCGCTACGCTGACCGTATGACGAGCGAGGAGCAGCCCACCCCCAGCGCCGTCCCGGCCGCCAGAGCCCGGGCGTTCGACCTGCCCGAGGTCGCGCCCGCCGGGAGCCCGGCGGACCGGGCCAGGGCCCTGCTGCGGACACGCGCCTACCGGCGCCTGTGGACCACCCAGCTGATCGGCGGCACCGCCGACCGGCTCGGTCTGCTGGTGCTGCTCGCGCTCACCGTGATCGCCGCCGCCCAGGGCGGACAGTTCGGCAGCCTGCCGCGCAGCCTCGCCTTCGCCCTCGCCGCGGTCCTCGCCGTCCGGGTGCTGGCCACCGGGCTGGTCGGCGTCGCGCTGCTCGGCCCGGTGCACCGGCTGGTCACCGGCCGGCTGGACCGGCGCTGGACGCTGTTCGGCGCCGACGTGCTGCGCGCCCTGCTGATCGGCCTCGCGCCCTGGTGGAGCGTCTGGCTGGGTTCCGCCGCCAAGCCCTCCGGGGCCGCCGTCTACGTCCTGCTCGCCACCGTGTTCGTGACCGGTGCCGCCGAGCGGGTCTGGGGGATCGCCAAGTCCGCCGCCGTCCCGGGCCTGCTGCCGCCGGCCAACCCGCACCTGCCGGCCGCCGAGCAGCGCCCGGCCGCGGCCAACCTGGACAGCGTCCGGAGCATCGACCGCTTCACCGGCTGGGTGACCGTGCCGCTCGGCGCCGTCGGCCTGGTCGCCTTCACTCTGCTCAACAACATCGGCGCGGCCGTCGGCTCCGACTGGCTCCGCGCCCACCAGCTCACCTTCGCGGCGCTCGGCGCGGCCGGGCTGTTCGCCGCCTCGGCGGTCCGCGGCTACCTCCAGCAGCTGCCCGGCGGCCCGGTGACCGTCGCCCCGGTCTCCCCGTTCCAGGGCCTGCGCGCCCCGACCGACGCGACCCCCGGCCCCGCGCTCGGCAAGGGCCGCACCGGCAGCGCCCCGTACTTCACCTTCGCCGTCGCGGCCGGCTACGCCTCGATGGCGGGCGTCGCCGCGCTCGCGCTGCTGACCGCCGCCGAGCACCGCGCCGGGCCGATCGGCTACGGCCTGCTGGTGCTCGCCGCCGCCGGGACGCCCGCCCTGGGCACCCGGCTCACCCGGGCCACGCTGCCCTCGCTGTCCCGCCGCCGACTGCTCGCGCTGGCGCTGCTCACCCAGGGCGTCGCGCTGATCCTGGCCGGCCTGGTGCTCGACTTCGTGCTGGTCCTGCTGCTCACGGTGCTGGCCGGCCTGGCCGCCGGGATCGTGGTTTCGGCCGGGCGCACCCTGCTCGCCCAGGAGGTCGAGGAGGCCCGGCTGCCGAAGGTCACCGAGCACCTGTTCGCGGTGCTCCGGGCCGTGGTCGCCGCCGCGCTGGTCGTCGTCCCGCTGATCGCCGCCGCCTACGGGGACGTCGAGTACGGCACCGTCGAGCCCGGCTCCTTCACCTTCATCCACGGCGGCGCGGCCCTGGCCGTCGCCACCTCCGGGCTGCTCACCCTGGTGCTCGCCGCGGTCGTGCTGCTGCGCACCGACGACCGGCGCGGCACCGCGCCGTTCGTCCGGGACCTGGTGGACTCGGTGCGCGGCGCGGGCGGCCCGGTGCCGCACCAGGGTGCGGGCACCGGCTTCTTCATCGCCCTGGAGGGCGGCGACGGCGCCGGCAAGTCCACCCAGGCCCAGGCGCTCGCCGAGTGGATCCGTGGCAAGGGGCACGAGGTCGTGCTCACCCGCGAGCCCGGCGGCAGCCCCGTCGGCCAGCGGCTGCGCGGCCTCGTCCTGGACGTCGGCAACACCGGCCTGTCGCACCGCGCCGAGGCGCTGATCTACGCCGCGGACCGCGCCGAGCACGTCGAGAACGTCATCCGGCCGGCCCTCGCCCGCGGCGCCGTGGTCATCACCGACCGGTACATGGACTCCTCCATCGCCTACCAGGGCGCCGGGCGCGACCTGGCCGCGACCGAGGTCTCCCGGATCTCCCGCTGGGCCACCGGCGGGCTGCTGCCCGACCTGACCGTCGTCCTGGACGTCGACCCGACCAGGGCCCGCGAGCGCTTCACCGAGGCGCTGGACCGGCTGGAGTCCGAGCCCACCGAGTTCCACCAGCGGGTCCGGGCCGGCTTCCTCTCCCTCGCCGCCGCCGACCCGGCGCGCTACCTGGTCGTGGACGGCAGCCAGGCCCCCGACTTCGTCACCACCGCCATCCGGCACCGGCTCGACCGCGAGCTGCCGCTCTCCGAGCAGGAGAAGGCCGCCCGCGCCGAGCAGGAGCGGCTGGCCAAGGAGGAGGCCGAGCGCCGCGCCGCCGAGGAGGCCCGCAAGAAGGCCGAGGAGGAGGCCGCCGAGCGCAAGCGGCAGGAGGTGCTGGCGCAGCTGCGGGCCGAGCAGGCGGAGAAGGAGCGGCTGGCCAAGGAGGAGGCCGAGCGGGCCGCCGCCGAGGCCCGGCGCAAGGCCGAGGAGGAGGCGCGCCGACGGGCCGCGGAGGAGGCCGAGCGCCGCGCCGCGGAGGAGGCCAAGCTCCGCGCGGCCGAGGAGGCCCGGCTGGCCGCGGAGGCCGTCGAGCGCAAGCGGATCGCCGACGAGGCGGCCGCCCAGGCCGAGCTCCAGCGGCAGCGCGAGCTCGCCCGCGAGGAGCAGCGGCGCCGGGCGGAGGAGGCGCTCCAGCGGGCCGAGGAGGCGCGGCTGGCGCAGGCCGCCGCGCTCGCGGCTGCGGCCGCTGCGGCGGAGTCGGCGGAGGGCCGGGCCGAGGGGCGGCCGGGGTCGGGTTCTGGCTCGGCGGGTTCGGGTTCGGCGGCGGGTTCGGGCTCGGGTTCGGCGTCGGGGGAGGCGACCACGGAGCTGCGGGCGGTCCGGGACATCCCGAAGGACGCTCCGCGGGACGCGGCTCAGGCCTCGTCGGGCGGGCTCGGGGACGAGGCGACGCGCGAGCTGTCGCCGCGGGACCGGCAGGCCGCCGTTCGGGCGGCCGAAGCCGCAGAGGCGCGCAAGGCTGCCGAGGCGCGTCGGGCCGCCGGTGCGGTCGACGAGACCACCAGGCTGCCGGTGGTACCGGCCTCGGCGGTGGACGAGACGGCCGTGCTGCCGAAGGTCCCGGCGGAGGCCGATCGGACCGCGGTGCTGCCGCGGATCGAGCCCGGGCGCGTTGAGGGCCGTACGGACGGCCGCGGCGAAGGGCGGGCCGAGGGCCGGGCGGCGCAGGCGCCGAGGCGCGCGGAGCCGGTCGACAGCACCCGTGAGCTGCCGGTGGTCGGCGCGGAGCCGGCTTCCGGGCTGCAGTCGCCGTCGCAGCCGCAGCCGGCCGCCGAGCGGCCGCGGCCGGAGTGGGCCGAGGAGACGCCGATGGACGACCTGCCGAGCCTCACTGACACCCTGCTCGGCTCGCACGACGAGTGGGCGCGCTGGGAGCACGGCGGCCCGGGCCAGGGCGGTTCGTACGGCGGCCCGCAGAGCGGCGCCCAGGGCGGTGCGGAGCGGCCCGAGGGCCGTGGGAACGCCCAGGGCGAGGGTGACGGCAAGGGCAAGGGCCGTCGCTGGGGCCGCCGGGGCTGACCGGACACGCGTGCGCGGCGCCGTCGGGGCGGGTCCCCGGCGGCGCCGCCGCGTTCCGTCGGGCGGTCGCCGGTGGGGCCGCGGTCCGTCGCGTGTCGGTTCGGCGGGTGTCGGTCCGTCGCCCGCGGAACCGGCCTTCCCGTCCACCTTCCCGTCCGCCGTGTCCTCCGCCGTCCCCCGGACGGAGCAGTGGGTGTCGGAGCGGAGACGTATGCTCGACGGCGGGGAAGAGGCGCCACCGGCGCTGCCGTACGGAGCTTGGGAGCAGCAGTGGCCGTCTGGGACGACCTGGTGGGCCAGGAGCGGGTGGTCGAGCAGCTGACCGCCGCAGCCCGGGCGGCCGGGGCGACGATCGAGGCCGGTCGCGGGGCCGCCCCGGTCGAGGGCGTGAACGCCTCCCTGATGACGCACGCCTGGCTGTTCACCGGCCCGCCCGGCGCCGGGCAGGTCACCGCCGCGCGCGCCTTCGCCGCCGCCCTCCAGTGCACCAGTCCGGACCTCGCGCTCGGCGGCACGCCCGGCTGCGGGTTCTGCGACGGCTGCCACACCGTGCTGGCCGGCAGCCACGCCGACGTCAAGTACGTCCGGACCGACGGCCTCTCCATCGGCGTCGGCGACATGCGCGACCTGGTCATGCGCGCCTCCAGCTACCCGACCGGCGGCCGCTGGTCGGTGATCCTGGTGGACGCCGCCCACCGCCTCACCGAGGCCGCCGCGAACGCGCTGCTCAAGGGCGTGGAGGAGCCCTCCCCGCGCACCGTCTGGCTGCTCTGCGCCCCCTCCGTCCAGGACGTGCTGCCGACCATCCGTTCGCGCTGCCGCCTGCTGGTGCTGCGCACCCCCGCGGCCGAGGCGGTCGCCGACACCCTGGTCCGCCGCGACGGCGTCGACCCGGAGACGGCCCGGCTCGCCGCGCTCGCCGGTCAAGGCGACATCGAGCGCTCGCGCCGCCTCGCCGTCGACGAGCAGGCCCGGACGCGCCGGACGGAGGTGCTGCGCATCCCGCTGGAGGTCGGCGACATCGGCGGCTGCCTGACCGCCGCCCAGCGCCTGGTCGACACCGCCAAGGCCGATGCCGAGGCGCTTGCCGAGACCCAGGACGCCAAGGAGACCGACGACCTCAAGGCCGCCTACGGCGCCTCCGAGGGCAGCAAGGCGCCGCGCGGCATGGCCGGCGCGGTCAAGGAGCTGGAGAAGCGGCAGAAGAGCCGGGCCACCCGCACCCGCCGGGAGACCCTGGGCGTCGCCCTGCTCGACCTGCTCGGCTTCTACCGGGACGTGCTCGCCATCCAGCTCGGCTCCACCGGCGCGCTCGCCAACGAGGACCAGCGGCAGGCGCTGAACCGGGTGGCCCAGGCCGGGCCCGCGGAGGGCACGCTGCGCCGGATCGAGGCGGTGCTGGCCTGCCGCCAGGCGCTGGACCGCAACGTGGACCCGCTGCTCGCGGTCGAGGCGATGACGGTGGCGCTGCGCGCGGGCTGAGGGCCGGGCGTGGCCGTTCTTCCTGGATTGCTCCGGCGGGCGGTACCCGTACGCCTCCCGGGGCGATACGCCGTCCCACCTTCGAGTGAACGAGCGACACTCGCCGGGCACACCGTCGTGTGACGGTCCGCCCGTTGTGCACGCTGGGGGCCGACTGCGCCCGCTGCCGGGGCGGTCGCCTCCCGTACGCGCCGGTTCCGGTTCGGTGCGGCCCCCTCCAGAGGTGGTGCGTCCCGTGGTTCGTTCGCTCCTCGTCATTCCCCTGCTGGCCGCCGCCCTCGGCGGGATCTGGCTGGCCCGGGGTGCCCAACAGCGCTGGCGCGACCTGCGCGCCGCCGAGACCTACGAGCTGGCCGGCGACCGCCTGCCGATGCTGGTGCGGGCGGCCGGGGCGATGGTCTGCGGGGTGTGCGTCACCGCCCTGACGGTGCTCACCACGCTCGGCGCCTTCGGCGGCCTCGGCCGGGACGTCCAGGCGCCGGACCGGGCGGAGCCGGTGGTGGACGCGGGGAGCGCGGGCGCGGGCTCGGGGTCGGGGGCAGGGTCGGGGTCGGGCGGCGGGACCGGTGCGGGGGCGGCGGCCCGGCCGCAGCAGGCGGCGCCGCCGGTGGCCGCCGAGTCGGCCGCTGCTGCCGGTGCCGGCGCCGCCCCGGTCGCCCCTGCCGCCGTCGGAGCGGCCGGAGCTGTCGGAGCGGCTGGACCCGCTGCGGCTCCCGCCGTGGCCAGCCGCTTCGACAGCGTCGGCCACCCCGGCGGCGGCGAGCTGCTCCAGTCCGCCGTGCTCGGCCCCGACGGCCACCCCCGCAACGTCCGGGTCTGGCTCCCGCCGCAGTACGCCAAGGAGCCGAACACCCACTTCCCGGTCGTCGTGATGCACGCGGCCGCGCCCCAGAAGACCGCCGACGCCGAGGTCCCGGACGTCTTCGAGGGCATCGGTTCGGCCCTCCAGGCCGGCAGGACCCGCCCGTTCATCCTGGTCGCCCCCGAGGCGCCGAACGGCACCGCGCACCCCTGCGAGCTGGTCGCCGCCGCCCCGGCCGCCGTCGCCGACGACGCGACGCTGCGCGGCACCATCGCGGCCTCCTTCCGCACCCTGCCGCCCGGCCCGGCCTCCTGGGGCGCCCTCGGCGTCGACGGCGGCGCGCCCTGCGCGGCCGCCGCCGGACTGTCCCGGCCCGACCTGTACGGCGCGGCCGCGGCGGTCTCCGGCCGCTACGACGCCATCGCACTCACCCAGACCGGCGCCGAGGCCCCGGCCGGCAGCTCCGCCAAGCTGCTGCTGGCCGCCGCCAAGGCCGACTCCGCCGGGCTGGACGCGGCCCGCAAGCTCCAGTCCGCGCTGAAGGCCGGTCCCGGAGCGGCGGCCAAGGCCGACGTGCGGATCTCGGACAACGTGCAGGACTTCACCCCCGACCGGGAGCGGCTGCGGCTGGTCCGGCAGGCGGCGCAGTTCCTGGCCGAGGCGCTGGCCAAGCCGTCCTGAGTGCCCGTCCGGCGGCGCTACGCTGCCCGGTACCCCGGGGAGGGGTGCCGGGCAGCGGCGTTTCCTCCGGGGTGCTCCACTGGTTGTTCCACGGGTTGTTTTACGTGCTGGTCGATTGCGGAGTGGTGGCGGATGAGGGCCTTCGGGCGGGCGCCGGTACGGGCGTGGGCACGGACGCGGGCACGGACGCGGGCACTGGCCGCGGCGCTGGTCGTCGCCGGGCTGCTGGCGGGCGGGTGCGGCGCCGATCCGTCCGAGGCGCCGGGAGCGTCCCCCTCGGACCCGGCCGGCTCCGGCAGGCCCTCCGCCCAGGCGGCCGCGGCGGCGTCCGGGGCTGCCGGGGATGCCGGGGCGACCCCGTTGGAGCCGCTGCCCGCCGCCGTCCCGGCCGCGCTCGCGCCGTACTACGCGCAACACCTGGCCTGGCAGCCCTGCGACAGCGGGTTCGAGTGCACCACGTTCCGGGTGCCGCTGGACTACGACCACCCGGGGGACGGCGATCTCACCCTGGCGGCCGCCCGCGCGGCGGCGGAAACCGCCCCCTCCGCCTCCCCTTCCGCCTCCCCGGGCGCGCGGCTCGGCTCCCTGCTGCTCAACCCGGGCGGGCCCGGCGGCTCGGCGATCGAGTACCTGGAGGCCGCCGCCCGGACGTACGACCACGGGGTGCGCGCCCGGTACGACCTGGTCGGCCTCGACCCGCGCGGGGTGGGCCGCAGCAGCCCCGTCAGCTGCCTGAGCGGCGACCGGATGGACGCCTACACCGCCGTCGACCTGACCCCCGGCGACCAGCACGGGATCGACGCGCTGATCGCGGCCGACAAGGAGTTCGCCGAGGGCTGCCGGAAGCAGGCCGGGGCGGCGCTCGGCCACCTCGGCACCGTCGAGGGCGCCCGCGACATGGACGTGCTGCGCGCCCTGCTCGGCGACGAGAAGCTGAACTACGTCGGCAAGTCCTACGGCACCTTCCTCGGCGCCACCTACGCCGGGCTGTTCCCGAGCCGGGCCGGACGGCTGGTGCTGGACGGCGCGATGGACCCGGCGCTCGACTCCGCCACCGGCAACCGCACCCAGGCGGGCGGCTTCGAGACCGCCTGGGCCGCCTTCGCCCGGGACTGCGCCACGCGCGAGGACTGCCCGCTCGGCCGCACCGAGCAGCAGGTCGGCGAGCAGCTCACCGCCCTGCTGGAGGGCGTCCGAGCCGCCGCGCTGTCCACCACCGAGGGCGGCCGCCGGCTCACCGGGTCCCAGGCGACCACCGGCGTCATCCAGGCCATGTACGCCGACTTCCTCTGGCCCAAGCTGCGCGCCGCGCTCGCCGACGCCAAGGCGGGCGACGGCACCGGTCTGCTGAAGCTCTCCGACGACTACTACGGGCGCGAGGCGGACGGCTCGTACCCCAACCTGATGTTCGCCAACACAGCGGTGAACTGCCTCGACCTGCCCGCCCCGTTCCGCGGGCCGGAGGACGTCCAGCGGGCCGTGCCGGAGTTCGAGCGGGTCTCGCCGCACTTCGGGCGCGACATGGCCTGGATGGCCCTGACCTGCGCGTACTGGCCGGTCCGGGCCACCGGTACGGCGCACACCATCCGCGCGGCCGGCGCCGCCCCGATCGTCGTCATCGGCACCACCCGCGACCCGGCCACCCCGTACGCCTGGGCCCGGTCGCTGGCCGACCAGCTGGAGTCAGGCCGCCTGCTCACCTTCGACGGCGACGGCCACACCGCGTACGGCCGGCACAGCACCTGCGTGGACGGAGCGGTGAACCGCTTCCTGCTGACCGGGGAGGCCCCGGAACAGGGCAAGCGCTGCGACCGGTAGGGCGTGCCCGGAGCCGGGAGACCGACAGGTGGTTCTCACTTCAACCGATTACCGGTACGACGTTACGATGAGCGCCCCCCTGCCACCCTCCCCTGCACCGGAGCTCATCGTGCTCGGAGTCAACGACCTGGCGACGTACGTCCTCGGCGCCCTCGTCATCATCCTGCTGCCCGGCCCCAACTCCCTGTACGTGCTGTCCGTCGCGGCCCGCAAGGGCATCCGCACCGGCTACCGAGCCGCGGCCGGCGTCTTCATCGGCGACCTCACCCTGATCAGCCTCACCTCGCTGGGCGCGGCCTCCCTGCTCAAGGCCAACCCGGCCGTCTTCGCCGTGGTCAAGTTCGGCGGCGCCGCCTACCTGCTCTGGATCGGCTACGGCATGCTCCGCGCCGCCCGCCAACTCTGGCGCGACCGTCGGGCCGCGGCCGACCCCACCGCCGAACCGGCCCCCGAATCCACCGAGAACCCCTTCCGCCGGGCCCTGGTGATCAGCCTCCTCAACCCGAAGGCCATCCTCTTCCTGCTCTCCTTCTTCACCCAGTTCGTCGACCCCGCCTACGGACAGCCCGCCCTCTCCTTCGCCCTCCTCGGCGGCATCCTCCAGACCTTCAGCTTCCTCTACCTCTCCCTCCTCATCTTCGCGGGCACCACCCTCGCCACCGCCTTCAGCCGCCGCAAGCGCCTCTCCGCCACCCTCACCAGCGGCGTCGCCGTCCTCTTCGCCGGCTTCGCCGCCAAACTCGCCGTCTCCTCCGCCTGACCACCGCCCCCGGATACCGGGTACGGATCACCCGCGAACCTGTGTAGACTGGCCCGCGTTGCCGCCACACACGGCAGCGGTGCCGCCTTAGCTCAGTTGGCCAGAGCAACGCACTCGTAATGCGTAGGTCGCGGGTTCGAATCCCGCAGGCGGCTCCGAGATGAAACCCCAGGTCGGAATTCCGACCTGGGGTTTCGTGTTTTCGGCGGCCAGGGGAGTCCGTCGGGGCCTCGCGGCGGGCCTCGTGTGTTCAGGGGCGAGGAAAGGTGACAGATTGCTGGCAGCTGATCGCTAGTGGCCCCAGGGCTCTGGGGGCGCGTCTAGGGTGTCGCTACCGCAGTGGAACACCGAAAGGCGCGTCAGTGGAATCACGGAACGACGTCCGCATCGACCTCACCCTTGTTCGGGATGGGGGGCGAAGGATGGACTCGGCGCCGAATGGTGCCAGGGTCGGTGCAGTGCTCCTGCGGAACTGGCAGATCGACCGCATTGATGCGCGCGAAGGAATGTTCGACGGGTGTGCCACTTACCTTGTGAAGATCAACTACGAGCTGGAGTTGGAACTCGCATCACCTCCGATGCCCTGGTTCGAAATCGCCTTCGATTTCCTTTCCGGTGATGAGGAGGCCGACTCCGTCGTCATCGACGCGCTTCCGATCTCCGCGACATCCGTGGACGGTCCCACGGCCTACGTGCTCAACCGGTTCCTGAACTTCATGCCGACGGAGGACGGTGCGTCGGCGCACGCGCTGCTCCTTGCGTCCAGGGACAGGATCGACCGGTTCGGAACCGGCAGTCAGGGCGTGCGGTGGCGGCACGTCTCGCCCGACGGAGCCGGTGTCCTTCCCGGTTCGTACGCCGCCTGGGTCGCCCTGCAGGTGCCCGCCGGCCGGTCGGAGCAGCGTGTGGAATTCTCGGCCCGGTACGACCTCGATCTGGGGGCCGTGGGGATTTCCGGCCGACCGGCGCAGGCGCCCACGGAATTCCACCTGGGCCTCTCCGGGCCAGCGGAGGCACCGAGGGCCGTCGCCCCTTCGCTTTCCGCCGCACAGTCCGGCCGGAGCGTGGTGGACCACCCGTCGGCCTTCATCTGCTACGCGCACGATTCAGACCGGCACAAGGAATACGCCAGGGAATTCGGGAACCTCCTCGTCCGGAACGGGGTCGACGCCCATATGGACCAGTGGGACGATGATCGCCGAAAGGACTGGGGGGCCTGGTCCCGTGCGCTCATCGGCAACGTCGACTACGTCATCGTCCTTGCCTCCTCCGTCTGCCGCCGGGCATTCGACAAGGAACTCACCGGACCCGACCACCCGGGTATCAGGAGTGAGGCCGTTTTCATCAATGAGTTTCTGCACAGCAAGCGCGAGCAGTGGACGCCCAAGGTTCTACCCGTCGTCCTGCCGCACGAGGTGGTGGAGCACATTCCCGACGCCCTGCTGCCGTGGACGACGGACCACTATGAGGTCGAGCAGCTGACGTCCGAGGGCATCGAGGGGCTCCTGAGGGCGATGACCGGAGTCCCCAGGCATACTCGGCCGCCGCTCGGGAAGCTGCCGTCGAGCGTCGTCGAGCCGCTGGGCGACGCTGGGCCGGGCGACCGGACCGGGTGACGTCAGGCCTCCTCGCCGGAGACCCGGTAGTCGGGGTGGTCCTCGTCGATGACGGTCGCGATGTGCAGCGGGACGGGCATCTGCGTCCGGTCGTCCCAGGAGACGGCCTGCTCGCAGAGGCCCGCCGTCAGGCCCGCCAGCTGTTCCGGGGTCCATGATCCAGGGTCCACCACCACGATTTCCTTGGCGGTGTACGAGTGCCAGGGCACGGTGAGTTCGGAGCGGGCCGGCTCCGGTACGGTCCAGCGCGTGTAGAGCGCGCCCCGATCACCTCCCTTGGCCTTGATCGACGCAGATCGACCTGCGAAGAGCCAGCAGTTCGGGTCGTCGCCCGAGAGCCGGTACACCTTCCGGTCCGGTGCGGCAGGTTTGTTCGGATCGGCCGGCATGTTTGCCTTCTCACGGCGCGTGACGGGGCGTCCGATCTCGCCGATCGCGGTGTTCAGCCGGACGATCGCGACATCGGCGCCTGCTTCGCGCAGGGTGTCCGCAGGGAGAGGGCCGTTGCCCAGCAGCGTGTTCTGCAGTCCGGGCCAGATGGTCCTGGTCTCCTGAGTGTCGACGAAGATCACCATCGGGGTGCCGACGGGCATCCGGTCCATCAGTTCGGCGAGCCGGGCTTCGACCACGGCGCGGGTCAGTTCGGCCTTCTCACCGGTGCGGCCGAAGCGGGTGGTTCCGATGGGACCGGCGTGGAAGTCCGCGATGCCTCGGGCACCAGGGAGCCACGCCTGCTGTCGATCGCCGTACACCAGCAGGCGGCAGTTCCCGAGTTCTTCCGGGTCGACGTAGAGCGCGACCATGGTGAGGACCAACGGCGAGCTTTCCGTGTGGGTCTGCTGCCTACGGGCGTGGATGCCGACCAGCAGCGTGCCCCTGGTCAGTCCGTGGGGCCGACCGCCCGCGATCACGGCCTCCAAGAGGCGGTCGTCCAGGACACCGGCGGCCCTCAACAGGTCCCGCAGGGCGGCTCTGGCGGCATGCTCCTTGGTCTCGGGACTGCTCGGGGTGGCCTTCTCCGGCAGGACCGCGGGCTCGGTGGCCAGGAACTGCGTCGGTACCCCCAGGTGGGCCAGCAGCCGTCGCAGGTGAGGCTTGGCGTCGAGTTCGGGGCGAGGGGCACTGGGGTGGTACTCGGTTTCCAGCCAGGCGGCGACCAGATGGTCCTCGCCGGAGGGCAGGTCCATCGAGTGCAGTGAGGCCGCGCGGTTCGCGGTGTCGTGGGCAAGCAGGTCGGGACAGTGACGGGCGATGATGTCCAGACGGGCATTGACGGGAACGGCGGGCCCACCCGCCACCGGGTCTACCGTTCGGCCGGTCAGCTTCGCGAGTTCGGCGAGCATGCGCTCGCGCCCCGAGGGGGTGCGGTAGAGGCAGGCCAGGGTGACCCGCCCGAAGCCGCTCGGTCCGACGGCTGCGGACGGCAGACCGTCGGCGGCATAGCTCTTGATGCGGCGTGCCAGCCTGATCCGCTTGTCGACTTCGTAGGACAGCGGAACGAGCGCCGGCAGGGTGCGCACGATGTGGTCGTGCAGCCGCAGCATGAACCGGGGCCCCGGCCCGCTTCCCAAGGCGTGGAACCGAGTGCTCGCCAGCTGGGGCCTGATCTCTCCGGGCACGTCCGGGAGTTCGTCGGGGACCTCCAGCGCGGACAACTGGCACGCTTCGAGGATCTTTGCGATAGCGGGGTCGAGGTGGCTGCGCCATGTGCCGGCGGCCTTGTCGTGGCGGTGCCGGAGCGGAAGCCTGAGAAGCGGTGCACCGTCCTCGCCGCGATCGATCCACACGTGTTTGGCCCAGGCTCCTTGGACCGAGATCCTGGACAGGTGGGCGTCGAAGCAGATGACCGGGTCCTCGACACCGACCCGCGTGGTCAGCCGCGCCGTCACCCGGTGCATGCTGAAGGCCGTGCCGGAGCGGTTGACGATGAGGTCGTCCGGGTTCCAGGCCAGCAGCGATCCATCGGTGTCCATCGTCAGCGCAACGGGGGAGCGGCCGTCCACCAGGAGTGGGGCCGCGGCCAGTTGCCGCATGACCTGCCATTCCGCGGTACGGAACACCCAACCGGGCATCACCGGCACCTGCCCCGGCCGGAACCGCACGAAGTCGGCGAAGGCTCGCGGCCGTTCGGGGTCGGGAAGCAGACCGGAG
Organism: Kitasatospora sp. SC0581; assembly: GCF_048159585.1. Taxonomy (NCBI): domain Bacteria; kingdom Bacillati; phylum Actinomycetota; class Actinomycetes; order Kitasatosporales; family Streptomycetaceae; genus Kitasatospora; species Kitasatospora sp. SC0581. Next base: position 519,606 of record NZ_JBLRWA010000003.1, on the reverse strand, counting down.
AGCACGGCTGTTCCTTTCCCGTCCCGGATCTGCCCCTCCCAGGCCCGCACGGCGATCCTCAGCCGGGCGTCGAAGGCACCGTCGCTGGTGAGGAGCAGCATCCGGCTGCCGGCGCGCTGCTCCTCCTCCGCCAGGTCGTGCTCACCGAAGAGCTTGACAGGTCGGCCGGTGGCGGCGACGAGTCCGGTGGCCAGGGCGGAGTAGCGCGGGCGACGCTGGGACCCACGCTTCGGCAGGCCCTCCCAGGCGGCTTTGAACTCCTCGGTGAGCGGGTAGGCGGTGACGGTTCCCAGCAGGGCCTCCATGTCCTGCTGTCGGACGCGGTAGGCGAGCGTGATCAGCATGGGGTGCCCTTCCTGGTGGCCTGTTCCGCGTACCGCAGGAACGCTTCGAGCGTGGTGCCGTAGTACTGCTGCATGGCGGGCAGGACCCCTTCGCGCTTCCACTTGTCGCGCAATCCGATGATGAGGGTCGCCAGGTCGGTACCGCCCGTGGGGTCGAGCATGGCCCCGTCCACGAGGTGCAGGGTCGCGCTGGTGCCTCCTCGCCGGGCCCGGCCGATGAGTTGGACGGCTCCGTTGATGATCTCGGCGACCACCCCGAGCTTGACGTCGACGGGCTGGGCCTGGAAGTAGGCCGGTCGGCGGACGATCTCGTCGAGGTACTGGCCGGCCAGCGTACGGCGGTCCGCGAGCAGGGCCCGCGGGTTACTGGACGGGCCGCGGTGTTCGGCCAGCGCCCGGGCCTGGATGTGCGCGACGAGCTCTTCGGGTTCGTCGATCAGCGGGATCGGACGCACGATCAGCCACACGGAGCCCAGCGCGGACTTGTCGTTCTCGCCGATGATGTTGACTCCTCGCTGGACCCGTGCCAGCGGAGCGATCAGGATGTCGGCGTCCGCGATGGCGGGAAAGCTCTCCAGCCGGTCGGCCGGCAGTTCCCGCCACCGGTTCACGTCGACGGCCGACTCCTGGTCGGTGACGTGGGCGCCCGGTCGCACCGCCAGGCAGATGCGGGCGGCGTCGACGCCGGCGGCGGACAGCCCCTCCGCCACGAGCCGGGCCGCCTCGTAGGACGTGGTGGCAAGGAGGACGCGCTTCCGGTCGGGCTCCTCCTTCCCCAACCGCGCCAGCTCGGGCTGGAGGTACCTGTCCCACATGGTCGCCGCGATCCGTCGGATCGCCTCGGCGCGTTCGAGTCCGTCCAATCCGGAGATTCGCTGCGGCCGGTCGTCCTGGCCCTCGATCGGCGCGGGCAGGACCCGGACCGCATCGGGATTGTTGTCCGCGACCCACCATTTCGGAGTGGTGTGGATGTGATGGTGCGGCGCGCCCGGGAAGAACGAGGTGGCGGACAGCCCGATCACGATGCGACGGACCCCGGCGTGCGCCAGGGCGGTGATGTCGCCGAGTCCCACGGTGTAGGTGTGCGGGTCGCCGCCGAACGCCGACGTCGACAGGCGTGCCGGTTCGCCACCGGTGTCGTCGTAGTGCTCGGTGAACGCGAAGACCAGTCGCCCCAGGGGCCCGGTCGGGGTGACGCGCCAGTGGCCGTAGCTTCCCAGTGCTTCCGCGATCTCACGGGCGGATTCGATGCCGATGTCGACGAGTTGGGCGTTGTTCGCCATCAGCTGGTGCAGGAACCGCCGGATGCGTTCCAGGATGGCTCGACGCAGCATCCGGTTGACGACCTTGGTCCGGTTCTCCTCGGACACGCCCTTGGCGAGCCGTTCGAGGGCGGCACGGGCCGGAGGGATGGACCGCCCGCCGGAACCGCCGGTAACCACCGACGCGAGGTGTTGACGCGCGTCCCTGAAGGCGTGGGCGTTTTTCGCGAAGGCTTCGGGTACGTCGTCGCCGGACGTCCCCTCGTCGAGGAAGAGCGAGCGGAAGGCTTCCAGCTGCTCCGGCTCGACGCTTTCGCTTTCCACTCCGAGCAGGCGGGCGGTCAACCAGTTGTCCCAACGCTGGGGAACCACCCAGTAGCGGCCCGGGCCGCGGGGACGCCGCCCCTTGGCCGGCGTTGTGGCGCCCAGCCGTGAGTAGGTCAGGTGGCTCACGTAGTTCTCGGACAGGTAGCGGAGGGTGAAGTAGGCGTCGCGGACGCCGGCGTCCACCTCGTCCTGGAGCCGACCGAACGCCGTTGCGAAGTCCTGGTCGAACTTGCGCAACGGGGTGTTGGTCCGTCCCGCGTGGTCGAGGACCAGGTTGCGGCCCGCGTGACTGATGGCCGTGCTCTGGAAGACGTCCACCTCGTCGATGACGACGATCTGGCAACGTCGCAGGATCAGTTCCTCGACGGGCAGACGATCATTCCTGCCGTATCCGTCCTCCACCGGGGTCTGGAGGACACCCAGCAACAGGTTCGCGTGCGAGGTGACGATGACGTCGGCCGCGCAGGCTTGTCGGGCGGCCCGGTAGCGTCCGCAGGTGGTCCGCCAGGGGCAGGAGACCGTATGGCTCCTGCGGCTCCGGGAAGGCTTCCGCAGCTTCGCGCACGGCTCGTTGCCCGGCTGCCACTGCTCGGCGCCCTCCTCGGACTCGGCCACCGCGGCGAGTGCGCAGCCGTACCCGAAGCGGCGCCAGATCCAGTCCGCGTCCGGGCCGTCCTCGGTGACGCGGGCCGCTGCGGTCTCGGCCGTCTTGATCAGTGCTCGGGGAGAGATCAACGGAACGACTCCGCCCTTTGACTCCACCGCGCACAGTTCCAGGGCCCGTTCGATGTCGTGGACGGTCCGGACGACGTTGGCGTTGGTCGGCAGAACGAAGGCCACGGGGATGTCGTTGCGGACCGCCCAGCAGGCGAAGGTCTCGACGAGGACGACCGACTTCCCGAAGCCGGTGTAGGCGAGGAGCTCGTTGAGGTCGCCCGCGGTCAGGTCCAGCCCGTCGATGCGCTGACCGCTCCGGGAGCGGATCTGCTCGGCGAACCGCCTCACCGCCTTCGCGCGGTAGGCGCTTCCGCCCCGCCGCTGGTGGCCCCGGTCGATCTGGGTCGCGATCGCCTCCAACTCGGCGAAGGGGACCACGCGGTCGAGGAGCGCGGGGGCGTCCCGGACGTCGGGGACCTGGTGTCCGCTTTCGACGTGGTGCGAGCGGATGTCGTAGTGGAAGTCGACGAAGGTCTGCTGACGGCCGTTCGGGGCGGGGATCCTCGTCGTGGTGGTGTGCAGGCCGACCCCGGCCGGCGGGAGCGAGCGGTCCTTCGCCCGGTGCAGTTCGTCGAGTTCACGCAGGAAACCATCGACGAAGTCGGCCAGCGGCATGCCGGGGTCGACGGTGATCCGGTCGGCCTCCGCCGTTCCGTCGTCAACCGCACTGCACCCAGGGATCAGGCCGTCCCGCAGCAGGCCGTCCAGGACCGAGTCGGCCGCCTCCGCGTTGGCGAGTTGGTTCGGGCGTCGACGCAGCAGCTTGGCGAACCGGCGTGCGTCCGGCTCGGAGAGGCCGCGCCAACCGGTCCAGTCCGTGACGTGGCCGTCCAGCACGAAGTGGACGGCATCGCGGGTGGTCGTACGCCTGAACCCACCACTGTCCTCGATGGGAAAGAAGTCGGCAGCCAGCCCGATCGCGGCCCCCATGATGCGGGGGAAGACCCGGTCGGATCCCTGCGCAGAGGTGTTCATACCGTCCTCAGTGCTCGTCGTACCTCGGTGCAGAATTTCGTCTCGGTGGTGACCCGGAGCGAGGGCAGAGCGGTCCTCAAGGTCTCCAGCTGGTGCTCGTGCGTCTTCGGGAGGAGGATCCGGACCTCCGGCGGGCGGGATCTCAGATCGGCGATCAGCCGGTGCGCGGAGTGGTACTCCTTCAGGTCGACCGTGAACTCCTCGTCGGCGGCCCGTACGTGCAGGTCGTAGCGGTCGAGCCGGGGCCAGAGCTCGACGGTCGCCCCGAGCTCCTCGAGGCTGCGCTTGACCCTGAGCTCGCTCACGCCGGGCACCACCACGGACCGCCAGATGCCGGAGTCCACGCACAAGGAGTCGGCCGTGGGTCGAGCGACCGGTCTGGCCAGGCGCGGACGGCCCTCGTCGATCCGGCTCAGCGAGGGCCGTGAAGCGGCTGTCGTGGCCTCGGTCAGTCGGTAGACGGCGGAATGCGGCCGGTGTCGACAGCGCACGGTCGTCCCTGCCACCGCCATCGGCCAGTGGCAGACCGCGCAGGGCCACCACCAGCTCCGGCCGTCGGGTGAGCGATGGACGTGCCCGGACGGGATCGCGGTGTACCCACGGGGAGGCGGGCGCACCCCCGATTCGGCGATCAGCTCACCCAGTTCGGAGCGCAGCCCCGCAGGGTTCTCCACGAGGAAGCGCCGGGAAGCGACGTACCTCTCCTGGTCCCTGCCGTCCATCAACGTCTTGAAGGTGTGGCGCCGGATCTGGTCCGCGTGCATCCAGGTCCAGGTCGGCATCCACTGCGGGGCGTCGGGCGCGCCGTGGACCGGAAGCGCGTACTCGCAGGCGAGGTCGTACGCGTCAGGGGTGAGCCGGTCGTCACTGCCGAGGAGTACGACCTGGGAGATCTCCGTGTTCCTTCCCCCGGCAAGTGCCGGCAGCAGGCCGAGCCGCCGCCGAAGACAGCTGATGAGCCCGATCGGGGTTGTGGGCCCATGGCCGGGGCCGTGGGCCTCCATGACGACGCCGGTCATGCGCGCGACCTCCCGCATGGCGTCGTGGTGTTCATGCCGGACGGTCCATGCGTAGGCGGCGCGCAGGGCGGCCGGCACCACACGGTGCGCGCGCTCGGCCGGGTCGTCCCGCGCTCCGGTCAGCCAGCGGGTCATGCGCCGGTCCTCTCCACTGCGTCGGGGCACCACCGCGTGAAGGGGCAGTCCGCGCACGCCTCACCCGCCCTGGTCGGGTAGCGGGTGTCGGTGTGCCACGGGGCGACGTACGTCTCGAGGACACGCTGCGCCCGGGTGGCAACGTCCGCCGCGGTGACATCGAGTTCGCTCATGACCGACCCGCTGGCGGTCAGCCGTTCCAATTCCACCCGGAAGCGTCCGGCCCCGGGCAGTACTTGCGCGCGGGCGAGCAGGACGGCCAGGGCCAACTGAGGGTGGCGCTCCAGGGGATCCGCCTCGCCCGCTGTCCGGGCGGTCTTCGTCTCGCGCACGGTCCACCGGTCGGCCGAGCGGTAGAGCAGGTCGGTCTTGGCGATGACCACCACGTCGGCATCGGGGTCGTACACGACGACCGGTTGCTCCGGATGGACCTCGATGTCGTCGGACGGTCCCCGCAGGGGGCAGACGAGGGAATGGTCACCGATCATCTGGAGGCCGAGCCGGGCCTCGAACCCGCTCACTGCCAGCCCTTCGTACTGCCACGCGTCAGGCCGGCCGGGGGTGTCGTCCGGCGTACAGGCCTGCGGTGGGACGCGGCGGTGCCGGCTCTCGATCCATGCGTGCACGGCCCGCCCGCGCACGGTTGCCGCGGTGTCTTCGGACGAGTTCTCCCTCGGCAGGAAGAGGTCCGCCATGTGGGCACGGGCCGGGCACGAGCGATGGGCACGTCCCGTTGTCATCGACCAGGAGCGACGCGGCAGTTCGGACCCGCTGATCCCGAGGAGGCCCGGGCGTGACGGGACCGCGGGGCACTCGGCCACGGTCGGGCACCTGCCACAGTCCTGCCCGGGGCGGTACGAGCCGTCCGTGATCACCTCGGCGATCCGGGCCTCGACGGCGGAGTCGTAGAGCGCGTACGCCTCGTCCGGAGTCCCCTCGAAGAGGACCCGGTGGGAGGCATCGACGCAGCCGATCTCCACGAGGCGCACCAGGCGGGCAGGTTCGTACGCACCGAGCCGGAACGGGCTCTTGCTCCACCTGGAGCTCAGGACCGGGCTGCCACCCGCCAGGACCCCCGCGGCCACCGCGATCTCCGCTTCGTCCCGGGGGCGGTCGTGCACCGATCCCGTTCGCACGATGCGCAGCTCGCGGACACCCTGTCCGGCGTAGCGCCGGTCGGTCACCATCTCCTCGTAGACCTGGGGATCGCCGGGCTTCGACGGGCCGCGCTGGCGGGCCCACAGCCGTGACACCGGGGCTGGGGGCTCACCGCTCGGCACTCCGGGCGGCGTTGGGATCGTCGCGCAGGCCGAGAGGTAGCCGTGGACGGCGTGCTCGGTCCATCGGCCGAGCGCGGGATGGAAGGGCCGTCCGGGCGCGGATCGCCACTTCGTCAGGGCGTCCTCGACGGACAACCCCGAGAACTCGACGAGATCGAGTACGTCGTGCAGCGGGCCGGACGCCCACGTGGTCAGGGTGCGGCTGGGCGCCGCCGATCGGTACGGGCGCGGTGTGGCGGGACGCGCCTTCGTCGCCCAGTGCCGAGGGCAACGGTTTTTCCTGCTTCGAACGTCCGTTGGACTGATCCGCACCGGGCCGCCGTGATCCGGCAATGTGCCGATGATGTGCGTGCTATTCATGGCGCTCCCCCTCGAAATGCTCCGAATACGTCCGTGGGTCCCGAAATCACACTTCCCCTCCCTGGTCGCGCTGCTCTAACATACCGTTCTCCCCGGTAATCATCCGGAGGCATGGGATATTTCTTGGTCCGCAGAACCCCGGGAAGTGGAATGACGTTTTACGGACTCTTCGTCGGTATCGACCGATACGAAGCGGAGTTCGATCGCCTGCGCTTCGCAAAGCGAGACGCAACGGTCCTCGCTGCTCTGTTCGATGACAACCTCGAAGGGAGCTCGACACTACTCCTCGACGGCGACGCCACCAAGGGGAAATTCGTGACAGAAGTGCGGCGTCTCGCCGAGGTGAGCACGGGCGAGGACGTCGTCGTGATCGCCTTCTCCGGCCACGGCATCGCCGGCGGGGCGCTGGCCACGTACGACACCATGCCGGAACGGATGGCCGAAACCTCTTTGTCGTTGGACGAACTGGCCGACCTGACGCGTGGAATCCGTGCGGGCACCCTGCTCCTGGTGCTGGATTGCTGTTTCTCGGGTCACGCCGTGGACAAGGTCCTGCGTGTTCCGCAAGGCGGATACACCAGTCGGGAGGTCTCCACGTCGGTGACGGACAGGCTCAACGGACTGCGCGAAGCGGGATGGGCTGTCATCGCCGCGTCCGGCAGGGACCAGCAGGCCTTCGAGGAACAGGTTCTGCGCCATGGTCTGCTCACCCACTACCTCATCCAGGGACTGCTGGGCCACTCCGATGCCGTCGACGACGGCAAGGTCTACCTCATCAAGCTGATCCACTACGTTTTCAAGAATGTCGGAGCCCATGGGCGGTCCAAGCCCGAGCGAGCCCAGGATCCGGTTCTGGGCGGAAATATCTCGAACATTTCTCTGGAAATCTTCAAGCGGGGACCGAACTACCTGGCGACCGTCGACGGCGTCCGACCACAGCCGGCCACCGCAGAGCTCTCGTCGCTCGCGGAGCACAAGATCCCGCACTCGGTCCTGGAAGCGTGGCAGGGCCGTATCAGAAAGCTGAACAAGGTCCAGCTCGAGGCCATCAACGCCGGTGCCCTGTTGGAGGGCATGAACGTCTTGGTCAGCGCGCCGACGTCGACGGGAAAGACCATGGTGGGCGAACTGGCCGCCATGCGCGCGGTGGCCGAGGGGAAGAAGGCGGTCTTCCTGCTCCCCACGCGGGCTCTGGTGTACGAGCAGTACGAGAGGTTCCGGTCCCTCTACGAACCCCTCGGGTTCATCACGGTCCGTGCCACCGGCGAACTGCGGGACCAGATGGCGGACCTGGTCACTCGCAAGTTCGATCTCGCAGTTCTCACCTACGAGAAGTTCATCGGCTTGATGTCCAGGCGTCCGGACCTGCTGGGCGTGGGCGTCCTGGTCATCGACGAGATCCAGTCCCTCATGCAGTCCGACCGGGGGCCGTTGCTGGAGACGCTGCTCACCCGGCTGAGGCTGCGAGCCGACTCCGCCGGGACACCCCAGATCGTCGGGCTGTCCGCCGTGCTCGGGCAACCGGAACAGCTCGCCCGGTGGCTCGGAGCGAACCTGGTGGAGGTCGACCGCCGCTCCGTTCCGCTCCTTGAAGGCGTCCTGGGGCCGGACGGCTGCTACCGGTACCGGGACCACCAGGGACACGAGGCGTCCGAGCAACTGTTGGAACCCGAGAACGCCAACGAGCCCGGCGGGGAGGAGCGGTTGGTCGTGCGCCTGGTGGAGAGGTTGGTCGCGGAGGGGCAGCAGGTCATCGTCTTCCGAGGCACTCGCGGCGAAGCCCGCCGACTGGCGGAGAGCCTCGCCCGCACCTTGGGCCTTCCCGCCGCCGAGAGCACCCGCGCAGCGCTGTCGGACGAGGACGGCGGGCGGGCCACGGATCTGCTGCGCGGCTGCCTGGAAGGCGGAGTCGCCTTTCACGTGTCGGACCTGACGCTCGAGGAACGCGGCCTGCTGGAAGGCTCCTTCAGGAGGCCGGGTAGCGAGCTGAGGGTGCTCGTGGCCACAACCACCCTGGCGCAGGGCGTCAACCTGCCCGCGGACGTCGTCGTCATCTGTGAACTGGAGCACCCCGAAGGCAGGGGCCCGTACTCGGTGGCCGAATACAAGAACATGGCGGGACGGGCCGGCCGCTCCGGGCTGGTGAAACGGGGCCGCGCCGTCATCCGGGCCCGAGGGGCGGCCGATGCGGACCGACGATGGCAGCGGTACGTCCAGGCGGAGCCCGAGGAGGTGCGCTCCGCCCTGTCGGAACCCACCACAGACGTACGGGCCGTGATCCTCGCGGCCCTCGCCGGACCCGCGGTCCTCGCCCACAACGGGTCGGGCTCGGAGATCGAACGGTTCCTGGCTGCCACCTTCGCGGCACACCTGTGCAGGGCGACCGGCTCGGCCGGTCCCTTTCCCCCGGAAGTGGTTCGGAGCGCAGTGGACCGGCTCATCAGTGACGGCTTCCTCGCCCGCGTGTCGAACGGATCGACGGTACTGCCAGGCGGACTCGTCCTCACGGACCTGGGCAAGATCACGGTGCGCAGCGGACTCGGTGTCGATTCCGTCACCGCAGTGGCAGCGGCGCTGCAGGCCGTACCGGGCGACAGGATCAACGGGTCCACCCTGGTCTGCGCGGCCCAGCTCGCTTCCGAGCTGGACGATCCCCGGTTCGTCCAGCACTCCCAGCGGCTGCGCGAGGAGCACGTACGGCTCGCCGGACGGCTCGGGGCGCGGACCGTCGCCGAACCGGTCCTCGCCAGGCTCATGGGCACGATGTCCAGGAACGACGTCGGGGCCGGTATCGGTCGCGCCCGTCGCGGCCTGGCCTGCGTGATGTGGATCGAGGGGATCAAGATCGCCAACATCGAGAACGAGATCCGCAGGTGGAGCAGAGCCACGGGCCAACTGCTTCCGGGGCCGGTTCAGCACGCGGTGCGGCGGACGGCCGATGTGATCGCGACGGTCGTCGACATCGCCTACCACCTTCACCCGGACGCCGACCTGGCCGGCTTGGCCGATGTTCTTCCCGCTCAGCTCGAACTCGGTATTGTCGCCGGTCTGGTTCCCATTGCCTGGAAGGCGGAAGCTCCGCTCGGGCGGCCGGTCTACCTCGCCCTGGCCCGGGCTGGCCTGACCTCGCCCGGAGCCGTCGTCGCAGCTGGTCACGACCACCTCCTCGCATGCGTCGGGGGTGACCTCGAGCAGCACCGCGTCGTCCGGGCAGCCGCGGTCGCCGCACAGGAAGAGATCGACGGGCTCGACCCCGGGGATCAGGCGTCGCCGTCGGGGGACTGACGTCCGGCGGCAATCGGATCGGCGTGCGCCAGGAGACCCGTTCTGCGGGCGGAGAACGGGTCGGCGGGACCGAGGGGCAGAGCATCGGCCACGGGACGGGGAGATCTCCGCCCCAGCCGCTGAGTTCACCTGGTCACCGGTCGGGGCCGGACGCGCTGATGCGGTCATCACGGCCCGCTCCGCCAATCGTTCGAGCGCTGCGTCCACGCGTCGGCGGGCGGTGCGCGGATCACGGTCAAGCTGTGCTGCGATCTGCGTCAGCCGTTGTCCGAAGCGTTCTGTGCCCGAGCCGTCCAGGGCAAGCGCCCGTCGACCGATCGAGGCTGTCTCTGGCGGCAGGGCCTCGAGGAGCTCCAGCAAGCGTGCGGCGAGTTCCGAGCGCTGCACCGCTGGACCGTCGTCGTCGGCCACGCCGACCGCCCGGAGCAGATCGTGGCCGGCCCGGGACAGGGCGCTGGGGTCGTCGATGCCGAAGCCTCTGCGGACGGCCTTGAGCCCCGCGAGCACTTCGGCCACGGTCGACTCCCGGTCCCGCGCAGGAGGGGAACGCGTGAGGTCAGGATGCCAGGCGGACACGCGCTTCCCCGAGCATGACCGGTTCGAGTCCGCCGTACAGGGAGTCGGCCCTCGCCCACAGCTCGGCCGCCCGCTCCCCGTGTCCGGCAGCGTGGCTGATGTTGCCGAGGCCGGTCAGGGCGCGTGCCTTCTCGTACCGGCTCCCGCAGTTGTCGGCCAGCGTGACGGCCTCCTCGTAGACGTCACCGGCAGCCCGGTGGTTTCCCGACCGGAAGTGCACCCACGCGGCGCAGTTGACCGACATCACGACGTCGAGTTCGAGCCCCAGGGAGTGGAACTCCGCGCGGGCCTCCTGCGCGTGTTCCACGGCTGCGAGGCAGAGACCCAGCTCGGCTTCCAGCAGCGCCATCCCCCGGAGTGTGATGGCGGAGTTGCGCCTGTTCCCGAGTCGCCGGTAGTGGTCCAACGCCGTGCGCAGACCATCCAGGGACCTGCCGTAATCGCCCAGGTAGAGTTCGGTCCAGGCGAGGTTGGAGATGGTGTTGACCACCCCGTGTTCGTCGCCGAGCTGTTGGTACAAGGACAGGGACCGCTGGAAGCAGTCGACCGCCATGGTCAGGTCCCCTCGGTCTGAGTGGGCGATGCCGAGGTTTCCCAGGCTGATGGCCTGCCAGGCGCGGGCGCCTGCCACGCGTGCGGCTTCGGCCGCGATCACATGGGTTTCGATCCAGGGGCCCCAGAGTTTCGTCAGGAAGAAGTAGTCCCGCAGCGCGAACGCCAACTGCCAGCACAGGGAATGCAGTTTGAGTGCGGCGGCCTCGCGGCACAGCGCCACGAGGGAACGCCACTCGGATTCGAACCACGCGATCCCTGCTGTGCGGTCATCGAACGGAGCCGGCCTCGGTGGAAAGTCGTCGAGGATGACGGGCGGTCGGTACCGTTGGGGCGTGATGACGGTGTCCGCCGCCACGGCGAGGTCGAGGCAGGATTCGAGCAGGCGTCGGACGGCGCTGTGCTGCTCCCTGATCGTGACCTCCGGAAGGAGCAGCTGACGGGCGAACTGGCGAACCAGACCGTGCATCATGATCCGGCCGGACGCATCGTGCTCCACGAGGTGCATGTCCGCGAGGCGGTCAACCAGCATTCTGGCGCGCGGCAGGACGATGTTTGCCAGGGCCGCAACTGCGCGGGGTTCGACGCTCACCCCGGGGTGCAAGGCCAATAGTGCGAGCAGCCTGCGCATTTCCGCGGTCAGCCCGTTGCAGGAGATCGCCAGTGCGGAGGCGATGCTGCGATCCCCGTCATCGAGCAACTCGAGGCGGTGGGCTTCGTGCGACAACAGTTCCTCGAGTTCCGCCACGGTTCGGATCGAACCGCTGCAGATGCGGGCGGCGGTGATCCGTACCGCCAGAGGAAGCCGGCCACAGTGCTCGACGACCGAGCGGACCTTCTCGTCCGCCGCACGCGCCGCTCGTTCCCCGCCGACTGCGCGGAACAGGGCGTCGGCGTCTTGCGGGCCCGGCACGCCGACGGGAAGGTGCACCGCATCGTCGAGGGCACTCAGCCGCTTCTGGCTGGTCACCAGGAACCTGCACCCGGGCTCGGCCGTCAACAGCGGCGCGATGTCCGAGGCGTGACGGACGTTGTCGAGGACGAGCAGCACACGCCTGCCGCGAAGGGTGCTGCGCCAGAGGTTGGCCAGCGCGTCCGGCCGGGACGGCAGGTCCTCCGCAGGCACGCCGAGCAGCCTGAGCAAGGAGTCGAGTACCTCTCGCGGGCTGCCGGGTGACTCGTTCCCGAAGTCGAAGAAGAAGCAGCCGTCGGGGAAGGACTCGGCGCTGTCCCAAGCCCCTTGGAGGGCCAGCGCGGTCTTGCCCACGCCCGCCAGGCCGCTGAGCACACACACGGTGGCGCGGGATTCGCCGGCGAGATGGTCGGCGATGCGGGCCAGTTCCTCCGAGCGTCCGACGAAATGGGTGGGCGCATCGGGAAGTCCGAAAAGAGTGTCCATGGTGCTGAGCCCCGTTTCCCTGGATTCTTCATCGCTGAAGAGGGCCACTAGTTCGCCGCGTGCTTCCAGCGCCATATCGCAGGCTTCGGCGAACTTCCGAGAGGCCCTTTTTCCGTTCGTTTCCACTCTGCTGATGTGGCCCCTGCTGTACGCGACTCGGCGGGACAGTTGGGCCAGGCTGAATCCCCGCTCGCCACGTCGCCGGCGGAGCTCGCTGCCGAAATCACTACTGGTCTCTTCCATGGCTCCGAGTGCCTCTGCAGGGTGGTCCGTCGAGAGTGAAGGCAGCATCCCATACGAGGGGATGCAGACGGCAGGTGTTGTCTGTTGTCAACGAGAATTGGAAACAGACAACACCTGGGGCCGGATTCTTCTACGGATGGCTTCGACTGCCGGGCGGGGTTACTGGTCGAGGTAGGTGAGGACGGCCAGGATGCGGCGGTTGGCGGTGTCGGTGGGGTGGAGGCCGAGCTTGGTGAAGATGTTGGTGATGTGCTTGGCGACGGCCTTCTCGGTGATGAAGAGGGATTGGGCGATGCCGGTGTTGGAGCGGCCCTGGGCGAGGGATTCGAGGACTTCGCGTTCGCGGGGGGTGAGGGTGACGAGGGCGGTGTCGCGGTCCTTGCGGACCAGGAGTTGGGTGACGACCTGGGGGTCCATGGCGGTGCCGCCGGCGGCGACGCGGTGGATGGCGTCGAGGAACTGGGTGCCGTTGGTGACGCGGTCCTTGAGCAGGTAGCCGACGGCGTGGCCGCCGGTGGCGAGGAGTTCGCGGGCGTAGAGGGGTTCGACGTACTGGGAGAGGAGCAGGACGGGGAGGTCGGGGGTGGCGCGGCGGGCGGTGAGGGCGGCGCGCAGGCCCTCGTCGGTGAAGGTCGGCGGCAGCCGGACGTCGACGATCGAGACGTCCGGCCGCTGCTCGGTGAGGGCCCGGAGGAGGTCGGGGCCGTTGTCCACGGCGGCCGCCACCTCGTGGCCGTGGGCCTGGAGGAGGCGGATCAGGCCGTCCCGGAGGAGGAAGTGGTCTTCGGCGAGGACAATGCGCACGGAAGCTCCAGGGTCACCGTGGTCGGACCGTCGGGGGGACTGCTGACGGCGACGACCCCGTCGAAGGTGGCGAGCCGCCGTTCGACGCCGCGCAGGCCGGTGCCGCGGCGGGCGTCCGCGCCGCCCCGCCCGTTGTCGGAGACGGTGATGCGCAGTACGCCGCGATCGTAGCGGAGTTCGATTCCGGCGCGGCCGGCGTCGGAGTGCTTGACGACGTTGGTGAGGAGCTCCGAGACGGCGAAGTAGGCGGCGGACTCGACGGGCATCTCGGGGCGTCCGGGGAGGTCCGCCGAGACCTCGGTGGGGACCGGGCAGACCATGGCCAACGCCCGTACCGCGTCGGTGAGTCCGCGGTCGGCGAGGACCGGCGGGTGGATGCCGCGGACCAGGTCGCGGAGCTCCTCCAGGGCCTTCGCGGAGGACTGGCGGGCCTCGACCAGCAGGGCGCGGACGGCCTTCGGGTCGGTCTCCAGGAGGTGTTCGGCGGCGTCCAGGGTCATGCCCATCGCGACCAGTCGGGCCTGGGCGCCGTCGTGCAGGTCGCGCTCGATCCGGCGGATCTCGGCCATCCGGGTGTCGACGGCGGTGCTGCGGGTGGCGGTCAGGTGGGCGATCCGGCCGGCCAGCAGCTCCTGCTCGCCCGGGGCGAGCATCGAGCGGATGTGGCGGGCGTGCCGGCGGACCGTGCGGGGCGCGAGCCAGAGCGCGAGCGGGAATTGGAGCAGTCCGAGGACGCCGGCGAGGACGGCGGTGGCGGTGCCCTCGATCGGGATGAACTGGTACCAGAGGCCGTCCCACTCGGTGGACAGCTGGACGCCGAAGAAGGCCAGGAAGACGCCCCAGAGGCCGTTGAGCAGGACGGCGACCGGCAGGAAGGCGAGCAGGCTGCCGACGAACGGCTCGGCGAAGACCCAGCAGAACTCCCGACGGGTCTGCGGGTCGCGGGTGATCCAGCGGTAGCGGGCGAGGATGCCGGAGGCCCACTCGGGCACCGGCGGCAGCGGGCCGGGCGGTCCGGGGAACCGGACGTCGGACCACTCGGCGGCCAGGGCGCGCTGACGGTCGGCCAGGTCGCGCACCCCGGCCATGGCGCGGGGGACCAGGCCGAGGCCCGGCCCGACGAGGGAGATCGCGCACGTGACGCCGAGGGAGTGGACGAGGGCGAGGGCGGAGAGCCGACTGAGGGTCAGGGACCGCCGGAGGGCGGTGAGTCCGGTGGACACCGAGAAGCCCGTGGCCCTGTTCGGTGTGGTGCCCTCCTCGCTCGGCGCCGGGCCCTCCCCGTTGTGCATCGTGCTGTTCACGGACGCGATCCCCTCCCGGTGGTGCCGTTGTGCGGCCCGGTCGCGCCGGCCCGTGAGGCCATTCTGACGACTGCGGGGAGGCCTTGTCGGTGGGAGAAACTCCCCCTTTGGTCATACGGGATATCTGCCGAACGGCAGATGGCAGAAGCCCGCGGACCGGCCAGGCTTACGAGCGTGCTCACGTGCCCCAGGAAACGCGCCCGGAGCGGCGCATCCGACCCCGACCGCAAGGAGGACGACGTGGACCGACGTACGAGAACCGGATACGGGCCGGTCGTTCTCGTGGTGGCCGCGCTGCTGTCGCTCGCCGGCTGCGCCGACGCGATGGACGCCGCGCCCGAGGACAGGACCTTCGAGTTCGCCGCCCAGAGGCTGAACGTCGTGTCGCACGGCGCCCCCGCCGACCTCGTCGCGGTCGACCGGAAGGACGTCAAGGTCACCCGCTGGTTCGAGACCAGCGGCAAGGTCGGCAGCGCCAAGGCCTCCTGGGAGCTGAAGGACGGGGTCCTCGACCTCCGGGCGGGGTGCTCGGGGATCGCCAACTGCGACACGAAGTACCGGGTCGAGGTGCCCAAGGGCGTGGCGGTCCTGCGGGACGGGCGCGAGACGGAGCTCAAGGGGTGAAGGCGATGACTCCTGGCGGAGGGACGGGGAACATGCTCGAACTGGTTGATGTCACCAAGGTCTACAAGGGCGGCAAGCGGGCCGTCGACGGCGTCACGATGCGCCTCGGGCCGGGAATGGTCGGGCTGTTGGGGCCGAACGGCGCCGGGAAGTCGTCGCTGATGCGCATCGTGGCGACGGTCACCCGGCCCACGGGCGGGCAGGTCCGGTACCAGGGCGCCGACGTGGTGGCCGAGCCGGACCGGTTGCGCCGGGAACTCGGATACCTGCCACAGGACTTCGGGGTCTACCCGAACCTGACCTCGCGGGAGTTCCTGTCCTACCTGGCGGCCGCCAAGGGGATCGGAGCCCGTTCCGCCCGGGCCCGGATCGACGAGCTGATCCAGCTGGTCAACCTGACCGAGGCGGTCAGGCGCCCGCTCGGCACCTACTCGGGCGGCATGCTCCGCCGGGTCGGCATCGCGCAGGCCCTGCTGGCCGACCCCAGGGTGATCGTGGTCGACGAGCCGACCGCCGGCCTGGACCCGGAGGAGCGGGTGCGCTTCCGCAACCTGCTCAGCGAACTCGCGGCGGAGCGGGTCGTGATGCTCTCGACCCACATCGTCTCCGACGTCGAGTCGGTGGCCTCCGACATCGCCGTGGTCGCGCACGGCCGGCTGCTGCGCCGGGGCGCGCCCGACGAGCTGCTCCGGGAGATCGACGGGCAGGTCTGGGAGGCGGTGGTCGCACCGGCGGACCTCCTGGAGGTCCAGGCCCGCCACGTGGTCAGCCGGATGGTGCGGACCGGGAACGGCGTGCGGGTGCGGCTGCTCGCCGCCGAGCCGCCGCGGCCCGACGCGGTCCGGGTCGTGCCCGATCTGGAGGACGCCTACCTGGGCGTCATCCACCGGCCCGGCGGCTCGGCCCGGACCGAGCAGCGGGCGGTGCGGCGATGAGGGCGACGGTGACGGTGACGGGTCCGGCGGTCGGGTCGGCTTCGGGGTCGGGGTCGGGGCTCGGGTCGGCGTTGGCCAGGCTGGCGGTCGGCGACTTCCGGGACCGGGTGCGCCGACCGGTGTACGCGGTGACGCTGCTCGCCGCGGTCGGGCTCGGCTACCTGGCCGTACCGGACGCCGGCGGCCACTGGACGATCATGGACGTGGGCGGCCACCGGGGCATCTACAACAGCGCCTACGTCGGCGCGGTCACGGCCCTGGCCGGTGCGCTCTGGCTCACCTTCGGCGGCTTCTACGTGGTGCGCAGCGGCATCGCGCGGGACGAGGCGAGCGGGGTCGGCCAGGTCCTCGCCGCCACCCCGCTGCGCAACTCCCGCTACCTCCTGGCCAAGTTCCTGAGCAACCTGCTGGTGCTCGCCTCCATGGTCGGCGTGCTGGCCGTCACCGCGCTGCTGATGCAGCTCGCCCGCGGCGAGGACCGCGCGGTCGACCCGATAGCCCTGGTGGTGCCGTTCCTGCTGCTCGCGCTGCCCCTGATGGCGCTCACCGCGGCGGCGGCGCTGCTGTTCGAGACGGTGCCGCCACTGCGGGGCGGCTTCGGGAACGTCGTCTGGTTCGTGCTGGCCATGGTGCTCGCGCTCGGCGGGCAGTCGGCCTCCGCGCCGCTGGACGGCCTCGGCGTGCACCAGGTCGCGCGGTCGATGGGCGCGGCGCTGGAGGCCCGGCACGAGTCGGTCGGCGACGGCGGGTTCAGCCTCGGGCTGACCAAGGTCGACAAGCCGCTGGGCACCTTCCTCTGGGACGGCTTCGACCCGTCCGCCGGGTTCGTCCTCGGGCGGCTGGCCCTGGTGCTGCTGGCGATCTGCCTGGCGCTGCTGCCGGCCCTGTGGTTCGGCAGGTTCGATCCGGCGCGTGCCGCCGGCGGTGCGACCGGGGGCGCGGCTGCCGCCGGGGCCGTGGCCGGGGCCGTCGCGGAGGTGGTGGCCGGGGAGTCGTCCGGGGCCGAGGGGACGGAGACGGCGGGGGCGCGCTGGCCGACCGTACCGGGCGCTCGGCTACGGGCCGAGCCGCAGCGGACCGCCCTGC
Source organism: Kitasatospora sp. SC0581 (assembly GCF_048159585.1). Lineage (NCBI taxonomy): Bacteria > Bacillati > Actinomycetota > Actinomycetes > Kitasatosporales > Streptomycetaceae > Kitasatospora > Kitasatospora sp. SC0581. The sequence continues at coordinate 502,379 of NZ_JBLRWA010000003.1, read as the reverse complement.
CGCAGGCCGAAGCGCGGCGGGCCGGGGCGTTCGGGCGGCTGCTGGCGGGGGAGGCCCGGATCCTGGTGCAGGGCGTCTCCCGCTGGTGGTGGCTGGTCGCCGCCGGGCTGACGGTGGCCGGGTTCGTGCTGCCGATGGACGCCGTCACCGGCCTGCTCCTGCCCCTGGCGTGGCTGTGGCCGGTCCTGATCTGGTCCCGGCTCGGCAGTCAGCAGGTCGAGAACGGTCTGGAGGTGCTGCTCGGCGCCTACCCGTCGGCCCGGCGCAGGCTGCTCGCCGAATGGGCGTCCGGGCTGGTGCTCACCGCGGTGACGGGTGCCGCCCCGCTGATACGCATGCTGGCGGCGGGCGACGGCGCGGGGACGGCCAGTTGGCTCGGAGGCGCGCTGTTCGTCCCCTCGCTGGCCATGGCGCTCGGGGTGGTGAGCCGGAGCCACCGGCTCTTCCAGGTGGTCTACCTGCCGCTCTGGTGGGTCCTCGTCAACAACGTCGCCGCCGTCGACTTCATGGGGGCCGTGCGCGTGAACGGCAGCCCGGGCGGTCCGGGGCCGCTGCTGGTCGGGGCGCTGTCCGCGGCCATGCTCGCGGTGGTGTTCCTGGTCGGCGCCGCCCGACGGAACGTCAAGGGCTGACCGGAGACGGGAGCCCGGGCCGTCGGCGGACGGTCCGGGCTGCCCTCGGGCTTCGGGGCACACCCAGGGGGTGTCGCCCGCCTGCCCGTCGTCTCCTTCTCGCCGTCTCCTGCGCGCCGTCTACTACTCGTCGTCGCCGAGGTCGCCCGCGAGGTCACCCGAGAGGTCGCCGTCCGGGGTGCCGCTGATCGCGTAGCCCTGCCGGCGCGCCTCGTAGCAGGCCACCGTCGCGGCCGCCGAGACGTTCAGCGAGCCGACCCGGCCCAGCTGCGGCACGAACACGACCAGGTCGCAGAGCGCCAGCGCCTCGGGGGTGATCCCGCGGTCCTCGTGCCCGAGCATGAAGGCCACCGCCGGGGTCAGCTCGGCGGCGAACATCGGCACCGCCTCGTCCGCCAGCTCCAGGCCGACGACCTTGAAGCCGTCCGCCTTGGCCGCCGCGACCGCCTCGGCGATGGTCGGGAAGTGCTCCACCTTCAGGTACTTGTCGGTGCCCATCGCGGCCTTCTGCGCGCCGGAGGAGCGCACCGACGGGGTGTCCCCGACCAGGTACAGCTTCTCGGCGCCCATCGCCGCGCCGGTGCGGACCACCGAGCCGACGTTGAACGGCGACTGGAGGTTCTCCAGGATCATCGCGAGCCGGAACTCGTTGCTGCGCCGCCACGAGCGGTGCAGACGCTTCAGTTCGGTCCCGCGCAGCTGCTTCACGTCGTCGTACCTCGTCCACTCTCGGAGCCCTCGCCCACCTCGGGGCGGGGCCGCGCTTCCAGAATCCGGCACCCGTTGACCGACGTGACCCGACTGGTCGGGTAGCCCTGCTCGTTCAGCCACTTCTGGAGCGAGTCCGAGCCCAGGTGCTTCTGCACCACCAGGAACGCCGAGCCGTCCGGGGTCAGCCGGTCGAGCCAGTGCGTGAGCAGGCGGCGCAGCGCGGCCTTGCCGATCCGGATCGGAGGGTTGGAGTAGATGGTGGCGAAGCGGACGTCCTCGGGGACGTCGTCGGGCAGGGAGGCCTGGACGTTGCCGAGCCCCAGCGCCTCGGCGTTCAGCCGGACCAGCTCCAGGGCGCGCTCGTTGACGTCCACCGCCCAGACCGGGAGGCGCTTGCGGCGGCTCGCCCAGGTCAGCGCGATCGGACCGTAGCCGCAGCCGATGTCCAGGATCGGGCCGCGCACCCGCGGCTGCGGGGCGTGCTCCAGCAGGATCCGGGTGCACGGGTCGAGCCGGGTGCGGGAGAACACCCCGGTGTCGGTGGTCAGTTCCAGGGTGAGGTCCGGCAGGGAGACCGTGATCGGCCGGCGGTCGCTGGCGACCTCGGGTGCACCGGTGAAGTAGTGCGAGCCGGACATGATTTCCCCGTCGTTCGTATGGGCCTCGGGGCCACCGGGTGGGTGTGGGTTAGCCCTTTGTACGGCACCGATCGTACCCCCGGTGGCCCGGACGGCGTTCCGGCCGCCGCCCGGGACGGGTGCTCCCACCGGTGCACTCGCCGTCGCCCGGGACGCGGCTCGGGAACGGCGGTGCGGACGGCGGTGCGGACGGTCGTGCGGCGCGGACGGTGGGCGCGGTCAGGCGGTGCCGGGGGTCTTGCGGGTGGCCACGTTGACGCGGTTCCAGGCGTTGATGGTGAAGCAGACCGAGATCAGCTGCGCCAGCTCGGCCTCCGCGAAGTGTGCGGCGGCCCGGGCGTACACCGCGTCCGAGACGCCGCCGTCGATCCGGGCGACCTCCTCGGCCAGGGCCAGGGCGGCCCGCTCGCGCTCGGTGTACACCCCGGCGGGGGCGTCCGGCCAGACCGGCAGCAGGTAGATCCGCTCGTCGGTCTCGCCGGCCTTGCGGGCGTCCTTGGCGTGCATGTCCAGGCAGTACGCGCAGCCGTTCAGCTGGGAGGTGCGCATCTGGACGAGCTCGACCAGGGCCGGGTCGAGGCCCTCGCGGGCGGCGGCGTCCAGGGCGATCATCGCGCGGAACACCTTGGGGGCGGTGCGGGCGTAGTCGAGGCGGGCGGTGCCCGCGAGGGCCTCGGTGGTCCGGGCGGTCCGGGTGGCTTCGGTGGCCCGGGTGCTCTCGTTCGTCGTCATGGCTACGACCCTAGGAGCGGAATGCACCCGTCCCTGGGTCATTCACGATGCTGTTTCGTGGGTCAATCAGGCCGGTCGGCCGGGGGTCCGCCGGAGTCCTGGCAACGCCGGAGCGTCGTCGGCGCGTCGCGTCCCGGCGCCGGGCGGCGGATACTGCGAGTACGCCAGCCGGGCCCGTGAAGGCCTCCGAACGCCCGTGAAGGCCTCCGAACAGTGAGGACGGATGCCATGCCGCAGGAACAGCACGAGGAATACCTGATCGACGAGACCGCCGAGACCGTCGAGCCCGACGAGCAGGCACCCGAGGGCGACACGTACGACGAGGTGGCCGAACGCCGGGCCGTCGGCGCGGACCCGGCGACCAACGTCGCGGACGTCGTGGAACAGACCCAGCCGGTCCGGCACGACGAGGAGGAGTACCGGGAGTAGCGGGGCCCCCGGGAGCGGAGCGGGAGCAGAGGGCCCGGAGCGGCTACAGGGCCCGGCGCCGTTGCAGCCAGGCCAGGGCCGCCCAGCCCGGCAGCACCGGGAGGATCAGCGTCAGCAGGCGGAACAGCGCCACCGCGGCCAGCTCGCCGCCCGGCTCCATCGACGTGGTCTGCTGGAGCAGCGTGAGCAGCATCCCGTCCACCGCACCGGCCCCGCCCGGGGTCGGCGCCGCGCTGCCCACCGCGTTGCCCACCAGGAACACCACCGCGACCGCGGCGAAGGACGGCTCCCGGCCGATCGCCCGGACACAGCAGTACAGGCAGGTGATCAGGCAGATCGACACCAGCAGCTGCCCGGTCACCCCCACCGCCAGTTTGGACGGGCTGCGCAGCAGGTCCAGCAGGCGCGGCACCACCTCGGCCGTCAGCGGCCGCAGCCGCGTCGCCAGCCACCGCCGGGCCGCCGGGATCGCCGACACCACCGCGAGCAGCGCCGCCGCCCCCGCCAGCCCGCCGACCACCGCGGGCAGCGCGTCCAGCTCGGAGCTGCCCGGGACGAAGTCCAGGAGGTAGACGAAGGCGCCGAGCTGCAACAGGTGCAGCACCAGCCCGATCAGGTTCCCGACGCCGACGCTGGACAGCGCCTGCGCGGTCGGGATCCCGGCCCGCTGCAACAGGCGGGTGTTCAGCGCGATCCCGCCGACGCCGCCGGGCGACACCAGCTTCACGAACGACCCGGCCACCTGCGCCAGTACCGCGTTGCGGAAGTCCAGCCGCTCCGGGACGAAGCCCACGAAGCCCATCGCCGCCGCGACGTGGCTGGCCGCCGCCGCGGCCAGCGCCAGCAGCAGCCACCAGGGATCGGCGTCCGCCAGCGCGGAGACCGGGTTGTCCTCCGCCGCGAACAGCTGCGGGATCAGCAGCCAGCCGGCCACCACCCCGCCCACGACGACCAGCAGGGTCCGCGGCCGCAGCCGCTCCAGCCGCACCGGCCGGCCCACCACCCGCGGGCGGGTGCGCAGGACCTCGGCGCGGATCTCGTCGAGCAGACCGCTGGGGGCGGGGGTGTGGTGCTCGGGGGCCGGCTCGGTGGTGGTGGCCTCCGGGGGCGCCGGGGAAGCGGTGGTGGCGACGGGCCCGTTGCCGCCGGTGGGGGAGCCGGCCTCGGCCGCAACGTCGACACCGGGAGCACCGCCCGACGGCTCGGCGGCCCGGGCGCCGGTGTGCTTCGCGTGCTGCTTGAGGGCGCGGCGGGTGGTGTGGGTGAGGGCGATGGGCTGGAGCAGGGGGAGCGCGGCGCCGACGGGGTCGGGGCCGAGGACGGCGGTGGCCGTGCGGACGGAGCGGGCGGCGCCGGCGCGCAGGGCGAGGGTGGTGAGGAGCTGGGCGAGGTCGCAGTGGAGGACGAGTTCGGTGGCGGCGATGTCGCCGTCGGCGAAGTCGACCAGGTGCACCGCGCCCGAGTCGTCGATCAGCAGGGAGGAGGGGACGAGCGCGCGGTGGGCGATCTCGCGGCGCTGGAGCAGGGCGAGCTGCCGCCAGGCGTCGGTGAGCAGCTCGTCGGTGATCTCCTCGTCGGGGAGCTCGTCCAGGGTGCGCCCGGCCAACCGCTCGTACGCGATGAGGGCGGTGTCCTGGCCGATGCCGGCGGTGGCGGCGATGCGGCGGGTGCGGACGCCGGCCGCGAGGGCCGCGTACGCGACCAGGGCCTCGTGCTCCAGCCCGGTGCGGGGGGAGCGCAGGACGCGCGGGTCGGGGGCGGTGCGCAGCCGCAGCCGGCGCCAGGCGCGCTGGACGGCGGCGGCGGTGACGGCCTGCCGGTCGAGGAGCTGGACGTCGAGGTCGGGGCGGTCGTCGGCCTGTCGGACCAGGTAGCGGTCGGGGCCGGCCGGCTGGGCCTCGACCGGGCGCAGGCCGCTGTCGCGCAGGGCGCGCAGGACCTCGCCGGGCCGGGGGCAGGGGTCGGGGGTGCCGACCGCGTACAGGGTGCCGTGGGCGCCGGTCCAGCCGATCAGCAGCCCGAGCAGGAGCGCGGTGGGGGTGGCGTACCCGCCGGTCAGTCCGGCGAGGCCGGAGAGGGCGAGGACGGTCCAGGGCAGGCGGCGTTCCCGGCTGCCGGAGGCGGTCATGAAGGCGAGGACCGGCGCGAGGTAGCCGTAGACGGGCTCGGTGTGCCCGAGTCCGCCGTCGGGCAGCGCGTGGGTGAGCGCGGTGAGCAGCGAGAGCGGGGCGAGGTCGTCGGCCCACAGGTCCAGGCCGAGGGTGGCGCCGTACGCGAGGACGGCGGCGAGCAGTCCGTCGGAGACCTGCTGGACGGCGCGCCGCCGGTCGGGGCCCAGCAGCCGGCGGACGGCGAGGCCCACCGGGAGCAGCAGGACGGCGGCGGTGGTGAGCCCGCCGGCCAGGCTCGCCAGCGGGCGCGGCACCAGCGCGGCCGCCTCGGCGACGTCGGCGGCGATGCCGCCGGTGGTGGCGCGGGCGTAGTCGGCGAGCAGCAGGGTGAGGGCGATGGCGAACAGGCCGCCGATCAGCCGGATCAGGGCGACGGGCTGCCGGACCCGGTCGGTGGCGGGCAGCGGGCGGGCCCGGAACCGGCCGGGTCCGGGGCCGGTCTGCTCGGGTATCCGGGCGGTGGCCGTTCCGGTGCCGCCGTCGGCCGGTACCCCGGTCCGTTCGTCGCCGCCGTCGGCCGGTACCCCGGTCCGTTCGTCGTCGCGGGCGCTGTCACCGCTGCCGCGCTTCCGCCGCGCGGGCGCACCGCCCGGGTCGCCCCCGCCGGTGTCGCCGTCCGTTCTCCCCGTCACGATCGCCACGGATGGCATGCTCCCATGCCACCCGTGGGCGAGGAGTGGGGATTGCGCAGTGCCGCTACGACGGGGCCTTAGGCCTGGCGGGTCGGCAGGACGACCAGGTGGCGCAGGTTGACGTGCCGGGGGCGGCTGACGGTGTACGCGATGAGGTCGGCGACGTCCTCGGCCGCGAGTGCCGGGATGGCGTCGAACATGCCGCCGAGCTGTTCGCGCAGCACCGGGTTGTCGATGTGCCCGGCGAGTTCGGTGTCGGTCAGTCCGGGCTCGATCGCGCTGACCCGGACGTCGCGCGGGCCGAACTCGCTGCGCAGGGCGGCGGACAGCTGGGTGAGCGCGGCCTTGGTGGCCCCGTACACCGCGTAGTCGGGGAAGACCACGTGCGAGGCGATCGAGGAGACGTTGACCAGGTCGGCGGTGCGGCCCTCGGCGGCGGCCGCGGTGAGGTCGGAGCCGAAGGCGCGGACGATCCGCAGCGCGCCGGTGAGGTTGGTGTCCACCATGCGGGTCCACTCGTCGATCCGGCCGTCGGCGAGCGGGTTGGGCAGCATCACCCCGGCGTTGTTGACCACCAGGTCGACCGGGCCGTAGGCGTCGTGGACGGCCTTCGCGGCGGCGTCCACCGAGGCCTGGCCGGTGACGTCGGCGGTGACGGCGAGGGCCTGCCCGCCCGCGGCGGCGATCTCCTCGGCGAGGGAGTCCAGCCGCTCGGTGCGGCGGGCGAGCAGGGCGACCCGGGCGCCGGAGGCGGCGAGCAGCCGGGCGGTGGCGGCGCCCATGCCGCTGGCGGCCCCGGTGACGACGGCGGTGCGGGCGGCGAGGGACGGGTGGCTCATCGGGGGCTCCAGAGGGTTCGGCCGGGCTGACGCCGATCACTCTGCGCGGGCCGCGACCGGCTACCCAGGGGTGCGTTCCTCCCGGGCACCGCCGTCCTGGGACGGGCCTACCCGGGACGGGCCATCCCGGGACCGGGGAGCCTGGGAAAACCGGTGCCACCCTCGGGACGCCCCTCCGCGGCTAACCTGCCCGGCATGGAGAACACCCTGGGGGACTTCCTCCGCTCGCGCCGGGCTCGCATCCTGCCGGAGGAGGTGGGCCTGCCGTCGCACGGCCGCCGCCGGGTGCGGGGCCTGCGCCGGGAGGAGGTGGCGCAGCTCGCGGGCGTCAGCGTCGACTACTACGTCCGGCTGGAGCAGGGTCGGGGCGGCAGCGCCTCGGACGCCGTGCTGGACGCGGTGGCCCGGGTGCTGCGGCTGGACGGGGTGGAGGCCGCGCACCTGCGCTCGCTGGTCCGTCCGCCCAAGGCGCCGGCCGCCTTCGCCGCCCGGGTGCGGGGGCGGGGGCGGCAGCGGGTCCGGCCGGGGACGCGGCTGTTGCTGGACCTGATGACCGGGGTGCCGGCCTTCGTGCTGGGCCGCCGGATGGACGTGCTGGCGTGGAACGCGCTGGGCGACGCGGTGAACGGTTTCTCCACGCGTTCCGACGCCGGCCCGGACGGCCTGCCCAACCAGGCCCGGCACGCCTTCCTCGACCCGTCCGCCCGGGAGTACTACGGGCAGTGGGACGCGGTCGCCGCCGAGACCGTCGCCTTTCTGCGCCGGGACGCCGGACTGCACCCGGAGGACCCGGAGCTGGCCGCCCTGGTGGGCGAACTGTCGCTGCGCAGCGCGGAGTTCGTCCGGCTCTGGGCGGACCACCTGGTGCGGGAGAAGACCCACGGGGTCAAGCAGGTGAACCACCCGCTGGTCGGCGGACTCGACTTCGGCTACGAGACCCTGGGCGTCAACGGCTCGCCGGAGCAGCTGCTGGTCGTCTACACCGCCCCGGCGGACTCGCCCACCGCCCAGAAGCTGGCCCTGCTGGCGAGTTGGACGGCTCCGGGAGCGGCGACCGGGGGCGCGGGAGCGGTGACCGAGGGTGCGGGAGCGGACGGGGCGGCCGCCGAGGGGGCGGAAGCGCCCTGAGCGGGCGATCCGCGCCGGGGCGGCATAGCCTTTCAGTCATGAGCGCCTGCGAAGACCTCGCTCTGGCTCCTCAGGACATCGAGCCCCGGCCGCCCGCCGACGGTTGCGCCGACTGCCTGGCGCAGGGCCGCCGGGACTGGGTGCACCTGCGGATCTGCCTGGACTGCGGTCACATCGGCTGCTGCGACTTCTCGCCGCAGCGGCACGCGACCGCGCACTTCCACAACTCCTCCCACCCGGTGATCCGCTCGTACGAGCCGGGGGAGGACTGGCGCTGGTGCTTCGTCCACGAGGTCATGGGCTGAGGCGGCCGGCCCCGTACGGCGCCTCCGCCTGCCCCCGCGCGTACGGTGCCCACCCCTGCCCCCGTAGCGGCAGGTCGGCTTCTCCGCGGTGGCACGGGCCCGCAAGCCGGATAAAATCCGGACATAACGCCCGTGCGGCCCCTCCGGCCGGCATCCGTCCGGTCCGGAGGCCGACGAAGGGAGGCCGACGATGACCAAGCGAACGCCCGGCAGCACCGCCAAGCTCCGCCAGGGCACCCAGGACCTGCTGGAGCGCCGGGGCATGGCGAGCCCGCCCACCCGGCTCGCGCCGGAGCCGAGCGCCGGCTCGATGTCCTACGCCGCCGCCGGGTACGGCGTCGGCGAGGCCTTCCGGCACGGCGGCCGGGACGCGGCAGGCGCGACGGCGCACGCGGCCCCGGCGATGCACGCCGAGCTCAAGGGGCACCGGCACCGTGGCGCGGAGAAGCACTCCGCCCACTGAGTCGCGACGCGTGCGGGGGCGGGTGGCCGGATCGCGGCCGCCCGCCCCCGCCGCGTGATCCCCCTGCGCATGTCCCCGATGCGCGATCCCTTGACCCCTGACGCGTGGTCAGGGGTGCGCTCGGGGAAGGTTCGGGGCCGTTCCCGGATGTCGCGGCCCGAGGCCGTCCCGAAGACTCTCTCCTGTCCGAGTGCCCGAGCCGCCGTCGGCCGGGCGGGCCGCCGACCAGGGCGGCCCGATACCCGCCGGGCGAGCCGCCGTTGGAGAGACCCCCCATGAACAGCCCTGCCCGTACCGGTCGTTGGTCCGTCCTCGTGGCGACCGGCGCGCTGCTCGCCGCCGCCACCGTCGGCGTCGCCACGATCGGCGCCGCGACCCCGGCCCTGGCCGCGGCCGCCTCCCCGACTACCTCCCCGGCCACCTCTTCGAGTGCCGTCGACACCACCGCCTCCGCCACGGCCCGACCCGGTCCGCTGGACCGGGAGTCGCTCGCCGAGACCCTCCACTCGCTGCCCGCCGGCGTCACCGGCGCGCTGGTCCGGGTCGGCGGCCAGGACGCCCGGTGGCGCGGCACCTCGGGGGAGGACGTGCCGGCGAACGCCCGGTTCCGGATCGGCAGCGTCACCAAGGTGTTCACCGCGACGGTGCTGCTCCAGCTCGCCGGCGAGGGCAGGGTGGACCTGGACGGCACCGTCCAGCAGTACCTGCCCGGACTGCTGCCGGCCGGCTACCCGCCGGTCGCCGTACGGCAGTTGCTCAACCACACCAGCGGCCTGCCCGGGGGCGGCGGGATGACCTCCGGGGACGGCAGCACGGCGTGGTTCGCCGCGCACAAGGCGGTCTCCTACAGCCCGCAGCAGGTGGTGGCGGACATGCTCACCCAGCCGAGGAGCTTCGAGCCCGGCGCCGCCCAGCAGTACAACGGCAACAACTACTTCGTCGCCGCGCTGGTGATCGAGAAGGTCACCGGCGACGACTACGCCGACCAGGTGCGGCGGCGCATCACCGGCCCGCTCGGCCTGCACGCCACCTACGTCCCGGCCGCCGACGACCTGACCATCCGCGGTCCGCACGCCACCGGCTACGTGGACGTCCGGAACGCCGACGGCAGCACCGCCCGGGTGGACGTCACCGAGCAGAGCCCGTACCCGTGGGCCGAGGGCGGCATGATCTCCTCCGCCGCCGACCTGGAGCGGTTCTTCGAGGCGCTCTACCGCGGCCGGCTGCTGCGGCCCGCCCAGCAGGCCGAGGCGTTCGCCGTCCCGGACCTGCCGAACGACCACAACAAGAACTGCGAGATCGGCCCGACCGCCGGGCACGCCTGCTACAGCACGGCCGGCCTGCTGCGCACCGTCCTGCCGAACGGCACCGAGGTCTGGGGCAAGAACGGCTCCCGGCCCGGCTACACCACCGGCGTCTTCGCCACCCGCGACTTCTCCCGCAGCGTGGTCATCGGGCTCAACCCGACCGGCATCACCGGCGAGGAGTTCCCCACCCTGTGGAAGCTGGTGACCACCGGTTTCGGCTCCGGCCAGGCGTACGGGCAGCACTGAGCCCCGCCGCTCCCGGGCGACCGGAGCGGCCGAACCCGGTCGCGAGCGCCGCTGTCAGTGGGGTGCGCTACGTTCGTCGCGTTCACCAGGGCACACGGCAGGACGACGGGGGCGGGCGCACGATGGCCGACGTGATGACGGAGGAGCCGGTCGAGCTCCAACTGGAGCGGTACCGCACCGAGCTGACCGGCTACTGCTACCGCATGCTCGGCTCGGTCTTCGAGGCCGAGGACGCGGTGCAGGAGACCATGGTCCGCGCCTGGCGCGGGCACCGGGGCTTCGAAGGGCGGGCCGCGCTGCGCTCCTGGCTGTACCGAATAGCCACCAACGTCTGCCTGGACGCGCTGAACGGCCGCAACGGCCGGGCCCGGCCGATGGACCTGGCCGGCCCGGTCACGGTGGCCGCCGCGCACGGCACCCAGCTGCCCGAGGTGACGTGGATCGGCCCGGCGCCGGACGGCCGGGTGCTGCCCGAGACGGGGGATCCGGCCGAGGTGGCCGCCCAGCGGGAGTCGGTGAAGCTGGCCTTCGTCGCCGTGCTCCAGCGGCTCGCGCCCCGGCAGCGGGCGGTGCTGATCCTGCGCGAGGTGCTCGGCTGGAAGGCCGCCGAGGTGGCCGAACTGCTCGGCGTCACGGTGGCCTCGGTCAACAGCGCGCTCCAGCGCGCCCGGGCGGTGCTCGCCACCGACGCCCCGGCGGTCCGGCCGGCCCCCGCGCTGGACGAGGACCACCGCGCGCTGCTGGACCGCTACGTCCGCGCCTTCGAGGCGTACGACATGGACGGCCTCGCCGCGCTGCTGCACGAGGACGTCACGCTCAACATGCCGCCGTTCTCGATGTGGCTGCGCGGGCAGGAGGAGATCCGCGACTGGATGCTGGGCCCCGGGCACGGCTGCCGCGGTTCCCGGCTGCTCCCGGTGACGGCCAACGGCGCCCGGGCCTTCGGCCAGTACCGGCCGAGCCCGGCGGGCGGGTACGAACCGTGGTCGCTGATCACGCTGGAGGTGTCAGGGGGCCGGATCACCGGGGTCACCAACTTCCTGGACACCGAGGCGCTCTTCCCGCTCTTCGGCCTCCCGCCCCGGCTGGCGGCCGAGTAGCTCCACCAGGGCCGCGTCGTCCAGCGGGTCGTCGCCCAGCGGGTCGTCGGCCATCGGGTCGTCGTCCAGCGGGGTGCCGTTCAGCGGGTCGTCGGCCAGTGGACCGTCCGGCCCCGGGAACAGCGCCGCGAGCCCGCTGAACACGAGCAGCTCCCGCAGCGGGCCGCTCGCGTTCAGCAGCACCACGCCCACCCGGTGCCGGGCGGCGGCCAGCCGGAGCCGGGCGAGGGCGTCGACGAGGGCGAGGTCGGGGGCGGTCAGCGCGCCCAGGTCACAGGTCAGTACGGCGTCGTACGGTGTGGTCCTCATGCGGGTTGGACCGTCGCGGCGCCGCCGACTCATCGGTCCGGGGGCGAATCCGCCGCTCGGGTCCGGCGTCCGGTGGCAGAGTGGGACGACCGAACCGCCCTGCCCCAGGAGAAGCACCGTGACGGCTGAGCCCTTGAAGTCCCGTGAGGAATGGCTGGCGTCCCTGCCCCGGATCTACGCGGCGGCGGGCTGCCTGCTGCGGGACGAGTCCGGCCGGATCCTGATCGTGAAGGCCGGGTACCGCGAGCACTGGCAGTTCCCGGGCGGCACGATCGACCTCGGCGAGGGCCCGGTCGAGTGCGCCGTGCGGGAACTGGAGGAGGAGACCGGGATCGTCCAGGAGGCGGGCGACCTGCTGGCCATCTCCTGGACCCACGCCTCGGCCGAACTCGACCACCCCGCCCAGCACTTCATGTTCGACTTCGGCACCGTTCCGGACGGCACCCCCGTGACCGTCCCGGCCGGTGAGCTGGACGACTACCGCTGGGCCGCCGTCGAGGAGGCGCTGGACCTGCTCGGCCCGGCCCGTTCGGCCCGGCTGCGGGCGGCGCTGGAGGCGGCGGCCGACGGTCGGGTCCGTATCGTCACCACCCACGTCTCCGGCTTCTGATCCGACGGCCGACCCGGGTTCCGAGCCGGGTTCTGCGCCGGGGTCCGAGCCGGGTGCTGGGCGGAAGTGCCCTGCGCCGGACGGGAGTTCCGTCCGGCGCAGGGCTCCGGCGGCTCACTGCTGAGGATCGGACTCCGTGTTCCGGGCGGCGATGACGGCGGCGATCGCCTCCGCGACGAAGGTCTCCGCCTCCGACTTGTCGACCTTCAGCCCGGCCAGCACGCCCTGGCCGTTCTCCTGCTCCAGCAGCGCGAGCAGGATGTGCTCGGTGCCGACGTAGTTGTGCCCGAGCTTGAGCGCCTCGCGGAAGGTCAGTTCCAGCGCCTTCTTGCTCTCGGCGTCGAACGGGATCAGCGCGGGCAGTTCGTCGGCGGCGGCCGGCAGGGCGGCGCCGGCCACCGCCCGCAGGGCCTCTGGGGTGACGCCCTGGGCGGCGAGCGCCTTCGCGCCGATGCCCTCGGGTTCGGTGATCAGGCCGAGCAGCAGGTGCTCCGTGGTGATCTCGGGGTTGCCCGCCTTGCGGGCCTCCTCCTGTGAGGCCACCACGACCTTGCGGGCCCGGGGGGTGAACCGGCTGAAGCCCTGGCTGGGGTCGAGGTCGTTGGGGGTGCCCGGGTCCTTGGGGACGAACCGCTTCTGGGCGGCCTGCTTGCTGACGCCCATGCTGCGGCCGATGTCGGTCCAGGACGCGCCGGAGCGGCGGGCCTGGTCGACGAAGTGGCCGATGAGGTGGTCGGCGAGGTCGCCGAGGTGGTCGGCGGCGATGACCGCGTCGGAGAGCTGGTCGAGCGCGTCGGGGTGGACCTTCTTGATCGCGGCGATCAGGTCGTCGAGGCGCAGCGGAGTGCTGTTGGGAACAACGGGATTCTCCATGCGTCAACCGTAGGTTGTCGATCCGGGGATCGTCAACCATCGGTTGACGCTATTCGCGGGCGGTGTTCCGGCGTCCTCAGGCGTCCGGCAGCAGTCGCTGTCGGACGGCGGCGATCCGCTCGGGCGCGACACCCGCCGCGAGCAGGTAGCCGTCCGGGTCGAACCCGTCGAGCGCCGCCGCCAGCGCGGCCTCGGCGGTGGTCCCGGCCTCGGCGAGCGCCGCGTCGATCCGGCGGAACGGGTCCGGCAGGCCCAGCATCCCGTACAGCGGGCGGATGTTGGGGCCGCTCAGCAGGTAGTCCCCGGCGATCGCGTCCCGGTCGACCCCGGCCAGGGCGAGCAGCAGCAGGGCGGCCAGGCCGGTGCGGTCACGGCCGGCGCCGCAGTGCACGACCACGCCGCCGGGGCGGGCGCCGGCGATCGCGGAGACCAGCGCGGCGGCGGCGTGCGGGCAGTGGTCCAGGTATGGGCGGAGCGCGAGCGGGGTGCCGTCCAGCTGTCCGTGGGCCTCCCACCAGGCGGGGCCGGCCAGCTCGTCCAGCGGGACGCGGATCAGCTCGACGTCGTCGGGGAGCGGGAGGAGCGGCTTGTACTCCTCGGCGTTGCGCAGGTCGACCACGGTGCGGACGCCGTGGTCGAGGAGGGCGTCCCAGCCCTCGGCGGTGAGGCGGTCCAGGTTGTCCGCCCGGACTATCGCGCCCCGGGCGGTGGGCCGGCCGGAGGCGGTGGGCAGTCCGCCCAGGTCGCGGACGTTCAGGCAGCCGTCCCAGACGAGCGTGCGGTCCTCGGTACTGCTCGGCGCGTGCGTCGTCCGGTTCATGGGGCTCCCCGTTTCCTCGTCGGGGGTCCCGTTACCCCCTCGTTATGAACGACTCCCGGGAGATCCGGATGGTTCCTCGCTGTTCGAGTCCTCGGAACCGGCTGTTCAGAGAAGGAGGCGGGAGGAGCGGCCGCCCGCTCAGGCGGCGGTCGGGGCCTCGGCCTCGGCGCCGACCAGCCGCTCCATCGGCTCGACCGCGATCTGACCGAGCATCGAACCGCCCACGATCGCGCCGATCAGGAAGACGGTGGACAGCCAGGCCATGGTCGACACCGGCAGGGTGAAGGCGCCGACCACCCGGGCCGCGCACTCGGCCAGCAGCGCGGTGCCCCAGATGGCCGAGAACAGGCGCTCGTGGCGGTGGAAGGCCCGCGACCCGGCCGCCCGGCCCTCGACCAGGCGCTGCCAGGCGGCGGCGCGCTCCCGTCGGCCCTTGGTGACGAAGGGCATCAGCATCGGGGTCATCACCGGCCGGCCGATCAGCGCGGAGACCAGGATCGCCACTGCCACGGTGCCGCTCAGCCCGCCGTCCTTGGCGATCATCATCCGGGCGTCGCCGGTGACGAAGGTCAGCGCCAGGCCAGCCAGGTTGACGGCCAGCATCAGGGAAGCCCACAGGTTGAGCCTGCGCTCGGACAGCAGGCCGAGGACGGTCCGGGCGGCCGGGAAGGCCGTGCTCCAGGCCAGTGCGGCGAACTCGCTCAGGCCGAGGGCCGAGTGCAGCAGGTAGTAGCCGGCCAGCGGGGCGACCACGTCGAGGGCGAGCGGGCGGAGCCCGGAGACCAGCGGGTTGGGGGCCTTGGCGTGGGCGGCGCCGGTAGCGGCGGTTCCGATGGCGGGGGCGACCGGGGAGGCGACGGTGCTGGTGACGGCGGCGGCACTGACGGTCTGGCTCACGGTGGGTTCCTCCCCGGCTGGTGGCCGCGGGCCACTGCCCGCGTCGTGCCTCCAGTCTTTCCGTCCGACCCTCCGTCAGAGCAGTGCCGTCCGTTGCGTCATCCGCGTGACAGTTGTCATGGTGAGCGCCGTGACACCGCCTCCGACCTGCGGATTTCCGACCCTAGTCCTCGGCGGGGAAGGTCCACAGCTCGCGGCCCAGGGTGTCCAGGCAGCGGACGGTGCGGAAGCGCTCGTCCCCGGCGGACAGGAAGCCCCGCGCGACACCCGCCAGGACGGTCCGGGCGACACCGTCGCCCCGGGTCCAGGCGCCGGTCAGCAGCAGGGCCTTGTCGGCCAGCTCGGCGCGCCGCACCCGGGCCACCGAGGCGGCCTCCAGCGCGGCGTTGACCGTCTCCAGCTCGGCGGGGAGGAGGTACGTCTCGCCGGTGGGAGCGCGGTCCGCCTCGGCCCGGCGCCGCAGTTCGGGCAGGCCGTAGTGGCGGACGGCGGCGACGGCGTCGTCCAGCGGGAGCTGCCAGCGCGGCCCGGGCAGCACCTCCCACCAGACGTCCTCGCCGACCGGCAGCACCTCGCCGATCCTGGCCCGCCAGGCCTCGAAGCCGTACCGGGTGCGCGGGTCGGGCCGGTGGCCGGGGAGGTCCGCGACGGTCCAGTCGGTGCGGCGGACCACGCTGAGGTCGAAGGTGAAGGGCACCCGGTCGGCGGTGGGGCGCTCGACCAGGCCGAGCAGCAGCCAGTGGGTCTCGTCCGGCAGGCTGAAGGTCCGGCGCCACCCGGTGAGGCCCAGGGCGCGCAGGGCGGGGGCGAGGTGCTCGCACAGGCCCTTCGCGTGGAGCTCGCGGAGCTCGTGGGCGGTCGTCATCGCGGTCTTTCCCTGCTGGTCGGGCTGCCGGTGGAGGGCGTCGGCGGTGCCGGCTCCCCGCCCCTGCCGGGCCGGCCGGTGGCGGTCCCCGGCGCGACGGCTCGTACCGCCGGGGAGGGGCGTGCGACCGGGGCCCGCACGGGTCGTGCGTGCGCCCTCGGGCACGGCGGGGCCGGGTGGCGGGCCGGGTGCGTCGGCGGACCCGGCGTCCGGGGCGTCGGCGGCCCGGACTGCTTCGCCTACCGACAACGTAGGCCGGGCGGGCCCCTTCGGGCCGTGGGCGAACGGCAGCAGTCCTCGGGACCTTGGCCCCGGCCGGACCGGTCCTTCGGCCGGAGCCGAAGTGTTCGCCCGAATGGCGCATCATGTGGCGGGTGCAGAGTGCAGAGCGCCCCGGAGCGGGCACCGACGGCCCCGTCGGCCGGTCCGGACCAGTACCACCCGCCGGCCTGCCACCGGGCCCGGCGGCCGCCGCTCCCCCCGATCTGACGGAGGCGGTGCGGGCCGCGCAGGGAGGGGACGAGGAGGCGTTCCGGCTGCTGTTCCGGACCGTCCAGCCGGGCCTGCTGCGCTACCTGCGGGTGCTGGTCGGCGGTCGGCCGGAGGGTGCCCAGGACGCCGAGGACATCGCCTCCGAGGCCTGGCTGCAGATCGCCCGCGACCTGCGCGGCTTCTCCGGCGACGGGGACGGCTTCCGCGGCTGGGCCGCCACCATCGCCCGCCACCGCGCCCTCGACCACCTGCGCGCCCGGCGCCGCCGTCCGGTCGCCGACCTGCCCTTCGAGCAGCTGGTCGAGCTGGCGGCGGGGGACGACACGGCGCGGGCGGCGCTGGCCACGGTCGGCACCGCCGACGCGCTGGCCCTGATCTCCCGGCTGCCGCGCGACCAGGCCGAGGCCGTGCTGCTGCGGGTGGTCATGGAGCTGGACGCGGAGAGCGCCGCCCGGGTGCTCGGCAAGCGGGCCGGCAGCGTCCGGATGGCCGCCCACCGGGGGCTGCGGCGGCTGGCCAAGCTGGTCGAGCCGCTCGCGTCCGGGGGCGGCATCCCGGCGGCCCGGAGCGGCGAGGCGGCGACCCGGGGCGGCGGGGTGACGGGCGGCGCCGGAGCCGGAACGGCCGAGGGAACGGTGGACGGAACGGCGGACACGGCGGCGGCTGGAGTGGGCGCGGGCGAGGCCGCCGGGCGACCTGCGGGGAAACCCGCGAAAAAAAGTTCTCCGCAGGGTGTGACAGAACGCCGGGCCGCGACGCTGAAGGACATGAGATGAGCACCAACCGATCCCGTCGGATCGACCGTGATGCCGCCGAGCAGCTGCTCGGTGGTGCCGTGGGCGGCCCGTCGGCCGGGCAGGACGCCTCGCTCACCGGACCGGACGGCGGTCCCGGGCAGCTCGCCCGGGTGCTCGCCGCGGCCGCCGCCCCCGCGACGGCCGGCGAACTGGCCGGGGAGGAGGCCGCCCTGGCCGCGTTCCGGGAGGCGAGTCTCACGCCCGACCCGACAGTGACCCCCGTCCGGAGACGATCGATGGCAACCGCCGCGCTGGCCAGGGCCTTCAGCACGAAGGCCACCGCCGTCGTGCTCGGCGCCACCGCGCTGTGCGGTGTCGCCGTCGCCGCCGGCACCGGCAACCTGCCGTCCGCCCTGGGCGGTGGCCCGTCCGCGCCGGAGCACACGCTCGCCGGCCAGGACGCGGCCACCGGTCCCGCGGCGGGCTCGCCCGCTGCCGGACCGTCCGCGGGTGCGGCCCCGTACGGTGCCGTGGCGTCCGGCTCCGCCCGTCCGTCCGGCAGTGCCTCCGCTGGACCGCAGGCGGTCGTCCCGTCCGACCCCGCGACGCCCGGCACCCCCTCCGCCGAGAGGCGCGGCGGCCGTTCGGCCGTCCCGCCCGCACTGCTCGGCCTCTGCACCGGCTTCACCGACCGTACGGCCAAGGGCGACCGCCCGGCCCGGCTGGTCGGCGATCCGCTGTACGGCCCGCTGGTCACGGCGGCCGGCGGCGCGGACCGGGTGGCGGACTACTGCGAGGCCGCGCTCGACGACGAGGACGGCGACCACCAGGGCGCCGGCACCCCGACGGGCGACCCCGGCCGCGGCGGCACCGGCAAGGGGAACGGCAGCGCCAACAGCGGCGGCAACGGCAACGCCAACGGCAACGCCAACAGCGGTGGCAACGGAGGCAATGCCGACGGCAACGCCAACGGCAATGCCAACGGAGGCCGTGGCAACGCCACCAGCGGCGGCAACGGCGAGGACGGCGGCGGCAGCGGGACCAGACCGGGCAAGCCCGGCGTGACCGTGCCCCCGCCACCGGGCGCCGTCCCCCCGTCGGACGTCCGCCCGAGCAGGTCCGCCCGGCCCGGGAACGAGCAGTAGGCCGGGAGGCCCCCAGGACTCCGGGTGGGCGGCGAGCGACTCCCCCCGGGCTCGCCGCCCACCCGGAACAGCACCACCCGAAGTACCGCACCACCCGCAGGAAGCAGTACCACCCGAAGACCCCGGGTGGCCGGTCGGCTCCCCCGTGCCAACCGGCCGCCCGGCCGGCTCCGGCCGGACCGGTCGGCGCACCCCGGACGCGCCACCGGCCCGGCCGGCCCGGAAACGTGGCGGCCCCCCCCGGCCCGGCCCCGGGGCCCCCCCCCCGCTTCCCTAAGGCCCCGCCCCGGCGCCCCCCCCCCCCCCGCGGGGGGGGGGCCCCCCACCCCCGTGCCGGCGGCCGGGGGACCGCTGCCCGGTCCCCCGACCGCCACCCTCCGCCCCCGGCGGACCCGCTCGGCGGTGCGGCTATCGTGCACGGGTGCACGAGGCGGCCCGGGACCCCGGGGCCAGGGCACGTGAGGGGAGCTCCAGGTGATCGGACGGGCGCTGAACGGGCGTTACGAACTCGTCGGGATACTCGGCGTCGGCGGCATGGCGACCGTCTGGCGCGGGGTGGACCGGGTGCTGGGCCGTCAGGTGGCCGTCAAGGTCCTCAACGGCGGCCTCGCCGACGACCCCCGCTTCGCCGAGCGCTTCAGCCGCGAGGCCCAGCACGCGGCCATGCTGGTGCACCCGAGGATCGTCATGGTCTTCGACTCGGGCGTGGACCAGGGCACCCCGTTCATCGTCATGGAGCTGGTCACCGGCCGTTCGCTGGCCGCCCTGCTGGCGGAGCAGCAGGTCCTGCCGGTGGAGCGCGCGGTCGGCATCGCGGCGGCGGTCTGCGAGGCGCTGTCGGTCGCGCACGCGGCCGGGCTGGTGCACCGGGACATCAAGCCCGGGAACATCATGATCACCGACGACGGCGGGGTGAAGGTCGTCGACTTCGGCATCGCCCGGGCCGGCTCCTCCAGCAACCTGACCCAGACCGCGAGCGTGCTCGGCACGGCCGCCTACCTCTCGCCCGAGCAGGCCACCGCCTCGGCGCTGGACGGCCGGACCGACCTGTACGCGGTCGGCTGCGTGCTCATCGAGATGCTCACCGGCGCGACCCCGTTCACCGCCGAGACCCCGGTGGCGATCGCCTTCAAGCACGTCAGCGAGCAGCCGCTGCCGCCCTCCGTCCGGCGCCCCGGCCTGCCGCCCGCGCTGGACGCGGCGGTGCTGCGGCTGCTGGCCAAGAACCCGGCGGACCGCCCGGCCGACGCGACCGCCGCCCGGGCCGAACTCCTCGGCACGGTACCGGGACTGATGGTCGGGGACCCGACGGCGGAACTGCTCGCGAACACCGCCGGCGCCGCCACCCAGCTGCTGCCGCCCGTGCCCTTCTCCCCGCCGCCGAACCAGCCGTACCAGCCGAACCAGCCGTACCAGCCGAACCAGCTGGGCCAGCCGGACCAGCAGCACACCACCCTGCTGCCGCCCCAACCCCCGGCCGCCACCTCGGTGATGGCGCCCATTCCCGGCCCGGTCCCCGCCCCGATGCGCGCCCCGGCGCCCGCCCCCGCCGCCAGGCCCGCGCCCGCCCGCGGCCGCCGAAAGCCGCTGGTGCTCGGGGCGTTGGGCGTGGCGGGCCTGGCCGGCGTCACGGCGCTGGCCCTGACCGCCTTCGACGAACCGGCCGGCAACGCGGCCGCCGCCAAACCGGCCGGGGCCGCCGCCCCCACCACCCCCGCTGGTTCGGCCGCGACGCCCACCCAGAAGGCCTCCCCGACCGCGACCTCGGCGGCCCCCACCACCCCCTCGGCGCCCCCGTCCGCGCCCCCGGCCCCCACCCAGGCCGTCCCGCGCAACCAGCCCGCCGCGCTGCAGATCCAGGCCTTCCGCCAGGCCGTCGCCCAGGCCCAGGTCGGCAAGGAGCGGGACAAGCAGGCGGAACTGCTCAGGATCCTCGACACCACCGCCGCCCGCCTCAACGAGGGCAACCCGGACGACGCCGCGCAGGAGCTCAAGGACGCCCAGAAGGTGATCCGGGACATGGGCAAGAAGCACGCCGTCGACGTCCCCACCTACGCCAACTGGAACGCCCGCCTCTCCGCCCTGTACGCCACCCTCCACACCACCGCCGACTTCCAGGACGACTGACGGGCCGCCACGATGGCGGTGTGCCGACGCTCGGTACCGTCGCCCTCGGCGCCGAGCGCGTCGACTGGAAGCGCTACCCCGAGGACCCGGACTTCGTGGTCCTGGCCGACACCGAGGGCAATCGCTTCCGCGTGATCGACGCCAGCCGATCCTGAGCCCACAGTGTTGTCCACAGGCTGTGGACAACACTGTGCGGCAACCGGTCCGTACGTCGGGCCGGTTCAGCCCCGCTCGCGGATCCTGCGTTCGACGTTGCCGCGGATCGCCCGGGAGGCCGTTCCGGCGGCCGCCGCGAGGAAGACGAAGTTGTACCCGATCTGGAGCACCACCACGAGCCGTGCCGTCTGCCCGGCCGGGGTGATGTCGCCGTAGCCCACCGTCGCCATCGTCACGACGGTGAAGTAGAGCGCGTCCAGCCGGGTCTCCAGTCCGGCGAACTCCGCCTTGTGGGCGCCCAGGACGTAGTACGTGGCGGCGAAGATGGTCAGCGCCAGGAAGATCAGGAAGGCCAGCCAGAGCACCGGCTGCCTGGCCGTCCCCCGCATCACCCCGACGATCTTGGCGAGCATCAGCCAGGTCAGCCCGACCAGCGCCCCCGCGAACACCAGCCAGCTCAGCAGCGGCCGGCGCTCACCCAGCAACTGCAGCGGCAGCAGGAAGTACCCGAGCATCAGCAGCGTGGACGCGCCGAGCAGCCAGGACCAGGCCCGCAGGTCGGCGGGCGGCGGCAGCGGGTTCTCGGACATCCCGCTCAGCCTCGGCCACCGCACCCTCCGGCGCGCGTCGGACTGCTCCGCTCAGGCCAAGCCCGGTGCCCGGGCGGGCCGGCCCGCTCAGGCCGGGGCCTGGGTTCCTTCCCCGGGCTGCCCCGGCTCGTCCAGCAGCTCCAGCACCGCCAGGACGGCGACCAGCCCGAGCGCCAGACAGAGCGTCACCAGCACCGTCGGGTAGCTCCACAGGACGAAGGCCAGCGCCGCGAGCGCCACCGCCAGCCAGCCCAGCGGGGCCTTCCAGCGGTGGACGAACCGGCCGACCGGCCCGAGTCGCAGCCCGGACCGTCCGGCCACCCGCCGTACCGCGCCCAGTCCGGCGCGCCAGCCGCCCCGGACGGCGCGTGCCCAGCGCCCGGGGCCGATGACCCAGGCGCCGAGCGCGACCAGCAGCCCGAGGGTGACCACCACCCGGACGGCCGAGCGCAGGTACCGCACCAGGGAGTCGTACACCGCCTGGGCGACGGCCTGGTCGACGTCGGCGGGGAGCCGGTCCAGGTAGACGGCCCGGAACACGCTCAGCCCGATGCCCAGCAGCAGCGCACCGCCCGCCATGCCGAGGGCCGTCGTCACCACCGCCTGGCGTCGCCGGGCCGCGAGCAGCACCCCGCCGAGCGCGCAGGCGCCGGCCAGCACCGGGACCCAGAAGCCGGCCAGGTCCAGCACCCGCAGGGCGGTGCGGACCTTGGGGATGGCGTCGGACTGCACCAGCGGGTAGGAGGTGTGGATCTCCGGGATCCGGGAGGCCAGCGGGACGCCCTGGTCGACCAGCGCGGACTTCACCCGGGCGATCACCGGGGCGAGGTCCAGCACCACGGTGTCGTTGCGGACCTCGACGGCGCCGCCGCCCTGTCCGGTCACCATCTTTTCCAGGGCGGCGTGCGCGTTCCGGTTGACCTCCGTCCAGAGGGCGACGAAGGCGTCGCTGTCCACGAGCCGGGCGACCTGGGTGTGGACGAGGCCGCTGAGTCCGTCGGTCAGGGCCTGGCCGATGCCGCCCAGCAGGGCGCCGAGCTGGGGCCGGTCGGCCGGGGCGAGGCCGTCGAGCAGCGAGTCGAGCGGGAGCTGCTTCACGATCTCGGCGGTCACCCGGTCGGTGATGGCCGTCTTGATCCGGGGGTCCCTGGCCAGCGGGGCCATCGTCGCGAGGTAGCGGTCGGTGTCGCTGATCTGGGACCTCGCCCAGAAGGCGAGGGCGCTGAGCGGGGTGAGCACGCAGGCCAGCACGATCAGCAGGGCGGCGAGGAAGGAGCGCACCCGGTGCCGGGGCGGCGGACGGTCCGTCGGGTGCGGCGCCGGGCCGGTCGCCAACTGTCGGGCGAGCCGTGCCTCCTGGGCCTCGACGGCGCTCAGCCGGGCCCGCAGCTCGGCCAGCTCGTCGCCGGGCCGGTCGGTCGGCATGCCGGGACTCCGTTCCTCCGGGGGTGCAATCCAGGAGACAACGGATCAGATCGGACGGCCAGTCGGGAGGCGCGGTGGCGCGAACGGCCCCGCGACCAGCACGTGAGCGGCCCTGCGCACGGCCCCGGAACGGCGGAAAGCCCCTGGTGGGGTCACCAGGGGCTTTCCGGAGGAGAAAGGAGGATCAGGCGGTCGTCTCGGGCCGCTTGGTCTCGGTGGCCTTGGTCACGTTGGTCGGCGTGACGGCCGGGCGGTCGGCGCTCTGCTGGGGAGCGGCGGTGCTCTGCGCGGTACCGGCGGCAGCGGCGTCCGCCGGGGTGTCGTCCTCGCGCATGGCCTTCGTCTCGGCCTTCAGGATGCGCATGGACTTGCCCAGACCGCGGGCCATCTCGGGCAGCTTCTTCGATCCGAACAGCAGGATGACGACCGCCAGCACCACGAGAATGTGCCAGGGCTCAAGACCGTTCCGCAGCATCCCTGGCCACCGGTCCCTTCTTGTCTAGAGTCGTGGCGGGCGCCAGCGCCCGTGTTGGCCAGTATGCCTGGCCATGACGGAGAACGGATACACCAGCTGGGAAACGCTGGCCAAAAACCAGGTGCCGTTCGAGCGGATCGCGAGCGCCGCGCCGTCCACCTGGCCGAATGCGGGTGCCGAAGCTCACACCCGCCGACCGCTCCGGTCCGATCGGTATCCGATCAGTAGATGAACGGCACCAGACGCTTCGACACCCGGCGGTACTCCGCGTACTCGCTCCCGAGGGCGTCCAGCAGCAGCCGCTCCTCGGCGGAGATCCGCCAGCCGTACGCGGCGAGCAGCAGGGCCGCGACCACCAGGGCGGCGGCCCAGCTGCCGGTGCCGACCGCGTAGCCGACCCAGACCAGCAGGCTGCCGGCGTAGCCGGGGTGCCGGATCAGCCGGTACGGGCCGGTGCGGACCACGCGCTGGGTGTCCACGGTGCGCAGGGTGCGGGTGTAGTAGCGGCCCAGGGTGCGCATGCCCCAGGCCCGCAGCGCCAGCCCGGCGGCGACCGCGGCCACCCCGAACCAGCGGGCCCAGGTGGGCAGTTCGCCGACCGCGGCGCGGTCGAACAGCACCACGGCCAGGACGGAGAGGGCGTAGCAGCCGAGCAGCAGCCGGGTCGACCCGCGGTCGCCGCGGTCGGCGTGCCAGCTGCCGGCGGAGGCGTCCTCGCGCCGGCGCAGCAGCAGCTCGTAGGCGATCCAGCAGAGGAGGCCGAGGAGGGAGAGGAGGGCGGGCAGGGACATGAGGGGCTCCCGGCGGTCGGGTCCGAGGTGTGCCTCCACGGTCCTCCCCGGCGGGCGGCCGGGGCACGCACCCGGGGGTGGACCCACCGCGGTCCACCCCCGGGTGGAGGTCCGGCGCGGGCGGCACGCGGGGATCGGCGCCCGGTGCGGGGTTCGGAGCGCGGAACGGCGGAGAGCCCCCGCCCGGGTGGGCGGGGGCTCTCGATGACTCGCGTGGATCGGGCCGGCCGGGTCAGACGGTGACGGGCTCCGGGGCGGGGGCGGGGGCGGCGGCCGGGAGGTGGCGCATCAGGCGGTAGGCCAGGGCCGCGGCGCCCAGGGCGAAGAGCAGGCCGACCACGGCGGCGACGTGCAGGCCGTCGGTGAAGGCGGTGCGGGCGGTCTCCAGCAGGTCGGCGCCGAGCCGGTCGGGCAGGTGGGCGGCGACGGTGGCCGCGCCGCCGAGGGTGTCCTGGGCGGTCCGGGCGGCCTCGCCGTCGACGCCGGCCGGGAGGGCGCCGTCCAGCCGGTGGTGGTAGACGGCGGCGCCGGCCGCGCCGAGCAGGGCGATGCCGAGGGAGCTGCCGAGTTCGACGGCGGTCTCGGAGGTGGCGGAGGCGGCGCCGGCCTGCTCGACCGGGGCGGCGGAGACGACCATCTCGGCGGTCATCGTCATGGTGCCGACCGTCCCGGCGGCCAGCACGCCGGCCGCGGTGAGGACGAGTGCCAGCGGGGAGTGCGGGCCGACCTGGGTCATCATCGCGAAGCCCGCCGAGCCGACCAGGAAGCCGCCGCCCATCAGCACCGCCGGGCGGACCCGGCCGGCCAGCGCCGAGCTGACGCCGACCGCCGCGCCGACGCCCAGGCTCGGCACCAGCGACCAGAGCGAGGCGGTCAGCGGGCTCATGCCCTTGACCAGCTGGAGGTACTGGGAGGTGAAGAGCGCGAAGCCCATCATCGCGAACATCGCGATGCTGTTGACGCTGATCGCGCCGCTGAAGGTGCGGATCCGGAACAGGCCGAGGTCGAGCAGCGGGTTCGCGGCGGTGCGCTGGCGCTGGACGAAGGCGCCGGCCAGCAGGAGTCCGGCGGCGACGGCGAGCCCGGGCAGGAGGCTCCAGCCCTCGACGGCGATCGTCTTGACGCCGTAGACCAGCGGCAGGATCGCGGCCAGCGACAGCGCGGCGCCGAGCAGGTCGAAACGGCCGGTGCGGCGGGTGGAGCGGTACTCGGGGAGCAGGACGGGCGCGGTCAGCAGCACCAGGGCCATGACCGGGACGGCGAGCAGGAAGGCCGAGCCCCACCAGAAGTGCTCCAGCAGCAGGCCGCCGGCGACCGGGCCGAGGGTGGCCCCGGCGGTGAGGATGCCGCCCCAGGCGCCGAGCGCGACCTGCCGCTGCCTGGGGTCGTGGAACATCGTGCGGATCAGCGCGAGGGTCGAGGGCATCACGGTGGCCCCGGCGGCGCCGAGCACGGCGCGGGCCGCGATGAGCTGGCCGGCGTCGTGCGACCAGGCGGCCAGCAGCGAGGCGCCCGCGAAGCCGGCGGCGCCGATCATCAGCAGCCGGCGGCGGCCGATCCGGTCGCCCAGCGCGCCCATCGTGATCAGCAGCCCGGCCAGCAGGAACGAGTACATGTCCATGATCCACAGCTGCTGGGTGCCGCTCGGCGCCAGCGTGGTGGAGATGTACGGGACGGCGAAGAAGAGCACGCCCATGTCCATGGTGAGGACGAGGGTCGGGAGCAGGAGGACGGCCAGGCCGATCCATTCGCGACGGCCTGCGCGGCCGGTGGTTGCGGTCATGGGGAAGACGGTACGGATGTGTCAGACGCTTGTCTAGTACATATGTGCAAGACATCTGTTCAGTTCTTCCGTAGGATCGGGGCATGGGAAACCGCGAAGACCTGATGGCCGGCGCCAAGCGCTGCCTGTACGAGAAGGGCTACGGGCGCACCACCGCCCGTGACATCGCGACCGCCTCCGGCGTCAGCCTGGCCGCGATCGGCTACCACTTCGGCTCGAAGGAGACGCTGCTCAACGCGGCGATGATCGAGGCGATCGGGGAGATGGGGGAGGCGCTCGGCGCGGTGGTGATCGCCGCCAACCAGGTGTCGGACGACCCGGAGGTGCGCTTCGCGGCCGTCTGGGACGGGCTGCGGGACGTCTTCGTCGAGCACCGCGGGCTCTGGGCGGCCCAGTTCGAGGCGCTCGCCCAGGCCGGGCACGCCCCCGAGCTGGCGCAGGCCTTCGCGGCGGCGCAGAAGGAGGGCCGGCTGGGCCTCGCCGCGGTGTTCCGGGGGCTGCCGGAGGTGCCGGACACCGAGGAGGAGGTCGCCCGCGGGAGCTTCTACCAGACCCTGCTGGCCGGTTACTGCGCCCAGTGGCTGGCCGCGCCCGAACTCGCGCCCAGTGGGCAGGACTTCCTGCGCGGGCTGCGGCTGGTCAGCGACAGTGTGTTCAACCCCGTGCGGCCGTAGGGAACGTCCCGCCCGTAGGGTGCGCCCCGCCCGCGGGGAGCGCCCCGCGCGCCCGTAGCGGGTGTTCCGCCGCCCGCTACGCGGTGACGGCGGTCAGCAGCACCACCGAGTCGACGTGCGCCAGCAGCCCGTGCCGCTCCTGCGGGACGGGCTCCAGGCGGCCGGCCGCCAGTTCCAGCCGCCGGCCGGCGATGGTCAGCGAGACCCGGCCGCGCAGCACCTGGACGCTGCCCGCGGTGGGCGGGTTGTGCTCGTCCAGCGCGGTGCCGGCGGTCAGCGCGATCACGGTCTGCCGCAGGATCCCGTCGTGCAGGACCAGGTGGGCGCTGCGCCCGTGCGGGCTCTCGGCCGCCCGGGCGGCGTGCTCCACGGCGAGCTGTTCGAGATCGGGCATCGCGCCTCCTCCTCGCTCCGGGCGCACTCCGTGTGCCCAGGGTCGCGGACGCCCGGGGGCCCCGCACCCGGAAGCGCTCCGCACCCCGGAGCGGCCCGAGGTGCAGCCCCCGCCGACTGCCCGCATCGTGGAGGCATGGCGACCAACCAGATCTTCAACGGGCTTCAGGTCAACCGCTCGCTGCTGGCCGGCGGCGTGGTGCTCACCGGCGTCGGTTCGCTGCTCGGCGCGGCCGGCGCGGCGATGGTGTGCGCCGCGCTGTTCACCGCCGGCCGCGGCTGGCTGCGGAACCTGGAGACCGCTCCGACCGCGCTCGCCCAGCGGGCCCTGCACGACGCGAAGGTGGCGTCCTCGGCCGGCTGGGACGCCTGGCGTGCCCAGCACGGCTCGCCCAACTGAGCCGGTGCGGTTGTCGGTCCGGCTGCGGCGGGTCACGCCTCCGGGTGGCCCGCCGCACCCGGCCCGAACGACCCGAACGGCCCTACAGCCCGAGCGACTTGGCGATGATGCTGCGCATGACCTCGCTGGTGCCGCCGTAGATCCGGAACACCCGGTTGTCGGTGTAGAGCCGGGCGATCGGGTACTCCAGGATGTAGCCGTAACCGCCGTGCAGCTGGAGGCACTTGTCGATCACGGTGGAGGCCGACTCGGTGCAGAACAGCTTCGCCGCGGCCGCGTCCGCGACGGTCAGCTCGCCGTCCTGGTACAGCTCCAGCGCCCGGTCCACCATCGACTGCTGCGCCACCACCTGGGCCTCGCAGTCGGCCAGGGTGAACTTGGTGTTCTGGAACTCGGCCACCGCCTTGCCGAACACCTTGCGGTCCTTGACGTACTGCACCGCGAACCGCACCGCCGCCGCGGACGCCGCGTAGGCGCCGACGGCGATCGCCAGCCGCTCCTGCACCAGGTTGTGGGTCAGGTAGGAGAACGCCCGGCCCTCCTCGCCGAGCAGGTTCTCCACCGGCACCCGGACGTCGCTGAACGCCAGCTCGGCGGTGTCCGAGGTGCGCAGGCCGATCTTCTGGAGCTTGCGGCCGACGGTGTAGCCCGCGGAGGAGGTGTCCACGCAGAGGATGGACAGCCCGGCCCGGCGGTTCTCCGGGTCGTACGGGGCGGTGCGGCAGACCACCAGGACGAGGTCGGCCAGCACGCCGCCGGTGATGAAGGTCTTGGCGCCGTTCAGGACGTAGTGGGTGCCGTCCTCGGAGAGCCGCGCGGTGGTGGTGATGCCCGCGAGGTCGGAGCCGGCGCCCGGCTCGGTCATCGCGATCGCGGTCATGATGTCGCCGGAGACGAAGCCGGGCAGCCAGCGCCGCTTCTGCTCCTCGGTGGCGTACTCCAGCAGGTACGGCAGCACCAGGCCGGTGTGCACGCCGGAGGAGCCGAAGCTGACGCCCGCCCGGGCGGTCTCCTCGGCGACCACCGCCTGGTACTTGAACCCGCTCTCGCCCGCGCCGCCGTACTCCTCCGGCACCTCGATGCCGTAGACGCCGAGCGCGCCGAGCTGCCGGTAGAAGTCGCGCGGCGGGTGGCCCTCGGCCTCCCAGCTCTCGTAGACCGGGACGACCTCGTTGGCGATGAAGTCCCGGATGGTCTCCCGGAAGGCCTCGTGGTCCTCGTTGAACACGGTGCGGCGCACGGCGGCGCTCCCTTCGACGGCACCGGCCGGGGCTGCCGGCCGGGGCGGAACGTGCCTGGTGATGGCCCCACAAGTTAATCCGGGGTAGCTTCGACTGTCCAGCGTCCGAAGGCTATTGGAGCACGGGCGGCGGGGGCGGCAAGTGAATCCTTGCTAGCCTGCCGGGAGTGTCCGGGGAGACAGCGGGGAGGCGCGCCATGGTGGTCCGACGGCCGCCCGGGCGGCGCGCCCAGATCCTGGCCGTGGCCGCCGACCGCTTCCACCGCAGCGGCTACCACCAGGTCTCGATGACCGAGGTCGCCGCCGGTGTCGGCATCACCGCGCCCGCGCTCTACCGGCACTTCCGCGGCAAGCCCGAACTGCTCGACCGCGCCGTCCGGTTGGGCCTGGACGCGCTCGCCGAGGGCCTGCGCCCGGCCCGCACCACCGCCGACCTCGGGGCCGCGCTGGCCGCCGTCGCGGTCGGCCACCGTGCGCTCGGCACCCTGGTGCAGCGCGACGCCCGGCTGCTGCCGCCGGCCCGGCGGGCGGCGCTGCGCCGCGAGCTGCGCGCGGACGTCGCCCTGATGGTCGCCGTGCTGCGCGCGGAACGGCCGGAACTCGCCGTCGGGGACGCCGAGTTGCTCTGCTGGTCGGCGCTCTCGGCCTGCGCCGGGCTCTCCTACCAGTCGGCGGCGCCGCAGCCCCGACGGGCCGAGGCGCTGCTGCGCGAGGTGGTCGCGGCCGTCCTCGCGGTCTCCCCGGGCGGTACGGCCGCGGGGCCCGCCGCCGTGGCCGGGCCGCGGCCGACGCCGGAGCCCGGGGCGCGGGCGCGCCGGGAGGAACTGCTCGCGGCGGCCGTACGGCTGTTCCACCAGCGCGGCTTCGACAACGTCAGCACCGACCAGCTCGGCGCCGCCGTCGGCATCTCCGGCCCCAGTGTGTACCGGCACTTCGACAGCAAGGCCGAGCTGCTCGCCGCCTCGCTGGTGCGCAGCCGCGAGCGGCTCTGGCACGAGGTGGACGGCGCGATCGCGGCCGCCGCCGGGCCCGGGGCGGCGCTCGACGCCGGGCTGGGCGCGTACGTCGACTTCGCGCTGCGCAACGGGGACTACCTGGGCGCGATGCTCAGCGAGACGGAGCGGCTGGCCCCGCCCGACCGCCGGGCCGCGGTGGACTTCCGGCGGGACTTCCTGCGCACCTGGGTCGGACTGCTGCGGCAGGTGCGTCCCGGGTACGACGCGGCGGCCGCCCGGATCCGGGTGCACGCGCTGTTCGCGCTGGTCAACGACGGGGTGCGGAACCGTCCGCACAACGCCCGGCCGGACCTCGGGGACTGCCTGCTGCGGCTCGGCCGGGCGGTGCTGGGGCTCTCCTGACCGAGGCTCCCCGGGGCGAGTCGGCGGCGGGGCCTAGTAGAGGACGTGCGGGTAGTAGACCTGCGCGTCGACGCCGCGGTCGCGCCGGGGAGCGTCGCGCCGGAGGGACTTGTGCTGGACGGTGTTGCCCTGGTCGGCGCTGACCGTCCCGCCGTTGCCCGTCACCGCGACGCCGTTGTTCTGGTTGCCCGCACCCGAACCGGTGGCCGTCTGCTGGGTGTTGACCACATTGCCGTGGACGGTGCCGATGATGTTGCCGGAGCCGGAGTCGCTCACCACGCTGCCGTTGGAACGGTCGCCCGCACCGGCGCCGGAGCCGCTGTCGGCGTGCGCGGTGGCGGCACCGAGGCCGACGAGGAGGAGTGCCCCGAGGGCGGTGACGGCGGCGGCTGCGCGAATACGGGACACGCTGGTCTCCCTGGCGAGAAGCGAATGGTGGTGCCGCCCGGAGCGGCCGCCCCGGGGCGCCGGGACCTGGCGTCGCGCCTTCAGCATTCACCAGTGGGGTGGACGAACTCCACCGAACGGGTGGCAATTCCCCCGATGGTGGAGGGGTGGTCAATTCGACGTTGTCGAAGTTGACCGCATTCCGTCATTCCATCGGGAAGGCGTCAAGAAGAAAGAAATGGTCGCCAGATAGTCGCACTGGCACACTGAGGACCCATGTCTGATGGTGCCCCGCCCGAGTTCACCCCCGCCGAGGAGCTGCGCACGACCGAGGTCGATCTCGGCGGCCTGGTGAACGTCCTCGCCACCCACCTCTACTCCACCCCGCTGGTCGCCCTGCGCGAACTCGTCCAGAACGCCCACGACTCGCACACCCGCCGGCTCCTGGAGGACCCGGACGGCGACCACCGCCCGCTGATCCGGGTGCGCGCCGACGCCGCCCGGCGGACCGTCGCCATCGAGGACACCGGCGCCGGCCTCACCGAACCCGAGATCCACTCCTACCTGGCCACCGTCGGCACCGGCTACACCCGGATGCTGCGCGACCTGACCGGCAACCAGGAGCTGATCGGCGCCTTCGGCCTGGGCTTCCTCTCCGCCTTCTCGGTCGCCGACGAGGTCACCGTCACCACCACCTCGCACCGCGAGCCGGGGCTCGGCCACCGCTACCGCAGCCGCGGCGGCGAGCAGTACCAGGTCGAGCCGGTGCCCGCCCGGCCCCGGCCGGGCACGGTAGTCGAGCTGGCGCTCAAGGCCGAGCACGGCCACCTCGCCGACGAGGACGTCCTGCGCGACGTGCTCGGCCGCTACTGCGTGCTGCTGTCGGTCCCGGTCCACGTCGGCGAGGACGAGCGGCCGGTCAACTCCGTCGAGGTGCCCTGGCGCGGGCGTCCGGAGGGCGACCCGTACGCCGCCCGGATGCGCTTCGCCGCCGCCTTCGGCCGCCGCTTCGAGCCGCTCACCGCCTTCCCGGTCGAGCCGGTCGAGGGCGCCACCGACGCGGTCGGCCTGCTCTGGGTCCAGGACGGCGGCAGCTACGGCAGCAGCGACAACCGCGACCTCGCCGT
The DNA here is from genome assembly GCF_048159585.1 of Kitasatospora sp. SC0581. Taxonomy (NCBI): domain Bacteria; kingdom Bacillati; phylum Actinomycetota; class Actinomycetes; order Kitasatosporales; family Streptomycetaceae; genus Kitasatospora; species Kitasatospora sp. SC0581. Next base: position 471,372 of record NZ_JBLRWA010000003.1, on the reverse strand, counting down.
CTACCTGCGCGGCATGCTGCTCGCCGAGGACGCCCGCGACCTGCTGCCCCGCTGGGCCGGGTTCATCGGCGGCGTGGTCGAGTCCGACCGGCTCACCCCCACCGCCAGCCGCGAGGACCTCCAGCGCGACGAGCACTACCACGCGCTCCGGAAGGCCCTCGCCGACGCCATCGTGGACGGCCTGTACGAGACCGCCCGGCTGCGGCCCGCCGCCTGGCGCCGCATCCTCACCCGGCACGGCAACGACCTGCTCGGCGCCGCGCTCTGCGACGAGCGGCTGTTCACCCTGCTCGCCGACGACGTCCCGGTGCCCACCTCCCAGGGCGACCTCACGGCCGGCGCGCTGCGCGCGGCGGGCGGCGGCGCGGTGCACGTCGCGCTCGGCAGCGGCGGCGGCTTCGAGGAGATGCTGTACCGGGCGATGCGGGTGCCGATCGCGCGCGGCGACCGCTACGCCGTCCTGCCGTTCCTGCACCGCTACGCCGAACTGCGCGGCTGCCGGGTGGTCGAGCTGGGCAGCGAACGCGGCAACCGCGAGCTGTTCCGCGACCCGGAGCGCCCGCTGCCGGAGCACGAGGCGGCCTGGCTGGCCGGCGCCCTCGCCGACCCGGGCGAGCAGCTCGTCCCGGCCCGCTTCGACCCGCCCGGCCTGCCGCTGGTGCTGGTGCCGGACCGCGAGGCCGAGCTGAAGGCCCGGATCGAGGACGACCAGGCGGACGCCCGGATACCGTCCGCCGCCCTGCGGCTGGCCCGCGCCTTCACCGCCCGCACCGACGGCGGGATTCGGGCCCGGCTCTACCTCAACCTCGCCAGCCCGGCGGTCCGGGACCTGCTCGCCGCCTACCGCGCCGGGCACACCGGCAGCGCGACCGCGGCCGGGCTGCTCCGCTCGATCAAGGTGATCATGGCCGCGGCCTCGTCCGGCCCGTCCGAGGGCGACCTCACCGCCGCGCTGGCCGGCATCGGCACGGCGGTCTCCGCGCTGACCGCCGCCGTCCCGGCCGGGCTGCCGGAGGTCCCGGACAGCCCCGGCGCGCTCACGGAGGAGCCGTGACGGACGGACTGTCAGTGGGGTGCGGTAGACAACTCATCAGCACGACGCAGGGGGAACAGCCATGACCACCGACATCTGGGCCTGGGTGCGGGACACCCACCGGCAGCTGGCCGAGGCCGGCCACCACCGGCTGGCCGACGCCATCGTCGAGCTGCCCGAGCACGCCACCGAGGGGCGCAACGAGCAGCTGGACGCGCTCTACCCGGAGGCGGTGGCCGCCGCCCGGGCGCTCGGCCTGCCCTGGGTCGAGGTCTACCTGCGGCACTGGCGGATGCAGAACCTGCTGAACAAGCGCCAGCAGGGCGAGGCGGTGCTGCCCGAGGCGGTCGACCTGCTGGAGTTCGCCCACCGGGAGGACACCGAGGGCTGCCCGCAGTCCGTCTGCGTGGTGCAGGACTTCGCGATCTGCCACGCCCGGGTCGACGGGCCGGGGTACGTGGCCGAGCGCCTCGCCGTGGTCGGCGAGACGCTCGACCGGATCGAGCCCGACCGGGCCTGCTACGACTGCCTCTCCCGCGAGTACTCCGACGCCCTGGAGGACGACGGCCGGGCGGCCGAGGCGCTGGACCACCTGGACTCCGCGGCCAACCGGATGCGGGCGGCCGGCCAGCCGGTCTCGCTCCGCTTCCACCAGGCCCGGGCCGGCACCCTGCACCTGCTGGGCCGGCACGAGGAGGTGCTGGAGCTGCTGGCGACGGCCGAGCGGGCCGAGCAGACGCAGGGGCGCCGGCTGGACGAGCGGGACCAGCGCTGGGGCGCCCTGCTGCGGGCCCGCGCGCTCGCCGCGCTCGGCCGCACCGAGGAGTCGCTCGCCCTGCTGCCCGAGCGGGCCGAGGCCGAACGCCACGCCGACCTGCGCGGTACCTGGGCGGAGACGGCCGAGCTGCTGGTCGCGGCCGGCGCCCGGGAGAACGACGCCGAGCTGGGCGCCGTCCTGGCCGGCTGGGTCGGCTACCTGGACGGCGTCGGCGCGCACCGCCCCTGTGTGGACCTGCTGCTGGCGGCGGGCCGGCTCGCGCTCGCCCGCGGCGCCCGCACGGTGGCCCTGACCCTCGCCGCGACCGGAGAGCGCAAGCTCACCCGGCTGCGGCGCACCGACGGCGTGTCGGAGCAGGTCGCGGCCCTGCGCGCGGCCGCCGAGGCACTGCCGGAGCCCGAGCTGCCCGTCCCGCCGGGCGAGCTGGCGGCGCACCTGGCCGAGGTCGGGGTGCCCTACGAGACCGGCGCCGACCTGCTCTCCGTCGCCCTGGACCGGTACCGGGGTGAGCAGGCCGGCGCCACCGAACTGGCGGTGCTCCTGGCCACCGTGCTGGGCGGCCTCGGCCACGCCCGCGCCGCGGCCGACCTGCTGTGGCGGCACCTGGAGGACGACCCGGCCGACCGTGAGCTGACCGGCGCGCTCGGCGAGATGCTGATCGACGCCCGGGACGCCGAGGGCATCCGCCGCCTCGCCGACCGGGTGGCCGTCACCGCCCCGGCCGACGGGCACTGGATACGGGCCCGCTGGGCCGCCGCCGAGGGCCGCTGGGACGAGGCGCTGGAGCGGTGCCAGGAGATCCTGGCGCTGGACGACGAGGTGCTCAACACCCGCCGCCTCGCCGCCCACGCCGCCACCGAACTGGGCGACCACGCCACCGCCCAGCGGATGTACCTGGAGCTGCTGGAGCGCGCGGCGCCGGCCGACGGCGCCGCCGAGGAGGAGGACGGCCACCGGACGGTCCAGGAGCCGGACCTCTGGCACCTGATCACCGCCGCCACCGCCAACCGGGACTGGGCCGTGGTCCGCTCCACCGGCGCGCTGCTCGACATCGAGTTCGACGAGCCCGAGGGCCCGGTGGACGAGGAGTGGCAGCTGGTCACCGTCCGCGCCACCCGCACCAACGGCGCGACGTCCGACCTGCCCGCGCTCCGGACGGGCCCGGCCACCGCCCGCATCCTGCCGGTGCTCGGCGACGACCTGACGCTCAACCACGGCGACGTGGTGGTCTTCGCCCCGGCCCTGCTGGAGCGCCCGCCGGCCGAGGACGCCCCCGAGGAGGAGCGGCAGCGCTGGCGCCCGGTGTTCGAGCTGCTCACCCTGCTCGACCCGGCCGGGTACACCACGTACTGGATCGACGGCGGCTGGCCCGGCGACGAGCCGTGGTCGGCGCTGCGCGAGGAGCTGCACGAGGCCGGGTGCGCGGTCTGGGTGTACAGCGGCGACGAGTACCGGATCACCGACCCGGCGGAGGGCGGCGACACCCTGCCCGGCGTCTACGCGGCCCTCGGCGTGCCGCCGACCGCCTCGGCCGCTGAGGCCGACGCCCTGCTGCTGCGGCTGACCGGCGGCTGGGCGCACCCGCTCGCCTGGCCGGAGCTGGCCAAGGCGGCCGGCGCGGACCTCGCCCGGCACGAGGAGACGGTCGAGCGCTACGGGCTCTGACCGCCCCCGACCGTACGGCCCCGGCGGGCCGGCCCTCCCGGGCCCCGCCGGGGCCGCACGCGTTCCCGGGCTCTTACCGCGTGCGGCCCGCTCCCTGCCCGCGCCGCGTCCGTCCGTCCGACGGGAACCATCCGGTGCCGCCCCGAGTCTTTGTCAATGCTTTACCATTCCATTGCCAAGACCCGACCTTCGGAGTGCCCGCACCGTGACCAGCCTCGCCCTCGGCCCGTCCTGGCTCGATCCGACCACCCTGATCTCCACCTTCGGCCTGATCGGCATCCTGGCCATCGTCTTCGCCGAGTCCGGCCTGCTGATCGGCTTCTTCCTGCCGGGTGACTCGCTGCTGTTCACCACCGGCCTGCTGGTGGCCGGCGGCACCTACCTGCACCAGCCGCTCTGGCTGGTCTGCGCGCTGATCGTGGTCGCCGCGGTGGCCGGGGACCAGGTCGGCTACCTCTTCGGCCGCAAGGTCGGCCCGAGCCTGTTCCGCCGCCCCGACTCCCGGGTCTTCAAGCAGGAGAACGTGGAGAAGGCCGCCGCCTTCTTCGACCGGCACGGGCCCAAGGCGATCGTGCTGGCCCGCTTCGTGCCGATCGTGCGCACCTTCACCCCGATCGTGGCCGGGGTGAGCAGGATGAACTACCGCGGCTTCGTGGTGTTCAACCTGGTCGGCGGCGTGCTGTGGGGCGGCGGGGTCACCGTGCTCGGCTACTTCCTGGGGCAGATCCCGTTCGTCCGGGACAACATCGAGGCCATCCTGGTCGGCATCGTGCTGGTCTCGGTGATCCCGGTGGCGGTCGAGCTGCTGCGGGCACGCCGCTCCGGTGCGGCCGCCGCCGACCGGCACCGCGCCGGGTAGGCGTCCGCCGCTCCGGCCACGGGACGCCGCGTACATGTGCGTCGGGCTGTTCGATCAGGCAAGGTGTAACCCGAGATCGAGCGGTGGCCGGCGGCCGCCAGGGGCGGCAAGGAGTGGAAGTGCCTAAGCGGGGCCGACCGGGTGCGGGCAAGCGGGCGAGGGGAGGCCGGGCGGCCCGACAGCCGCGGCAGGCGTCCCCGAAGCCGGTGCACCCCGCCGACGCCCCGCCCACCGAGGGCCTGCTCGGCCACCCCGCCCCGGTGGTCGAGCCCACCACCGTCGTGCCGCTCGTGCCGCCCGTCCCGGAGACCAGGGGCCTGCTGGCCCCGGAGCCCGAGCGGGTGTCCGAGCCGGTGCCCGCGTCCGTGGCCGGGCGGGTCGAGGCCGGGCGGGTCGAGGACGAGCGCCCGGTCCGCCGCCGCTCGGTCGCCGAGGACACCCTCACCCCCGAGGAGTGGCGGGCGGCCGGCTACACCCCGCCCACCGGCATCCCGGTCCCGGACCTGACCGCCGGCGCCCCCGGCGAGGCGCCCTGGCCGGACCGGATGCGCACCCTGCTGCGCACCCCGATGTCCGAGCGCCCCGCGTTCGAGCGCACCGCCCGCGAGATGCACCCCTCCGCGGCCGTCACCCGCAACGTCCCGCGCATCCTCGACCTGACGCTGCGCATCGGCGAGCTGCTGCTGGCCAGCGGCGAGGCCGCCGAGGACGTCGAGGCGGCGATGCTCGGCATCGCGCACGCCTACCGGCTGGACCGCTGCGAGCCGCAGGTCACCTTCACCCTGATCGGCATCTCGTACCAGCCCTCGCTGGTCGAGCCGCCGGTCACCGCCGACCGCGTGGTGCGCCGCCGTACCTCCGACTACACCCGGCTCGACGCGGTGTACGCGCTGGTCGCGGACATCACCGCGGAGCAGGTGACGGTCAACGACGCCTACCGCCGGCTCGCGGCGATGCGCCGCAACCGGCACCCGTACCCGGCCTGGTTCCTCGCCCTGACCACCGGCCTGCTGGCCGGCGCGGCGACCTTCCTGGTCGGCGGGAAGATCGACGACAAGGCCTGGCTGGTGTTCGCGAGCGCCTTCGTCGCGGCCGTCCTCGGCGACCGGCTGGCCTCCGCCCTGGCCAAGCGCCGGCTGCCGGAGTTCTACCAGTTCGTGGCGGCCGCGATGCCGGCCGCGGCCTCCGGCATCATCCTCTCGCTCAACGACTGGGGCCTGCGCGGCTCGGTCGTGATCACCGGTGGCCTGTTCGCCCTGCTGCCCGGGCGCGCCCTGGTCGCCGCCGTGCAGGACGGCCTGACCGGCTTCTACATCACCGCCGCGGCCCGTCTGCTGGAAGTGGTCTACCTGGTCGCGGGCATCGTGATCGGGGTGATGGTGATCCTCTACCTGGGGGTCGGCTTCGAGGCGAACCTGCGCCCGGACGAGAGCCTGGTGGGCGTCAACTACCCGCCGGTCCAGATGGTCGCCGCGATGCTGCTGACCCTGGCCTTCGCGACGCTGCTCCAGACCGACCGCCGGACGCTGGCCCTGGTCACCGTCAACAGCGGCATCGGCTGGGCCAGCTACGGCGCGCTGGTGTACAACGCGGGCGTCAACCCGATCGCGGCGACCGGTGTGGCGGCCGGCCTGGTCGGCCTGTTCGGACAGCTGATGGCGCGCTACCGCAACGGTTCGGCGCTGCCGTACGTGACCGCCGCGATCGGCCCGCTGATGCCCGGTTCGGCGCTCTACCTCGGGATGCTCGCCTTCGCCCAGGGGCACTCCAGTGCCGGTCTGGTGTCGGTCTTCCGGGCGGCGGCGATCGCGATGGCGCTGGCGGTCGGGGTGAACCTCGGTGGGGAGATCGCCCGGCTGTTCCTGAAGCTGCCGGTCGGCGCCGAGCGCCCGTCGCTCTACCCGGTCATGCCCCGCCGGGCGGCCAAGCGCACCCGGGGCTTCTGACCGGACGGCGACCCGGTGTTGGGGGAGACGTGGGCCCCGGGCCACGTCACGGCAGGCAGGACGCAGGACCAGGAACGAAGGTAAGACCCATGACGACACTGCTGGACGGCTACCGCGAGCACATCGTCGCCGCGCACAAGCAACCGCTGTTCCTGCTGCTGGTCGGATTCATCACCTCCTTCGTCTTCATCCGGTTCAGCGTCCGGATGATCCGCGCCCAGGTGCGCTGGTGGCCGGGCAACGTGACCCCGGGCGGCCTGCACATCCACCACATGGTGTTCGGCCTGGGCTTCCTGCTGCTCGGCGGCATCGGGGTGTTCGCCACCTACGGCGGGCACCCGTGGATCGACTGGTTCGGGCTGGCCTTCGGCATCGGCTGCGGCCTGGTGCTGGACGAGTTCGCGCTGATCCTGCACCTGGACGACGTGTACTGGAGCGAACAGGGCCGCAAGTCGGTGGACGCGGTGATCTTCGGCATCCTGTTCACCTCCCTGCTGCTGGTCGGGTACGTGCCGCTCGGCGTGGTGCCCGGCGAGGAGACCAGGTGGGGGCTGATCACGATCATCTCGGTGAACTCGCTGGCCTCGGTGGTCACCCTGCTCAAGGGCAAGGTGTGGACCGGCCTGCTCGGGATCATGGTCCCCGGCCTGTCCTGGATCGGGGCGATCCGGCTGGCCCGCCCGAGCAGCCCCTGGGCCCGCTGGCGGTACGCCACGCGCCCCCGGCGCCGGGCGCGTGCGCTGCGGCGTGAGCGCCTGCTGCACCGGCGCGCGGACCGGGCCCGCACCTGGCTCTTCGACCTGATCGCCGGGGCCCCCGACAAGGTGCCCGCCAACCACCCGGCCGCGCACCGGGTGGCCGAGCGGATGGCCGCCCGGGCCAGCGCCCACCTCGACGCGCACGCCGCCCGGGCGCTGGCCCGCCGTCAGGCCCGCCTGGCCGACCGCCGCTCGGCGGCCGCCGCCGGGACGGCGGGGCGGGCCCCGGGTGCGGCGGACCCGGCGGTCGGGCCCGGTCCGGACCGCTCCCGCCTGGCGCAGCAGCGTCGCCGTACGGTTCGGGCGGGGCGCAGCCGGGCCTTCGCCGTCGGTCCGACCGGGCTGGAGAGCCGGCCCGCGCGGCACCCCAGGCTGCGGACGCACACCCGCCGGATCGGCCGGTAGTCCGTCCGCCCGGTCGGCCCGCTCTCGTCCGCCCTGCTCGGCCCGCCTCGGGCGCCCGGTCGGAGCCGACATTTGGTCAGATCATCTGATCGTCACCCGACCGGCGGAGCACTTTTCCAGGTGTGAAGCCTGCCGGAATTGAGAACATGAGCGTCATGTGACCGTTCTGTCACGTGATGGGATGATTCATCGGACTCCCCGCCACCACCGGGCCGCCGGGCCGTCGCCCGCCCGCCCCGATGCCGCGCACCGTCCGACGCCGTCCCCTCCGGACCCGTCAGAAGGGATGATGTCGCGTGGCTCGCAGGCTCCTGCCGACCCTCCTGTTGTCCCTCACCGCACTGCTCGGACTGCTCCCCGCCGCCCAGGCCGCCCCCGCGCTCGGCGAACCCGTCACGGGTGTACCGGCGGTCGGCCGGCCCGCGGACGAGGAGCCGTACCCGACCACCGAGGAGATCGACCGGGCCCGGACCGAGGCCGAGGGCAAGGCCTCCTCGGCCGCCGCCCTGGAGGCCGCCCTCACCGCCGCCCGGGCCGAGCTGGACCGGGCCGGGCGCACCGCCGAACAGGCCGTCGAGGCCTACAACGGCGCCCAGCTGGCCCTCGCCCGGGCCCGCGCCGAGGAGGCCGCCGCCGCACAGCGCGCCGCGGCCGCCGAGACCGAGCGGGTGGCCGCCGCCGAGGACGCGGCCCGGCTCGCGGCCGAGACCTACCGGCAGGGCGCGGGCGCCGAACTGTCCGCCCTCAACGCCCTGCTCGGCGCCCACGGCCCGCGCGAGGCGGGCGAGCGCGCCGCCGCGGTCGGCCAGGTCAGCGAACGCACCCGGCAGATCCTGGACGCCGCCACCTCCACGGCCGCCGCCGCCCGCCGCGCCTCCGCCGAGGCCCGGGCCGCCACCGGGGCCGCCGGGAAGGCCGCCGCCGAGGTCGGCGCGGCCAAGGCCCGGGCCGAACAGCGGCTGGCCGCCCAGCAGAGCGAGGTGGCCGCCGCCGGGCAGCGCCGCGAGCAGCTGCTCGTCGAACTGGCCGCCGCCCGGAACACCACCGTCGAGCTGGAACGCCGGCGCCGCGAGGCCCTGGAGGCGATCGCCGCCCGCGAGGCCGAGGCCGCCGCCCGCGCCGCCGCCGAACAGGCCGCCCGGGAAGCCGAGGCCGCGGCGGCGGCAGAGGCAGCGGCGGCGGCCGCCGCTGCCAGGGCCCAGGCCCCGCCCCCCGCCCGTCCGTGGTCCGCCGAGGGCGCGGCCGCCGCCATCGCCTTCGCCAAGTCCAAGATCGGCCTGCCCTACGTCTGGGGCGGCGAGGGCCCGGGCGGCTACGACTGCTCCGGGCTGACGATGATGGCCTGGCGCGAGGGCGGCCGGCAGCTCAACCACTTCGCCGCCGACCAGTACGCCCAGAGCACCCCGATCGGCTACCGCCAGCTGCGCCCGGGCGACCTGGTCTTCTGGACCGACACCGGCCGCGCCGCCGACATCTACCACGTCGGGCTCTACATCGGCGACGACCAGATGATCGAGGCCCCGCGGGCCGGCATGCCGGTCAAGCAGGCCAGCCTCTGGATCATGGGCACCCCGAACTTCTACGCCCGCCCCTGACCCCCGGGCCGGCGAGCCGCGGTCAGCACCTCGACGGGGGCGGTCGGCACCACCCCCTCGGCGGCGGCCGCGAGGGCGGGGTCGAGGGTGACCAGGGCGTCCGCCTGGAGCCGGGTCAGCGCGAGGTACTCGGCGTCCGGGGTGTCCGGCAGGCCGAGCCGCTCGGCGATCCGCCAGGCGGTGGCCTGCAGGACGCGGTCGCCGAGCAGCCGGATCCGCAGTGCCCGCACCGCGTCGAGCGCGCGTTCGGCGTCCCGCTCGGCCAACTCGCCCCGCCGGACGGCCCCGTAGAGGAGCGACAGCAGCTGTGAGCGCAGCAGGGTCGGGGCCGGCAGCTGGTGCCCGGCGGGGGCCGCGGCCCCGTCCCGGACCAGGTGGAGGGCCACCTCCGGAGTGATCACGTACGTGGCCATGGCGGTGGCGGCCTCCTCGGGGCGCGGGGATCGCCGACCAGTCAACTCCGGCGGGCGCCGCCCGTGGTGGACGCCACGAGGACCGCCGTGAAGGCCGTCATGAAGGCCGCCGCTCCGGCGGGCTACCGGTCGGCCAGGTCGGCCAGGGCCTGGCGGCTGTCGCGCAGCCGCACGACGGTCCAGCCCCAGGCGGCGGCGAACGGGAGCGACACGAGGAACACGGCGAGCGCGCCGCCGATCCGGCCGATCATCTCGGAGTCGCAGGCCTCCGCCATGTGGAAGCCGGTCGGCTCGTAGAAGGCCGGTGTGCCGCAGATCCCCGCGGCCGGGAGGAAGACCAGCCACAGTGCCCAGAGCCAGCCGGCCACGGTCAGCCCGCCGACCAGCTTCGCCGCCAGCGACCAGCTCTCGTAGTCCTTCAGCCGGCGGACGTACTGGTCCTCCATGGTTCCCCCCGAAAACGGATCGTTTGTGCCTGAACCGGCACGAGGATGCCAGGTCGGGCCGCCGGGACGCCACTGTCGGCGGGTCGCGCTAGCGTGGCCGCCGGACCGGCACTGAGGAGGCGTCATGCGGCTGCGGGATGTTCGGGCGGGGGACGTCGAGGCGTACGTCCGGATGCGGTGCGACCCGGTGATGATGGCCGAGCTGGGCGGGCCGCTGCCCCGGGAGAAGGTGGAGGCGCGGCTGCGCAAGGACCTGGCCGAGGTGGCCGCGGACGGCGCCTGGATCAGGATGATCGTGCCGGACGGCGCCGGGGGCGACGAGGCCGCGGGCGTCGTCACGCTCTGGTCGGACGAGGAGGACGGCGTGCCGGTCTCCGAGATCGGCTGGATGGTGCTGCCCGAGTACCAGGGCCGCGGCCTCGCCAAGGCGGCCGTCCGCCTGGTGCTGGACGCCGCCGCCGAGGACGGCCGCTGGGGCGAGGTGCACGCCAACCCGGGGACGGCCAACGGGCCGTCCAACGGGATCTGCCGGGCGCTCGGCTTCCGGCTGCTCGGCGAGCGGGACCTGGACTTCGCGGACCGCGTCCTGCGGACCAACCACTGGGTCGTGGTGCCGGGCGAGCACACCGGGTCGCGCACGGAATAAATCGGATGCCGCCCCCGAAAGGCCGCCGTACGGTGGCCCCATGGGCAACAGCAACGATCACGCGGCCGTCGACACCGTGAGCGGGCTCCAGGTCCGGGCCGTCTCGGTGGACGAGGTCGCGGAGTGGAACCGGGCGCTCAACTTCGGCTTCCTGCGCCCCGAGGTGGCCGTCGCGGAGGACCTGCGCCGTCGCTACTGGGAGCCCGGCCGGATGCTGGCCGGCTTCGACGGCGAGCGCCAGATCGCCACCTTCCGCAGCTTCGACACCGAACTGACCGTCCCGGGCGGGGCCGTCGTGCCGGCCGACGCCATCACCAACGTCGCGGTCACCGCCACCCACCGCCGCCGCGGCCTGCTCAGCGCGATGATGCGGCGGAACCTCGCGGCCGCCGCCGAGCGCGGCAGCGCGGTCGCGATCCTGGCCGCCGCCGAGTACAACATCTACGGCCGCTTCGGCTTCGGCCCGGCCACCCAGGGCGCCGGCTGGAACATCGAGCTGCGCCGCACCCGCGGTCTGCGCGAGGGCCTGCCGGGCGTCCCCGGCGGCCGGACCGACTTCGTGACCATGGCGGAGCTGCGCGAGCTGGGAGCAGACCTGCACGAGCGCTGGCGGCGCACCCAGCCGGGGGCGATCGAGCGCGACACGCTCTGGTGGGAGCGCACCTCCGGCGAGGTGCGGGCGCCGGGCGACGAGTTCAAGGAGCCCTTCGCCGCCGTCCACCGGGACGCCGCCGGGGAGGTCACCGGCCTGGTGCTCTACCGGATCGCCAACAAGTGGGACGGCGCCTACCCCGACTGCAAGCTCACCGTGAGCGAGTTCATCGCCCTCGACCTGCCCACCGCCGTCGAACTGTGGCGCCTGGTGCTGTCGGTCGACTGGGTGTCCCGGGTCGAGGTGCCCAAGCTCGCCCCGGACGACCCGCTGCCGCTGCTGCTCCAGGACCCGCGCGCGGCCACCCCGCACGAGGACAACGGGGACCTCGTGTGGCTGCGGGTGCTGGACGTCGAGGCCGCGTTCGGCGCCCGGAGCTACGGCGCCCCCGGCCGGGTGGTGCTGGAGGTCGACGACAGGCTCGGCTACGCCTCCGGCCGTTGGGCGCTGGAGACGGCCGAGGACGGCACCGGCCGCTGCGTCCGGACCACGGACGACGCCGACCTCGCGCTCGGCGCCTCGGAGTTGGGCTCGCTCTACCTGGGCGCGGAGACGGCGTCGAGGCTGGCCGCGGCCGCCCTGCTCACCGAACTGCGCCCGGGCGCGGCCGCCGCCGCCGACCTGCTGCTGCGCACCCCGCTGCGGGCCTGGACGCCGACCGAGTTCTGATCCCGTGCGCACGCCGGAGGCCGACCCGTTCGCGGGCCGGCCCTCCGGCATGGCGGCGGACGCAACAGCCGCGCGGGGCTCAGGAGATGGTGTAGACCTGCTTGGCGCTCGCCCGGTAGGCGTCGATCGCCCAGGCACGCCAGGAGCTGACGCGCAGCTCCAGCTTCTTGCCCTTGTTCAAGGTCCCGGAGACCTTCACGTCGGTCGTGATCGGCGTCTTCGTGCAGTCCGCCTCGGCGGACTTCTTCCAGCTCTCGCCGGCGCCTCCGTACTCGAGCCACGCGGTGACCCGGGTGGCCACGTCGCAGGTCGCCCTGGCGGTTCCTTCGAAGGTGTATCCGCCCTCGCCGTCCCAGGACAGCGTGCCCTTGACCGTGCCCACACCCTGGGCGTTCTGCACGAGGAGATCGACGGCGGTGGAGCCGGGTGCCACCGAGTTCGGGGCCGCCACCGCGTGGGGCGCGGCCAGGGCCGTCGTGCAGGCGGCGAGCAACACCACGGGAGCCATACGGGACTTGAGAGTCGAGGCCAGGGAACGCATGTGAACTGATCTCCTTGTCTTCCTGTCGGATTTGCATGTTCACGCTAGATCGCTGCGGTGGGCGTTTCCATCCCTCGAACGGGTGAATGATCTTCGGCCACATCGAATCCCGGGCCGTCTCGATCCGGCGAGGGAGGGGCGATTGACGATGAGTCAGGACATGGAGGGCGGGCCCCCGAACGCATCCGGCCGGGCACTCCCGGTGGGGGAGTGCCCGGCCGGAGCGTTCCGTCCGTGGCCGGGGCGGGCGCTACTTGACCGCCGCCTTGCCGATGGTGGGCAGGATGAAGTCCTGGATCAGGCCCTTGGCGTCGCGGACGATCGGCCGGAAGACCCGGTAGCGGGACAGGTTGATCATCCGCGCCGCGAGCGGCGTCGAGCGCCGGACGAACTCCCTGGTCCGCTCGGTGTCCGGGGTGCGGTCGAAGACCCAGTACAGCACCACGATCATCAGGTAGAGCCAGAGCACGTCCGGCAGCAGCTCGACCAGTTCGGCGTCCAGCTTGGGCGCCAGCTCCGAGCCCTGGAGGACGTCGCGGAACAGCTCGACCGCCGTCGCCCGGGCCGGGTGGGACTCGTTGGAGAACGGGCTCAGCGAGCTGGTCGGGTCGGCGGCGGTGCGGAAGAACTGCGCGGAGAACTCGTGGTACGGCGCGGCCGTGTCGAGCCAGGAGTCCAGCGCGATCCGCAGCCGCTCGGAGAAGTCCCGGGTGTGGGCCATCCGGCGCCTGGCGTCGGCCGCGTGCTCGTAGGTCATCCGGTCGTAGAACCCCTGGATCAGGAATTCCTTCGCCGAGAAGTAGTAGTAGGCGTTGCCCACCGAGACGCCGGCCTCGGTGGCGATGGCGCGCATGGTGGTCTTCTCGTAGCCCCGTTCCTGGAACAGCCGCATGGCCGTCTCCAGGATCAGGGCACGGGTCGCCTCACTCTTGTCGGTCTTCGGCTGGGCCCGGCCGCCGGGCAGGGGCCCGCCCTCCGGTGCGGGCACGGCCGGAGCCCCGGCCGTGCCGTTCCCGCCGTCCGTTCGGTTCGTCGCTGCCAGGTCGTCCACGAGGACGAGCCTAGCCGGAGACGACGTTCCATCCGGTGTCGGTGTTCGTGGCACCGGATGCCCCCTCCGCACCCGGTACCACGATGACCCCCCGAATTTCGAACGCGTTCAAAAGCTGAGTGGAACTGTAGACGCTTCGGTTGAACATGTTCAACTCCATCTCTGTGGGAGGCTGGTCACATGATCAGTTCAGGACAGATCGTCATTCGGCGCGGCGGAGTGCGGGACGCCGAGGCCGTCGCCGAGCTGCACGCCCACAGCTGGCGCACCACCTACCGGGGGATCGTCCCGGCGGAGGGGCTGGGCGACGGGATGGCGGCCCAGCGGCGCGAGCTGTGGGAACTGCGCCTGGACGCCGACTACGGGGAGCCGGAGAACACGCCCGAGCTCCTGATCGCCGAACGGGCCGGTGCGGTGGTCGGGTTCATCTACCTCGTCCCGCAGCTGGACGGCGGGGTGCTGATCGACAACCTGCACGTGCGCCCCGGCCTGAACGGTGGCGGCATCGGCCGCGAGCTGCTGACCGCAGGCCGCGCCCATGTCGCCGAGCGGCACCCCGGGGCCGCACTCTCCCTGGAGGTGCTGCGGGACAACACCCGCGCGATCGCCTTCTACGAGCGCGAGGGCGCCGAGCGGGTCCGGGCGCAGGAGGGGGAGTTCCCCGGCGGATTCCTGCTGCCCGAGTACGTGTACGCCTGGCCGGCCGAGCGCGTGGCGACCGGGGCCGACCGGCCGGAGCCGGCGGACCGGTAGGAACGGACCGATGGGAACGGATCAGTAGGAACGGATCAGTAGGAACGGATCAGTAGGAACGGATCGGTGGACGTGGAAGCGGCGCCGGAGCGGCCCGGTCAGTCGAAGTCGTAGACCGTCACCGGGACGCCCCGGTCCGTCAGCCGGGCGGTGACCAGCGGCTCGACCCGCTCCCAGCGCCCGCCCGCCAGACCGCAGCCGATCCGCGGCATGTGGACGGAGGCGCCGAGCCGGAGCGCGTGCCCGCCCAGCGCGTCCAGCCCGGTGTCGATCGCCTCGTACCGCACGGGCACCCCGGTGGAGCGCCCCGTCCGGATGCCGCGCTGGCCGACCAGGTTGGCCACCCAGACGTGCGGATCGACCTGCACCAGCTGGACGGCGCCGAGCCCGAAGTCGTTCGTCGCCCGCTCCCGGTGCCAGCGCCGGTACGCCGCCTCCGGCTCGGGCCAGCGTCTGGAGAGCGCGAGCACGAAGCCCTTGCCCCAGCCGCCGAGGTCGTTGCAGACGTGCGCGATCACCTTCACGCCCTTGCCGTGCGGCGTGGTGGCATCGCCTCGGACGTAGGTGATTTCCTCCATGCCTCGACGTTAGAGGGAGGCACTGACAATCCGCTCGGAATTATCCGCCGCAGCCGAACCCGCCGAGGCCGCCGCACGTGACGCACCGTCCGAGCCGGGGCCCGAGGCGCCGCCCGGCGTCGCCAGGTGCCGCCGCCCCGCCAGCGCGATCAGCAGCGCGAGCCCGGCGGCCGCGGCGGGCAGGGCGTAGCCGGTGCCCGGAGCGGCCCGCTCGGCGACCGCCCCGGCGAGCGCCGCCCCCGCCGAGATGCCGACCACGATGCCGGACACCGCCATCGCCATCCCCTCGTTGAACTGCCGCCGCGGCAGCAGCTCCTGGACCAGCGTCATTCCCGTCACCATGGTCGGCGCGGTCGCGGTGCCGGCCGCGAACAGCGCCACGCCGAGCAGTCCGAGCCCGGCCCCGCCCAGTCCGGCGGCGAGCGGCAGCAGCAGCACCGCGACCATCGCCGTGGCGCCGAGCAGGAAGCGCGGGCCCGGCGCCCGACGCGGGGCCAGCAGTCCGAACAGCAGCCCCGCCAGGCAGGAGCCGGCCGCGACCAGGGCCAGCAGCAGGCCGGCCGACGCCTTGTGGCCGAGCGCGTCGGCGTACGCCACGGTGGTGATCTCGGTCGCGCCGAAGACCATGCCGGTCGCCAGGAAGGTCAGCACCAGCACCCGCAGCCCGGGCACCCGCAGCGGGGAACCGGCTGGGTCGGCCGAGCCGACAGAGCCGGCCGAGACGGGCGGCGGCAGCGGCGGTTCGGTGCGCCGCTGGGCGGCGAACAGCAGGGCGCCGGTGGTGCCGAGGGCGCCGGCGGTGACCAGTCCGGCCTCCGGGGCGAACGTGGTGCAGAGCACCATCGCGAGCACCGGTCCGGCCATGAAGCAGAGTTCGTCCAGCGCCTGCTCGAAGGAGTTGGCCAGGTGCCGGGCGGCCGGGTCGTCCCGGTGCAGGTGCGCCCAGCGGGAGCGGGCCATGCCGCCGAGGTTGGGTGCCGCCGCCCAGGCCGCGGAGCAGAGGAGGAGCGTCCAGTCGGGTGCGCCGAGCCGGACGCAGAGCAGCAGGCCGGTCAGCGGAACGGCGTTGTACAGCGCGGCCGGTACCGTCACCCGCGCCTGCCCGTACCGGTCCACCAGCCGTCCGATCAGCGGCATCCCGATCGCGCCGGTGACCAGCCCGGTCGCCGAGACCGCCCCGACCAGCCCGTACGAGCCGCGCCGTTCGGAGAGCAGCACCACCAGTGCGACGCCGTTCATCGACAGCGCCAGCCGGCCGAGCAGTCCGGTCAGGGTGAAGGCGACGGCACCGGGGGCCGCGAACAGCCGCCGGTAGGAGGTGAGGAGGGCGCGCGAGGGCATCGGGCTCCTGTGAGCAGGTGGGAAGGGGGTGCCCCCAGCCTGGTGCCGGCGGCGGGCGGCCGTCCAACACCTGTTTCGCCGCACTCACAACACCCTGTTGTTAATCTGCCGCCCATGCCCCGTGACCTGCACCCCCGTCTGCTCCGCGGCTTCGTCGCGACCGCCGAGACCCTGCACTTCGGCCGGGCCGCCGAGCGGCTGCACACCGCCCAGCAGGCGCTCAGCCGGGACGTCCGGACCCTGGAGGGGCTGCTCGGCGACGCGCTGTTCACCCGCACCACCCGCAGCGTCGAACTCACCCCGGCCGGGCGGCGGTTGCTGCCCCGGGCGCGCCGGTTGCTCGCCCTGCACGACGAGATCCTCGCCGAGGCGGCGACCGGGGCCGGGGCCGCGGCCCGGCCGCTGCTGCTCGACCTCAACAGCGACGTCAACGGCCCGGACCTCGCCGCCGACCGGGTGCTCGAACGGGCCCGCGCCGCCTGGCCGGAGGGCGAACTGCTGGCCCGCTTCCACGGTGGGCTGGCCGCGGCCGCCGCCGAGCTCCTGGCCCACCGGCTGGACGCCTCCTTCGGGCGCTTCGCCGGACTGCCCGCCCTGGTGCGCGGTCAACTCGTCCAGCTGCCGGTGCGGTTGGAGCGGGTCTCGGTGATGATGGCGGACACCCATCCGCTGGCCGACCGCGCCGCGCTGCGCCTGTCGGACCTGGTCGGGCACCCCGTCGACGTCTGCGTGGGCAACCCGGCCACCACCGAGTGGGCCGACCTCGGCACCCGGCTGCTGCGCGAGCACGGCCTGACGGCGGCCGCGCCGTACGCGCCGCCGGTCGGCGTGGACGAGACCGCCCGCTACCTGGTCCGGCACGGCGATCCGATGCTGACCACGGTCGGCGGTCCGCGGATGCCGGGGACGGTGAACGTGCCGCTGGTGGAGCCGGTGCCGCTGACCCTGGTCAGCCTGGTGCACCGGCCCGGCGAGCGTCACCCGGGGCTGCGGGCGCTGGCCGCGGCGGCGGACGAGCTCGGCGCGGCCGAGGGCTGGCTGCGCCGCCCGCCGGGCAGCTGGCTCCCCGCGGCGGACGCGGCGCTGCTGCCCCCGGGGTAGGCGAAAACCGCCCCTGCCCCCGGGGGGAGGGGCAGGGACGGTGCTCAGGGGGCGGCCCGCGACGGGGCGAGGCCGGCCGCGACGGGGGCGACCCGCGACGGGGACGGCCGGCTCAGGCCGCCTTGACGGCGGAGATCTCGAAGCTGAGCTTGACCTTCTCGCCGATCAGCACGCCACCGGTCTCCAGCGCGGCGTTGTAGGTCAGGCCGAACTCGGTGCGGTCGAGGACGGCCTTGCCCTCGAAGCCGACCCGGTCGGCGCCGTACGCGTCGGTGGCGCTGCCGGTGTACTCCAGGTCGAGCACGACCGGGCGGGTGGTGCCCTTGATGGTGAGGTCGCCGGTCATCCGGTACGAGTCGCCGCCGACCAGCTGGGCGGAGGTGCTGCGGAAGCGGATCTCCGGGTGGGCGTCGGCGGCGAAGAAGTCGCCGGTGCGCAGGTGCTCGTCGCGCTGGGCCTGGTTGGTATCGACGCTCGCGACCTTGATCACCAGCTCGGCCGTGGAGTTGCCCGGGTGGGTCCCGTCCAGGTGCAGCGCGCCGTCGTACTCGGTGAAGCGGCCCTTGACGTTGGTGACCATCGCGTGGCGGACCGAGAAGCCGATCTCGCTGTGCGTGGTGTCGATCGTCCAGTCGCCGGTCAGGTGGGCGAGGTCCGGGCCGGCCGGGGTCCGGACGGTGGCCGCGGCGGGGGCGGTGACGGTCTTGGTGCGGTTGAACAGGCCCATGGCTTCCTCCTTGGTTCGAAGCCAGTTGTTTAGGCTTCAACTTGTTGGCTCCAGCGTAGGACAACTTCGTTCAACTTTCAACCATGGCGTCCGGGCTTCCCCCGAACGGCTCAGCGGACCGGTCCTGTCGGCCCTCCCGGTTAGGCTGCGAAGGACGGTTCCCACCCCGCCCGGAAGGCCCCCGATGTTCGTCCTGCACGCGCTCTGGCGGGCGGACGGGCGGCTGGCGCTCTGGGCCGAGGACGCCCGCGCCCACCCCGGCGCCCCCGAGCCGCACCCCGACCGGCCCGCCCCGCGCGCCCACCCCTACGCCTGCCCGGCCGGCGAGCTGGCCGCCGTGCTCGGCGGCATCGGCCCGGGCCTCGGCTGGCTCGCCGGCCAGGCCCCCGAGCGCTGGGCCACCCTGCTGCTGCCCACCGTCGGCACCGCCCCCGCGCCCTCGCCCGACCTGCCGGTCACCCCGCCGCGCGGCGGCGCCGTGCTCACCCCCTGGCGCGTGCCGGCACTGCTCTTCGACGCCGGGGCCGCCGCCCAGCTGCTCGGCGAGGTCTTCGACCCGGTCTGGGCCGTCACCGGCACCGACCTGCCCGGCGCCGGACGGGTCGAGGTGGTCCACGGCCCCTCGCTGCGCTGGCTCACCGGGGTGCACGACCTCGCCTGGCGGACGGTCGGCCGGGGCCGGGTGCTGCCGCTGCCCGTGACCGCCGCCGACGGCCGGCCGCGGGCCCGGTGGCGGCCCGACCCCACCCCGGCCGGGCGCCGCGAGGCCGCCGCCCTGGCCGCCGGCTGCCCGCCCGTCCTGCTGGGGGAGTGGCCGCACGGCCCCGGCGGCGGCGAGGCGCTGCTGGGCGCCGCCCTGGGCGCGCTGGTGGACGCCGAGGCCCGCGCCGCACTGGCGGACACCCCCTTCCCCGCGCCGGGGGAGGCCGTCGCCGAGCGCTGGCTGCACGCCCTCACAACCCCCGACGGCGCGATCGACGGCGCCCCGGCCGGGGAGGTCGCCGAACTGCGCCGCCGGCTCGGCGCCTGGTACGCCGCCGCCGAGCCCGTCGACCCGGCGCTGCGGCTCTGCTTCCGCCTGGTCGAGCCGCTCGGCCCCGACGCGGACGACCCCGAGGGCCGCCCCTCCGACGACGCCTGGCGGCTGGAGTTCCTGCTCCAGGCCGTGGACGAGCCCTCCCTGCTGGTCCGCGCCGCCGACCTGCACGAGGGCGGCGCCGCCCACGCCGCGCTCGCCCGCAAGGCCGCCGACCCGGTCGACGTCCTGGTCGCCGAACTCGCCCGCGCCGCCCACCGCTGGCCCGCCCTGGACGGGCTGCGCCACCGCTCCCGCCCGTCCGCCCTGCCGCTCGACCGGGCCGGTGCGCTGGACTTCCTGCGCACCGCCGCGCCCGCCCTCGCCGAGGGCGGTTTCGGGGTGCTGCTGCCCGCCTGGTGGCGCCGCCGCCCCCGGCTCGGGCTCGCCCTGCGCGCCACCACCCCGCCCGCGCCCGGCACCCTCGCGGTCACCAGCCAGGTGGACCGGGATACCGTGGTCGCCTTCCGGTGGCAGGCCGCGCTCGGCCCGGAGGGGGAGCCGCTCACCGAGCGCGAACTGGCCGAACTCGCCGCCGCCAAGCAGGGGTTGGTCCGGGTGCGCGGCACCTGGCTGGAGGCCGACCCGGCCCAGATCGCCGCCGCCCTCGCCTTCCTCGCCGACCGGCGCGACGGCGTGCTCGCCGCCACCGAACTGCTCCGGCTCGCCCTCGACCCGGACGCGACGGTCGCCGGGCTGCCGGTCACCTCGGTGCGCGCGGACGGCCCGCTCGGCGACCTGCTCGCCGGGCGGGGCGGCGCCGCGGTGGCGCCGGAGCTGCCGCCGGACTTCCGGGCCGAGCTGCGCCCGTACCAGGAGCGCGGGCTGGCCTGGCTGCGGACCATGTCCGGGCTCGGCCTCGGCGCCGTGCTGGCGGACGACATGGGCCTCGGCAAGACCGTCCAGACGCTCGCCCTGCTGGCCGCGGAGAAGGCCTCCGAGAAGGTCCCCGAGCAGGCCTCCGGGAGGGCCCCCGGGAGGGCCTCCGGGAGGGCCTCCGGGAAGGCCTCCGAACGGCCCGGTGACGCCGCCGGCCCGACCCTGCTGGTCTGCCCGATGTCCCTGGTCGGCAACTGGCAGCGCGAGGCCGAGCGCTTCGCCCCCGGCCTGCGGCGGTACGTCCACCACGGGGCCGGCCGCCTCGGCGCGGAGCAACTCGCCGAAGCCGTACGGGGCGTGGACCTGGTCATCACCACCTACGGGCTGGTCCAGCGTGACCTCGCCGCCCTGCGCGCGATCCGCTGGCGCCGGGTGGTCGCCGACGAGGCCCAGCACATCAAGAACACCGGCACCGCGCAGTCCCGGGCGATCCGGTCGCTGCCCGTCACCCGGCACCGGATCGCCCTCACCGGCACCCCGGTGGAGAACCGGCTCGCCGAACTGCACGCCGTCCTGGACTTCGCCAACCCCGGCCTGCTCGGCCCGGCCGAGCGCTTCAAGGAGCGCTACGCGATCCCGGTCGAGCTGCACCGCAACCCCGAGCGCACCGCCGAACTCCTGCGCCGCACCGCCCCGTTCGTGCTGCGCCGGGTCAAGTCCGACCCGGCGGTGGCGGCCGAGCTGCCCGCCAAGCAGGAGATGACCGTCTGGTGCAACCTCACCGCGGAGCAGGCCGGCCTCTACCAGGCCGTGGTCGCCGACCTGCTGCGGCGGGTCGAGGGCATCCGGGGCGTGGAGCGGCGCGGCACGGTGCTGGCCTCGATCGGCAAGCTCAAGCAGGTCTGCAACCACCCGGCCCAACTGCTGCACGACGGTTCGGCGGTGGCCGGGCGTTCGGGCAAGGTCGCCCGGCTGGCCGAACTGCTGGAGGAGGCGCTGGCCGAGGGCGACCGGACGCTGGTCTTCACCCAGTACGCCGAGTTCGGCGCGATGCTCCGCCCGTACCTGGAGCGCCGGCTCGGCGAGGAGGTGCTCTACCTGCACGGCGGCCTGGCCCGGGCGCGCCGCGAGGAGCTGGTCGACCGCTTCCAGTCCCCGGACGGGCCACGGGTGTTCCTGCTCTCGCTGCGGGCCGGCGGCACCGGCCTCAACCTGACCGCAGCCAACCAGGTGATCCACCTGGACCGCTGGTGGAACCCGGCGGTCGAGGAGCAGGCCACCGACCGCGCCTTCCGGATCGGCCAGCGCCGGGACGTCCAGGTCCGCCGACTGGTCTGCGTCGGCACCGTCGAGGAGCGGATCGACGAACTTCTCACCGCCAAACGCTCGTTGGCCGAGGCGGTGGTGGGGGAGGGGGAGCGCTGGCTCACCGACCTGCCGGTCGACGCACTGCGCGAACTGGTCGCCCTCACCCGGGAGGACGCCGTGGCCGAGGAGGACCTATGACCGGTTCCGGCACCGAGGAGGACGTGTGACCGACGAACCGAGACCGCCCGTGGTCAACGTCGCCGCCTACTGGCGCGGCGACTTCACCCTGAGCCCCGCCCCGGCGGAGGAGGAGGACGGCCCGGAGGAGCCCTCGCTGCGCCGCCTCGGCCGCTCCGGCATCACCGCGTACGGCCGCGACCTCTCCGCCGTGCTGGCCCCCGCCTACGAGGCCTTCCGGAGCTGAGCGCGACGACTACCGTGCGGTAGCGTCGCGCGGGTGACCGACACCCACGAGACCGGGCCGGCCGGTGAAGCCGGGCAGACCAGCGCGACCGGGCCGACCGACCCCCGGCTGGCCGACTTCGAGCGGCACCGGCGGACGGTCTTCGGCATCGCCTACCGGATGCTCGGCAGCGTCGCCGACGCCGAGGACCTGGTCCAGGACACCTGGCTGCGCTGGAGCGGCGTCACCGGCCCGGTCGCCAGTCCCGGCGGTTTCCTGGCCCGTACGGTCACCAACCTCGCCCTCAACAAGCTGGACTCGGCCGCCGTCCGCCGCGAGTCCTACGTCGGCCCCTGGCTGCCCGAGCCGCTGGTCGCCGAGCCGGACGCGACCGACGGCGTCGAGCGGGCCGAGACCGTCTCGGTCGCCCTGCTGGTGGTGCTGGAGAGCCTGTCCCCGCTGGAGCGGGCGGTGTTCGTGCTCAAGGAGGCCTTCGGCTTCTCCTACCAGGAGATCGCCGAGGCCCTGGACCGCACCGAGGCCGCCTGCCGCCAGGTCGGCAGCCGGGCCCGGGCGCACGTGCGCGCCCGCCGGCCGCGCTACGACGCCCCGCCCGAGCTGCGCCGCCGCGCCACCGACGAGTTCCTGGCGGCCTGCGTCGGCGGCGACCTCAACCGGATGCTGGAACTGCTCGCCCCCGACGTCACCAGTTGGACGGACGGCGGCGGGGTGATCAGCGCCGCGCTGCGGCCGGTCACCGGCGCCGACAACGTCGCCCGCTTCGTCCTCGGGGTGCTCCGCCGGCTGGGCGAGGGGGCCGGTGTCCGTCCGGTGCTGGTCAACGGCGTGCCCGGCGTGCTGGTCACCGTGGACGGCGCGGTCGACTCCGTCACCGTCTTCGAGTTCGCCGAGCAGCCCGACGGCGCCGTGCGGATCTCCGAGATCCGGGCGGTCCGCAACCCGCGCAAGCTGGCCCACCTGGCCGGCCCGGCCCCCGCTCCCGGCGCCGACGGCAGCGCCGACCGCTCCGGCCCGGCTTGACCCTCGACCAGGTCGAGCCCGCAGAGTCACCGGCATGGAGAGCGAGCTGCACAGCATCGGCGAACTGGCCCACGCCAGCGGCCTGGGCGTCGGCACCCTGCGCTACTACGACGGCGCCGAGGTGCTCACCCCCGCCTGGGTGGACCCGCAGACCGGCTACCGCTGGTACCGGCCCGGCCAGCTCGCCGACGCCCGGCTGCTGGCCCGGCTGCGCCGGGTCGGCCTGCCGCTGGCCGGCATCCGCGCCGTGCTCGGCGCCGCGCCCGGCAGCGGCGAGGCCCGGCAGGTGCTCGACGCACACCTGCGCCGGCTGGAGGACGGCCTCGCCGACGCCCGCCGCGAGCTCTCCCTGATCCACGCGATGATCGACCAGAGGGAGCAGCCGATGACCACCACCCCCGCCGGACTCCGGCTCACCGTCCCGGCCGAGGAGCTCGCGGCCGCCCTGGACGCGGTCCGCTTCGCGGTCTGCGGGCGCCCGGAGCTGCCCTCGCTCGCCGGCGTGCTCTTCGAACCGGACGGACCGGTGCTGCGCCTGGTCGCCACCGACCGCTACCGGATGGCCCTCGCCGAGGTGCCGGCCACCGGCGACACGCCCGAGCAGCCGGTGGCCGGCACCGTCGTCCCGACCGCGCTGGTGGACGCGCTGCGCGCACTGCTCGGCGCGGGCCCGGCCGAGGTGGCGCTCACCCTCGGGGACGGACCGGTCCGGGCCGAGGTCGGGGAGCACCGCATCGAGGGCGTCGCGTTGGACGTCGACTACCCCGACCACCGGGCCGTCACCCGGCTCGAACCGGAGCACCGGATCACCCTGTCCGCCGCCGCACTGCGCGCCGCCGTCGAGACCGGCGCCACCCGCACCCTGCCCTCCGGCCCGGACGGCGCCGACTGCGAGGTCACCGTCCTGACCCTGGCCGGGGACGGAAGCCTGACGGTCGCCGACGACCCGGCCCCCGAGGGCTACCGACTGGCCGTCAACCGGGACTTCCTGCTCGACGCCCTCGACGCCGGGCGGCCCGGACAGCTGCTCCTCGAACTCGGCGGCCCGATCGCCCCGTTGGCCGTCCGCACCCCCGGGCGGGCGGGCACCTTCTCGGTCCTGATGCCCGTCCGGCTGCCCGAGTCCGCCTGACCGCCTCGGCCTGACCGCTTGACGGCCGCGGCCTGACCGGCCTGACCGGCCGGGCCTGCGCGGGCTCTGGAAGGATCACCGCATGAGCCCGCACACCGACCCCCGCGCCTCCGAGGTCCACGTCCCGGCCCCCGGCAGCGGCCGACTGTGGGCGGAGCGCCGCGGGACCGGCAGCCCGGTGGTCCTGCTGCACGGCTCCGGCATGGACTCCCGGCTGTGGGACGCCGTCGCCCCGGCGCTGTCCCGGCACCACGACGTGATCCGCTACGACGCCCGCGGCCTCGGCCGGTCCGCCGCGCCGGAGCGGGCCTTCGACGACGTCGCGGACCTGCTCGCCGTCCTGGACCACTTCGGTCTGCGCCGCGCCGCGCTGGTCGGCCTGAGCATGGGCGGGGAGACCGTGCTGGACTTCGCCCTCGCCCACCCTGGCCGGGTCGCCGCGCTCGGCCTGGTCGGCGCCTCGGTCAGCGGCCACGACTGGCCGCCGTCCCCGGAGACCACCGCCTACGCCGAGGCCCGGCGCCGGGGCGACACGGCGGCGCTGGCCGCGCTGGAGCTCTCCGTCTGGGCCGCCATGGGCCGCGACGCGCCGGGCGGCGAGCTGGTCGCGACGATGGTCGAGGAGAACGCGGCCCGCCGGATCGTCAGCGAGCACCACCTCGCGGGCGCGCCGGCCCGGGCGGCCGAACCGCTCCTCGGCACCGTCGCCGCGCCCGCCCTGGTCGTCCACGGCGACCGCGACCACCCGGAGATCGCGGCGATCGCCCGGCGGCTCGCCGCCGACATCCCCGGCGCCCGCGGCCACCTCGTCCCGGACGCCGACCACTACCTCCCGCTGCGCACCCCCGAACGGCTCACCGAGCTCCTCCTCGCCCACCTGGCCTGACCCCCGGCCCCGGCCCGCCCACCCGGTCGGCCTCCCGGCAGGCCCGTTTGCTGCCGCTAGCACCCTGCTTGCATTTGCAAGCAGGGTGTTGCAGGCTGTCCGCATGGCCTCACTGAACGTCGGCTCGCTGGGCGAGTACATCCGCGAGCAGCGCCGCAGCGCCCAGTACTCGCTGCGGCAGCTGGCGGAGGCCGCCGGCGTGTCCAACCCGTACCTCAGCCAGATCGAGCGCGGGCTGCGCAAGCCGAGCGCGGAGATCCTCCAGCAGATCGCCAAGGCGCTGCGGATCTCGGCGGAGACGCTGTACGTCCAGGCCGGGATCCTGGAGGAGCGGCGGGGCGAGGGCCTGGAGCTGCGGGCCTCGATCCTGGCCGATCCGCTGATCAACGAGCAGCAGAAGCAGGCGCTGCTCGCGGTCTACGACGCCTTCCTCAAGGAGAACGCGTCGTCGGCTCCCAAGCCGACGGCCGACGGCCCAGCCACCCAGAACACCCACCGGGAGGACCGGTAACCATGCCCATCACCGACGAGATCAAGAAGACCCTCGGCGACCCGACCCCGCTGTACGCCCTGGCCGGCGCCGGGGACCTCGCGTACGAGAAGCTGCGCGAGGTGCCGGGCCGGGTCGAGGCGCTGGCGGCGGACCGCAAGGGTGCGCAGGAGAAGGCGACCGCCAGGCTCCAGGAGGCGCAGTCGCTGCTGACCGGGGCGCAGGCCAAGGTCACCGAGACCGTCACCACCCTGCCGACCGACCTCAAGGCCCTGCAGGAGCGGGCCCAGGGCTTCGCCCTGCAGCAGGTGGCCCGCGCGGTCGAGCTGGCGGTGAAGGCCAAGGAGACGTACGACGAGCTGGCCGAGCGCGGCAAGGTCGTGGTGGACAAGGCCCGCCCGGGCACGCCGGACGAGGCCGAGCGGCCCGAGCCGGCCGCGGAGCTGGTCGAGGCCGAGCCGGTGGCGGAGGTAGCGGAGGTCGTGGAGGCCACGGAGGTCGACGCCGAGCCCGCCCCGAAGAAGTCCGCGCGGGCCCGCAAGGGCGCCGCCGACGCCGCGGAGTGACCCGGGGCGTGTCCGACACGCCCCCGTACCCCGTGGGGCACATCCGGTGACCACGGGACGTTGAGCCCGTCGCGGACGGTCGTCGTGCCAGGATGGGCAGCGGTCGCAGCGCCGGAGTCGAGAGCAGAGGAGATCGAAATGGTCGGAGTGTTGCAGATTCTGGCCTTTTCCTACCTGAACCCGATCTGGTGGGCGACCATCGCCATCCTCGCCTACAAGCTGTTCGCCCTGGCCGACGCGGTCACCCGCCGGGAGGACGCCTACCGGGCGGCCGACAAGAAGACCAAGGGCTTCTGGGTGGCGATCCTGGCGATCTCCTTCGGCTGGGACTTCCTGTTCGGGGTGAACTTCTTCACCGGCATCGGCACCCTGGCCGGCCTGGTCGCCTCGATCGTCTACGTGGTGGACGTCCGCCCGGCGATCCGGGCGCTGACCGGCGGCAGCGGCGGCCGGGGCGGTCGGAGCAACACCGGGCCGTACGGCCCCTGGTAGGAGCGGCAGCCGACAACGCGACGGCCCGGGCGGGGAGTTCACCCGCCCGGGCCGTCGCGTTGTCCGCCCTCGTTCTTCGTCGACCGCTTCCGCGCCCGTTCGCGCGTCCCTCGGCCGGGGATCAGCCGAGGATCAGCTGCACCGGGTTGCGTTCCAGCAGCAGCACCGCGACGTCGTCGGTCAGCGCGCCGCCGTTCAGCTCCTCGACCTCGGCGATGGCGCTGTCGATCAGCCGCCCCCGGGTCAGTCCGGCGGCCTGGTGGTCGCCGATCAGGTCCGCGAGCCCGTCCTGGCCCAGCCGGCGCGATCCGGCCCCGACTCGGCCCTCGATCAGTCCGTCGGTGTAGAGCAACAGCCGCCAGCCGGCCCGCAGTTCGATCTCGTGGGCGGGCCAGGCGGACTGCCCGTCGTGGCACGGCAGCAGGCCGAGCGCGGGCCCGGCGAGGTCGGCGGGCAGGGTGATCGGCTCGTGGTCCCGGCCGAGCAGCAGCGGCGCCGGGTGCCCGGCGAGGTAGAGCCGGGCCCGCTCGCCGGTGCCGAGCGAGTCGAGGCCGCTGCCGGGGCCGCCGGGCTCGATGACCAGCATGCAGAGCGTCGCGAAGATCTCGTCGCTGCGCCGTTCGTGTTCCAGCACGTGCTGGAGGGTGGTGAGCAGGGTCTCGCCGGTGAGGCCCGCGAAGACCAGGGTGCGCCACGCTATCCGGAGCGCGACGCCGAGTGCGGCCTCGTCCGGGCCGTGGCCGCAGACGTCGCCGATCACGACGTGGACGGCGCCGTCGTCGGTGCGCACGGCGTCGTAGAAGTCGCCGCCGAGCAGTGCGCGGCGGCGGCCGGGGCGGTAGCGCCGGGTGAAGGAGAGCCCGGCGCCGTCGAGCAGCGGGGTGGGCAGCAGGTGGCGCTGGAGGCGGGCGTTCTCCTGGCCGCGCAGCTCGGCCTCGACCAGGCGGCGCTGGGACTCGTCGGCGCGCTTGCGCTCGACGGCGTAGCGCAGGGCGCGGGCGAGCAGCGGGCCGTCCGTCTCGTGCTTGAGCAGGAAGTCCTGGGCGCCGGCGGCGACGGCGGCCGCCCCGAGTTCGGCCCCGGCGGCGTCGGTGAGCACCACGACCGGGGTGTGCGGGGCCCGGCGGAGCAGCTCGTGCAGGCCCTCCAGCCCGTCCGAGGAGTCGGTCGGGTGCGGCAGGTCGGCGGGCGCGGCGAGGTCGAGCAGCACGCAGCCGAACTCGGGGGTGCGGGAGCGCCCGCGCCGGGCCCAGTTCACGGGCGGGGCGAGCAGTTCGGTGGCCTGGTCCAGGCCGCGGGCCCAGTGGATCTCGATCGAGGTGCCGCTGTCGGCCACCGCCGCCTTGATCAGCTGGGCGTCCGAGGCGTCGTCCTCGATGACCAGCAGTCGCAGCGGGGCGCCGTCGGCCGGTCCGTCCGCCGCCGGGCCGCCCGGGTCGGAGATGTGGGACGGGTGGGAGGCGTGCGCGGCCCGCGAGCGGGGGTGGGGTATCGGGGGAGCCGCCGAGGCCGGTCCGGTCGTGACGCGGCTTCGGGCATGACCGACGGGGGCGCCGTCATGGGCGCCCGGCAGGCCCGCGGCACCAGGTGCCCGCCCGTCTCCCGTTGCGGGCATCGGTGGTTCCTCCCTTTCCCCGACTGCGTAACGGTCGACGTCCGTCCGCAGTGCCCGCCTGGCACCGCGCGTCGGGGAACTTCTCGCGACCATAACGTGATCTCCGGGGATTTCTCTGGCCGACCGGCGCCGTTGTGGCTATTGCCACGCCGGTGGTGGTGTGGTGACTGGACTCGGACGAGCACCCGGGCTCCGTCGGGTGGCTGCCGGAAAGGCTGCCGGGCGGCTCCGGGAAAGGGGAGAGGGCGATGGTTGCGCGGATCACCCTGGTGGAGGGTGACATCACGGAACAGCCGGTGGACGTCGTGGTGAACGCCGCCAACTCGTCCCTGCTGGGCGGTGGTGGGGTGGACGGCGCGATCCACCGCAAGGGCGGACCGCAGGTCCTGGAGGAGTGCCGCCGGCTGCGCGCCTCGCACTGGGGCAAGGGGCTGCCCACCGGTCGGGCGGTGGCGACGACGGCCGGACGGCTGCCCGCCCGGTGGGTGGTGCACACCGTCGGGCCGGTGTACCGGGCGGAGGAGTACGAGGAGCGGGCGGAGCTGTTGGCCTCCTGCTATCGCGAGTCGCTGCGTGCCGCGGCGGGGCTCGGCGCGCGCACGGTGGCCTTCCCGGCGGTGTCGGCCGGGATCTACGGCTGGCCGCCGGCGGACGCGGCCCGGATCGCGCTCGGCACCGTCGCGGAGGTGCTGGACGGCGGTGACGCGGAGGCGGGCGCGGAGCTGGCGGAGGTGCGGTTCGTGCTGTTCGGGTCGGAGATGTACGGGGTGTTCGAGCGGGCCCGGCGGGAGCTGTTCGGCCGGGAGGTCTGAGGGCGGGGGTCTGAGGGCGGGACCATCGTGGCGTGTCGGGGCGTCAACACGCCAGAGATATTCGATAACTCGTTCGAGTGAACGTATCGAATCGCTCACCGGCTCCCGGCGCGCACCGCCCGCACGACGGCCACGACGGCCACGGCGGCTACGGCGCGAGCGCCGACCAGGGCACCGTGACCTCGCCCTGCCGCCACCGCCCGCGCGCGTCCACCAGCGGCCAGCTGCCCGCCAGCGCCGTGCAGGCCGCCACCCAGCGCTGCCGCGCCCCGAACGCCCCGTACGGCGCGGCCGCGGCCCAGGCCCGGTCGAAGTCGGCCAGGAAGGCGTGCACGGGCCGCCCCGGCACGTTGTGGTGGATCAGCGCCTTCGGCAGCCGCTCGGCCAGGTCGGAGGGCTGGCCCAGGCCGCCCAGCCGGGCCGCGAAGGTCACCGTCCGGGGCCCCTCCGGGCCGAGCGCGACCCAGACGTGCCGCCGCCCGATCTCGTCGCAGGTGCCCTCCACCAGCAGCCCGTCCGGGGCGAGCCGCGCGCACAGCCGCTCCCACACCCCGGCGACCGCCGACTCGTCGTACTGCCGGAGCACGTTCGCGGCCCGGATCAGCTGGGCCGGCCCGCCGCCGTCCAGCGGCACCTCGAAGCCCCCGCGCCGGAAGGTGAGCAGCGGCGGCTCGGCGTACGGCAGTGCGGCGGCGACCCGCTCCGGCTCGATCTCGATCCCGACCACCCGGACGTCCGGCCGCACCGTGCGCAGCCGTCCGGCCAGTTCGACGGCGGTCCACGGCGCGGCGCCGTAGCCGAGGTCCACCGCGACCGGCGGCCGTCCGGCGGCGCGCAGCTCGCGGCCGAGGGTGTGGGCGATCCAGCGGTCCATCCGGCGCAGCCGGTTGGTGTTGGTGGTGCCCCGGGTGACCGTCCCGACCGGGCGCCCGGTCCGTCCGCGGGCGGGCGCGGCGGGAGCGGGGTCGAAGGAGGCAGCCATGCCCAGAAGGGTAGTCGGGTCGCCGACGGCACCGTGCTGACCTGGGGCGATGGCAGCCGTTCCGGCCGGTGGGCCGGGGCGGGAATGCCGGGCGCGGTCCGTGTGGTTGGCACCCTGATGGTGATGTGTGCCCGGACGGGGCTGCGCACACCGGACAACGGGCGGCCCGGCGCGGACCGCCTCGACGGGCCGCACAGAGGAGGCTTCAGCCAGGTGATCCAGCACCCCGTCCGTTCGGTACGCCGGGCCCAGCCCGCCGCCCCCGCGCGCGGCCGGCTCCAGTCGCTCGTCCCCGGTCGCCGCCGCCCGCGCCGGATAGCCATGCTGAGCGTCCACACCTCGCCGCTGCACCAGCCCGGCACCGGGGACGCCGGCGGGATGAACGTCTACATCGTGGAGCTGGCCAAGCGCCTGGCCGACCTCAACATCGAGGTCGAGGTGTTCACCCGGTCGATCTGCTCGGACGACGCGCCGACGGTCGAGCTGGCCCCGGGCGTGCTGGTCCGCCACGTCACCGCCGGTCCGTACGAGGGCCTGGTCAAGGAGGACCTGCCGGCCCAGCTGTGCGCCTTCACCCACGGGGTGCTGCGGACGGAGGCGGGCCACCGCCCCGGCCACTACGACCTGGTGCACTCGCACTACTGGCTCTCCGGGCAGGTCGGCTGGCTGGCCGCGCAGCGCTGGGGGGTGCCGCTGGTGCACACCATGCACACCATGGCGAAGGTCAAGAACGCCGCGCTGGCCGAGGGCGACACGCCCGAGCCCGCGGCCCGGGTGATCGGCGAGACCCAGGTGGTGGAGGCGGCCGACCGGCTGATCGCCAACACCACCGAGGAGGCCGCCGAGCTGGCGCTGCACTACGCCGCCCGGCCGGACCAGCTGGCCGTCGTGCACCCCGGGGTCAACCTGGACGTCTTCCGCCCCGGCGGGCCGCGGACGCCCGCCGCCGCGCGGGCCCGGCTGGGCCTGCCGCAGGACGCCGCGGTGCTGCTGTTCGCGGGCCGGATCCAGCCGCTGAAGGCCCCGGACGTGCTGCTGCGGGCGGTCGCCGCGCTGCTGGGCCGCCGCCCGGAGCTGCGCGAGCGCCTGGTGGTGCCGGTGGTCGGCGGGCCGTCCGGCACCGGACTGGCCCGGCCGGAGAGCCTGCACAAGCTCGCCGCCCAGCTGGGCATCGGCGACGTGGTGCGGTTCCACCCGCCGGTCGGACAGCCGGACCTCGCCGACTGGTACCGCGCGGCGTCGGCGCTGGTGATGCCCTCGTACAGCGAGTCCTTCGGGCTGGTCGCGCTGGAGGCGCAGGCCTGCGGCACCCCGGTGGTGGCGGCCTCGGTGGGCGGCCTGCCGGTCGCGGTGCGGGACGGCGAGACCGGCACCCTGGTGCAGGGCCACGACCCGCTGGACTGGTCGTACGCGCTGGAGCCGTACGTCACCGACCGGGGCCTCGCGGCCCGGCGCGGCGAGGCGGCGGCCCGGCACGCGTCCCGCTTCGGCTGGGACACCGCCGCGGCGACCACCGCCGAGGTGTACGCCGGGAGCATGGCCCGCCCGGCGGGCCGGCTGGCCGGGGTCCGTCGCCGACCGGCCTGAGCGGAGGCCCGGGCGGAAGCCCCGGGGCCGACCGGCCTGGGGCTGCGCCCGCCCGGTACCGACGAGTAACGTCACCCCCATGGCAATCCGCACCAAGGACGAGGCCCTGACCCTCCTGCGCGCCGCCCTGGGCGACGCCGGGGTGGCCTGGGAGCCGGCCGCCACCGACCCGTACACGCTGGTGGCGGCCCTCCCGGGCACCCGCAAGCTGAGCACCACCTGCGCCCTGCGGGTCGGCGACCACACCCTGTCGGTGAACGCCTTCGTGATCCGCCGTCCGGACGAGAACCACGAGGCCGTCTACCGCTGGCTGCTGGAGCGCAACACCCGGCTGTACGGCGTCGGGTACGCGATCGACGGGCTCGGCGACGTCTACCTGGCCGGCCGGCTGCCGTTGGAGGCGCTCACCCCGCAGGTCGTGGACCGGCTGCTCGGCACGGTGCTGGAGAACGCGGACGAGCCGTTCAACACCCTGCTGGAGCTGGGCTTCGCCACCGCGATCCGGCGCGAGTGGGAGTGGCGGACCAAGCGCGGGGAGTCCACCCGCAACCTGGCCGCCTTCGCCCACCTGGCCGCCCCGCGGGACCCGTCGGCCGAGGCCCCGGTCACTCCGGACACCCCGGCCGCCGGCTGACCCGCGGGCCGGTCAGGCGCCCGCCGGGGCCTTCCCGGCCGGCTCCACCGCGGGCGCCGTGGCCGTGCGCGCCGGAGCCCCCACCGCGGGTGCCGGGACCTCCGTGGCCACGGGCCGACGGCGCCCGGCCGCGCCGGTCCGGCGGGCCAGCACCACGTACCCGAGCGCGGTGACCGTCCCGACCGCCCCGCAGGCCGTCCAGAGCACCGCCGGCCCCGCGTGCTGGAGCAGCAGCCCGCCGCCCGCCGGGCCGAGGAACGAGGCGAGCGACCAGGAGAGGCTGTGCACGCCCTGGTAGCGGCCGCGCCCGTGGGTCGGCGCCAGCTCGGCGACCAGGCCCATCATCACCGGCGTGTTGAGGATCTCGCCGACCGTCCAGACGGCCACCGAGAGCGCGAACAGCCAGGCCGAGGACCCGGCCAGCGCGGCCAGCCCGAAGCCCCAGCCGGTGAGCAGGCAGCTGGTGATCAGCAGTCCGGTCCGTGAGCGGCCCTCCATCCAGCGGGTCAGCGGGATCTGCAGGACCACGATCAGCAGCCCGTTCAGGCCGATGACCAGGCCGTACTCGGTGGAGGTGATGCCGGAGGCGCCCATGTCCACGGCCAGCGTGGTGCTGCCCTGCTGGAAGACCAGCGCGAGCAGCAGGGTGAGCCCGACCAGCGCCATGAACGGGGCGTCCCGGAACACCGAGAGCAGGCTGACCGGCGGTTCGGCGGAGCCGTCCGCCCGGCCGGGCGCGGCCTGCGGCCTGGTCTCCGGGATCCGGATGAAGATCACCACCGCGCAGACCAGGGTGGAGAACGCGTCCAGCAGGAAGAGCGTGAGGTAGCCGTGGGTGGCGATCAGGCCCGCCACGGCCGCCGAGAGGCCGAAGCCGATGTTGATCGCCCAGTAGTTCAGCGAGTACGCGCGGACCCGGTCCTCGGCCGGCACCAGGTCGGCGATGATCGCCGAGGTGGGCGGCCGGGTGGCGTTGTTGCACAGGCCCACCAGGAAGGCCACCACGGCGATCGCCACCTGGCCGTCCGCGAAGCCGAGCACGGCGGTGAACAGCGCGGTGCCGAGCTGGGCGGCGAGCAGGGTGGGCCGGCGCCCGATCCGGTCGGCCAGCACGCCCGCGAGGATCGCCGCGACGGCCGAACCGAGGCCGAACAGCGAGGCCACCAGGCCCGCGTAGGAGGCCGAGTACCCCCGGTCGACGGTCAGATACAGCGCCAGGAAGGTGACGACGAACGCGCCGAGCTTGTTCACCAGCGTGCTCACCCAGAGCCACCAGAACTGTCGCGGCAGCCCGCCCACGGTCTCCTGTACGAGTCTTCGGATCCGGGGGTTGGCGACCAGGGCGACGAGCATGTGGGGGCTCCCGTGGGCAGGCGTCCGCCGAACGGTGCGGCAGGCCCGGTCAGCCGACGCATGTAAGTGTCAGATGCGCGGAGCACACATTACACATCGGCCGAAGGTCCCCACCAGGGGTTTTCCGACCCCCCACTAAGCTGGGGGCCATGGCTGACACGACGTACCGACTCATCCTGCTCCGCCACGGCGAGAGCCAGTGGAACCAGAAGAACCTGTTCACCGGTTGGGTCGATGTCGACCTCAACGAGAAGGGCGAGAAGGAGGCCGCCCGCGGTGGCGAGCTCCTGGCCGCCGAGGGTCTGCTCCCCGACGTGCTGCACACCTCGCTGCTGCGCCGCGCCATCCGCACCTCCCAGATCGCCCTGGACAAGGCCGACCGGCACTGGATCCCGGTCAGCCGCAGCTGGCGGCTGAACGAGCGCCACTACGGCGCGCTCCAGGGCAAGGACAAGGCCCAGACCCTGGCCGAGTTCGGCGAGGAGCAGTTCCAGCTGTGGCGCCGCTCGTACGACACCCCGCCGCCGGTGCTGGCCGACGACGCCGAGTACTCGCAGGCCGGTGACGCGCGCTACGCCGACATCCCGAGCGAGCTGCGTCCGCGCACCGAGTGCCTGAAGGACGTCGTCGACCGGATGCTGCCGTACTGGTACGACGCCATCGTCCCGGACCTCGCCGCCGGCCGGACCGTCCTGGTCACCGCCCACGGCAACAGCCTGCGCGCGCTGGTCAAGCACCTCGACGGCATCTCCGACGAGGCCATCGCCGGCCTGAACATCCCGACCGGCATCCCGCTGGTCTACGAGCTGGACGCCGACTTCAAGCCCGTCACCCCGGGCGGCCGCTACCTCGACCCGGACGCCGCCGCGGCCGCCATCGAGGCGGTCAAGAACCAGGGCAAGAAGTAGGCCGCTTGCCGCTACGGCCCCGCCACCCGGTCCGACCGGGCGGCGGGGCCTTCGTTCGTTTTCGGTCGGTTCGGGGTCAACCAGCTTGCCTGGTGGGGGAGTTGGGTAGGTGGGAAAATGGTTCAGACCATTGACGGCCGCAGTCGGCGGCTCCTACCGTGAGGGCACCGGACTGGCGCAGGCATGCCAGGATCTCCCCGTCCGGGCCGCCGCACCCCCACGCGCGCGCGTCTGTGCCCCCGGCGCACACTCCATCCACCCCCACGGAGGAGCACCATGCGCACACGCCACATCGTCGGGGCGGCCGTCGCCGCGCTGGCGATCCCGCTGACCCTCGCCTTCCCGGCCTCGTCCCACGGCTGGATCACGACCCCGCCCAGCCGCGCCGCGCTCTGCGACACCCACGTGGACGGCGTCCCGTGGGACTGCGGTGACATCCAGTGGGAGCCGCAGAGCGTCGAGGGCCCCAAGGGCTTCCCGGCCCTCGGCCCCTCGGACGGCACCATCTGCGCCGGCGGCAACGCGCGCTTCGCCGAGCTGGACGACCCGCACGCGGGCGCCTGGCCGACCACGCCGGTGACGGCGGGCGGGCAGCTCACCTTCACCTGGAAGTTCACCGCCCGGCACGCGACCACCGACTTCCGGTACTACATGACCAAGCCGGGCTACGACGCGAGCCAGCCGGTCACCCGGGCCAACCTGGACCTGACGCCCTTCCTGACCGTCCCGTACGGCGGGCAGCAGGTGCCGAGCACGCTCAGCCACACCGCGACCATCCCGGGCGGGCGCACCGGCCACCAGGTGGTCGTCGCGGTCTGGACGATCTCCGACACCGGGAACGCCTTCTACTCCTGCACCGACGTCGCGTTCTGACGTCCGGTCCCGACGCCCGGCCCGACGCGGACGCGGACCCGGACGCGAACGAGGTGCACGGCCGCCGGAAGACCGTGCACCTCGGGGACTCCTCGGACGGCGGCGCGCTCAGTGGCCGCCGCAGCAGCCGCCGTCGGCACCGCCGCACTGGCAGGGCGCGCCGGACTGGCAGCCGCAGCCGCAGCCCGGGCCGCAGCCGCAGCCGGCGGCGAGGACGGGGAGCAGCTTCGGGGCGGGTGGCTCGACGGTGGTGTGGGCGGATGCCGGTCGGGTCGGGTGGGCCTTCATCGAGCTTCCCTCCTTGTGACGGGCACAGTCCTGTGCCCCCAACGTCGAGTGAAGCCGCCGAATGGACGGAGCGTCAACGGGCGCGCGGTGGTGGGGCGCACGGAGTGCCGTGCGCCCGCACCACCCTCGTCGCAGGTTTACTCGCCCCGGGGGGTGAGCCGGGAGCGGCCACGAAGCACCGCCCGGACCGGAGGTCAGTCGACCGGCGCAGCCTCGGCGGCCTCGGTGGCGGCCACGAACTCGGCCACGTGCTCGCCCGTCACCAGGTACACCACGCGCTTGGCGACCGACACCGCGTGGTCCGCGAAGCGCTCGTAGTAGCGGCCGACCAGGGTGATGTCGACGGCGGTCTCGATCCCGTGGTGCCAGCGCTCGTCGATCAGGTGCGACAGCAGCTCGCGGTGCAGGGTGTCGATCGCGTCGTCGTCCTGCTCCATCTCCAGCGCCTTGTCGACGTCCTTGGTGGCGATGACCAGGCCGGCCTTGGCCACCAGGCGCTGGGCGAGCTGGCCCATCTCCAGGACGGTGGAGTGCAGGTCGCTCGGCACGGCGGTGTCGGGGTAGCGCATCCGCGCGACCTTGGCGACGTGCCGGGCGAGGTCGCCGCAGCGCTCCAGGTCGGCGCTCATCCGCAGCGAGGTGACGACGATGCGCAGGTCGGTGGCGACCGGCTGCTGGCGGGCGAGGAGGTCGATGGCCCGGTTCTCCAGGTCGTGGTGGAGCTCGTTGACCTTCTCGTCGGCGGCGATCACGCCCTCCGCCAGGGCGAGGTCCGCGTCGAGGAGGGCGGTGGTGGCGCGGCCCATGGCAGAGCCGACCAGCCGGGCCATCTCGACCAGGCTGTCGCCGATCGCATCGAGTTCCTCGTGGTACGCGTCGCGCATGTTCTCTCCTCAGTAGCTGTGTCGGTGGCGGTGCCGACCGGTCAGCCCGTCCGACCGTCGTTCCGGTGTCCGGGTGACCGCTGCTGGTGGCGCGCATCGTACGCGCACACCCGAGCCGGTGGCCGCTGTTCGGCACACCGATCTCTCCCACACGGGCTGCCTGGCCAACTTTCGGCCGCCTGGGCGACGGTGCACGGCCGCTCCGGTGAATCGGCGGCTACCTGAAGGTGAATTCTCGGCAACGCGTGGTCGATGCCTTGATCGGGTGCTTGGGGACTGGCCTGGCCGTGCGCTTACGCTGGCCACATGGACGTGAACGTGGCCGCCGCCGCTGCCTGTGCCATAGCCGGGCTCGGTGTCGGCCTCACCGCCTCCATCGCCTTCCGCTGGAGCGAGCGCGAGCAGGCCAAGGGCAGGTACAGCGCAACCGGCGGCAGGAACCCCGGCCGGTACCAGTCACTGGGTACCGGCAACCCCGAGCCGCCGCTGCCGCCCGGGGTCGACACCGTGCTCTCCGTGCTCCGCTCCTGCGCGATCGTGCTGGGCGAGGGCGACGAGGTGGTCAAGGCCAGTTCGGCGGCGTACGCGATGGGCTTGGTGCGCGGCGGTGCCGTCGCGGTGGACCAGATGCTCGCGCTGGCCCGCTCCACCCGCCGGGACGGCGAGATCCGCCAGGTCGAGCTGGAGGTGCCCCGGCCGGGCGCGGCCCGCGCGGCCGAGCCGCTCGCGGTCTCCGTCCGGGTCGCCCCGCTGGGCTCCCGGCTGGTGCTGGTGCTGGTCGAGGACCAGACCGAGCGCCGCCGGGTGGAGGCCGTCCGCCGGGACTTCGTGGCCAACGTCAGCCACGAGCTCAAGACCCCGGTCGGCGCCCTGTCGCTGCTCTCCGAGGCGGTCGTGGACGCGTCCGACGACCCGGAGGCGGTGCAGCGCTTCGCCGGCCGGATGCAGGTCGAGGCGGCCCGGCTGGCCAGCCTGGTCCAGGAGATCATCGACCTCTCCCGGGTCCAGGACGACCGGCTGATGATCGACCCGGAGCCGGTCGCGGTGGACGAGCTGATCGCCGAGGCGATCGACCGCTGCCGCCAGCAGGCCGCCGCCAAGCAGATCCTGATCGCGGCGGGCGGCATCGCCGGCCTCTACCTGCACGGCAACCGCGGCCAGCTCGCCGCCGCGCTCGGCAACCTGGTCGAGAACGCCGTCAACTACAGCCCGCCCCGCACCCGGGTGGCCATCGCCACCCGGCGGATCTCCAGCGCCGCGGCGCTCGGGGAGGCGGACGGCGAGCTCATCGAGATCTCGGTCACCGACCAGGGCATCGGCATCTCCGAGAAGGACCGCGAGCGGGTCTTCGAGCGGTTCTACCGCGTCGACCCCGCCCGCTCCCGGGCGACCGGCGGCACCGGCCTGGGCCTGTCCATCGTCAAGCACGTCGCGGCCTCGCACGGCGGCACCGTCTCGGTGTGGAGCGTCGAGGGCCAGGGGTCGACCTTCACCGTCCGCCTGCCCGCCGGGCAGGCACCCACGGAGGACGAGCCCGACGACGCGTTCGACGACGAGTTCGGCGACGAGCCGGACCACACGCCGGACGGCGGCCCCGCCGGCCCCGCCGCCGCACCCCGAACCCTCACCACGGACCGGACGGACCGCGCTCCCCGCGCGCCCCGCACGGACCGTTCGCTCCCCACCGGGGAGCGGGCACCACACCTGTCAGACACAACCCCGCAGCTTGCCCCGGAGGCCTGATCGTGACCCGAGTACTGGTGGTCGAGGACGAGGAGTCGTTCAGCGACGCCCTCTCGTACATGCTCCGCAAGGAGGGCTTCGAGGTGGCCGTGGCCGCCACCGGCCCCGACGCCCTGGAGCAGTTCGAACGGAACGGCGCCGACCTCGTCCTGCTCGACCTGATGCTGCCGGGCCTGCCCGGCACCGAGGTCTGCCGCCAGCTCCGGGTGCGTTCCAACGTCCCGGTGATCATGGTGACCGCGAAGGACAGCGAGATCGACAAGGTCGTCGGTCTGGAGATAGGCGCTGACGACTACGTCACCAAGCCGTACTCCACCCGCGAGCTGGTCGCGCGGATCCGCGCGGTGCTGCGCCGCCGCGGCGAGGACGGCGGCGCGGGCGACAACGGCGGCGGCCCGGGCGCCCTGGAGGCGGGCCCGGTCCGGATGGACGTGGACCGCCACGTGGTGACCGTGGACGGCGCCAAGGTCGACCTGCCGCTCAAGGAGTTCGACCTGCTGGAGATGCTGCTGCGCAACGCGGGCCGGGTGCTCACCCGGATGCAGCTGATCGACCGGGTCTGGGGCGCGGACTACGTCGGCGACACCAAGACCCTGGACGTCCACGTGAAGCGCCTGCGGGCCAAGATCGAGCCGGACCCGGGCGCGCCGCGCTACCTGGTCACCGTTCGCGGCCTGGGCTACAAGTTCGAGCCGTAAACCGTCCCCACCACGCGGAAGGCCCC
This sequence comes from Kitasatospora sp. SC0581, assembly GCF_048159585.1. Taxonomy (NCBI): domain Bacteria; kingdom Bacillati; phylum Actinomycetota; class Actinomycetes; order Kitasatosporales; family Streptomycetaceae; genus Kitasatospora; species Kitasatospora sp. SC0581. The sequence continues at coordinate 432,800 of NZ_JBLRWA010000003.1, read as the reverse complement.
CGCCGGCAGCAGCCGGAGGGGGCCTTCGCGTCGCTCCGGCGGGCCCTGGAGGGCCCGCCGGGGGCGGGGTGCGGCGTCAGTGCGCGGCCGGGACGGCCGGGGCGGTGGTGCCGGCCGGGACGGTGGCACCGGTGGCCGGCGCGCCCGGGGTGGTGGCGCCGGGGGCCGGAGCGGTGGCACCGGGGGTGGCGGCACCGGGGGTGGTGGTCTTGGCCGGGGTCGCGGTCGGCGACGGGGTCGGACCGAAGCCCTTGTACAGGCCGCGGCCGTCTGCGCCCGAGTCCGGGCTCACGGCGGCCTGGGCCTCGACCTTCTGGCCGTCCTTGAAGGTGAACACGGTCGGGGCGAAGCCGCCGACGTGGACGGTCGCGGAGGCGGCGGTGGCGGACGGGTTGCCCTGGCCGCCGATCACCACCGCGCCGCGGGCCGGGACGACGATGCCGGACAGCGGAGCGCCGGCGGCGTCCGCGAAGGTGGTGGCGGCACCGCCGACGGTGACGGACTGGAGCTCGGCCGGGGCGTCCGCGGTGTTCGCGATGTTCACGACCACGTTGGCGGGACCGGTGTGGTCGCCCGAGGCGCCCTCCCCGGTGACGACCACGATGTTGTTCAGCCGGAGGTTCGTTCCGAGGGTCGCCGCCGCGTTGTCCGGCTTGATCTGCAGGGTGTCCGGCGTGTTGCCGGCGGCGCAGGAGGACAGCGAGGCGATGGCGATGGCGGCGAGGGCGGCGATGCTGCCGCGTCGAAGGCTGCGGCTCACGGCGGCGGCTTCTCCCTAGGTCACGTGTCGGGTGGTCAGGTCTCAGATTATCGACCTCGCTTATGCGCTCCTCACGGGGTGGTCCCCGTGTCGCACTCCCGGGGGCCGCCGGGGGCCGTCCGGCCGTACGCCGGGGGTGCGTCCGGCGGTACGTCGACATGTCCGGGTCACGCGGAGGACAAGGTTCGACCAAGATCGAATAACGATTCGGCCGCGACTCGAAAAGGGGTGAAAGCTCAAGATCCAATCATGGTTGCGGGGGTGTTGCGCAAGGGTTTCGTCGAACCCCGGAACCGCCTCCGACCTGCGGGAAGCCCCTCTCGAACACCGGTCGCAGCACGTCATGGGGGTCCTTGTCAAGCCCCGAGACCGGCCCTGACCTGCGAAAACGCCCTTCGGGTGGGCCGAGAAGCGTGTTATTCTGGAAAGCCACGGAAGGGGTCCTGTCACATGACGTTCAAGGTTGGCGACACGGTGGTCTACCCCCATCACGGGGCCGCGCTGATCGAGGCCATCGAAACTCGCCAGATCAAAGGTGTGGACAAGACCTACCTGGTGCTCAAGGTGCAGCAGGGAGACCTGACGCTCCGCGTGCCCGCCGAGAACGCGGAGTTCGTCGGTGTGCGCGATGTAGTCGGCCAGGAGGGTCTGGACCGGGTCTTCGAGGTGCTGCGGGCACCGTACACGGAAGAGCCGACCAACTGGTCCCGTCGCTACAAGGCGAACCTGGAGAAGCTCGCCTCGGGTGATGTCATCAAGGTCGCCGAGGTCGTCCGCGACCTGTGGCGCCGCGAGCGCGAGCGCGGCCTCTCGGCCGGCGAGAAGCGGATGCTCGCGAAGGCGCGCCAGATCCTCGTCAGCGAGCTCGCGCTGGCGGAGAACACCAACGAGGACAAGGCGGAGACGCTGCTCGACGAGGTCCTCGCCTCGTAGCGCGCCACCGCAGTGCGGTCGGGCTGCCGCCCAACGCTCACAGCGCCCGGTGCCGGCGCGCCACTCCTCGGACGAACCGTCCGGGAGTGGTGCAGTGGCACTCCGGGCGCTGAGGCATGTCCGGACCACGCCACCCACCCGAGCCGGCCCAGGCCTGCAAGACCGTTTCCGCACCCGTTCTTGCGCGGAACCGTTGCGCGGAACTTGCGGAGCTGTGCGGCGGACGGTGGACCGTGGTTCTTCGGAAGGGGCCCGGTGCGCCCGCCGGGCACGCCATGGCCATACCCACTTCGCCGAAGGAGTGAAACCTGAACGCGTCAGGAGCAGTCGCAGCAGCAGTGGTGCCCGCCGCCGGACGGGGTGAGCGGCTGGGGCCCGGGGCCCCGAAGGCCCTGCGGGAACTGGGGGGCGTGCCGCTCCTGGTGCACGCCGTCCGGGCCCTGGCCCGCAGTCGGGCGGTCGGCCTGGTCGTGGTCGCCGCGCCCGCCGACGGGGTGGCCGAGGTGGTCGCCCTGCTGGACAGCCACGGGCTGGACGACAAGGACATCCGGGTGGTGGCCGGCGGGGCGACCCGCCAGGAGTCGGTCCGGCTGGGCCTGGCCGCGATCCCGGACGAGGTCGGGATCGTGCTGGTGCACGACGCGGCCCGCCCGCTGGTCCCGGTCGAGGTGGTGGACGCCGTCGCGGCCGCCGTCCGGGCCGGGGCGCGGGCGGTGGTGCCCGCGGTGCCGCTGGCCGACACGGTGAAGCGGGTCGAGCCGAACCCGGGCGGCCCCGAGCCGGTGCTCGACACGCCCGAGCGCGCCACCCTGCGCGCGGTGCAGACCCCGCAGGGCTTCGACCGCGCCACCCTGGTCGAGGTGCACGCCAAGGCGCTGGCTGAGGAGAGCGCGGGCACCGCCGACGCGCCCCCGGTCACCGACGACGCCGGCCTGGTGGAGCGCTACGGCGGCCGGGTCGTCGTGGTGCCCGGCCACGAGGAGGCGTTCAAGGTCACCCGTCCACTGGACCTCGTGCTCGCCGAGGCCGTACTCGCCCGCAGGAGGGCCGCCGATGCCTACTGACCCGCAGACCCCCGTGATCCCCCGCGTGGGGATCGGCACCGACGTGCACGCCTTCGAGGCCGGCCGCCCGCTCCGGGTGGCCGGGCTGGACTGGCCGGACGCCGAGGTCGGCCTCTCCGGGCACTCGGACGCCGACGTCGCCGCGCACGCCGCCTGCGACGCGCTGTTCTCGGCCGCCGGGATCGGCGACCTGGGTGCCCACTTCGGCACCGACCGGCCGGAGTGGGCCGGCGCGTCCGGGGCGAAGCTGCTCGGCGAGGCGGCCCGGCTGGTCCGCGAGGCGGGCTTCGAGATCGGCAACGTGGCGGTCCAGGTGATCGGCGTGCGGCCGAAGATCGGCAAGCGGCGGGCCGAGGCGCAGGCCGCGCTGTCCGAGGCGGTCGGCGCCCCGGTGTCCGTCTCCGGCACCACCACCGACGGGCTGGGGCTGACCGGCCGGGCCGAGGGCCTGGCCGCGATCGCCACCGCCCTGGTGTACGAGCGGCGTTGAGCCGGTCGCGGTGAGCGGTCGGGAACAACCCGGACCTGACGGGTGTTCACCGGGTGTTCCCGGGGCCCGAGTCGCTAGTGTTCGGCTCGGGCCCGGACGGGGCTTCCGCTCGGGCCGAACGCCGACGTGAAGGGGTTTCCGATGGGTGTCGAACTTGCGGACAAGGTCAAGGAACTGCTCGACAGCACGAGCTTCGCCGTGGTCTCCACCATCCAGCCCGACGGGGGCCCGCAGGCCTCCGTGGTCTGGGTCAAGCGGGACGGCGACGACATCCTGTTCTCCACCGTCGAGGGCCGCCGGAAGCACCTCAACCTGGTCAGGGACCCGAGGGTGTCCCTCGTCATCAACGACAAGGACAACCCGTACGAGTACTTCGAGGCGCGCGGCGAGGCGACGCTGACCACCGAGGGCGGCCGGGAGCTGATCGACGAGCTGTCCCGCAAGTACCTGGGCAAGGACTACACCTTCGACGGTCCGGAGGCGGTCCGGGTGGTCGTCCGGATCTCCCCGGACAAGGTGCTCGGCAACATCTGAGTCCCGTCCGCGTCCCGCCGTTTCCCCGGGATCACGCCCCCGTTGTCCCGGGGAATGTGGCGGGGCACCCCCCGGTGCCCACTACGCTTGACGCTGTGAGCATTCGTCTGTACGACACCAGCACCCGCCAGGTACGCGACTTCGTCCCGCTTGTACCGGGTTGTGTCTCGATCTACCTGTGCGGCGCTACCGTTCAGTCGGCGCCACACATCGGGCACATCCGGTCGTACCTCAACTTCGACCTCATGCAGCGGTGGTTCGCCTACCGCGGCTACCAGGTGACCTTCGCCCGGAACGTCACCGACATCGACGACAAGATCATCGCCAAGGAGCGCGAGCTCGGCACGCCGTGGTGGCAGATCGCCTACGAGAACGAGCGCGCCTTCAACGACGGCTACGACGCGCTCGGCTGCCTGCGGCCGACGGTCGAGCCGCGGGCCACCGGGCACATCCCCGAGATGATCGCGATGATGCAGGGGCTCATCGAGAAGGGCCACGCCTACGCGGCCGACGGCAACGTCTACTTCGACGTGCGGTCGTACCCCGACTACCTGGCGCTCTCCAACCAGAAGCTGGACGACCTGCGCCAGCCCGAGGGCGAGGGCGAGACCGGCAAGCGGGACCAGCGCGACTTCGCGATGTGGAAGGCCGCCAAGCCGGGCGAGCCGAGCTGGGAGACCCCGTGGGGCCGCGGCCGTCCGGGCTGGCACCTGGAGTGCTCGGCGATGGCCCACAAGTACCTGGGCGCGGCCTTCGACATCCACGGCGGCGGGCTGGACCTGATCTTCCCGCACCACGAGAACGAGATCGCCCAGTCCAAGGCCTACGGCGACGACTTCGCCGGCTTCTGGGTGCACAACGCCTGGGTCACCATGGCCGGCGAGAAGATGAGCAAGTCGCTGGGCAACTCGGTGCTGGTCTCCGAGATGGTCCGGGCGTGGCGGCCGATCGTGCTCCGCTACTACCTGGCGGCCCCGCACTACCGCTCGATGATCGAGTACAGCGAGGAGTCGCTGCGCGAGGCCGAGGCCGGCTTCGGCCGGATCGAGGGCTTCATCCAGCGCGCCGTCGAGCGCTGCGGCACGGTCGACGCGGCGCCCGAGGTGCCGCCGGCCTTCGCCGAGGCGATGGACGACGACTTCGGCGTGCCGCAGGCGCTGGCCGTCGTGCACACCGCCGTCCGCCAGGGCAACAGCGCCCTGAACGCGGACGACAAGGAGAGCGTGGTGGCGCGACTGGCCGAGGTCCGTGCGATGCTCGGTGTACTGGGCCTCGACCCGCTCGACCCGCACTGGGCCGGGACGGAGCGCGGCGAGGACCTCCACGGAGTGGTCGACTCGTTGGTCCGTCTGGTCCTGGACCAGCGGCAGGCCGCGCGCGAGCGCAAGGACTTCGCCACCGCGGACGCCATCCGCGACCAGCTCGGCCTCGCCGGGCTGGCCATCGAGGACACCCCGTCCGGCCCGCGCTGGACGATCAACAGCCAGTAACCCCATCCGACGATCGGGGTGATGGGTGGGCCGTACCGGACCGGTGCGGCCCTCCCGCATGACGTAGCGCATGCCGTCGGCCGCCACCGGGCAGACCGGGACGGCCGGGGCATGCCGGACAGACAGGAAGTACAGCCATGGCCGGCAACAGTGCACGCAGGAACCGTCGCAACCCCGGATCGAAGAAGGGCGCGTCTGTCGGTACCGGCGGCCACAGCCGGAAGGCGCTCCAGGGCAAGGGCCCGACGCCGCCCGGTGCGGAGCGCAAGGGCCACCCGAAGCAGCGCGCCGCCAACGCCGCGATCAAGCGCGAGCGGGACGCCAAGGCCCGGGCCGGCATGCGCCGGGCCGGCGGCGGCGGCCGTGGTGGCCGCGGCGGCGCGGGCAGCGCCGAGCTGGTCTTCGGCCGCAACTCGGTGGTCGAGGCCCTGCAGGGCGACGTCCCGGCCAACGCGCTGTACGTCCAGCAGTTCATCGACACCGACGACCGGGTCCGCGACGCCTTCCAGGCCGCCAACGACCGCGGCATCCCGCTGATGGAGGCCCCGCGGCCCCAGCTGGACCAGATGACCGGCGGGATGAACCACCAGGGCCTGGTGCTCCAGGTGCCGCCGTACGAGTACGCGCACCCCGACGACCTGCTGGTCGACGCCGCCGACGCCGGCCAGGACGCGCTGATCATCGCGCTGGACGGCGTGACCGACTCGCGCAACCTGGGCGCCGTGGTCCGCTCGGCCGCCGCCTTCGGCGCGCACGGCGTGGTCATCCCCGAGCGCCGCGCGGCCGGCATGACCGCCGGTGCCTGGAAGACCTCCTCCGGCGCCGCGGCCCGGCTGCCCGTCGCCCGGGCCACCAACATGACCCGCACCCTGGAGGCCTACCAGAAGGCCGGTCTGATGGTGGTCGGCCTGGCCGCCGACGGCGAGGCCGAGATCGGCGACCTGGAGCTGCTGACCGGTCCGGTCGTGATCGTCGCGGGCAGCGAGGGCAAGGGCCTGTCCCGGCTGGTCTCGGAGACCTGCGACATGCGGGTCCGGATCCCGATGTCCGGCCTGACCGAGTCGCTGAACGCCGGTGTCGCGGCGGGCATCGTGCTGTACGAGGCCGCGCGACTGCGCGCCAAGCGCTGAGCACGGCCGGGTCGCGGCGCGCAGGAGATCTTCCGAATTCCCCGCAATCCGAGTGAAGGCGATCGGGCCCCGACCGGGCCCGATCGCTTTTTTCATGATCACTTCAAGTGTGCGCCGGACATCCACCCGGGAGAGTGTCCTAAGCGGGCGTCACCCGGTTAGACGGGCGTGGACACCAGAACACCTCGGCGCCCCTTGTTCGGCGACGGCAGCACCGGGATAGACGCGGGCCCCGGCCTCAACACCGTCAAGGTGGAGTCGGACCCTTCGCGGCTCAGCAGCACCCAGGCGAGCTTCCGGCTCCGGCTCGGCGGCCCGGTGGCGCCGCTGATCGATGCCCCGGCCGGACTGCTGTCCACCGGTGCCGCATTCGGCGACCCGTACGCCAACCAGGGCCTGATCCGCCGTCCGCTGGTCACCCCGCAGGTCGTCGTGCCCTCCTCCGCCGTCCCGGCGCTGGCCGGGGCCGGGGCCGGCGGCGCACCGCGCCGCAAGGGCCGGGTCACCGCCGTCACCTGGACCGGCCAGGCGCCCCCCGGGGACCTCGCGGCCACCCGGCTGCTGGAGGCGGTGCGCCCCGGCGGCACCCCGGCCGGCGGCGTCCGCCTGATCGAGGCGGACACCCAGGCGCTCCCCTCCCTCGCGGGCGCCCGCACCCTCCCGCGCCAGCCCCGCGAGGGCGCCGGCACCGCCACCGACGCGGGCGTCGGCCCGGTCGGCGAGCCGCACGGCTGGACCCCGAGCGGCGAACTGCCCGAGGTCTCCGCCGTCGACGCCGCGGGCAGGCAGCCCTGGTACCCGGGCCGCCGGGTCGACCTCGGCCTGGTGCTGCTGCCGCTGCGCGCCGTCCTCGGCTCGCTCTCCGTCTACGCCGGGTTCAGCAAGCTCTGCGACCCGGTGTACTTCGACGGCGGCGAGCGCGGCTCGATGATGCGCTGGCTCTCCTCGCTGCACCCCTGGAAGGTCGCCGAACCGCTGCTGGCCTTCGCCATGGCGCACCCGGTGGGCGCCGGCCTGGTGGTGTCGTTCACCCAGATCGTGGTCGGCGTGCTGACCGTCCTCGGCCTCTGGCAGCGGCTCGCCGCCGGCGCCGCGATGGCGCTCTCCGCCGCGCTGCTGTTCACCGTCAGCTGGCGGGCCGTCCCGGTCTACGACACCCCGGACCTGATCTTCCTCGCGGCGTGGAGCCCGCTGCTGATCGCCGGAGCGCCGTTCGCCTCGCTGGACGGGCGGCTCAGCCTGGAGGCCTGGCGCCGGTACGGCGCGGACGCGCCCGGGGCGCTGCGCCGCCGGGTGCTGCGCCGCGGCACCGTGGTCACCACGGTCGTCGTCGGCCTGACCCTGCTGCTCGGCTCGATGCTCGGTGCCGCCGTCCGTACCGGCGCCCGGGCGCACCAGGCGCCGGACCGTCCGGCCACCGACTACGGCACCCCGGTCTGGCCGTCCGGCAGCCCGTCCGGCGCCCCCGGCGGCAAGGGCACGTCCACCACGCCCCAACCCGCCGCCCCGCACCCGGCCACCCCGACGCCGAGCGCGACCACCCCGGCCGCCACGCCGTCCACCAAGCCGGCCACCCCGACGCCGAGCGGCAAGGCGCACTCGGGCAAGCCGGAGGCCGGGTCGGGCTCCTCCCCGGCCGCGCCCGCCCCGTCCGGCGGCTCCGGCGGCACCGCCCCCGCCTCGCGCGGCACCCCGGGCACCGGCGGCTCGGGGCCGGCGGCCAAGTCCAGCCCGAGCTCCGGCGGGCTGCTCGGCGGGGTGCTGGGCAGCGCGCCGCTGGCCGACCTCTCCGGCGGCCGGACCTCCCACCCGGGGGTGCCGACCGCGACCTGAGGCCCGCGTGACGGCGGTCGGCCGGGTGCTCCGCGGGGAGCACCCGGCCGACGCGTGTCCGCGGGCGGCCGTACGGCTCGCGGCCCGCTGGTTACCTGGGGGACCGGCCGGCGCCGGAGGCGAGCTCCTTGGCCGCCTCGGTGAGGTCCTTGGCGGTGTCGATGGCCCGCCAGTACACGCCCTGCGGCAGCTGGTAGCCCGCCAGCCGCTTGCCGCGGGCGAGCTGGGGGAAGGTGGTGCGCTCGTGGTCGCCCACGTCCGGCAGCAGCTCGGCGAACTCGGGGCTGAACACGTACAGGCCGGCGTTGATCAGGAAGGGCGAGGGCGGCGCCTCGATGAAGTCCAGCACGTTGCCGAACTGGTCGGTCTCCACCGCGCCCCAGGGGATCCGCGGCCGGGCCAGCGCGAGCGTCGCGACGGCGTCCCGCTCGTGGTGGAAGGCGGCCATCTCGCGCAGGCTGAACCGGGTCCAGATGTCGCCGTTGGTGGCGTACCAGGGCTCGTCCGGGCGGGGCAGCGCCTTCGCCGCGTACTTGAGCCCGCCGCCGCGCCCGAGCGGCTCCGCCTCGACCACCGTGCGCACCCGCAGCGGCAGGTCCGCCTTGTCCAGCCACTCCTCCAGCACGTCGGCGAGGTGCCCGCAGGAGACCACGACGTCGGTGACGCCCTCCTCGGCCAGCCAGGCCAGCTGGTGGCCGAGGATCGGTGTGCCCGTCCCGGGGATCTCGACCAGCGGCTTCGGGCGGTCGTCCGTGTAGGGGCGCAACCGGGAGCCCTGGCCGCCGGCCAGGATGACGGCCTGGGTGACGGGCGTCGTGGTCGGCCGCGGCGGGTGGGGCTGCGGGGGCCGGGCGGACGGGAGGTCGGCGGTGGGGCCGGAGTCAGCGGTCATGCCTGAACAATAAGGCGGCGGACGGGGGCGTCCGCCGCCTCGGGGGCCTGCCTCGGCCCCCTTGCCTTCCCTTGCGTTCCCGGCCGCCTCAGCCGACGACGCCGGCCGCGAACGCGCCGTCGCAGACCGGGCGGGCGAAGGTGCGGGCCCGCTGGACGTCGCCCTGGTACTTGCGCACCGCGGCCTTGCCCAACTCGGTGGCCAGCGAGGTGCAGTACGGCGTCAGCGAGGGCTGCTCGCGCATCGAGCGCTCCAGCAGGTCCAGCGCGGCGGAGGGGTTCTTCGCCCGCAGCTCGTCCAGCAGCACCACCCGCAGCGACTCCTGCGGGGCGAGCCCGTCCGAGGCCTTGGCCATGGCGCCGGCCGCGTTGTTGGAGCGTCCGATCCCGGCGCCGTCGCCGCTGGACGCCGCCACGACCTGCTGGTCGAGCCCGGTCGGCGGGGCCCACGGGACCCTGGTCACGGCGAGGGTGCCGGTGGTCACCAGGACGACCGGCAGGGTCAGGGCGACGGTCTGGCCGATACGGCGCAACAGCTGCTTCACCCTCAGGAGAGTAGCGGTGGGTACGGGCCGGATCGCCCTCCGTTACCCCATCGAGTGACACGGTGTCTGGGTTTGTCCCCTTGCCGTGTTGACGCGGGGGCGTCCGGACGGGGTCGAAGGGGCGGGGGTACGGACGGAGCCCGCCGGACCACGAGGGTCCGACGGGCTCCGGGTGCCGCGCTGGCCGCGGCTGTCGCGCGGGGTCGCGTCAGTTGCTCAGGCGCAGGCCGGAGCTGGTGGAGAAGACGTGGGTCTCGTTGGCGATCGGCACGACGTGGACGGTCTCGCCGCGGGCCGGGATCTGGCGGCCGGGCACGCGGACGACCAGGTCGTGGTCCTCGCCGCCGATCTGGGTGGTGCCGTAGACGAAGCCGTCAGAGCCGAGCTCCTCGACCACGTTCACGGTCACCGCGACGCCCTCGATGCCGCCCGCCGGGACGATCTCGAAGTGCTCCGGGCGGACACCGACGGTCACCGTCTTGTCGGTGCCGGCGCCGGCCAGGTCCTCGCGGGAGATGTTGACGACCGAGCCGCCGAACTTCACGCCGCCGTCCACCAGCGGCACCTCGACCAGGTTCATGGCCGGCGAGCCGATGAAGCCGGCCACGAAGAGGTTCGCGGGCTTGTCGTACATGTTGCGCGGGGTGTCGACCTGCTGGAGCAGACCGTCCTTGAGCACCGCGACCCGGTCGCCCATGGTGAGCGCCTCGGTCTGGTCGTGGGTGACGTACACCGTGGTGATGCCCAGGCGGCGCTGGAGGCCGGCGATCTGGGTACGGGTCGAGACGCGGAGCTTGGCGTCCAGGTTCGACAGCGGCTCGTCCATCAGGAAGACCTGCGGCTGGCGGACGATCGCGCGGCCCATCGCGACGCGCTGGCGCTGACCGCCGGAGAGCGCCTTCGGCTTGCGGTCCAGCAGCGTGGTGAGGTCGAGGATCTTCGCGGCCTCCTCGACCTTGGTGCGGATCTCCGCCTTGTTCACGCCGGCGATCTTGAGCGCGAAGCCCATGTTGTCGGCGACGGTCATGTGCGGGTACAGCGCGTAGTTCTGGAACACCATGGCGATGTCCCGGTCCTTCGGCGGCAGGTGGGTGACGTCGCGGTCGCCGATCCGGATCGCACCGGCGTTGACGTCCTCCAGACCGGCCAGCATGCGCAGGCTGGTCGACTTGCCGCAGCCCGAGGGGCCGACCAGCACGAGGAACTCGCCGTCCGCGATCTCCAGGTCCAGCGCGTCCACCGAGGGCTTGTCCGCCCCGGGGTACACGCGGGTCGCCTTGTCGTACGTGACAGAAGCCATGGTTGTTTGTCTCCTTCACCGGCAGGAACGTGCCGGACGATCCGAGTAAAGGGGGTCTGTTCTGCTCCGCCGGCCCACCAGTGGTCTGAACCACTGCCACGAACCGGCTCCCGGCGACGCTACCTGCGCGTCCGCCGCTTGTCAGCCCCCACCCGACCCGATTTCGGCATCGGTTCCATCACGCCCACCCATCCCACCAACCCCCGGATATACCCCCATCCCGTCACCCGGGCCCGGTAGACTGCCCCCCGGTGCCGCCGTGATCCATCGCGGACGGCCACCGTGCCTCCTTAGCTCAGCTGGCCAGAGCACCGCTCTTGTAAAGCGGGGGTCGTCGGTTCGAACCCGACAGGGGGCTCCGGGGCGGAGACGCCAGAAGGGCCAGCTCGCCGGGGTGATCCGGGAGAGCTGGCCCTTCGTCGTTGCTGCGGTCCTGCTCGGGCTGTGCCACGGGCGTGCCAGAAGCGTCCGGTGTGCCGGACGTCGTGGAAGTGGATGTCCGGGGAGACACCGGCCTTGGCCTTGGCGGCTCCTGGAGAACCCGGGTGCGGCGAAGCTGCCCGATCGAGGAGGGAACCACCCGCTCAGCCCGAAGTGTGCCGGCGGCGCTCGGCACTGTCGACCTTGGCCCGGACGGGACATCCGCCGAAACAGCGCCGCCGCCCGGTGTACATCCGTAGGCTTCGCACAAACTTCGTGATCATCCTCAGGGGGGCCTGCATGAGTGACTACGTTGACCACGCCAACGCTGCCCGCGCGTACCTGGACCGGCTGCCAAAGCATGTGTCGCCCGATGCTCTCGTCGGAGCCGCGAAGATCGAGGCGTACCTCGCGTTCGCCGCCATCCTCGCGCGCCATCTTGAAGCCCCGGCCGACAGGTCCCGTCCGGCCCAGTAGCGGGGGTCGTCGGTTCGAACCCGGCAGGGGGCTCCGCGCAGAACGGGAAGGGCCGGTCCGACGGGTTGTCGGGCCGGCCCTTCCGTCGTGTCCGGGGTCAGTTCGGGGGGAGGGTGAGGGTGGCGAGGGCGCCGCCGGCGGGGTGGTTGGCGAAGGTCAGGGTGGCGCCGATGACGCGGGCGTGGCCGGTGGCGATGGTGAGGCCGAGGCCGTGGCCGCGGCCGCGTTCGGGGGCGTTGGTGCGGAAGCGCTGCGGGCCGTGGCGGAGGAGGTCCTCGGGGTAGCCGGGGCCGTGGTCGCGGACGGTGATCCGCGGGCCGTCGACGTGCAGGTGGACCGGGCCGGTGCCGTGGCGGTGGGCGTTGAGGATGAGGTTGCCGAGGATGCGGTCCAGCCGGCGCAGGTCGGTGCGGACCTGCCGGTCGGCGGTGATCTCGACGGTGACGTCCAGGCCGGTGAGGGTGACGGTGCGGCGGGCCGCGCGCTCCAGGGGGACGGCGGAGAGGTCGGGGGACTCGGCGTCGGCGTCCAGGCGGGAGACCTCCAGCAGGTCCTCGACCAGGCCGCGCAGTGCCTGGACCCGGTTCTGCACGAGCTGGGTGGGGCGGCCGGGCGGCAGGAGTTCGGCGGCGGTGACGAGGCCGGTGAGCGGGGTGCGCAGTTCGTGGGCGACGTCCGCGGTGAAGCGCTGCTCGTCCTCCAGCCGGCGGTGCAGGGTGCGGGACATCAGGTCGACGGCGGCGGCGAGGTCGGCGACCTCGTCCTTGCCGTCGACGAGTTCGCCGATCCGGGTGTCCGTCCCGCCGGCCGCGATGCCGCGGGCGGCGGTGGCCGCGGTGCGCAGCCGGCGGCTGATCCGGTCGGCAACGAGCACGCCGGCCAGCACGGTGGTGAAGACCGCGGCGACGACGGTGAGCAGGATGATCCGGTCCAGGTCGGCGATGGCCTGGCGGTCCTGGGTGAAGTCCACCCGGACGGACACCACCCCGTCCGGCACCGGGCCGGCCGCCCACATCGACTCGCCGGTGCCGTCGGCGACGAGCAGCGAGCCGTGCCGGTCGCCGGCGGCGAGGGCGCGCAGCCGCTCGGGCAGCGCTGGGTCGTTCAGGACGGCGCCCCGGCCGACCGCCTTCCCGCCGCCGCGCTCGTAGTCGTTCAAGGCGGAGTCGAGGGTGGCGAGCGAGGAGGAGCGGGCCTGGTCGACGTGCTGGCGGATCATCGCCTGGTGGACCAGCAGGCCGACGGCCACCGCGACCAGGACGGCGATGGCGGCGACGGCGGCGGCGATCTGGCGGCGCAGGGTCATGCCGGGCGCCGCAGCTTGTAGCCGAAGCCGCGGACGGTCTCGATCCGGCCGGAGCCGATCTTGGCGCGCAGCCGCTGCACGTGGACGTCCACGACCCGGGTGTCGGCGCCCCACTCGTAGTCCCAGACGCGTTCGAGCAGGGTGGAGCGCTCCAGCACGATCCCGGGCGCGGCGCTGAACTCCAGCAGCAGCCGCAGTTCGGTGGGGGTGAGCGGGACGAGGCGGCCGTCCACCCGGACCTCCATGCTGTCGGTGTCCACCCGGAGGCCGTCGAAGCTGCGGACGGACGGAAGGGTGGGCGGGGACGGCGGAGCGGGCGACGGGGCGGGCGGGGACGGCGAGGACTGCGGGGGCGGAGCGAACGGGGCCGGCGGGGCGTCGGCCGCCGGGGCGACCGGGACGCGGCGCAGCACCGTACGGATCCGGGCGACCAGGACGGCGCTCTCGAAGGGCTTGACCACGTAGTCGTCCGCCCCGGCCTCCAGCCCGGAGACCACGTCCACCGGGTCGGTCCGGGCGGACATCATCAGGATCGGCAGCTGGCTCTCCTCCCGGATCCGGCGGCAGAGGCCGACCCCGTCGAGCAGCGGCAGCATGACGTCCAGCAGGAGCAGGTCGGGCCGGACGGCGTGGAAGGCCTCCAGGCCCTCCAGGCCGTCGGCGGCGGTGGTGACCGGGAAGCCGTAGCGCTCCAGGGCCATCCGGGTGGCCTCGCGGATCACCTCGTCGTCCTCGACCAGGAGGATGTGCGGGTGGGCGGGGGTGGCGGCGGGGGTCATCGCTTCGCTTCCGGGAGCACGGCGGGGACGGAGGGCGCGACGGGCGCGACGGACGCGCCGGGCACGGAGGGGGCGGAGGGCACGGAGGACGGCCGGGCGCCGCGCGGGGACGGGACGGCGGCCTCGGGGGCCGCCTGCTTCGGCGCGTACGGGGCGGGGCGGGGCGCCGGTCCGGGGTCGGGGACGGCGGTGGCCGGCCGGCCGGCGTCCGGGCCGGTGGACGGGAGCGGTATGACGCCCTCGTCCCTGCGTTCGTTCAGGGTGAGCCTCTTGCCGTCCCACGCGTAGTGGCTGGTGGTCCGGGCGTCGACGCTGGTCGGCTCGATCAGCCACAGGTCGGTGCCGATGGTCGAGGCGTTGAACGCCGGCTGGACCCGCACCCGGAGGACGGGCAGCAGCCGGTCCTCGGCGAGGGCGTAGACGTGCAGCACGGCCCGCCCGGGGGTGGTGACGACGGTGATCAGCTCGGGCTGCCCGTCGCCGGTGAGGTCGCGGAACTCCGGGGCGCGGACCTCGCAGCCGGCGCAGGAGCCGAGTGCCTGGCGCTCCTCCTGGTCGACGTCCGGGTCCTTGGCGAGGACGGTGCGGACGTCGACCGCGGTGATGTCGCGCCCGGGGACGGTCACGTCCGGTACGGGCTGCGGCGGTTCCTGGGTGGTGTCGGTCGCGGACGCGGCCGGCGGCGGGGAGGTGGGCAGGTCCGGCCAGAGCGGCTGGGACACCGCCGGCGGCCTGACGGCCCGGGCCGGGCCCTGGTCGCGCAGCTCGCCGGGGGTGGCCCGGCCGAAGGCCAGGGCGGCGAGGGCGAGGACGACGACCAGGCCGGCCAGGGCGGCCACCGGGACGGCGCCGGGACGGCGGCGGGGTGGTGGGGGTGCTGTTGCTGCCACGGTCGGTGCTCGTCCTCCTGCCGGGCCCGCGCTGTCCGCGCTGCCTGCTCTGCCTGCTCTGCCTGCGTCCACGGCGACGGTCCGGCTCGTCGCCTCCCGTCGCCGCCCCGGTGGTAGGTCGTGCGGGCGGTGGCCGGCGGTTCCCCGACGGCGGTTCGTGCACCGTCAGGCCAGGTCCGCCAGCACGATGATGTTGTCCGTCCAGTGGCCGTCCGAGCCGATCCGGCCACCGCAGGTGATCAGCCGGAGCGCGGGCGCGGGCGTGTCGCCGTACACCTGCTCGGTCGGGAAGCGGTCCTTGGCGGCCTGGAGCAGCTCGCGGACCTTGAAGTCCACGGTGCCGCCGTCCGCGCGCCGGATCCGGATGAGGTCGCCGGGGCGCAGTTTCGGCAGCTGCTTGAAGACCGCCGGGCCGTGCACGGTGTCGTAGTGCCCGATGAGCACGGCGGGGCCGGCTTCGCCGGGGGTGGGGCCGTTGCGGTACCAGCCGACCTCCTCGCCCCGGTCGGCCGGCGGCACCTCGACCGTGCCGTCGGGGTTGAGGCCGAGGTCGGTCACCGGTGCGTCCACTCCGACGGAGGGCACCAGCAGGCGGGTCGGCGGCGAGGAGGCGTACGGCTTCGGGGCGGTGGGTGCGGTGCCGGTCGTGGCCGGGGTGCCCGGGGTGCCCGGGGCCGCCGCCGGGGTGTCGGCGCCGGTGCCGTGCCCGGAGGTCTCGACCCGCACCACCGGGGTCTCCCGGCCGGACAGCGCGAGCGAGGTGCCGAGCACCAGGCAGAGCAGGCCCGCGGTGCCGAAGGCGGTACGGCGCAGCGGGCCGGGGCCGGGCCGGGCGGCGCGTCGGCGCCCCCGCCGGTGGCCCGGGGCGCGTCGGTGGCTGTCGGTCCCCGCCACCGGGGCGGCCCCGGCGCCGCTTCCCCGACTGGCCGGGTACGGGGAAGCGGCGCCGGGGTGCCCGGCGGACTCGGGACCGGTGTCAGCCGCGCGCACCGGAGCGGCGGCGCAGGAGGGCGAAGCCCAGGCCCGCGGCGCCGACGGCCGCGACGGTGCCGCCACCGGCGAGCATCAGGCCGGAACCGTCGGAGGCGGTGGAGCCGTCACCGGCCTGCGCGGCGCCCTTGGGCACCTCGCGGACCTGCGGCTGGGCGCCGCCGGGGGCGGCCGGGGCCGGGGCTGCGCCCTTCGGGGCGGCCACGGCCGGCGAGGCCTCGGGCTTCGGGGCGGCGGAGGGCGCGGCGGGCGCGGGCGGGGCGGTCCGCACCGCGGCGTCGCCGGCCGGGGCGGCGGAGGGCACGGCCGGCTTCGGCGCGCCGTCGGCCCAGGCCTGCCCGCCGGTGACGGTGGCCAGCAGCGCGGCGCCGGTCAGGGCGCAGGCGGCCAGGACGCGGCGGGCGGGGGAGTGGTGGGTACGGCTCCTGCTCATACGGGGTGTCTCCATCGTGCGTCGGTTGGTGGGTGGTGGCCGCCGGTCCGCGGTGCGGTCCGCGGTGCGGTTTCGCGGGCCCCGGCGGGCCGGTGTCGCGGGACGTCCGTCGTCGGCGCCGGACGCGTACGTCCTCGTCGCGGACGCCCTCCGGCCGCTTCACCCGGTTCGACGGGTTCGGCCGGTGGCGTCGGGGATGACGCTAGGAGGGCCGTGTCGCGGTCCTCGGCCGGTCGTGTCACGGCCGCCCATCGGCTGCGTAACGGCGCGGACGGGGCCTCCGGAAAGCCCGACGCTGCCGCCACCCCCGCCCCGCCCTACCGGCCCGCCCTACCGCCCCGATCGCAGGCGGCGGAGGGTCCAGCCCGGGCCGAGCGGCCGGGTGTGGGCGGTGAAGAGTTCGGCGGCGCGGCGGTAGGAGAGGCGGGCGTGGCCGGTGTACGGGCAGCGGTCGCGGTCGGGGGTGCCGGCGGGGGCGCGGCGGTCGGTGAGGAAGAGCGGGCCGGTGGCGCGGCCGGCGACCAGGAGGGGGAGCAGCCGGGCGGTGCCGGACTGCCAGTGCACCGGGGTACCGGGCGGGCGGGTGCGTCGGCGGGGCGGGTCGAGGTGGTCGGTGTCCAGGGCGAGGACGGTCTCGATCGCGGCGCCGGACTCGTGCAGCAGGTGCCAGAGCGCCTGCTCGCGCAGCGGCGCGCGGAGGGTGAACAGGGCGCGCAGTTCCTCGGGGCTCAACGGGCCGGTGGCCGTGGCGGGTTCGGGCAGTGGGCGGGGGAGCAGGCCGGTGGTCGGGTCGCCGTCGAGCCAGCCGCGGGCCCGCCACCAGGCCACGGCCGCGCGCAGGGTGGAGAGCTCCCGGTTGAGGGTGCGCGGGTCGGTGTCGGCGCCGCGCCGGGCGGCCGCGGCGCGGAGCCGCTCGGCGGCGTCGGGGTGGTCGAGCAGGGCGAGCGGCAGGACGGGCGGCCGGGCCCGTCGCCGTTCGGGGCCGGTGGGGGCGGGCCGGTTGGCGAGTGCCCAGGCCCAGGTGTCCAGTGCGATCCGGTAGATCCGCCGGGAGCCGTCGGCGAGCCCGGAGGCGGCCAGGTAGCGCTCGACGGCGACGGCGTATTCGACCGGTGGGAGTGCTGTCGCGGTTCCTGTCACGATCGCCTTCTTCCGAAATCCAAGTGCCGCAGTAAATCACTGTTCCGGGACATCTGAACCATAGTCGCCTGGCGCGGTAAACGGCAGGTGGAGAGCCATAGAGGTGTGAATTTACTGCGGTAGATCGAATCCTCGTCGAATTGATTCCCAAAGGCTCAACTTTTTTCCCGCAATCCCTTGAATCCACCCTCCGTCGACGCGCAGACTTTCTGCACATGGCAGTGCAGACCGAACGGATCCCGGCCCGCCGAAGGCGCCTGGGAGACCGGCTCGCCGTGTTCGGCGAGCGCGAGTTCACGTGGTTCTTCCTGGGGTACACGACCTCCCTGATCGGCTCCTCGATGGCGCCGGTCGCGGTCGCCTTCGCGGTGCTCGACGGCGGTGGTGGTGGAAGCGGCAACGGCGGAGGCGGCACCGCCCTGGGGTGGGTGATGGCGGCCCGGATCCTCCCCGTGGTGCTGGTGCTGCTGGCCGGCGGGGCGATCGCGGACCGGATCGGCAGCCGCCGGGTGATGCTGGGCTCGGACCTGTTGCGCGGCGTGGTCCAGGCGCTGTTCGCCGGGCTGCTGGCGGCCGGGCACGCCCCGGTCTGGGCGATGGTCGCGCTGGTGGCGGTCTGGGGGGTCGGCGAGGGGCTCTTCATGCCGGCCTTCGGCGCGATCGTGCCCGACCTGGTGCGCCGTACGGGACTGGTGGCGGACGCCAACGCCCTGCTGGGGCTGGCCCGTTCGGTGTCCACCGTGGTCGGCCCCGCCACCGCCGGCCTGGTCACCGCCGCCTGGGGCCCGGCGACGGTGCTGCTGGCCGACGCGGTGACGTACGGCGTCGGCGCTTTCGCGCTGGCCGGGCTGCGACTGCCGATGCGGGCGGCGGCCGGCGAGGGGTCGATGGTCCGGGACCTGCGGGCCGGCTGGTCGGAGTTCGCCTCCCGCCCGTGGCTGTGGGTCACCACCGTGCAGATGGGCCTGTTCAACCTGCTGGTCTGGGCCCCCTTCCTGGTGCTCGGCCCGCTGCTCGCGCAGCGGGACCTCGGCGGTGCCCGCGCCTGGGGCCTGGTGATGGGCGTCTACGGCGTCGGCGCGGTGCTGGGCGGCCTGCTGGTGCTCGGCCGGTCTCCGGCCCGCCCGCTCGCGGTGGCGTCCCTGGCGGCGCTGGCCTGGGCGCTGCCCTCCGCGGCGCTCGCGGCCGGGGCGGGGCTGCCCTGGGTGGCCGCCGGCGCACTGGTGGCCGGGGTCGGCTCGGCGGTCTGCGGGACGCTCTACGGCACCACCACCCAGAAGTGGGTGCCGGTGGAACTGCTCGGCCGGGTGACGGCCTTCGGCGTGCTGGGCTCCTTCGCCCTCGGCCCGCTCGGGCTGGCGGCGGCCGGTCCGCTGGCGGGCCGGTTCGGCGCGGACACCGTGCTGCTGATCGGAGCGGTCTGGCAACTGGCGGCCGGGGCCGTAGTGTTGGCCGTACCGGCGGTACGTGACCGTCGCTGGGAGGAGGGCCCGGACAGCTGACCAACCCCTCGGACGGCTCCGGGGCGCACCCCCGGCCCACCGCGCACCGCGCCCGGCCGGCCCCGGAGCGCAACCGGCTGCCCCACCCGCGCACGTACGCCTCCGCGGCGGGCGGGGCGGCCGACCCGGTCGTACGGTGGAGGACGGGGGTGACGGAGGAGGTCGATCATGCCCGGCTCGCTCACCATCAGCCATCACGGGTCCGCGGTCACCCTGGACCACGCGGACGCGGAGCGGCTCGCCACCGTACTGGCGGACCTGGCGTACCTGCTGGAGATCCCGGGGCCGAACCGGATCAACGACGAACAGCTCGCCGTGCTGTGCGAGGGCCGCGCCCCGGACCGTGCCGAGCTGGTGCACTGGTGCGCGTCGAACGCGCGCGGACTGAAGGGGCAGTTCTGACCGGAGCGGCCCGGGCCCGGGCCGCGGACCGTCCGCACCCGGGCCGGCCGCCGGAGCCCGTTGTCCGCCCGCCGGAGCCCGCTGCCGGCCCGCCCGAGCCCGTGGATCGCGCGCCGTGGCCTGTCGGCCGCCCGCCGTACGATGGCGCGCGGGGCGGGGACGCCCCCCGGACGCCGGGGTGGCCGGCGGCCGGTCCGGCGGAGGGTGGGGGCCCGAACGTGCCGCAGTCCTGGTCGATGTCCTGGCTGACCGTGCCCACGCCGCTGCCCAGCGGGCCGATGCACATCGCGGTGACCCCGCTCGGTGTGGTGTCGGCCGGCTACCGGGGGCCGCGCGAGGGCGAGGCGCCGCCGTGCACCGACGAGTCGAAGATCGCCGCCGTGACCGAGCGGATCGGCGCCTACCTGGCGGGCCGCACCCGCGACCTGGGCCTGCCGATCGACTGGAGCCTGAGCTCCGGCCCGCACCGCGCGGTGCTGCAGGCGCTCTGGCGCGAGGTGCCGTACGGCCGGACCATCACCTACGGCGAACTGGCCGCCCGCAGCGGGGTGTTCGAGGACGTGACGGAGCCCGGCCTGGCCGCCCGCACGGTCGGGCAGATGATGGCCGCCAACCCCGTCCCCCTGCTGGTGCCCTGCCACCGGGTGGTGGCGGCGGACGGGATCGGCGGCTTCGGCGGCGGCCGGGTCGGGATCGAGGTGAAGCGCTGGCTGCTCACCCTGGAGGGCGTGCTGGAGCCGACCCTCGACTGGAACGGCCCGCTCTAGGGGCTCGGCCGTTCACCGGTGCAGCGCCCGGACCAGTGACACCCGCCCCGGCGCCCGGCGCTGAAGCACCGGCCGGATGCCGGACACCAGCGTGTACTCGATGCCGCGCACGTCCGGTTCCGCCCCCGGGTACTCCGGCCGCTCCCCGAGTGCCAGCCGCACCGCGTCCCACGGCAGGTTGAGGCCGCACAGCCGCAGCTGGTGGAGCCCGGCGGCGGGGCGGGTGTTGACGTCGATGACCACCGGCCGGCCGTCGAAGCGGCGGAACTGCACGTTGGACAGGTACGCCATGCCGGTCGCCCGGACCAGCCGCCGGACCGGGTCCAGGTAGCACTCCTCGGTGGTGAAGCCGCGGCGGCGGCCCTCCTTGGTGCGTCCGACCGCGGTGAGCGGGCCGCCGTCCCGGTCGGCGAGGCAGTCCACCGAGACCTCCGGTCCGTCCAGGTACGGCATCACCAGCAGGTCCACCGGCTCGCCGTCCGGGCCGCCCTCGGCCAGTGCCGCGGCCACCTGATCGACCTGCACCCGGTGGTCCCAGCCGGTCAGCCGCCGCGCTCCGTACGGTTCCCGGGTGAGCACCCGGAAGCCGGCGCCGCCCGCACCGGCGGTGGGTTTGAGGCAGGCGGTGTGCCCGGCGTCCTCGATCCGCTCGACGGCGTCCCACAGCTCGCCGGGGGTGCGCACCCGCCACCAGGGCGGGGTGGGCAGGCCGGCCCCGGCGATCACCGCGTAGCCGTCGGCCTTGCTGGTGAAGGCCGCTATCGCGGTGGCCGGCGGGCAGAGCAGCGCGGTGCCGATCGCCTCGAACTCCGGCCGGGCGAGGGCGATGGCGAGCTGGTGCAGCTGCGGGACGAAGACGTCGACGGCGTGCCGGGCGCAGTAGTCCAGCGCGTAGCCGACGTAGCCGTCCGCCGGCAGGTCGGCCGGCTCGGCGCTGCCGTGGTCGGCGGCGGCGAGCACGGGGGAGTCCGGGTCGCCGTGGGTCGCGTGGACCACCACCGGGCGCGGGGCGGCGCGCAGTTGTTCGATGAAGAAGACGTTCTCGGCGTAGGTGCGGTTCAGCCAGACACGTACGGGTGCACTCATGTGACCCTCTCCGGAAGAGAGTTGACGAAAGGTCAGCGCACCCTAGCGGCCTGTTCGAACGGTCCGGACGGCGGGGGCGCCGCCTGTGGATCGTGGCGCGGGGTGGCGCGGTTCGGGGCGCGGATGGGGGAGGATGGGGCGCCGCGCTCCGAGTTGTTCGAATGGACGGTCGAACAGATATCGATCGGGTGATCTATTCGTACTATTTGTTTAGGCATTCCGAACCACTCGAACGAGTGATTGCGGGGCACCCTCGACAGGGCCCACCATGAAGCTGCAACACGCATGTGCAAGGCGACACTTCATCGGGATATGCGAAGGGCTCCCCCATGTCGACCGAAACCAATGCCGGAATTCCCGCGCCCAGTGCGCAGTCGGAGATCCGGCAGCAGCAGAGTCTGAGCACGGCCGGCGCGCGGAACCTCGCGACGACCACCAAGTCCGCGCCCCAGATGCAGGGCATCAGCCCGCGCTGGCTGCTCAGGAAGCTGCCCTGGGTGCAGGTGTCCGGCGGCACCTACCGGGTGAACCGCCGCCTGCGCCACTCGGTCGGCCGCGGCCGGGTGGGTTTCGTCAAGACCGGTGCCGAGGTGCGGATCGTCGCGCCCACGCTGGCCGAGGTGCCGGTGCTGCGCGGGTTCCAGGACGAGGCCGTGCTGGAGGAGCTGGCCTCGCGCTTCGTGCAGCGGGAGTTCGCCCCGGGCGACGTGCTGGTCCAGGCCGGCGCCCCGATCACCGAGGTGTTCCTGATCGCGCACGGCAAGCTCGACCGGCTGGGCACCGGCAAGTACGGCGAGGAGACGGTCGTCGGCACCCTCGCCGACGGCGACCACCTCGGCGACGAGGCGGTCCGGCAGGACGGCGGCGCCTGGCCGTACACCGTCCGCGCCGCGACGGCCGGCACCGTGATGACGCTGTCCTGGCCCGCCTTCCAGGAGCTGCACGACCGCTCCGAGGCGCTCCAGCTCCAGATCATCGAATACCTGAACGGCTTCCAGCAGGCGCAGAACAAGCACGGCGAGGCCGCGATCGACCTCTCCGCCGGCCACCAGGGCGAGTACGAGCTGCCCGGCGCCTTCGTGGACTACGAGCTCAAGCCGCGCGAGTACGAGCTCAGCGTCGCGCAGACCATCCTCAAGGTGCACAGCCGGGTCGCCGACCTCTACAACCAGCCGATGAACCAGACCGAGCACCAGCTGCGGCTGACCATCGAGGCCCTGCGCGAGCGCCAGGAGCACGAGCTCGTCAACAACCCCGACTTCGGCCTGCTCGGCAACGCCGCGTACGACCAGCGCTTCCAGACCCACTCCGGCCCGCCCACCCCGGACGACATGGACGAGCTGCTCAGCCGCCGCCGCGGCACCAAGCTGTTCCTGGCCCACCCCAGGGCCATCGCCGCCTTCGGCCGGGAGCTCAACAAGCGCGGCCTCTACCCGGACACGGTCGAGGTCGACGGCAAGCAGATCCAGTCCTGGCGCGGCGTCCCGGTCTTCCCGTGCAACAAGATCCCGATCGTCGGGAGCACCAGCTCGATCCTCGCGATGCGCATCGGCGAGGACAACCAGGGCGTCATCGGCCTCCACCAGACCGGAATTCCGGACGAATACCAGCCGAGCCTTTCGGTGCGGTTCATGGGAATCGACGACAAGGCCATCATTTCCTACCTGGTGAGCGCCTACTACTCCGCCGCGATCCTGGTGCCGGACGCGGTCGGCGTCCTGGAGAACGTGGACATCGCGCAGTACTGACGGTTCGCGCGGCCGGTCGCGGCGCCGCGCCGTCGTGCCGTCCGTCGGGGCCGCCCATCCGGCCCCGGCGGACGGCGGCCCCGGCGCGTACGGACCCGGCCGGTACGACCCCGGTGCGTACCGACCCGGCCGGTACGACCCCGGTGCGTACCGACCCTGCCGGCACGGGCCCGGCCGGGGCGAGGCGCGACCGCGCCCGGCACCGCAGCGCAACTCCGGTCCGCCGTCGGCGGGCCGTCCCACGACAGGCGCCCGACAGGGGGAGAGACCCATGACGAGTCCCACGCTGGAGCGGGACCACAAAGAGGGGCACGAGGCGGCGGACATCCTCGCCCGGACCCGCGCCTTGGTCGACCCGGTCCTGCGGGCCGCCGTCGACTCGCTGCCCGGCACCATGCGCAAGGTGTCCGGCTACCACTTCGGCTGGTGGGAGGCGGACGGCACCCCCGCCGAGGCCCCCGCCGGCAAGGCGATCCGGCCGGCCATGGTCCTCGCCGCCACCCAGGCCCTGGGCGGCAGGCCCAACGAGGCCGTCGCCGCGGCCGCCGCGGTGGAGCTGGTGCACAACTTCACCCTGCTCCACGACGACGTCATCGACCGGGACGACACCCGGCGCCACCGGCCCACCGCCTGGCGGGTGTTCGGCACCACCGAGGCCATCCTGGCCGGGGACGCCATGCACTCCCTCGCGCTGCGCCTGCTCGCCGAGGACACCCACCCGGCCGCCCAGGGCTCGATCCGCCGGCTCGCCGACTGCGTGGTCGAGCTCTGCGAGGGCCAGCAGATCGACTGCGCCTTCGAGCGGCGCGACGACGTCTCGCTGCCCGAGTGCCTGGCGATGGCGGAGGCCAAGACCGGCGCGCTGCTCGGCGCGGCCTGCTCGATGGGCGCCCTGTACGGGGGCGCCTCCGAGGAGGCGGCGCAGGCGCTGGACGGCTTCGGCCGGGAGATCGGCCTGGCCTTCCAGCTGATCGACGACCTGATCGGCATCTGGGGGGATCCGGCGGTCACCGGCAAGCCGGTCGGCGCGGACCTGGTCGCCCGGAAGAAGTCGCTGCCGGTGGTCGCGGCGCTGGGGTCCGGCACCGTGGACGGCAAGCGGCTGGCCGAGCTGTACGCGATCGAACGCCCGCTGAGCCCCGAGGAGTTGGCGCAGTGCGCGGCGGCCGTCGAGGCGGCCGGCGGGCGTGGCTGGGCGCAGGGCGAGTCCTGCGAGCGGATGGCCACGGCGATGGCGCAGCTGGCCGCCGCGGTCCCGGAGCCGGCCGCGGCCGACGAGCTGCTGGCGCTCGCCGAGCTGGTCACCCGCCGCACGCACTGAGCGGGCTGCCCGGGCCGGATGCGTCCCCGGGCCTTTCCCCGGTGTCTCCCCGGGGGTGGGAGGCCGGCCCGGCCGGCTTCCCACCCCCGGCCGCCTCCACGGCCCGGCCGACCTCGCCGTCAGCCGAAGGCGGCCAACAGCCGCCGCTCCTTGGCGGGTTCGATGCCGTGCCGCACCGCCGCCCCCGGCCGCCCCTTGCGCCCCTCGGCGTCGGTGTCCTCGACCGGCCCGCGCGTCCGCAGCCACTCCCAGGTGTCCCGCGCCGTCTCGGCGAACGGCCGGCAGCGCAGCCCGGCCGCCTCCGCCCGGCCGGTGTCGGCCAGCCAGACGCCCGCCAGCTCGGGCAGGTCCGGTGCCCAGAGCGGGAGTTCGGTCCACCAGTCGACCCGGTCCGGCCCCTCGGCGAGCAGCTGCCCGTCCGGGACCCGGACCAGCTCGGTGTCCGCGGCGCCCGCCACCTCCCGGCAGGTCTCCAGCCACTCGCCGAAGCGGAGCCGCCCCGGCGGCGCCGTCGTGACGAACCGCCCCGCCGTCCCGGCCGTCAGCAGGTCCAGCCCGAAGGCGGCGAAGTCCCGGACGTCGATCACCTGCATGGTCCGCCGCGGATCCCCCGGGGCGAGCACCCGCCCGCCGCGCGCCATCCGCTCCAGCCACCAGGGCAGCCGGCCGCCGAACTCGTACGGCCCGACGAGCAGCCCGCTGTTCAGCACCAGCGTGCGCCCGGCGCCGAACCCCGCCAGCACGGCGCGCTCGCAGCCGGCCTTCAGGGCGTTGCCGGGCGGCTGGTCGGGCGGGGTGTCGGCGGGGCAGGGGCGCGGCGCGGAACCCTCGTCGACCACGTGGGCGGGCCAGTCGGCGAAGGCGTGCACGGAGGAGACGAAGGTGTAGTGCCCGGCCCGCCCGCGCAGCAGCCGGGCGCTGAGCGCGGCCTGGGCGGGCTGCTGGGCGGAGGTGTCGACGACGGCGTCCCAACTGCGGCCGTCGACCAGCCGAGCGAGGTCCCCGGCGCTGTCGCGGTCGCCCCGGACGGCCTCGACACCGGGCAGGTCGGCGGCGCTGCGGCCGCGGTTGAAGGTGGTCACCCGGTGGCCCCTGGCGAGGGCCTCGGCAGCGTAGGCCCGTCCGAGGAAGGACGAGCCCCCAAGCAGGAGGATCTTCATACCGACGACCCTCTCCCGGCCGCCCCGCCGGTACGCCCGGATCAGCGCACAGCAGATCCCGGCGGGCGGAAGCCGCGCGGCGTCCGGTCCGACGTGCCGCCCCACCCGGCCCCGCTTAGCATCCGAGGTGTACCGCGGTCGGCGACCGCACCCCGGCCCGGTGCGCGCCCCGCACGGCGGACCCGCCCGCCGCGCCGGCACCGACGGCCCGCCGGCGTCGAGCGTCCCACCGGTGCCGCGCCGGCGCCGCCGCCCCCGCCGACCGGCTGCCCGCCCCGGACGAAGGACCCGTGATGAACCAGCCCGAGCTGGAGGCCCTGGCCGCCGACGCGTACGTCTACGGCTACCCGCTGGTCGCCGGCCTCACCATGGTCGAGCGCTTCGACCGCGGTGGCCTGGGCACCCTGCCGGCGGCGCCGTTCAACCACCTCAGCCACGCCACCCGGCTGGCCGGTCCGGCCGACCGCTTCGTCTCGGTCAACAACGACACGGTCTACTCGATCGCCCAGCTCGACCTCTCCGAGGGCCCGCAGGTGCTGCGCGTCCCGGACACCGCCGGCGCCTACTACGTGCTGCAGATCATCGACGCCTGGACGGACAACGTCGCCTACCTCGGCCGCCGGGCCACCGGCACCGGCGCGCAGACCTGGCTGATCGTCCCGCCCGGCTGGCACGGCACCCCCTCGGACCCCGACCGGGTGATTGAACTGCCGACCACCGTCGGCACCCTCGTCGGCCGCTTCGCCTGCGCCGGCCCGGACGACTTCCCCCGGGTCCGGGCCCTCCAGGCCGCCCTCGAACTGGAACCGCTGGAACCCGGAGGCCTGGTCGCCGGACTCCCCGAACCGGACGCGGACGTCCCCGAGCGGCTGGCCTTCTTCGAGCGGCTGCGGGTCTGGATGCAGGCCTTCCCGCCCGCCACCGCCGACATCGAGTACCAGCGCCGCTTCGCCCCGCTCGGCCTGCTCGACGACGGCGCCTCGCCGTACCGCGCGGCCGCCGCCGAATGGACACTGGCGCTGGCCAAGGGCCTGGCCGCTGGCCGCGAACGGGTCGAGGACGCCACCCGCCCGCCCGAGGACCACCCGCCCGGCGAGTGGCGCAGCGCCCTCCACCTCTTCGACTACAACACCGACCACCTGGGCCCCGGCACCCTCGACGACCCCGAGTGGCGCATCCCCGACCGCCGCGCCGCCTACCTCAGCCGGGCCGCCGCCGCCCGGGCCGGCCTCTGGGGCAACCACGCCTACGAGGCCTCGTACGCGATGACCTACGACGACTCCGACGGCCGGCCCCTCACCGGCCTCCACGACTACACCCTGCGCTTCGACCAGCCGCCCCCGGCCGGGGCGTTCTGGTCCGTCACGATGTACTCCGTCCCGGACTACTACCTGGTGGAGAATCCGATCGACCGCTACTCGATCGGCGACCGCACCCCAGGACTGGTCCACGGCGAGGACGGCTCCCTCACCCTGACCCTCCGGCACGACCAGCCCGAGGACCCGACCGCCGCCGCCAACTGGCTCCCCACCCCACCCGGCGAGTTCCGCCCCATCCTCCGCATCTACCAACCCGAACCCGCCGTCCTGGACGGCACCTACCAAGTCCCCCCGATCCACCGCCTCTGACCCCGGGCCCACCAACGCCCCGCCGCCCCTGGACCCCAACCCGCCGCCACCCCGGCCCCTACCGCGCACACCCCGCAAGCCGCGCTGCCCCCGGGACCCCGCCGCGCTCGCCCCGCCAGCACCCCAGCTCCCACCCCCGCCCGCCCCGCCGCCCCCAGACCCCAACCCGCCGGCCCCGGACCCCAGCCCGCCAGCACCCCGGATCCCGCCGCGCACGCTGCGCCGCCATCTCGGACCTACCGCGTACACCCCGCGTGCCGCGCTGCCACCCCGGGCCCCTGCCGCGCCCGCCCCGCCGCCACCCACCTCGGGCCCCACCCCGCACGCCCCGCCAGCACCCCGGATCCCGCCGCGCACACCCCCGCACGCCCCGCCGCCCCTTGATTCCTGCCCCCGCCGGCCCCGGACCCCAGCCCGCCAGCAAGCCGGATTCCGCCGCGCACGCTGCGCCGCCATCTCAGACCTACCGCGCGCACCCCGCGTGCCGCGCTGCCATCCCGGCCCCTGCCGCGCCCGCCCCGCCGCGCACGAGAAGTCGGGTGGGCCGACTTCTCGTGCGTTCTCGGTTTTGCGGGCGGGATTATGGCGGTCGGTCTACATATTCGGCTCCTGGCCCGCCCTCGGCGCGCGCGAGAAGTCGGCCTGATCGACTTCTGGCGCGCTCCCGGCTTCGGGTGCCGGCCGGGAGGGAGGACTGCCGCGTTTGCGTGGGCCGTTAGCGCTGCGACGGGGAGGCCGTTGCCGTGCCTGTCGGATGTGGCGAGGAGCTCGTCGCTGTGCCCGAGGGGGACGGGGTGTTCGTCGGTGGGTCGGAGGGCGACGGGGACGCGGTGGGTGCCGCCGTGGGCGAGGTGGTGGTGGAACCGCTGGGCACCGGTGTCGCCGGCGCCGAGGACGGTGTCGACGACGGTGACGGATCGGCCGGGGAGGAGGCGGAGCCGCCACGGTTGTGCGGCCCGCCCTCCAGGGTGACCACCGCCTGGGAGGGCGGCAGCGCGATCCGGGCGGTCCAGTGGGTCGTCGGCGCCTGGTCCTCGTCCACGGTGACGATCACGGTGATCCGCTGGCCGGGCGCCAGGGTGCCGGCGTCGCGGCTGAGCCGGAGCCAGCCGGCGTCCGTCACCGCGTGCCAACGGATCTCCGTGGCGCCGGAGTTGGTGAGGGTGAGGATGGTCCGGTTGCCGTACTCGCCGGCCTCGACGGTGAGCAGCCCGGCCGGGGCCGGCTCGCCGGTGCCCGTCGCGGAGGCCTGGTCGGCAGCCGGGGCCGGTGCGGCGACCAGGGTCGGGCTGCTGAGCGGGGTGGCGCCGTGGGCCGGGACCGGGATGGCCGCGCCCTGGAAGGTGAGCCGCGGAAAACCGGGAGGCAACGTTTCTGCATCGCTTCCGCGGGCACCGCCCGCGACCATCCCGGGCCCGGCTCCCGCCAGCTCCATCCCGGGCATGCCGGGCGCACCCGCCCCAGCCGGGCCGTCCACCGTGGGCCGGGGCCGCTGCCCGGTCGGCTGCCCGGCCGCGTCCACCCGTACCGCCGACACCGAGGCCGCCGACCCCGACCCGACACCGCCCCGGTGCCCGGCCCAGAGCGCGATCACCGGCGCCGCCAGTACGGCCGCCAACACACCGGTGGTCACCACCCGCCGACGCACCGCCAACCCGCGCCCCGCGTCCGGCGCCCGGTGCCGGGGGAAGCCGCTCTGGTCGAACCGCAGCCCCGGCTCCGCGCCCCGAGCACCCGCTACCCGAGGACCCACAGCCCGAGCAGCCGCCGCCGGAGCGGCCGCCCCACCGGTGGCCGCGACGGCCCCGAGGAGGTCCGCCGGAGCCCGCAGCAGCGCCAACCCGGACAGCCCCGCCGCCCCCGCCGTACCCTCCGCCGCCTCGCCCGCGGCCACCCGCTCCGCCGTCCCCCGGCAGGTCGGGCAGTCCACCACGTGCTGCACCAGCTCCCGGCGCAGCGCCGGGCCGAGCACCCAGTCCCGCCAGGACTCCGCCCCGGCCCCGCCGAGCCGGTCCAGTTCCGGGCAGCTGCCCACGCCGAGCACCAGCAGCGCCGCCCTGGTCCGGGCGACCTCGGCCTCGGCCCCGGCCAGCAGCGCGCGGGTCCGTTCGAACGGCTGGCCCAGTACGGCCGCCACCTCCAGCGGGGTCAGCCGGTGCCGGACGGAGAGTTCCAGCGCCTCGCGCTGTTCCGGGTCGGTGCCGGCCGCCTCGGGCCAGGCGAGCGAGGAGAGCTCGCGCCGCCGTCGGGCCGCCTCGGCCTCGCCGGGCTCGGCCGGGGCGGTCCGCCCGGCCTCGGCACCGGTCGGACCCGGGGCGTCGCCGGCGAGCCGGCGCAGACAGCAGTACCGGGCGAGGGAGAACAGCCAGGCGCGCAGCAGCCCGGGCTCGGCCAGCCGGGCGCCGTGCCGTCGTGCCAGCTCGCGGACCTCGCGCAGGGCGTCGGCGGCCGCGTCGTGCTCGCAGAGCACCGAGAGGCAGTAGGTGAACAGGCCGTCCACCTGCCGGTCGTACGCCGCGAGCACGGCGGCGGCCCGCACCCCGGCCGACCCGCCGGACCCGCCGGACCCGCCCGACCCGGCAGGTCTACCCGACCTGCCCGGCCTGACCGATCGGGTCGACCGGGCAGGCCCGTCCGGCCCCACAGTTCTCGTCGTCACCCGTCCGACGGTAGAGAACGCGGACGGCTGACCCCGGCCATTCGCCGCGTATGTACTTCTTTCGGGTAACAACATCGCCCATCTGTGTGGACGCGCGGTCGGCCCGCCCGCGGACCCTGGTCGCCGGCCCCGACCCGGCCCGCCTGCGGACCGCCGTTGTCGGACCCGGACGCTACGGTGGGCGGCATGCCTCCGCGTTCCAAGACCACCGCCAAGCCCCGCCCGGCGTACCGCTGCACCGAGTGCGGCAATCAGCTGCCCAAGTGGGTCGGCCGCTGCCCGGAGTGCAACGCCTGGGGCACGGTCGAGGAGTACGGCGCGGTGCCGATCCGCACCACGGCCGCCGGCCCGGTCAGCGCGCCCGCCCGCCCGATCGCCCAGGTGGACGGCCAGGTCGCGACGGCCCGTTCGACGGGCGTGCCGGAGCTGGACCGGGTGCTCGGCGGGGGCCTGGTGCCCGGCGCGGTGGTGCTGCTGGCCGGCGAGCCCGGCGTCGGCAAGTCCACCCTGCTGCTGGACGTCGCCGCCAAGGCGGCCACCGCGCAGCACCGCACGCTCTACGTCACCGGCGAGGAGTCGGCCGGCCAGGTCCGGCTGCGCGCGGACCGGATCAACGCCCTCTCCGAGCACCTCTACCTCGCCGCCGAGCAGGATCTCGGCGCGGTGCTCGGGCACATCGAGGCGGTCAACCCCGGCCTGCTGATCCTGGACTCGGTGCAGACCATCGCCTCCGCCGAGCTGGACGGCGCCCCCGGTGGCCCGGCGCAGGTCCGCGAGGTGGCGGGCGCGCTGATCCGGGCGTCGAAGGAGCGCGGCATGGCCACCCTGCTGGTCGGCCACGTCACCAAGGACGGCCAGATCGCCGGTCCGCGCCTGCTGGAGCACCTGGTGGACGTGGTACTGAGCTTCGAGGGCGACCGGCACGCCCGGCTGCGGCTGATCCGCGGGGTCAAGAACCGTTACGGCGCCACCGACGAGGTCGGCTGCTTCGAGCTGCACGACGAGGGCATCGTCGGCCTGGCCGACCCGTCCGGCCTCTTCCTGACCAGGCGTGACAAGCCCGTCCCGGGCACCTGCCTCACCGTCACCCTGGAGGGCAAGCGCCCGCTGGTGGCCGAGGTGCAGGCACTGATGGTGGATTCGCAGATCCCCTCCCCGCGGCGCACCACCTCGGGCCTGGAGTCCCCCCGGATCGCGATGATCCTGGCCGTGGTCGAGCGGCACGGCGGGGTGAAGCTCGGCAAGCAGGACATCTACACCGCGACGGTCGGCGGGGTGAAGCTGACCGAGCCCTCCGCGGACCTCGCGGTGGCGCTCGCGGTGGCCAGCTCCTCCACCGACACCCCGCTGCCCAGCAACCTGGTGGCGATCGGCGAGGTCGGCCTGGCGGGCGAGGTACGGCGGGTGACGGGTGTGCAGCGGCGGCTCGCCGAGGCGCACCGGCTGGGCTTCACCCACGCCCTGGTCCCGCCGGACCCGGGCAAGGTGCCGCCGGGCATGAAGGTGGTCGAGGTGGCCGACATCGGCGAGGCGCTGCGGGCCATCCCGGGCCGCCGCCGTTCGGCCGCCAAGCCGCGCACCGAGCCGCGCGGTGAGGCACCGTCGGCGCCGCCGTCCCCGCGCTCCGCCCGGTCCGCGGACCGCCCGGCGGCGTACCCCGAGGAGCTGATGGACGGCTGGGAGCCGCTCGACTCCGACGAACTGCGCTGACCCAAGCCCTGCCGAGGCCACACACAGTTAGACTTTCCCCAGTCTCATTGGCCAGAAGGCAGTACCGAGCGGTACTGAGCGACAGAGCAACAGACCGCGGACCGGCGCACGGCGTGAGGCGCGCGGCACGGGTCGACCGGAGGAGTCACGTGGCAGCCAGCGACCGGGGGGCGGACAAGGCCTCCCGCGAGGAGGCCCTGCTGCGGGCCTCCCTCACCGCCATCGCGCCCGGTACCGCGCTTCGTGACGGCCTGGAGCGGGTCCTGCGGGCCAACACCGG
Organism: Kitasatospora sp. SC0581; assembly: GCF_048159585.1. Lineage (NCBI taxonomy): Bacteria > Bacillati > Actinomycetota > Actinomycetes > Kitasatosporales > Streptomycetaceae > Kitasatospora > Kitasatospora sp. SC0581. The sequence goes on along the minus strand of NZ_JBLRWA010000003.1, from coordinate 401,132 downwards.
CGGTCTGATCGTGCTGGGCTTCGACCGGACCGTCGAGTCCCTGTGCACCGGCGGCTTCGTCCTGGACGTCGAGTTCAGCGCCACCCGGCTGCGCGAGCTGTGCAAGCTGGACGGCGCGGTGGTGCTCGACAAGGACATCACCAAGATCGTCCGGGCCGGCGTGCACCTGATGCCGGACTCGACCATCCCGACCGACGAGACCGGCACCCGCCACCGCACCGCCGAGCGGGTCAACCGGCAGACGGGCTACCCGGTGGTCGCGGTTTCGCACTCGATGCGGCTGATCGCGATGTACGTCAACGGCACCCGCCGGGTGCTGGAGGACTCCACCACCGTCCTGTCCCGCGCCAACCAGGCGCTGGCCACCCTGGAGCGCTACAAGCTGCGCCTGGACGAGGTGGCCGGAACGCTCTCCGCGCTGGAGATCGAGGACCTGGTGACGGTCCGGGACGTCACCGCCGTGGCCCAGCGCCTGGAGATGGTCCGGCTGATCGCCACCGAGATCGCCGGCTACGTGCTGGAGCTCGGCATCGACGGCCGACTGCTCTCGCTGCAGCTGGACGAGCTGATCGCGGGCGTGGAGCCGGAGCGCGAGCTGGTCGCCCGGGACTACTTCCCGGAGCGGGCCGCCAAGAAGGGCCGGACGGTCACCGAGGTGCTGGCCGACCTGGAGGCGCTCACCCACGCCGAGCTGCTGGACCTCCAGACCGTCGCCAAGGCGCTCGGCTACTCGGGCTCGCCGGAGTCGCTGGACTCGGCCGTCTCGCCGCGCGGCTACCGCCTGCTGGCGAAGATCCCGCGCCTGCCCAACACGGTCATAGAGCGCCTGGTCGAGCACTTCGGCGGCCTCCAGAAGCTGCTCGCCGCGAGCATCGACGACCTGCAGACCGTCGAGGGCGTCGGCGAGACCCGTGCCCGCTCGGTCCGCGAGGGCCTGTCCCGCCTTGCCGAATCGTCCATCCTGGAGCGCTACGTCTGACCGGACGCGCCACCGTACGGACACCCGAACACCGCGACGGCCCCCGGGGGAACCTCCCCGGGGGCCGTCGCACGTCCGCACCGCACCTCGGCCCGCCCCGCGCACCCCGTCCGCGTCCGCCGTCCGCCCCCGCCCGGCACCCCGGACACGGCGGAGCCCCCGGCCGAGCGACGGCCGGGGGCTCCGAGGGAAGGTGACCGGTTCTCAGCCGTCCAGCCGGATCGAGGCCCGCGCCGAGACCTTGTCCCCGGAGAGCCCGGTGAGCTCCGCGAGCACCACGTAGGTGCCGCTCGGCGGCGGCGTCTGGTCGGCGGTCGCGCACTGCGGCTTGCTGCGGCTGCGGTCCCAGGTGAAGGTCTCGGTCTGGTTGCCGTTCGCGCCGAGCTGCACCCAGATGCTGCCCTTGTCGGTCGGGCAGTCGCCGGAGGACCAGACCCGGTCGTTGTTGCTGCCGCTCACCGTGATCACGGAGGCGGTGCGGCCCAGGTCCACCCGGCAGTTGGTGCCGGAGGAGTTCTTGACCGTCAGCGCCAGTCGGGGCTTGTCCTTGGGCTGGTACGAGTTCTGGGTGCCGGCCAGCTCCAGCGCCACCTGCGAGGAGGCGCAGACCGGCAGCGCCATGACCTCGGGGGTGTTCACCGGCGGAGCGCCGCCGCCCGTACCGCCGGAGCCGCCCGTGCCGCCACCGGTGCCGCCGCCGGTCGCCGGCGCGGCGCCGCCCCCGGGGGCCGGGTTGGCCCCGCCGGCGCCGGTGCCGCCGCTGAGGTTGACCTCGGTGCCGCCACCGCCCGCCACCGGTCCGCCCCCGGAGCCGCCGCCCGGGCGCGCCGCGGGGCCGCTCGGTGAGGCGCCGGGCGTGATCGCCTGAGCCGGTGTCTGGTTCTGGGACTGGGAGGGAACGGCCTGTGCGGCGTTGCCCGGTGAGCCGCCGTCACCGCCCCCGCCCTGATCGATCATCAGCCAGGCGATCAGGGCGACGACCGCCGCGACGGCGACGAGCACGATGACGCGCCGACGCCAGTAGATCGAGGCCGGCAGTGGTCCGACGGGTTGACGCAGAGAAGGCACGACCAAACTCTACGAGACTGTGTGTGGCGATTGACTCACCAACACCGCACAGTCGCCCCTTCCTTCACATGATCCGCCATTTGATCCGTTCGAGCGAGCCCCAATCGGACGATTTCCGGTCGGTCCCCCGGTCGGTCCGGAGCAGACTGATCCACTTCGGCCCGGTCGGCGGGCATGGGAGGATCGAAGGGCCATGACTGCCATCACCACCCCTGCCACCGCCGCCGACGCCGCCTGGCCGCCGATGCCCCTGCCGCTGTTCCACTCGACCGTCCTGGACTGGTACGAGGCGAGCAAGCGGGACCTGCCCTGGCGGACCCCCGACGCCACGCCCTGGGCGGTCATGGTGAGCGAGTTCATGCTCCAGCAGACCCCGGTCAAGCGCGTGCTGCCCGCCTGGGAGGCCTGGCTCACCCGCTGGCCGACCCCGGCCGACCTCGCCGCCGACGCGCCCGGCGAGGCGGTCCGGATGTGGGGCCGGCTGGGCTACCCGCGCCGGGCGCTGCGCTTGCACGCGGCCGCGGTGGCGATCACCGAGCAGCACGACGGCGAGGTCCCGGACGACCACGCCACCCTGCTCTCGCTGCCCGGCGTGGGGGAGTACACCGCCGCCGCCGTCGCCTCCTTCGCCTTCCGCCAGCGGCACGTGGTGCTGGACACCAACGTCCGCCGGGTCTTCGCCCGCGCGGTGACCGGCGTCGAGTACCCGGCCCAGGCCACCACCGCCGCCGAGCGCCGCACCGCCACCGCGCTGCTGCCGGACGACGCCGAGACGGCCGCCACCTGGGCGGTCGGCGTGATGGAGCTGGGCGCGCTGGTCTGCACCGCCCGCGGCCCGGAGTGCGGGGACTGCCCGCTGTTCACCACCTGCGCCTGGCAGCGGGCCGGCCGCCCGCCGTACGAGGGACCGGCCCGGCGCGGCCAGTCCTACGAGGGGACGGACCGCCAGGTGCGCGGCAAGCTGCTCGCGGTGCTGCGCGAGGCGCACGGGACGGTGCCGCAGGCCCGGCTGGACGCGGTCTGGCCGGACTCGGTGCAGCGGGCCCGGGCGCTGGACGGCCTGGTGGCGGACGGCCTGGTCGAGCCGGTCGAGCAGGGCGTCTACCGGCTGCCCCAGTAGGCGGCGGAACACGAAGGCGCCCCCGGGAGAGGACCTCCCGGGGGCGCCTTCGTGCGCGGGGACCGTCAGACGGCCGCCGCCTCCAGCGAGGACTCGGCCGGAGCCTCGCCCTTGCCGGTGCCGCGCAGCGGCACCTCGCGGAGGAACACCGCCGCGGCGATCGCGATCACGGCCACCCCGGCGCCCCACAGGAAGACGGTGTGCATGCCGTTGGACACCGCGTGGTGGTAGGCGTCCTGGACGGGAGCGGGCAGTGCGCGCATCGCGGCCGGGCTCATCTGGCCCGGGTCCTTCGCGCCGCCCGCCGAGGCCTGCTCGCCGAGCCGCTCCTTCATGGTGTCGGCCACCCGGTTGTTGAACAGCGCGCCGAACAGCGCGACACCGAAGGAGCCGCCGATGGTGCGGAACAGGGTGGCGGTGGAGCTGGCCACGCCCATGTCCTTGAGCTCGACGCTGTTCTGCGCGACCAGCATGGTGATCTGCATCAGGAAGCCCATGCCGGCGCCGAGCACGACCATCCAGCAGGCAGAGGTGAAGCTGCTGGTCCCGACGCCCATGGTGGAGAGCAGGATCATGCCGCCGGTCATCACGATGGTGCCGATGATCGGGTAGATCCGGTACTTCCCGGTCTTGGTGACGGCCTGGCCGACCACCAGCGAGATCACCAGCATGCCGAACATCATCGGCATCAGCAGCAGGCCGGAGTTGGTCGCCGAGGCGCCCTGGACGATCTGCTGGTAGAGCGGCAGGAAGACGGTCGAGCCGAACATCACGAAGCCGACGATGAAGCCGATGATCGAGACCAGGGTGAAGTTCAGGTTGCGGAACAGGCTCAGCGGGAGCATCGGCTCCTCGACCCGCTGCTCCACGTAGCAGAAGGCGATCAGCGAGGCGGCGGAGAGCGCGGCCAGGCCGAGGATCTCCTTGGAGCCCCAGGCGTACTGCTGGCCGCCCCAGGTGGTGATCAGCACCAGCGAGGTGATGCCGACGGTGAGCAGGATGGCGCCCAGGTAGTCGATCTTGGCGGTGCTGCGGACCTTCGGCAGCTTCAGGGTGACGACGACAACGGCGAGTGCGACGACGCCGAGCGGCAGGTTGATGTAGAAGGTCCAGTGCCAGCTCAGGTGGTCGGTGATGAAGCCGCCGACCAGCGGGCCGCCGATGGTGGCGAGGGCCATCACCGCGGCGAACATGCCCTGGTACTTGCCGCGGTCGCGCGGCGGGACGAGCGCGCCCATGATCGACATGACGCCGACCATCAGTCCGCCGGCGCCCAGGCCCTGCACGGCGCGGAAGCCGATCAGCTCGTTCATGTTCTGCGACAGGCCGGACAGCGCCGAACCCACCAGGAAGATCACGATCGAGGTGAGGAAGGTGCCCTTGCGGCCGTACATGTCGCCGAGCTTGCCCCAGATCGGGGTGGAGGCGGCGGTCGCCAGGGTGTACGCGGTGACCACCCAGGACAGGTGCTCGGCACCGCCGAGGTCGCCGACGATGGTCGGCATCGCGGTGCCGACGATCAGGTTGTCGAGCATGGCCAGCAGCATGGTGACGACCAGGCCGACCATCACGAGGCGGATCTCGCGGGGCGACCGCGGCTGCTCCTCCTCGGTCGTCTTGTCCTCCGGCACCGGGCCGGCGGTCTTGGACTGTGACATGAGGTGGGGTCTCCCGGAGGGTGGTTCGGACGGAGCGTCGTGCCGTGCGGCGGCTCACTTACTTGTCGCCCGGCTAGTTTATCGACCGTCGGCACGGTAGGTTGTTTCCTAGCCGGTCGTCAAGCCAGTTTCCCGACCGGCCTTCTGGGCAGGGAGAATGGGCCCGGGGCGAACACCGCTCCGGGGTCCGCAGTAGTCACCGACGCAGTCATGAGGCAGGCCATGGGCACTCCGCACAGCCCCCGCAGCGACACCCGGGCTCGCATCATCGAGGTGTCACTGGAGCTCTTCGCCGAGCAGGGCTACGAGCAGACCTCACTGCGCGAGATCGCCGACCGCCTGGGCGTCACCAAGGCCGCGCTCTACTACCACTTCAAGACCAAGGACGACATCGTCCTGGGCATCGTCGAGCGGATGGCCGCGCCGATCGACGAGTCCATCGCGTGGGGCCGCAAGCAGGCCTGGAGCCCGGAGATGCGCGACGAGCTGATCCGCCGCTTCGCGGACGGGATGGCCGAGCGGGCCCCGCTGCTGCGCTTCTTCCACGAGAACCAGCCCGCGCTGCGCGAATCCCCGGCCGGGCTGGCCTTCCGGGACCGCATGATCACCATGATGCAGCTGGTGCACGGGCCGGGGGCGGACTTCCACGACCGGCTGCGGGCCGCGATGGCGCTGTTCACCGTCCACTCGTCGCTGTTCCTGCTCAAGCAGGACAAGGCGGACTGCGGCCACACCCCGAACGTGTGGGGCGAGCAGCCGCCCCCCGCCGGCCTGGACGAGGCGATCGGGGCGGCCCGGGACATCGCGCTGGAGATCGGCGCCGGGATCAGCCACCCCGCCCGCACCACCGGCTGAGGGCGCCGGTCCCGCAGGGCCCGGCGCCCGGGGCGGCTCAGAAGTCCGTGACGCCGTGCCCCGCCAGGTACGCGATCGGGTTGACCACCGCGCCGTAGCGGTTGCTGGTGCGGATCTCGAAGTGCAGGTGCGGGCCGGTCGAGTTGCCGGTGCTCCCGGACAGCCCGATCCGCTCGCCCGCGGACACCCGCTGGCCCGCCGAGACGGTGACCGAGGACATGTGGGCGTACTGCGCGAAGTGCCCGTCCGCCAGCCGCAGCACGACCTCCTTGCCGTACGCGCCGTCCCAGCCGGCCGACACCACGCTCGCGTCGCCGACCGCCAGCAGCGGCGTGCCCGGGGAGACCGCGAAGTCCACCCCGGTGTGGTACCCGGCGGCGTAGCTGCGGTTGGCCTTCCCGTACGGGTTGCTGGTCGGCGCGTTCGGCACCGGGGCCGACCACCCGGGAGTCGGCGCGGGCCCAGACTCCGGCGCGGGTCCGGCCTCCGGGGCCGGCTCGTCGGCGGGATCCGGCTCCGGCTCCGGTGCCGCCGGTTCGAACGGCAGCAGGTTGGGCGCCACCGTCACGAACTCCTGCGCCGAGTCGCCGTCGTCGGGCAGCTTGTACGGGCTGGGGCCGGCCACCTGGACCAGCCCCGCGCTCGGCACCTCCGCCCGCGGCACGGTGAAGGCCGAGCTGCCCGGCGTGGTGGGCCGTACGGTCTGCGCCGAGGCCGTGCCCGGGGTGGCCACCAGCAGCACGCCGGCGAGCAGCGTGGCGACCGCTCCGGCCGAGGCCAGCGCGTGGTCGTGCTCGGCCCGCTGACGGCTGCCGGGCAGGGTGGTATGCCGGGGCGCCCCGAGGGCGCGCAGCGGCGCGGCCTGGGTGCGGACGGCGTGGCCGATCCGGGGCTGCCAGACGGCGGCCCGGGCCGCCGCCTGGGCGGCGAGCCGGCGCAGGGCCGGCCCCACGGGTGGGACGGTGGACATCTGCCGTACCTCACGGATCGTACGAGGGCAGCACGAAGCGCCCGTTCGGGCGCGTGCTGAGCGGGGGACCACTCAGGTGTAACGGTCACCGGGCGGAGTCCCAAACGCGGTGATGTACTACGGCGTGTAGTCATCGTGGCGCCGGAGATTCAAACCGACGGAGCAATGATCATGAGATCGGATCGCGCATGACCGCTCCGGGCCGTCCGCCGCTTCCCCGGCCCCGCTACTACCGCCGGTCGTACCGTGCCGGAGGCCTGTGACCAGCACCACGCGCGGTCGGGGTTTCGCGGGCTCGAACCGCTTTCCGTCCGCACCGCTGACCGGTCCGGCCCGCTGCGGGACCATCGAGCCATGTATGGCAACAGGAGCGAAGACACCGACGCCGGTGACCGCCCGAGCCTGCCGGACCGCCGCTTCGCCGCCCTGCGCGGCTGCGAACGGCTGCTGTCCGGGGCCCGGCCGCAGAGCATCCGCGAACGCCTCGCCGACCTGGCCGGCCCGCCGCCGGGCGCCGCCCCCGACCCGGACGCTGCCGGTCCGGACAGAGCCCCCGACCCGGACGCCGCCCCCGAGCCGCACGGCGCCCCCGACCTGGACGGCCGCCCGGACCAGTACGGCGACGGCGTGGTCCGCACCCTGGAGCACCGGGTCGCCGAGCTGCTCGGCACCGAGGACGCGGCCTTCTTCCCGACCGGCACGATGGCCCAGCAGATCGCCCTGCGGATCCACGCCGAGGCCGCCGGGTGCCGCACCGTGGTCACCCACCCGCTGGCCCACACCGACCGGCACGAGCGGCACGCGCTCGGCGTGCTGACCGGGCTGCGCAGCCTCTGGCCGACCGCCGAGCCGCGCCAGCCCACCGCCGAGGAGCTGCGCGCCCTGGACGAGCCGTACGCCGCGCTGAGCCTGGAGCTGCCGCTGCGCGACGCCGGGTTCGTGCTGCCCGGCTGGCCGGAGCTGGTGGAGCTGGCCGCGGTGGTGCGGGAGGAGCACGGCGCGGCGCTGCACCTGGACGGCGCCCGGATCTGGGAGTCCGCGGTCGCCCTCGGCCGGCTGCTGCCGGAGCTCGCCGGCCTCGCCGACTCGGTCTACGTCTCCTTCTACAAGACGCTCGGCGGGATCAGCGGCGCCGCGCTGGCCGGCCCGGGCGGCTTCGTCCGCACCGCCCGGGCCTGGCGGCACCGCTACGGCGGCCAGCTCTACCAGCAGTGGCCGTTCGCGCTCGCCGCGCTGGCCGGGCTGGAGCGCGAACTGCCGCGGCTGGCCGGGTACGTGGCGCACGCCCGGACGGTCGCCGGGGCGCTGGCCCGGGCGTTCGCGGCCGTCCCCGGTGCCCGGGTGCATCCGGCCCCGCCGCACACCCACCAGTTCCAGCTCTGGCTGCCGTACCCGGTCGGGGAGTTGGAGGAGGCCGGGCTGGGGCTGGCCGAGGACACCGGGATCGGGCTGTTCGGCGCCTGGCGCGCGGGCGGGCCGCCGGGGCTGTCGGTGACCGAGGTCACGGTCGCCGCGTCCGCCCTCGACTGGACCGCCGCCGACGTCGCGGTGGCTTCCGCCGCCTTCCTGGACCGGCTGCCGGCCGTCCGGGCCTGACAAAGCGTCCGGCCCGCCCCCGCGCGCTGCGGGGACGGGCCGGACGTGGAGTTGTCAGAGCTGCCTGGTCACAGGCCGATCGCTACCCGGGGGGTGACGATCAGTAGTTGTCGACCGGGCGGACCCGGATCCAGGTCTCCAGGTAGTTCGAGGACTCGTTCTCGACCTCGATGCTGGTCCCGGTCTTCGGGACGTTGACACCGCTGTACTGGTCGTCCTTGCTCCACCACGACTTCAGGTCGTTGAACTCGTCGACGCCCTTGGCCTTCGGGATGACGGTCTCGACACCGGCCTTGTGCAGGGTCAGACCGGAGGTGCGGCGCGAGCCGAAGGTGGAGTCGTAGCCCTGCATGCGCGGACGCATCAGGGTGCCGTCGGTCCACTTCATCGGAGTCGGGTGCGAGTCGACCGGCAGGATCAGGCCCTGGCCCGGGTGGGCGCTGACGTTGTTGTCGGTCTGCGACTCGTCCCAGTACCAGATCAGCAGGCCGGGCTGGTACGAGTAGTGCTCGACCCAGTTCGGCTTGTCGGCGAAGCCGAAGTTGTACGGGCCGGTCTTCAGGGTCTGGTCGAAGGACACGTACTGCCGGTTCTCCGCGATGTAGTACTGCGCGTAGTCCTTGGTGTACGAGCCGCCGAAGCGGGAGAACCCGTCGGCCACCCAGCCGTTGTCACCGTTCTCGACGTCGTCGCTGAACACGGTGGCGCCGTCGGCGACGACCGCGATGTTGTCCAGCGTCAGGCCGCGGAAGTGCAGGCCGCCGTCGGTGGTGTTGTGGTAGCGGAACTTGACCTTCTGGCCCGCGTAGGCGTCCAGGTTGAAGGACAGGTCGCCCCAGGCGGCCACCTGGCCGCTGATGGCCGGACGGCCGTTCTCGCGCGGCAGCGCGGTCCCGTTCCAGGTGCCGTCGACGACGGTCCAGGTCTTGCCGCCGTCGGTGGAGACCTCGCCGAACGCGTAGTCGAAGTCCTGCTCCAGCTCGTACCAGGCCTTGGCGTTGATGCTGGCCTTGGTCTTGCCGGTCAGGTCGATGTCACGGGTGAGCGTGACGTTCAGGTTGTCGGCGCTGCCGCTCCACCACTCACCGGTGCCGCCGAACGGCTTGTTGATCTCGGTGGTGATGCTCTTCTTCGGCAGGTCGACGATCAGACCCTGCGGCAGGTTGCTGTTGTACTCCGCCGGGCCGATGTGGTGGGTCGACTCGGTGCCCGCCTTGGCGTGGTCGGCCTTCAGCCAGCCCAGCTTGTACTTGCTCCAGGCGTCGAGGTCGTTCGGCATGTCGCCGATGCTGTCCTTGCCCTCGCCGAGCCAGGAACCGGAGGACATCAGCGACCAGAAGCCGACCGAGTTGTCGATGCCCTTGCCGGCGGTGTCGTAGAGGTCCGGCAGACCGAGGTCGTGGCCGTACTCGTGGGCGAAGACGCCGAGGCCGCCGTTCTCCGGCTGCATCGTGTAGTCGCCGATCCACAGGCCGCTGTTGCCGACCTGGACGCCGCCGAGCTTGTTGCCCTCGGGACCGGCCGTGCCCTGCAGGTTGCCGTAGACGTACGAGCGGTGCGCCCACAGGGCCTTGCTGCCCTGCTTGCCGCCACCGGCCGACTTGTCCTCGCCGGCGTGCACGATCTGGAAGTGGTCGATGTACCCGTCGGGCTGGTTGAAGTTCCCGTCGTGGTGCGAACCGTAGCGGTCCCACTGGTCGTACTGGGCCAGCGTGGCCTTGATCTGGGCCTCGGTCTGGCCCTTGGCCTGCTGGTCCTTGTACCAGATGTCCACGGCGTCGCGGATCAGGTCCTGGGCGCTGGCGCAGACGTTGGAGCCGCAGTAGTCGGAGCCGTACCGGGCCTCGTTCCACGGCACCCGGACCCAGTCCGAGACCACGCCGTCGACCGAGTAGCGGCCCGAGGACTGCTTCTCGTAGTAGGTCTTCAGCGAGGGCTTGTCCTTGGCGAAGTACAGGTCCTGGTAGTGCTGCTGGTTGTAGTCGGCCTGCCACTCGGTCGAGTTGTTGGTGGCCGGGTCCGGCTTCTCGATCTCGTTGTGCTTGGGGCCGGCCTCGCCGCCGTACTTGACCTTGCCGTCCGGCGTCTTGGTGGTGTTGTCCACCTGGTCACCGAAGTCGACCAGGATGGTGAAGATCTTGTCCGTGCGCTCGCGAGCGAGCTCGACGTACTTGTCCTTGCCGAGCTTCACGCTGGTGCTGCCGTTGTGCTGCTCGACCTCGGCGGTGCCGTTGAGGAGCTTCTCGGTGGCGGCCTTCTGCTCCGCCTCCACCTTCGCGGTCAGCGGACCCGGAAGGTTGTGCTCGGTGTTCTGGACGGCGTCGGCCGGGTCCCGCGGGACCGGGGCCGAGCCGGCGGCGACGGCGGAGGCCGGGAACAGGCCCGTGCCGAGCGCGACTATGACCGCTGCGGCCGTGGCAGCCGCAGCGGTTCTCCTGGTGTTCTTCAACGTTGTGACGTCCTCCCCGACCAGGGCCCAGCTCTTGGCCAAAGCCCGGCAAACCAAAATGAAAGACAGGTGGACGTCATTTGATCCAAGCGTGCACGGAAAAGATAGACCTTGACCATGACATGGTCACGGCGCTATCCTCCGCGACTTCCCATCATCTGACCGCCTGTCAACCGTATGTTCGTGAAAGGTCGGTGAGAAACCGAGCGCACCCGCACCAGCCAGCGCGGGGGCCAGCCGACCCGGCCCGCACCGGTTCGGTTGGCGGCGGGAGCGAACGCACCGAGCCCCCGGCGTCAACGCCGGGGGCTCGGTGGCTGTGAAGTTGTCTGTTAAAAGTTGGGTTACTTCGTCAGGTCCGGACCGGACGAGGCGACCGCGGCCGGGGTGTCCGCGACGGCCGACTTCTCCTCGCCGCGGAAGGTGAACTTGGCTTCCTTGCCCTCGCCCTCGACGTCGACGACGACGATGTGGCCGGCCCGCAGCTCGCCGAAGAGGATCTTCTCGGAGAGGTGGTCCTCGATCTCGCGCTGGATGGTGCGGCGCAGCGGACGGGCACCCAGGATCGGGTCGTAGCCGCGCTTGGCCAGCAGCTTCTTGGCCTCGACGCTGAGCTCCAGGCCCATGTCCTTGTCCTTGAGCCGCTCGTCCACCTTGTCGATCATGAGGTCGACGATCTGGATGATGTCTTCCTCGGACAGCTGGTGGAACACCACGATGTCGTCGACACGGTTCAGGAACTCGGGGCGGAAGTGCTGCTTGAGCTCCTCGCCGACCTTCGCCTTCATCCGCTCGTACCCGGTCTGGGTGTCACCCGCGGCCGCGAAGCCGAGGTTGAAGCCCTTCGAGATGTCCCGGGTGCCGAGGTTGGTCGTCATGATGATGACGGTGTTCTTGAAGTCGACCACGCGGCCCTGGGAGTCGGTCAGGCGACCGTCCTCCAGGATCTGCAGCAGCGAGTTGAAGATGTCCGGGTGGGCCTTCTCGACCTCGTCGAAGAGGACGACCGAGAACGGCTTGCGGCGGACCTTCTCGGTCAGCTGGCCGCCCTCCTCGTAGCCCACGTAGCCGGGCGGGGAGCCGAACAGCCGGGAGACGGTGTGCTTCTCGGAGAACTCGGACATGTCGAGCGCGATCAGCGCGTCCTCGTCGCCGAACAGGAACTCCGCCAGCGTCTTGGACAGCTCGGTCTTACCGACACCGGACGGGCCGGCGAAGATGAACGAACCGCCGGGGCGCTTCGGGTCCTTGAGGCCCGCACGGGTGCGCCGGATGGCCTGGGAGAGCGCCTTGATGGCGTCCTTCTGGCCGATGACGCGCTTGTGCAGCTCGTCCTCCATGCGCAGCAGGCGGGACGTCTCCTCCTCGGTCAGCTTGAAGACCGGGATGCCGGTGGCGGTGGCCAGGACCTCGGCGATGAGCTCCTCGTTGACCTCCGCGACGACGTCCATGTCGCCGGCCTTCCACTCCTTCTCGCGCTTGGCCTTGGCCTGCAGGAGCTGCTTCTCGTCGTCGCGCAGGGACGCGGCCTTCTCGAAGTCCTGCGCGTCGATCGCGCTCTCCTTCTCGCGGCGCACGTCGGCGATCTTCTCGTCGAACTCGCGCAGGTCCGGCGGCGCGGTCATCCGGCGGATGCGCATTCGGGAGCCGGCCTCGTCGATCAGGTCGATCGCCTTGTCCGGCAGGAAGCGGTCCGAGATGTACCGGTCGGCCAGGGTGGCGGCGGCGACCAGGGCGGAGTCCGTGATGGAGACCCGGTGGTGGGCCTCGTAGCGGTCGCGCAGACCCTTGAGGATCTCGATGGTGTGGGGCAGCGAGGGCTCGGCGACCTGGATCGGCTGGAAGCGGCGCTCCAGCGCGGCGTCCTTCTCCAGGTGCTTGCGGTACTCGTCCAGGGTGGTGGCACCGATGGTCTGCAGCTCGCCACGGGCCAGCATCGGCTTGAGGATGCTGGCGGCGTCGATGGCGCCCTCGGCGGCGCCCGCGCCGACCAGGGTGTGCAGCTCGTCGATGAACAGGATGATGTCGCCGCGGGTGCGGATCTCCTTGAGCACCTTCTTCAGGCGCTCCTCGAAGTCACCGCGGTAGCGCGAGCCGGCCACCAGGGCGCCCAGGTCCAGCGTGTAGAGCTGCTTGTCCTTGAGCGTCTCCGGGACCTCGCCCTTGACGATCGCCTGGGCCAGGCCCTCGACCACGGCGGTCTTGCCGACGCCGGGCTCACCGATCAGCACCGGGTTGTTCTTGGTGCGGCGGGACAGCACCTGCATGACCCGCTCGATCTCCTTCTCGCGCCCGATGACCGGGTCGAGCTTGGCCTCGCGGGCGGCCTGGGTGAGGTTGCGGCCGAACTGGTCCAGGACCAGGGAGGTCGACGGGGTGCCCTCGGCGGGCCCGCCGGCCGTGGCCGACTCCTTGCCGCCGCCGGTCTGGTAGCCGGAGAGCAGCTGGATGACCTGCTGGCGCACCCGGTTGAGGTCGGCGCCCAGCTTCACCAGGACCTGGGCGGCGACGCCCTCGCCCTCGCGGATCAGGCCGAGCAGGATGTGCTCGGTGCCGATGTAGTTGTGGCCGAGCTGAAGGGCCTCGCGGAGCGAGAGCTCCAGGACCTTCTTCGCCCGGGGGGTGAAGGGAATGTGACCGGACGGGGCCTGCTGGCCCTGGCCGATGATCTCCTCGACCTGCTGGCGAACGGCCTCAAGAGAAATCCCGAGGCTCTCCAGGGCCTTGGCGGCGACGCCCTCGCCCTCGTGGATCAGACCCAGGAGGATGTGCTCGGTGCCGATGTAGTTGTGGTTGAGCATCCGGGCTTCTTCCTGAGCCAGGACGACAACCCGCCGCGCGCGGTCGGTGAACCTCTCGAACATCGTTTATCGCTCCTCAGAGCGGTCGGGCAGTTCGGGGTCCGTCCCCGCCCTGTCCTTCCGCATGCTAGTCCCGCTCAGCGGCGCGGCCCACGGATTCACTCCCCGGTAGAGGAGCGAGATGCTGCGCGACCAGCCGACACCAATCCCAACCTGGTGTTGGGAAACGGTGTTCCCACAGGTGGGCCGGATGCACCGGATTCCGCTACGCCATCGGCGAACACGTGCCGCCGACGCCGCCGCCGGAACCCCTCCGGCCGGTCGCACATACTGCCCCTGGACGGGCCGAAGAACCCGTCCACCTGCATTCATACCCGGTATCGGGGCGGTTCTCGCGCAGTTTCCGCGGTGGCGGTGTTCGCCTGGCGAGAAGTCGGGCCGCGGTGACGGCGGTTCGACGGCGGACGGGGTGCCGGGCACGTCGCCCCGGTGTCGTCCGCGTTGCCGCTTCGCCCCTACAGCGTCGCACGGCCCGTGATTGTTCCGCCGCCCGAGCCGGTGCCCGAGCCGCTGCCCGGGACGCTGCCCGGGACGGCCCCCGGGGCCGGCCGCGGCGGGCTCCTCCGGGCACGCGCCGCGGGGCGCGGAGGAGACCCCTCCGCGCCCCGTGCGTGTGATGGTGGCGGCCGTCCCCGGCCGCCGGGCCCCGCACCCGCTCCGGCGGGCCCGCGGCGCCGGGATCAGGACGCGTTGGCCTTCTCGTAGGCCTCGCGGACGTTGCTCGGAACGCGGCCGCGGTCGTTGACCTCCAGGCCCTGCTCCTTGGCCCACGCGCGGATCTTGGCGGTGTCCGGGGCGCCGCCGCCGGCCGGACGCGCCGCGGTGCCGCGGCCCGGACGACGGGCACCGGCGAGCCGGCCGCTCTGCTTGCGGCCCTTCTCCACGTACGGCGCCAGCAGGCCGCGGAGCTTGTCCGCGTTGGCGCTCTTCAGGTCGATCTCGTAGGCAACGCCGTCGAGGGCGAACGTCACCGTCTCGTCCGCCGAACCGCCGTCGAGATCGTCTTCAAGAATGACCTGCACCCTCTGTGCCACGGGCTTCCCTTTCCGCTAAACGACCCATTGCCTAAGGAAAGGAAAGCGCCTTTCTCCGGAAAACACAAACCCTTGACCCGGTTGGAGCGGCTCAGAGGTGCAGCAGCATGCGCGAGTTGCCCAGTGTGTTGGGCTTCACCCGCTCCAGGTCGAGGAACTCGGCGACGCCTTCATCGTACGAGCGGAGGAGTTCTTCATAGACATCCGTAGCGATCGCCGCCGGGTCTGTCGTACCATCATCGGTTTCCTGGACCTCGCCGATCTCGACGAAACCGTGTTTCGCGAAGAACGCGACCTCGAACGTCAAGCAGAAAATCCGACGGACGCCCAGCCAGCGCGCGGTCTGCACCAGCTTCTCCAGCAGCAGGTGCCCGATCCCGGTGCCCCGGGCGACCGGATCCACCGCGAGCGTGCGGACCTCGGCGAGGTCCTCCCACATCACGTGCAGTGCGCCGCAGGCCACCACCACGCCGTTGTCGTCCCGTTCCGCGACCCAGAACTCCTGGACGGATTCGAACAGTGTGACTGTGGGCTTGTCCAGCAGAATGCCGTCGCGTGAGTAGGTGTCGATGAGCCTGCGCACTGCCCGCACGTCCGTGGTCCGCGCCCGGCGGATGGTGACCTCCATGGTCGGGACGTTATCGCGCCGCTCCCGGTTCCGTCCCACCGGTATCCGGTCCGCCGTCCGCGGAATCCGCGCCGGCCGGATCGGGCGGGAACAGAGCGGCCACCCGCAAGGCGTCCCGGAGCGCTTCGCGTTGCTCGGGCGACATCAGGCCGAAGAAGTGCACCAGGGCCGCCGCCGGATTGTCACCGGTGGCCCAGGCGTCGTTCATCAGGGCCGCCGTGTACGCCTCACGCGAGGAGACCGGTTCATAACGATAGGCCCGGCCGACCCGCTCGCGGCGCAGCCAGCCCTTTCTGTGGAGCTTGTCCAGGACGGTCATCACCGTGGTGTACGCGATTTCGCGTTCCGACCGCAGATCCAGGAGAACCTCGCGAACCGTGACCGGTCGGTTCCACTGCCACACCCGGGTCATGATGGCGTTCTCAAGTTCGCCGAGTTGCCGGACCATAGTGCGGCCAGGATAGGGAGTGAATGGGGCAAATCTTGTGAAGTGCGCCAAACCGGCGCGCCGCCACCCCCGGGAATCGGGAATGGCGGCGCGCCGGTCGTTCGGGGCGGCTGACGGGGTCAGTCGAGGTCTTCCTTGGCCCGCTGGGCCCCGCCCTGGCTGCGGACGATGGCCCGCACCAGGAATCCGAAGCCGATCGCCATGACCAGCGGCGGCACGATCGCGCTGACGTAGTCCATCAGGTCACTCCTCCTCGGTCTTCTCCGCCGTCGCGGCGGAAGCCTTCGGCTCCGGCTTCACCAGCGGGAAGAGCACCGTCTCCCGGATGTTCTTGCCGGTCAGCAGCATGATCAGGCGGTCCACGCCGAGGCCGAGGCCACCGGTCGGGGGCATCGCGTACTCCAGGGCGCGCAGGAAGTCCTCGTCCACCTGCATCGCCTCGACGTCGCCGCCGGCCGCCAGCAGCGACTGGGCGGTGAGGCGGGCGCGCTGCTCGACCGGGTCGACCAGCTCGGAGTAGGCGGTGCCGATCTCGGTCCCGAAGATCACCAGGTCCCACTTCTCGGCCACGCCGGGCCGCGAGCGGTGCTGGCGGGTCAGCGGGGAGACCTCGGTCGGGTAGTCCTTGATGAAGGTCGGCCGGACGGCGTTCTCCTCCAGCAGGCGCTCGACCATCTCCAGCACGATCTGACCGTGGCCCCAGTCCTTCTCGAAAGGGATGCCGTGCTCGGCGGCCAGCTTGCGCAGCTCCTCGACGCCGGTCTCCGGGGTGACCTCGACGCCCAGGCGGGCCGAGATGCCCGGGTAGACGCCGATCTCCTCCCACGGCTCGGCCAGGTCGATCTCGTGCTCGACGCCGTGCGCGTCCACGCCCCTGATCACCGTGGTGCCCAGCGCGTCCCGGGCCGCGTTGACGATCGTCTCGCGGATCAGCTCGGCCTGGGTGTCGTAGTCGCCGTACGCCTCGTACGACTCCAGCGAGGTGAACTCCGGGTTGTGGGTGGAGTCCGCGCCCTCGTTGCGGAAGTTGCGGTTGATCTCGAAGACCTTCTCGGCGCCGCCGACCACCAGCCGCTTGAGGTACAGCTCGGGGGCGATGCGCATGTAGAGGTCGATGTCGTACGCGTTGATGTGCGTCTTGAACGGACGCGCGTTGGCGCCGCCGTGCACCGGCTGGAGCATCGGGGTCTCGACCTCGATGTAGCCGCGGTCCTCGTAGGTGCGGCGGATCGAGCGGACGACCTTGCTGCGCAGGTGCAGGATCTCGCGGGCCTCGGGGTTGACGATGAGGTCCACGTAGCGCTGGCGGACCCGGGCCTCCGGGTCGGTCAGGCCCTTGTGCTTGTCCGGCAGCGGACGCAGGCACTTGGCGGTGAGCTCCCAGCGGTCCACCATCACGGACAGCTCGCCGCGCTTGGAGGTGATCACCTCGCCCTCGACGCCGACCTGGTCGCCGAGGTCGATGTCGGCCTTCCAGGCCGCCAGCCGCTCCGGGCCCAGCTTGTCGAGGGAGAACATCACCTGGAGGTCGCCGGTGCCGTCGCGCAGGGTGGCGAAGCAGAGCTTGCCGCCGGTGCGGGAGAGGATCACGCGGCCGGTGACGCCGGCCCGCTCGCCGGTCGCGGTGTCCGGCTCCAGGTCGGGGTGCTTGGCACGCAGGTCCGCGATGGTGGTGGTGCGGGGGAAACCGACCGGGTACGGGTCGACACCGGCCGCCCGGAGCCGGTCGAGCTTCTCGCGCCGGACGCGCATCTGCTCGGGAAGGTCGTCGGTCGCGGGAACAAGGCTCTGATCGCTCACCCCACAAGGGTAGCCAGCCACACACGGTGCTCCGCGCCGGGATTGCCGCGGGGGAGGCCGCGACGGCGGCCTCCCCCGGATCGGACGCGGACGGCTCAGCCGGTGCCGGTGGCGAGTTCGACGTCCTCGGGGGCGTCGTCGGCGGGCGGGGCGGGGTGGGCGGGGGGCTTGGGGCGGCGGCCGAACAGCTCGGCGGGGGTGGGCATCCGGTGCGGGCGGGGCGGGGTCTTCGCGGCGGCGGGCTGCTCCGGGCGGGAGTCGGTGCTGCTCATGGGGGTCCGTCCTCCTACAGGGGTGGGGTGACTGTGCGGCGGTGCGGCGGGACTCGGTACGGCCACCAGGTGGCGGGGCGGTCCGCTGTGGAGGGCGAGCCGCTCGCGGACGGCGGCCTCGGCCAGCGCGTGGCAGCGCCCGGCCAGCCGGGAGCGGCGGGCCCGCTCGCCCTGGCCGCAGGGCTGGCGGCTCAGTCCGCGCAGTGCGGTGAGGTCCTCCGGCCCGGGCAGGTACCCGTCGGACACCGCCTCCTCCAGCCGTTCCAGGTAGCCGGGGGCGCTGCCGGGCAGGGCGGAGCGGTAGCGTCCGAGGTCGGCGAGCAGGAAGGCGCGCAGCCGGCCGCCCTCCTGGACGGCCTCGTCGATCGCCTCGGTGAGGCGCAGGGCGTCCTGGACGTCCTCCGCCCAGAGTTCGGCGCCCGGCCCGGCGAGGGCGGGCCGGACGGGCCCCTGGAGGTGGACGGGCACGGCGGGGTGGAGGGCTTGGGCGAGGGCGCGGCGCAGCACGCGGACTTCGTCGGCGCTGAAGGCCATGCCGCCGCGCGATCCGTGTGGCGTAGGCATGGGCTGACACTACGTGACGAATATCCGATTTGTCGGTAACGTCGCGCCGAACCACCCACGGTCGGCCCGGCGAAGAAGCCTTTCGCCGCCACCTGTAACGCCACCCGGGGCGCACCTGGTCATCCAGGTGTCAGGGGAGAACGAGCGAGGGGGCCGGGCAGGATGCGACCGGACGGTCAGGGGAAGGCGGCCCGGGGCGGGCGGCGGGACGAGGACTTCCAGGCCTTCGCGGCCGCCCGCGCCAGACCGCTCTACCGGTCGGCCTGCCTGCTCACCGGCGGGGACACCCACCTCGCCGAGGACCTGGTGCAGGAGGCCCTCGGGCGGATCTACGCCCAGTGGCACCGCACCTCCTGGTTCGGGGCCAAGCGCCGGATCGACAACCCGGCCGGGTACGCGCACACCGTGCTGGTGCGGGCCTTCCTCTCGCACCGCGTCCGCCGCTCCAGCGGCGAGCGGCCGGTCGAGGCGGTGCCGGACGGCGCGGCCCCGCAGGGCGACCCGGAACTGCGGCTCGCCCTGGTGGACGCGCTCGGCCGGCTCGCCCCGCGCGACCGGGCGGTGCTGGTGCTCCGCTACTGGGAGGACCGCAGCGTCGAGGAGACCGCCGCGGTCCTGCACAGCACCCCGGGCGCCGTCCGGACCCAGGCCTTCCGCGCGCTCGGCCGGATCCGCACGGTGCTCGGCAGCAGCCTCGACGACCTCGCCGAGCGCTGAGCCGGCGCGTCACGTCACGTCAACCCACTTGGTAGAGAGGTTGGTTCAGCATGTCCGCAGAGCACGACGGGCCCGAGGAGCGGTTCGAGCGGGCCTTCACCGAGGCCCTCGGCCGGGCCGGCGAGGCCTACGACGCCGAACCCGGCCCGCTGGTCGACACCGGCTGGTCGTACGGGCGGCGGCTGCGCCGCAGGCGGCGGATCGGCACCGTGGCGGGCGTCGCCGCGCTGGCCTTGGTCGGGGTGGGCGCGGCCGGGATCGGCGGCTTGCTGCCCGGGCTCGGCCCGACGTCCGCCAGCTCGGTCTCCTCCGGTGCGGCCGTGGGCCAGCCGGTCTCCGGCGCCGAGTTCCAGCGGATGCTCACCGAGCTCCTGCCCCCGGGGACGGTGCAGGTCGGCGAGGCCCGGGGGACCGAGAGCGACATCCCGCAGCTGCGGCTGGTGCTGGACGACGGGAACGGCCCGGTCCAGTACCTGTTCTGGATCATGCGCAACGGCGTCGAGCCCGGCTGCCTGGGCCCGCTTCCGGGCGACGCCTGCAGCGAGACCGACCTCCCGGGCGGCGAGCACCTGACCCTCTATCAGGCCGGGACGCGTCCCGGCGAGCCGGCCGGCTCCAAGACCTGGTCCGCCACGTTGACCGGGACCGGCTACGAGATCCTGCTCCAGGAGTGGAACCGCAAGCCGCTGGATCAGGGCACGCCGATCACCCGGACCGACCCGCCGCTGACGCCGGACCAGCTCACCGCGGTGGTGAAGGACCCGCGCTGGAAGAAGGTCGTGGCGGCGCTGCCGAAGGGCCCGGTGATGGGGGTGGTCGTCACCCCCGCCCCCGGAGCCGCCTCGACGTACGGGCCGGACTCGGTGGTCACCGGTCCGGTCACCCTGCCGGCCTTCCCGAAGCCCGGCAGCTGAGCGCCGCTCAGCTGGCGGGGCGGTTGCGCTCGTACACCAGGCGCAGGCCGATCAGGGTCAGCCAGGGCTCGTGCACGTCGATGGTGCCGGCCTCGCCGAGGACGAGCGGGGCCAGGCCGCCGGTGGCGATCACCTGGACGTCGTCCGGGTCCTTGGCGAGCTCCCGGGCCATCCGCTCGACCAGGCCGTCGACCTGGCCGGCGAAGCCGTAGAGGATGCCGGACTGCATGCCCTCGACGGTGTTCTTGCCGATCACGTTGCGGGGGCGGGCCAGTTCGATCTTGCGCAGCTGGGCGCCGCGGACGCCGAGCGCCTCGACCGAGATCTCGATGCCGGGGGCGATCGCGCCGCCGACGTAGTCGCCGCGCGCGTTGACGGCGTCGAAGGTGGTCGCGGTGCCGAAGTCGACCACGATGCACGGGCCGCCGTACAGGTGGTTCGCGGCCAGCGCGTTGACGATCCGGTCGGCGCCGACCTCCTTGGGGTTGTCCATCAGGACGTGCACCCCGGTCTTCACGCCGGGCTCCACGATCACCGCGGGGACGTCGCCGTAGTAGCGGCGGGTCACCTCGCGGAGCTCGTGGAGCACGGCGGGGACGGACGAGCAGATCGCCAGGCCCTCCACCGCGGCCTCCTTCACCGCGGTGTGGCTGCCCATCAGCCCTTGCAGCAGCACCGCCAGTTCATCGGCCGTGCGGCGCGGATCGGTGGAGATCCGCCAGTGTTCCACCACGTCCTCGCCGTCGAACAGGCCGAGCGTGGTCTGGGTGTTGCCGACGTCGATGGTGAGGAGCACGGGGACGCTTTCTGCGAGTCGGGACGGGACTGCGGCCGACCTGACGGTCAGGCGCGCAGGTCCAGGCCGATGTCCAGGATCGGCGAGGAGTGGGTGAGCGCGCCCACGGCCAGGTAGTCGACACCAGTCTGGGCGACCTCGCGCGCGCTGGCCAGGGTCAGACCGCCGGAGGCCTCCAGCTTCGCCCGGCCGGCCACCAGCGCGACGGCCTCCTTCAGCTGACCGACGGTGAAGTTGTCCAGCAGGATCAGGTCCGCCCCGGCCTCCAGCACCGGCGTGATCTGCTCCAGGGTGTCCACCTCGACCTCGACCGGCAGCTCCGGGTACGCGGCCCGGACGGCCCGGAAGGCCTCGGCCACGCCGCCGGCCGCGACCACGTGGTTGTCCTTCACCAGCGCGGCGTCCGAGAGCGCCATCCGGTGGTTGGCGCCGCCGCCGCAGCGCACCGCGAACTTCTCCAGCGCGCGCAGGCCCGGGGTGGTCTTGCGGGTGTCCCGGACGACGGCGCCGGTGCCCTCCAGGGCGTCCGCCCAGGCGCGGGTGGCGGTGGCGATGCCGGACAGGTGGCAGAGCAGGTTGAGCGCGCTGCGCTCGGCGGTCAGCAGGTCGCGGGTGCGGGAGCGGACCGAGAGCAGCACCTGGCCGGCCTCGACCCGGTCGCCGTCCTCGACGTGCCGCTCGACCTCGAACTCCTCCTCGCAGACCAGCGAGACGACGGCCTCGGCGACCCGCAGGCCGGCCACCACGCCGGCCTGGCGGGCGGTGAAGTCGGCGGTCGCGACGGCCTCGGCGGGCACGGTCGCCACCGAGGTGACGTCCTCGCCGCCGGCCAGGTCCTCGGCGAGCGCCAGGGTGGCGATGTCCTCGACCTCGACCGGGTCCAGCCCGGCCTGCTCCAGCAGCTCGGCCAGCTGCGGGTCCAGACCGGTCTCGTAGCCCTCGCCGTCCCCGCAGGCGCAGCCGTCGCCGCAGCCGCCCTGGTCGGCCAGGGGGAGTTCCTCGTGGGAGTGGGTCATGGTTCTACTGCTCCTCAGGGGTGCTGACGGGACCGCCGGTGGCGGCGAGGGTGGTGATCAGGTGGCGCCGCCAGTGGGCGTCGTCGCGCTCGGGGAAGTCCTCGCGCCAGTGGCAGCCGCGGGTCTCCTCGCGCTGCGCGGCGGCCGCGACCAGGGCGGTCGCGACCAGCAGCAGGTTGGCGGCCTCCCAGGTCTCCACCCGGGGGTCGGCCGGCTTCTCCTCGGCCACGTGGGAGCGGGCCTGCTCGGCGAGCAGGGCCAGTCCGGCCGCGGTGTCGGCCATCGACGCGGCGGAGCGCAGGATGCCCGCGCCGCGCGACATCAGCCGCTGGATCTCGGCGCGCGCCTCCGACGGGGGCAGCGGGACGGGCTGCGCGGCGCGGGCGGCGGCGACGTCCACCGCGCGCTCGGGCAGGTCGCCGGCCGCGTGCAGCCCCGCCAGGTCGGCGGCGATCCGCTCGGCGAAGACCAGGCCCTCCAGCAGCGAGTTGGACGCCAGCCGGTTGGCGCCGTGCACCCCGGTGCAGGCGACCTCGCCGCAGGCGTACAGGCCGGGGACGCTGGTGCGGCCGTGCCGGTCGGTGCGGACGCCGCCGGAGGCGAAGTGCGCGGCCGGGGCGATCGGGATCGGCTCGGTGACCGGGTCGATGCCGTTGGCGCGGCAGAAGGCGAGGATGGTCGGGAAGCGGTGCTCCCACATCTCGGCGCCGAAGTGCCGCCCGTCCAGGAACATGTGCTCGGCGCCCTGCTCCTGCATGCGCCGGGTGATCGCCTTGGCGACGATGTCGCGCGGGGCGAGTTCGGCCAGCTCGTGCTGTCCGACCATGAAGCGGACGCCGTCCGCGTCCACCAGGTGGGCGCCCTCGCCGCGGACCGCCTCGGAGACCAGCGGCTGCTGGCCCTCGGCCTCCGGACCGAGCCAGAGCACGGTGGGGTGGAACTGGACGAACTCCAGGTCGGTGACGGCGGCGCCGGCCCGCAGGGCCAGGGCCACGCCGTCGCCGGTGGAGACCGCCGGGTTGGTGGTGGCGGAGAAGACCTGGCCCATGCCGCCGGTGGCGAGCACCACCGCGCGGGCCCGGACGGCGCCGACGCCGTCGCGCTGGCCCTCGCCCATCACGTGCAGGGTGAGCCCGGCGGCGTGGCCCGCCGCGTCGGTCAGCAGGTCGAGGACGAGCGCGTGCTCGATCAGCTCGATGCCCGGGTCGGTGCGGACGGCGGCGACCAGGGCGCGCGATATCTCGGCGCCGGTCGCGTCCCCGCCCGCGTGGACGATCCGGCGGCGGTGGTGGCCGCCCTCGCGGGTCAGCAGGACCTCGCCGTCCTCGCCCCGGTCGAACAGGGCGCCGGTGGCGATCAGCCGGCGGACGGCGTCCGGGCCCTCGGTGACCAGGGTGCGGACGGCCTCCTCGTCACAGACGCCGGCGCCGGCCACCAGGGTGTCGTCCAGGTGCTGTTCGGGGGTGTCCCCCTCGCCCAGGGCGGCGGCGACGCCGCCCTGGGCCCAGCGGGTGGAGCCTTCGTCCAGCACGGCCTTGGTGACCACCATGGCCCGCAGGCCGGCCTTGCGGACGTTGAGCGCGACGGTGAGGCCGGCGACCCCGGAGCCGACCACGACCACGTCGGTGGCGGCGGTCCAGCCGGGGGCCGGTGCGGTGAGGCGGTGCGTGGACATGGGTGGCTGGCTCCTTCAGCGCGAGACGGCGTCGGCCGCGCCGTTGCCGTCACCGTACGCCCTGTCACCCCGGAGCAGTCCGCTGCCCTCCGGGGCCTCCGCCGGGTCCCCGCCCAGGCCGGTGATCCGGTTCCGCCCGTCCACGAAGATGATCTTCGGCTCGTAGCCCTTGGCCTCGGCCGTGTCCATCTGCCCGTAGGCGATGAGTATGACGAGGTCGCCCGGGTGGACGAGGCGGGCGGCGGCGCCGTTGATGCCGATCACGCCGGAGCCGCGCGGGCCGGCGATGGTGTACGTCTCCAGCCGGGCGCCGTTGTCGATGTCGACGATGTGGACCAGCTCGCCGGGGAGCAGGTCGGCGGCGTCGAGCAGGTCCTCGTCCACCGTGACGGATCCCACGTAGTGCAGGTCGGCCTGGGTCACGGTGGCCCGGTGGATCTTGGACTTGAGCATGGTGCGGAGCATTGCGGGTCACGCCTCCTGTGAGTGCATGCCTGAAGGGGGTTCTTACTGCGGTACTACCGAACGATGATGCGGACGTTGTCGATCAGGCGGGTCGGGCCCACCTTCGCGGCGACGGCCAGCACCGCCTCGCCCTGGAAGTCGTCCGCCGCCTCGGAGAAGTCGTGCGGGTCGATCAGGGCGAGGTAGTCCAGGGTGACGCCCTCGGCGCCGTCCAGGGCGGCCGAGGCGGCCTCGCGGACGGCCTTCGGGCCCTGCGCGGCGGCGTCCCGGCCGGCGAACAGGGCCTTGGACAGGGCGAGCGCGTGCTCGCGGTCCTCCGCCGAGAGGTAGCGGTTGCGCGAGGACAGCGCCAGGCCGTCCTCCTCGCGGACGGTCGGCACGCCGACGATCTCGACGTCGAAGTCCAGGTCGGCGACCATCCGCTGGATGATCGCCAGCTGCTGGGCGTCCTTCTCGCCGAAGAAGGCGAAGTCCGGGTCGGTGATGTGCAGCAGCTTGGCGACCACGGTCAGCACGCCGTCGAAGTGGCCGGGCCGGGTGGCGCCCTCGAAGCGCTCGCCCATCGGGCCGGCCGCCATCCGCACCTGCGGCTCGCCGTTCGGGTAGACCTCCTCGGCGGACGGCGCGAAGACCACGTCGGCGCCGTGCTCCTCGGCCAGCCGCACGTCGTCGTCGAGGGTGCGCGGGTAGCGCTCCAGGTCCTCGCCCGGGCCGAACTGGAGCGGGTTGACGAAGACCGTCACCGCGACCCGGCCCTCGCGGCCGACCTGCTTGCGGGCGGCCCGGATCAGCGCGGCGTGGCCCTCGTGCAGCGCGCCCATGGTCATCACGACGGCGTTGTCGACCGGCTGCTCGTCCGGCCAGAACGCGGCCTCGAAGTCGTCCACGGTGCGGGTGACGACGGCCCGGTGGACCTTCGGCGTCCGCTGGGGCTTGTTCGGCTGCTTACCGCGTGCCATCAGTGCTCTCCTCGTTCAGTACGTCCAGCAGTGCCGCCGCCGACGTTTCGTCGATGGTTCCGTTGGCGAGCGCCCGCTGCGCGGTGGCGCGGGCCATCGCCCGGTAGGCCGCCGGGATGTCCGGGGACACCGTACTGAGCTGCGCCAGGTGGCGCCGCACGGTGCCCGCGTCGCCCCGGGCGACCGGGCCGGTGAGGGCCGCGTCACCGGAGCGCAGGCTGTTGTCCAGGGCGGCGCCCAGCAGCGGGCCGAGCAGCCGCCCGGGCTCGGCGACGCCGGCCGAGCGCAGCAGCTCCATCGCCTGCGCGACCAGGGTGACCAGGTGGTTCGAGCCGTGCGCGAGGGCGGTGTGGTAGAGCGGGCGGACCTCCTCGGGCACCCACTCCGGCTCGCCGCCCATCTCCACCACCAGCGCCTCGGCGACCGGCCGCAGCTCCTCGGGGGCGGTCACGCCGAACGGGCAGCCGGCCAGCCGGGCCAGGTCCACCGAGGTGCCGGTGAAGGTCATCGCCGGGTGCAGGGCCAGCGGCAGCGCCCCGGCCCGGGTGGCGGGCTCCAGGACGGCGACGCCGTGGGCGCCGGAGGTGTGCACGACCAGCTGGCCGGGGCGGACCGCGCCGGTGGCGGCCAGCCCGGCCACCAGGTCGGCCAGCGCGTCGTCCGGGACGGTCAGCAGCACCAGGTCGGCGGCGGCCAGGACCTGCGGCGGGGTGACGATCCGCACGCCCGGCAGCAGCGCCTCGGCGCGGCGGCGGGAGACGGCGGAGACCCCGGAGGCGGCGACCACGGTGTGCCCGGCGAGCTGGAGCGCCGCGCCCAGCGCGGGGCCGACCCGGCCGGTGCCGACCACGCCGACGGCCAGCCGGGCGGGGCGGTTGCCGGGGTCGCCTGGGTCGCCGAAAGCCTGGTCGGCGAAGTCGGACGGATTCACGTCCACCCTTGTCCTGCCTTGTCCTGAATGACCGTTCCAGTCCGCTCCACGGGTACCGGACGTACCGCCCCAGTCTACGGGGGCGCCCGGACGCCGAAGCGGCTCAGTCGCCGGCCCCGGCCCGGATCAGCCCGGCCTCGTACGCCAGCACCACGGCCTGGACCCGGTCGCGCAGCCCCAGCTTGGCCAGGATCCGGCCGACGTGGGTCTTCACGGTGGCCTCGGAGAGCACCAGCCGGGCCGCGATCTCGCCGTTCGACAGGCCCTGGGCGACCAGCAGGAACACCTCCCGCTCGCGCTCGGTCAGC
Organism: Kitasatospora sp. SC0581; assembly: GCF_048159585.1. NCBI lineage: Bacteria > Bacillati > Actinomycetota > Actinomycetes > Kitasatosporales > Streptomycetaceae > Kitasatospora > Kitasatospora sp. SC0581. The sequence goes on along the minus strand of NZ_JBLRWA010000003.1, from coordinate 375,049 downwards.
GGGCCGAGGACGTCCGAGCCGGGCGCGCTCTGCGGGGTGGGCAGCACCTCGGCGAAGCGGTCGATCATCCGGCGGGTGGTGGTCGGGGCGACCACCGCGTCCCCGCCGTGCACCGCGCGGATCGCGGCCACCAGCTCGGTCGGCGGGACGTCCTTGAGCAGGAAGCCGCTGGCGCCGGCCTTGAGCGCGGCGAAGGCGTACTCGTCCAGGTCGAAGGTGGTGAGGATGAGCACGTGGGGGGCGTTCGGCAGCGGGCTGCCGTCCTCGGCGAGGCAGATCCGGCGGGTCGCCTGCACGCCGTCCAGCCGCGGCATCCGGACGTCCATCAGGATCACGTCCACCTCGGTGCGCCGCAGCTGCTCCAGGGCCTGCGCGCCGTCGCCCGCCTCGGCGGTGATCTCGATGTCGCCCTGCGACTGGAGGATCATCCGGAACCCGGTGCGCAGCAGTTCCTGGTCGTCGACGAGCATCACGCGGATGGTCAAGGTGGGACTCCTTGGAGGGGGTGGACGGCGGACGGGGCTAGTGGGCCGCCTTGAGCGGCAGGACGGCGCGGATCCGGAAGCCGCCGCCGGGGCGGGGGCCCACGTCGAGGCTGCCGCTGACCATGCCGACCCGCTCGCGCATGCCGATCAGGCCGTGGCCGAGGCCGTCCGCGCCGCCGGCGGCCAGGTGCTCGTCGGTGCTGCCGCGCCCGTCGTCCTCCACCAGGACGGCCAGCTCGCGCTCACCGAAGTCGACCGCGACCCGGGCGTGCGCGTCGGGGCCGCCGTGCTTGCGGACGTTGGTGAGCGCCTCCTGGACGATCCGGTAGACGGTCAGCTCGACGCCGCGCGGCAGCTCGCGCGGGTGCCCGGAGGTGGCGTAGTCCACGTCGAGCCCGGCGGTGCGGACCTGCTCCAGCAGCTCCGGCAGCTCCTCGACGCCCGGCTGCGGCACGTACTCCTCGGCCTTGGTGTCGGCGGTGCGCAGCACGCCCAGCAGGCGGCGCATCTCGACCAGCGCCTGGCGGCCGGTGGAGGCGATCGTGCCGAGCGCCTCCTTGGCCTGCTGCGGGGAGTTGTCCAGCACGTACGCGGCGCCGTCGGCCTGGACGATCATCACCGAGACGTTGTGCGCGACCACGTCGTGCAGCTCGCGGGCGATCCGGGCGCGCTCGGCGGCGACCGCCACCTTGGACTGGGCGTCCCGCTCGCGCTCCAGCCGGGCGGCGCGGTCCTCCAGCTCGGTCAGGTAGGCGCGGCGCACCCTGGTCAGCCGGCCCCAGGCCCAGCAGAGGATGAACGGCGTGCTCATCAGCAGCGTGATCAGCGCCGCCTCGCCGAAGGTGTACGGGCGGGTGTGGGCGTCGCCGGCCCGGTCGAAGACCGTCTTCACCGGCATCATCTGCCAGAACACCAGCGGCCCGGAGGCCAGGCCGGCCGTCAGGGCCAGCCGGGAGATCCACTTCTGGCCGAAGGCGGCGCCGGTGTAGGCGAAGACCAGGTAGGCGATCGAGGAGCCGGCCGGCGAGATGTCCACGAGTACCTGGCCGACGCCGATGGCGGCGGCGGCGGACACCGTGAGGTCGGGGAAGCGCCGCCGGACGACCATCAGCAGCGGCAGCACCACCGCGATCGCGAGCGAGACGTCGAAGCGCCAGCCGTCGTCGATCGGGCCGTCGTTCGGCACCAGGCCGGCGAAGAGCACCATCGCCGCCCAGGCGGCGTCGACCACCATGGGGTGACGGCGGAGCCAGGCGTTGAGTCGATGCACGTGTCCAGCGTAGGCAGTCGCTCCGTGTGCCCAGGTCCGCCGGTAGGGCGATCCGCCCTACTCCGTAGGTCGGAGAAGCACCCGATCCGATGGGGAGGGTCGACCGGGCGCCGGGTAGCGTCCAGCCCCATGACTTGGATGCGGTGGGCGCCCGCCATGGAACGGGCCCTGTACGACCCCGGGCAGGGCTTCTACCGCAGGCCGGAGGGCCCCGCCGGCCACTTCCGCACCTCCGTGCACGCCTCGCCGAGGTTCGCCCGTGCGGTGGCCCGGCTGCTGCTGGAGGTTGACGAGGCCCTCGGTCGTCCGGAGGAGCTGGCCCTGGTCGACATGGGGGCCGGGCGGGGCGAACTGCTCACCGGCGTCCTGGCCGAACTGCCCGCGGAGGTGCTGGCGCGGCTGCGCCCGTACGGCGTGGAGGTCGCCGACCGCCCGGCCGGCCTGCCGTCCACAGCCCTGTGGACGGACCGGCCGCCGCGCGGGGTGACCGGGCTGCTGTTCGCCAACGAGTGGCTGGACAACGTCCCGCTGGACGCCGGGGAGGTCGACGAGGACGGGGTGCTGCGCTACGTCGAGGTGGACACCGCGACCGGCGGGACCCGCCTCGGCGAGCCGGTCTCGGCGGCCGACGCGGCCTGGGCCGGCCGCTGGTGGCCGGTCGCGGAGCCCGGCGACGCGGTGGAGTTCGGCGGCCCCCGGGACGCCGCCTGGGCGCGGGCGGTGGCCGGGCTGGAGCGCGGCCTGGCCGTCGCCGTCGACTACGGGCACACCGCCGGGCGGCGGCCGCCGTTCGGCACGTACGCCGGATTCCGGGACGGCCGGGAGGTGGCGCCGGTGCCGGACGGCTCCTGCGACGTCACCGCGCACGTCGCGCTGGACTCCGTCGCCGTGCCCGGTCTCCACAGCCTGTGGACAACGCAGCGGGAGGCGCTGCGGGCGCTCGGCGTGAGCGGCGGGCGCCCGGCGCTCGCGCTGGCCACCAGCGACCCCGTCGGCTACCTGCGGGCGCTCAGCGGGGCGGGGGAGGGGGCCGAGCTGACCGACCCGGGCGGGCTGGGCGCCTTCGGGTGGCTGGTGCAGGCCGTCCGCATGACGGAACCGGTGAGCCTGGCGGGCCTGCCGGGATGGCAGACTCTGGGGGCATGAGGGAGACCACGGTCGGCATCGGGGCGGGAGCCGAGAACTTCACCGGCGCGGCGGGCACCACCGACATGGTGCTCAACATCGGCCCGCAGCACCCGGCCACCCACGGCGTGCTGCGCCTGAAGCTGGTGCTGGACGGCGAGCGGATCGTCAGCGCCGAGCCGGTGATCGGCTACATGCACCGGGGCGCGGAGAAGCTGTTCGAGGCCCGTGACTACCGGCAGATCATCATGCTGGCCAACCGGCACGACTGGCTCTCCGCCTTCTCCAACGAACTCGGCGTCGTCATGGCCGTCGAGCGGATGCTCGGCATGGAGGTCCCGGAGCGGGCGGTCTGGGTCCGCACCCTGCTCGCCGAACTCAACCGGGTGCTCAACCACCTGATGTTCCTCGGCTCGTACCCCCTGGAGCTGGGCGGGATCACCCCGGTCTTCCACGCCTTCAACGGCCGCGAGGACCTCCAGCACGTGCTGGAGGAGGCCTCCGGCGGCCGGATGCACTACATGTTCAACCGGGTCGGCGGCCTCAAGGAGGACCTGCCGGCCGGCTGGCTCGGCCGGGTCCGCACCGCCGTCGCCACCGTGCGCTCGCAGCTGCCCGTCTTCGAGGACCTCGTCCTCGGCAACGAGATCTTCCGCGCCCGCACCGCCGGGGTCGGCGTCCTCACCCGGGCGCAGGCCGAGGCGTACGGCGTCAGCGGCCCCATCGCCCGGGCCAGCGGCCTCGACCTCGACCTGCGCCGCGACGAGCCGTACCTGGCGTACGGCTCCGAGGAACTGCGGCAGGTGCTCACCGTGGTCACCCGCGAGGAGGGCGACTGCCTGGCCCGCTTCGAGTGCCTGCTGGAACAGACCCTCAACGCGCTCGACCTCGCCGACGCCTGCCTCGACAAGCTCGCCACGCTGCCGCCCGGCCCGGTCAACCAGCGGCTGCCCAAGGTGCTCAAGGCACCCGAGGGCAGCACCTACGCGTGGACCGAGAACCCGCTCGGGATCAACGGCTACTACCTGGTCTCGCGCGGCGACAAGACGCCGTGGCGGCTCAAGCTGCGGTCGGCGTCCTTCAACAACATCCAGGCGCTCACCGAGCTGCTGCCGGGGACGCTGGTCGCGGACATGGTGGCGATCCTGGGGTCGATGTTCTTCGTGGTCGGGGACATCGACAAGTAGGCCAGCGCCGGGGGCCGGTGCCGGCGGTGGGCCGGTGCCGCCGCGTGGGGCGGGCACCGGGGGGCGGGTCAGTCCTTCTTGGACTTCCTGACCGGGTCCGCCGGGTGCGGGGCCACCTTGCGGTCGCCCTTGGTGGCGATCCGCTCCTCGCACAGCCGGGCCAGCACCTCGTACCCCTTCCGGCCCATCAGCTCGGTGAGCTCGGGGCGGTAGCTGACGTACACCGCGTCCGCGCCCTGGTGGGCCGCCGGGGCGCCGGTGCACCACCAGTGCAGGTCGTGGCCGCCCGGGCCCCAGCCGCGGCGGTCGTACTCGCCGATCGTGACCTGGAGGTAGCGGGTGTCGTCGGGGCGGTCGATCCAGTCGTAGGTGCGGCGGATCGGCAGCTGCCAGCAGACGTCCGGCTTGGTCTCCAGCGGCTCGCGGCCCTCCTTGAGGGCGAGCGCGTGCAGGGCGCAGCCGGCGCCGCCCGCGAAGTCCGGGCTGTTCACGAAGATGCACGCGCCGCCGACCCGGCGGGTCTGGCGGTCGCCGTCCTCGTCCAGCATGGTGATGCCGCCGTCGGAGACGATCCGGCCCTTGGCGTCGGTGCCCTCGGCGAAGTTCTCCCACAGCTCGGGGGTCAGCCGGGTCGCGTGCCCCAGGACGCGCTTCTCGTCGTCCTCGTCCGAGTAGTGCGCGCCCAGCGTGCAGCAGCCGTCCGACTCGCCGCGGCCCTCGCGGATGCCGTGGCAGCCCTGGCCGAAGACGCAGGACCAGCGGGAGGTCAGCCAGGTGAGGTCGCAGCGGAAGACCTGCTCCTCGTCGGCGGGGTCGGCGAACTCGACCCAGGCGCGGGCGAAGTCCAGCGGGACCTCGTCGCGCGGGATCTCGCGGCGCAGGCTCGGCATCGCGAGGTCGACGGGGGCGGGGGAGGCCTTGGGCTTCGCCTTGGACTTCTTCTTGGACGTTTCTGCTGGTGCCACCCGGCAAGGGTAGAGCTTTCGGGGGCGGGAGCGCGGTGGCGGGACCGGTGGCGGGGTCGGTGGCGGGGTCGGGGCGGGTTTGCGGCGGGGCCCGGCGGAGCACGGGGCGGGGTCGGTGGTGGCGGGGTCGGCCGGGGTGAAGGCGGGGTGAAGAGGTCCGTCGGGCGCTGCGGGCGGGCCCGGGGGCGCGCCTAGGATGGCGGCCGGTCCGCGGCGGGGTCCGCGACGGGACCGCTACGGGGAGGTACGGGGATGGCAGGCGGCAGCACCGGGGCGTCCGGCGGCGCGGGCGGGGAGTTCGTCCTCAAGCCGTGGGAACTGCACGGCGAGGGCCGGGAGTTCGAGAAGCTCGGCGGCGAACTGACGAAGGCCGTCGCCGCCCTGGAGCAGGGCCTCGCCGCGCTCGGCGCCCCCTGGGGCGCGGACCAGCCGGGCAGCGGGTTCGCCACCGTGTACGGGCAGGCGCGCGGTGAACTCGTCGGCGGGTTGCGGGGGTTGGCCGGGCGGGTGGCCGGGGTCGGGGCCGGGCTGCACACGATGGCCGCGCGGACGGCGGACGCGGACAGCGCGGCGGCGGGCGGGTTCGGGGCGACGGCGGTGCCGGGCGTTTCTGGGGCGTCGGCGGTGCCGGGCGTGGCGGTGCCGAGGGTCGCGGGAGTTCCCGGGGTGCCGGGGGCAACCCCCGGGGTGGTGCCCGCCGTCCCCAAGGACATGTCGGTCTGACGGACCCGGCCCGAAGCCCGGCTCGAAGGGGGAAGCGCGTGTCCCGGAAACTGCCCGAGGAACTGGTCCCGGTGCTGGCCCGGACCGGCCGGCTGTGGCCGCAGGCCGATGAGGAGGGCCTGCGCAAGGCCGCCGGAGTCTGGCGCGAGTTCGGCAAGGAGGCCGACCGGCTCACCCGCCGCTGCGGCGAGTCCGTCCGGCGGGTCACCGCCGACAACTCCGGCCACGCGGTCGAGGCCTTCGGCGCGTACTGGCAGGCCTTCAGCGGCGGCGGCAAGGGCCACCTGGACGACGCGCACAGCGCGGTCGGGCTGGTCGCCGGGGCCTTCGACACGTCCGCGCGGGCCGTGGACACCTGCAAGGCCGAGATCATCGCGACCCTGCGGCAGCTCGCCGCCGAACTCCGGCAGGCCGAGGAGCAGGCGGCCAAGGCCAAGGAGGCGGCCGGCAAGATCGCCGCGGCGGCGACCGGCGGCGACCCGGCCGGGAACGGGGTGGCCGGGAGCGAGGTGGTCGGGAACGGGGTGGCCGGCGGACTGCGGAAGGCCGTCGGCGGCCTCGCGGCCACGGTGGAGAACGCCGCCACCGAGCAGGTCGCGGCGGGGGTGGCGGCCGTCGCCGTCGAGACCGCCGCGCTGAAGATCGGCGGACTGCTCGCCGAACTCGGCCGCGCCATGAAGGACGCCCTGTCCGGCGTGCTCGAGGAGCCGGCCGCGGTCGCCCTGCTGAAGCTCGGCAGCACGCCGGGGACGGAGGTCACCGCCGCCTCGTACCGCAACGGCGCGTTCGACCCGCTCGCCGCCGGGCTGCCCGCCGCCCTCGGCGAACCGGGCGTGCTCGGCGCCGACGGCTCCGGGCTGGTGCTGCTCGCCGGGAAGGACGGCAAGCCGCTGGTCGGCGTGCCCGGGCTGACGGTCAAGGTGGACGAGCAGGGCAAGCCCGTCCTCGGCCCGGACGGGCAGCCGGTCATCCTCCGCGCCGACGGCACGCCGGTGGCCGACGCCACCGGGCTGCTGGTCGTCCCGGGGCCGGACGGCAAGCCGGTGGTCGGGGTGGCGGACCTGGCGGTCCGGCTGGACGAACACGGGCAGCCGGTGCTCACCGACGAGGACGGCAAGGCGCTCCGCGGGGTGCCGCTCGCCGGGCTGACACCGGGGGCGGACGGGCCGGGGGTGGTCGGGCCGTCGGCGGTCGGGCCGGGTGGCGACAAGCCGCTCGCGGGTGCGGCGCCCGACGGGCCGACGGTGCCGACGGTGCCGGGCGCGGTGACGGTGGCCTCGGTCGCGGTGGCGGACCCGGGGGCGGTCGTCGGCGCGCCGGACGTGGCGAGCGCGGCGAGTGCTCCCGTGGGCGCGTCGGCGGGCGGTTCCGTGGCGGCCGGGGGCTCGCCGGGGCAGCACCGGGCGACGGGCGGTGGGGGCGGCGGTGACTGGGCACCGCCGGCACCGGCCATTGCCGCGCCGGCCCGGCAGAGCGGCGGGTCGGCGGGCTGGTCGGACGGGGACTACCCGCTCCAGGCGCCCGCGGCCGCCTCGCACAGCGGCGGGAGTACGGGCGGGCCGGTGGCCGTACGGACGGACTCGGTGAGCGCTCCGGCCGCGCCCGCCACCGCGCCCGCCACCGCGCCCGTCACCGCACCGTCCGCCGGAGGACCCGCGTACGGCCCGGCGCCGGAGACCCCCTCGGCGGTCCGGCCGGTCGGGGTGCCCGGGCAGTTCGGGACCCCGGCGTACGGCGGCGGGTACGGCACGTACCAGGCGGCCGGTCCGGTCGCCACCGTCGGGCCGGGGCCGCTGGCGGGCACCGGCGGCGGACCCGCGAACGTGGCGGCCCCGTTCGGCAGCGGCGTCGGGGCGGGGGCGACCGGCAGTCCAGGCGGCCCCGGCGGCGTGGTGGGCGGTGGGCAGGCCGTCGGCGGTCCGGCCGCTGGAGGGCCGCCGACCGGCGCGCCGGTGGCCCGGACCCCGGTCGGCGCGGCGCCGCACCCGGTCGTCGGACCGCCGCCGGTCCACGCCGCGCCGCCTTCCCCGGCCGCACCCCCGGTCGTCGGGACCACCCCGGTGATCGGACGCCCCGAGGCTCACCCGGTGGAGGCCCGACGGCGGGAGAACGCGGCGGTCCCCGCCGACCCGACCCTCGCCTGGGGCGCGGTCCCGGTCGCGACCGCCCACGCGATGACCCTCCAACTCGCCCTGCGCGCCCGGCGCGGAGCCCAGCCGGAGGATCCGGCGTTCCGGCCGCGCAGCATCGCCGACAGCCGTCCGTACGGCCTGCCGGGCGGGCTCGCACCGGTCGACCCGGAGCACCAGGCCGAACTCGAACGCCGCGCCCCCCGGGACGCGGACGGCCTGCCCGCCCGCCACCCCGACCCGGCCGCCGGCGGCTGGGCGGAGGCCGTCAACGACGGCGGCCACCGCGAACCGGGCCGGGCCAACAACAGCCTGGAGATCGCCCTCTCGGCGGTCGAGTGCTACACCGGCCGCCCCACCTGCGCGGCCCCGCGCATCCCCACCGAGGGCGACGCCGGCGAACGCGGGGGCCGCGACCGCGCCGAACGCGAACTCGGCGCCCCCTTCCGGGACCTGGGCGACGGCGCCCCGGCCTTCGACCGCCTCACCGACGACCTCCGCCGCGCCGGCCACGGCTCCCAGGCGGTGCTCCTCACCCTCGACGCCTACGGCCGTCCGCACGCCTGGAACGCCGTCAACCACCAGGACGCCGTCACCTACCTCGACCACCAGCTCGCCCGCCAGGCCCCCACCCCCCTCCACCCCGCCACCCACGGCCTCTGGGCCATCGCCCTCACCCCCGAAGGCCGCCCCCTCCCCCTCACCCCCGCCGCCTGACCTGCGCCACTGACCCGCACCCCACACCCCGCGCAGGAAGTCGGCCCGCCCGACTTCCTGCGCAGCCGGACGTCGTGCCCCCTGCCACCTCGCCTCCTGAGCCGCACCCCCGCCGCCTGACCCGCCCCCTGCCACCTCGTTTCCTGACCCGTACCCCACACCCCGCGCAGGAAGTCGGCCCGCCCGACTTCCTGCGCAGCCGCACTCGACACCCCTTCTGCGGAGAAATCTGTAGACCGGTCGCCATATTCGCCACACGGGAACCGGGGGTAGCCCGCGCGAGAAGTCGGCCCGGCCGACTTCCTGTGCGCGATCGGGCCGGCCAGGTCGAGGTTCACCAGGTGCTGCATAGGAAGTCGGCGGAGTCGACTTCTCGTGCGCAGAGAGGCGAGGCCGGCGGCGATCTATGTAGTCCGACCGTCATATCCCTCGCGCGTGCATTGGACGGGCTCGCATGAGAAGTCGGCCCGGCCGACTTCTTGCGCGCTTACGAGCGGGTTGGGCCTGGCTGTGCCCATAACTATGTAGACCGGCCGTCATATTTTCCCAGGTCCTGCACAGGAAGTCGGCTGGGCCGACTTTTCGTGCGCAGGGTGGGGTGCGGGTCGGCAGGATCTGTAGACCGGTCTGCATATTTCTCCCAGAGGTGCATGGAAGGTCGGGCTGATCGACTTCTCGTGTGCGGAGGGGCGGGGGCGGCGGCAGGCTATGTGGCCTGGTCTTCGCCCGCGTTGGAGCAACTCGCGCGAGAAGTCGGCTGGGCCGACTTCCTGTGCGCTTTCGGGCTGGCCGGGCCAGGGTGTACCTGGGGCCAGGTAGGCCGGCCGTCGTATTTGCCCGGGTTCTGCATAGGAAGTCGGCGGGGTCGACTTTTCGTGCGCGGGGGAGGTGTGGGGCGTCCCCCAGGGGTGCATGGAAGGTCGGGCTGATCGACTTCTCGTGCGCGGAGGGGTGGGGTCGGCGGCAGAGGGAGCTACGCCAGAAGTCGGCGGGGCCGACTTTTCGTGCAGGGGGTGTGGGCCAGTAAGGGCGTGCAGGCCGGTCGTCGCATACCTCGTGGGGGATGCGTGAGAAGTCGGCCGGGCCGACTTCCTGTGCGGGGCGGGGGGTCGGTGGGGGCGTAGGGTCGCGGGTCGGGCAGGGTCGGGGTCGGGGAGGGCCGGATGATTTCGCGGGTGCAGGCGGTGGAGGCGGGGCAGCGGTGGATCAACGGGGATCTGCCGCAGGGGGCCGGGGTGGTGCGGCGGGTGTGCACCCATGAGTTCGAGCTCGGCTGGGTGGTGTGGGCGGAGCCCGCCCGGGTGGTGGTCGACCCGCGGACGGGGGAGCGGCGGGCGCCCGAGGAGGTGGGGGCGGCCTGCGCCGTGGTGGACCGGGAGAGCGGGCGGTTCACGGTGTGGCCCTCGGTGCCGGTGGACGAAGTGGTGGGGCTGTACCGGGACTTCGTCGGCGCGGGCGGCTACGACCCGACCCTCCCGCCGGCGACCGGCCGGGGCGCCAGGGCCGAGCTGACCTACCGGGACGGCACCGGCGAGGAGCGGTCGCTGGCCCTGCGGTCCGCGGCGGGCCTGCCGCACCCGGCGCTGCGCGGCTGGTGGTGGCTGCGCGAGCAGGGCGTCGCCGCCGAGGACGTGCTGGCCGTCCGGACCGACCTGCGGCCGAGCGCCCTGCCCGGCGGCTACTGGTCGTACGCGCTGGCCGCCGAACTGCCGGACGTCCGGGTCGACTTCGAGCTTCCGTACGGTCCGCGCTTCGACCACCGGGCCGCCGCCGTACGGGCGCTGCCCGCGCCGCCGGACGGTCCGGCCCGCAACCGGGTGCCCTTCCCCCGCGCGGTGCGCGACGCATCCGGCGGTCCCGGCATATCCGGCGAGCCCGACGCCGTGCTCGCCGCCCGGCTCGCGGAGCGGTTCGGCCCGGCGGGCGTCCAGCGCTTCGAGCCGGCCGACGTCGCCCGCGCCGAACTGCCCGGGGACGCGGCCGCGCTGCTGCTGGCGGTGGGCGTCCCGGTGGCCGTGCCGGGGTTCTTCGCGCTGCACCACCCGGGCGCGGAGGCGATCGCCGACGGCACCCGCCAGGGCACCGTCCTGCCCCCGCTCGCCGCGCACCTGGCCGGACTCGGCCGCGGCACCCGGGTGGCCGAGCGGGAGCGCCTGGCGCTCGCCGGGCAGCTGGTGCTGGGGACGGACGGCTGGGCGCTGCTGGCCCTCGACCCGGTGGACGGCGCCGTCCGGGCGGTGGACCCGGACTACGCGACCGCCCGCCACTGCAACGCGGACCTGCGCGCCTTCGTCCGCTGCCTGGAGGCGTTCGCCGGCTGGTGGCCGGCTCTGCGCGGGCTCGACCCGGTGGCCGCGGGCGGGGCGGTGGACGCCCTGCAGCGCGCGCTGGCGGCCGTGGACGGCACGGTCTTCGCCGACCCGGAGAACTGGTGGGCCGTCATCGTCGAGCAGCTGTGGGACGGCCTCCTCTGACGGACGGCGGACCGCCGGAAGACCGGCCCGCCCACCGGCCCGCCCACCGGCCCGCGGACCGGTTCCGGACCGGCGCGAATACCGTCGCACCCCCTCTCACCAGGGCCCGGATCGCGTAGCGTGGAGAGTTATGCGACTCGGTGTGCTCGACGTAGGTTCCAACACGGTCCACTTCCTCGTGGTGGACGCCCATCCGGGCGCTGCTCCGCTGCCCGCGTACTCGCACAAGGCCGAGCTGCGTCTGGCGGAGCTGCTGGACGAGGACGGTGCGATAAGCGAGGCCGGGGTCGAGCGGCTGGTCGGCCACGTCGCGTCCTCGCTGCGGGTCGCCGAGGACAAGGGCGTCGTCGACATCCTCCCGTTCGCGACCTCCGCCGTGCGCGAGGCCGCCAACGGCGAGGAGGTGCTGCGCCGGGTGGCCGCCGAGACCGGCGTCGAGCTGCGCGTGCTCTCCGGGCAGGACGAGGCCCGGCTCACCTTCCTGGCCGTCCGCCGCTGGTTCGGCTGGTCCTCGGGCCGGCTGCTCAACCTGGACATCGGCGGCGGCTCGCTGGAGATCGCCTGCGGCCTGGACGAGCAGCCGGACGTCGCCTGCTCGCTGCCGCTGGGCGCCGGCCGGCTGACCGCCCGCTGGCTGCCGGGGGACGTCGCCGACCCGGAGGGGCTGCGCGAGCTGAGACGCCACATCCGGGCCGAGCTCGCCACCGTGGTCGGCGAGATCACCCGGCTCGGCCCGGCCCGGCACGCGGTCGCCACCTCCAAGACCTTCAAGCAGCTGGCCCGGATGACCGGCGCCGCCCCCGCCGACGCCGGTCCGTACACCGACCGTCGGCTCACCCGCAGCGGGCTGGCCGCCTGGCTGCCCCGGCTGTCGGCGATGACCGTCGCCGAGCGCGCCCGGATCCCGGGCGTCTCCGAGGGCCGGGCCAAGCAGCTGCTGGCCGGCGCGCTGGTCGCCGACGCCGCGATGGACCTGTTCGGGCTGGAGGAGCTGGACGTCTGCCCGTGGGCGCTGCGCGAGGGCATCATCCTGCGCCGCCTGGACACCATGGACAGCCCGGCCGACCGCCGCCGCCCGGCGCTCACCCCGTAAGCCGGGCGCGCACCCCGGGGCGCGCACGCGGGCGGCCGCCCGGACAGTCGTCCGGACCCGTCCCGACCGACCGCCGACCGACCGCCGACCGACCGCCCCGGGGCAACGTGCCGATGGTCACTGCGCCGGTCATCCCGCCCCGTTCGCCGCGTGCTCCGCTTACGCTGTCTCCCGTGGTGCAACCAGCGGGCGAGGACGGAACGCAGGAGGACCGCACTCCCGGGAGCGGGCAGTCGCGGCCGGACGGCCCGCGCCGCAGGCTCGGCAAGGCGGTCACGGGCGCCACCGCCGCCCAGGCCGCCAAGCAGGCCTCGAAGGCGGTCAAGGCCGCCCAGCGCACCGCGAAGACCGCCGCGGCGAAGACCAGCGCGGCGAAGACGGCGCGAACGGCGAAGACGGCGCGAACGGCGAAGACGGCGAAGACGCCCACCGCGAAGCAGCCCGCCCCGAAGGCGAAGCAGCCCGCCGCCAAGGCCGCCCCGAAGGAGACCCGCACCGCCCGGGCCGCCGGCGCCGCCAAGGCCGCCGTCCAGTCCGTCCGCTCGGTCAAGGCCGCCAAGCGGGACGCCGCCCGCCCGCCGCTGCTGCGCACCACCGACCGGCTGGTGCTGCCCCGGCACCCGGCCCTGCACATCCCGGACACCAAGGTGGCGCTGTCCACCGCCTCGGTGTACCCGGCGAGCACCGCCGTCGCCTTCGAGCTGGCCGCCAAGCTCGGCTACGACGGGGTCGAGGTGATGGTCTGGAACGACCCGGTCAGCCAGGACATCGACGCCCTGCGCCGGCTCTCCGACGCCCACCGGCTGCCCATCCTGGCCGTGCACGCGCCCTGCCTGCTGATCACCCAGCGGGTGTGGAGCACCGACCCGTGGACCAAGCTGGTCCGGGCCCGGGCGGCGGCCGAGAAGCTCGGCGCGAGCGCCGTGGTCGTCCACCCGCCGTTCCGCTGGCAGCGCCAGTACGCCCGGGAGTTCGTCGAGGGGATCCACCGGATGGCGGGCGAGACCGACGTCCGCTTCGCCGTCGAGAACATGTACCCGTGGCGCTACCGCGACCGCGAGATGCTCGCGTACGCCCCCGGCTGGGACGTCACCGACGAGGAGTACCGGCACTTCACCATCGACCTCTCGCACGCGGCCACCTCCCGGATCGACACCTTCGCCATGGTCGAGCGGATGGGCGACCGGCTCGCCCACGTCCACCTGGCCGACGGCAGCGGCTCCGGCAAGGACGAGCACCTGATCCCCGGCCGCGGCAAGCAGCCCTGCGCCGAGCTGCTGGAGCACCTCGCCCGGACCGGCTTCGACGGCCACGTGGTGCTGGAGGTCAACACCCGCCGCTCGGCCTCCCCCGCCGAACGCGAGGCCGACCTGGCCGAGGCCCTCGCTTTTACCCGCTTGCACCTGGCCACCCCCTCGCGCGTACGCTGAGCCGTCCGGTCCGCCCGGGCGTCAACTGCCGTACGAAGGGGGACGCATGACGGAGAGTCGGAACTATCGCGAGGCCGCCGCGAGCTTCGGCGGGGTCGCCGCCGAGTACGAGCAGGGCCGCCCCGGCTATCCCGACGAGCTGTTCGAGGCGCTGGAGCGGCTCTGGGGCCGCGGCCTCGCCGGTGCCCGGGTCCTGGACGTCGGCGCCGGGACGGGCATCGCCACCCGGCTGCTGGCCGCGCGCGGTGCGGAGGTCGTCGCCGTCGAGCCCAGCCCCGGGATGGCCGCCCGGTTCCTGGCCTCCTCGCCGGGCCTGCCGCTGGTCCGGGGCACCGGCGACGACCTGCCCTTCCACGACGGGTCCGTCGACCTGGTCGCCTACGCCCAGGCCTTCCACTGGACGTACCCCGAGAAGTCCGTCCCCGAGGCGGTCCGGGTGCTGCGGCCCGGGGGCGCCGTCGCCGCCTGGTGGAACGTGTACGACGAGACCGTGCCGTGGATCCGGGCCAGGAGCGAGCGGATGGCCGCCGCCCTCCCCGGCCGCTTCCACGGCTACGGCGGGATCAGCGGCCACGTCGGGCACTTCGCCCCGGCCGGCCTCGCGGTCGAACGGACGGCACTGCGCTGGGAGCGGCGGGTCACCGTCGAGCACGTGCTCACCGACCTCACCTCCCGCTCCTACCTGGCCTCGCTCAGCCCCGAGGAGCGCGCGCCGGTGCTGGCGGCCGAACGGGAGGCCATGGTCGCCGCGTTCCCGGACGGCGTCGTGGTCGAGCCGTTCAGCCTGGACCTCACCGTGGCCGTCAAGCCCGGCTGACGCCCGGAGCCCGCACCGCCGTCCGCCGCCTGCCCGCACCGCCGTCCGCTCGCGTTGCTGCCCGCCCGCCCGAATCACTGCCCGTCCGCCAGCGCCTCCGCCTGCCCGCATCGCGGACGGACCGTCCGCCGGCCGGACGGCGGGCGTAGGCTCGGTACCCACAGCGGCCCCCGAACCCTCCCAGCAGCGGGGTGCCCGCGAGAGCCCCGAAGGAGTGGAGCACAGTGCCCGAGCTGAGGTCCCGTACGGTCACCCACGGTCGCAACATGGCAGGCGCCCGGGCGCTTCTCCGGGCGGCCGGCGTAGCCCGCGAGGACTTCGGCAAGCCGATCATCGCGGTGGCCAACTCCTTCACCGAGTTCGTCCCCGGGCACACCCACCTCCAGCCGGTCGGCCGGATCGTCTCCGAGGCGATCAAGCAGGCGGGCGGCATCCCGCGCGAGTTCAACACCATCGCCGTGGACGACGGCATCGCGATGGGCCACGGCGGCATGCTCTACTCGCTGCCCTCGCGCGACCTGATCGCCGACTCGGTCGAGTACATGGTCAACGCGCACTGCGCCGACGCCCTGATCTGCATCTCCAACTGCGACAAGATCACCCCGGGCATGCTGATGGCCGCGCTGCGCCTGAACATCCCGACCGTCTTCGTCTCCGGCGGCCCGATGGAGGCCGGCAAGGCCACCCTGGTCGACGGCACCGTGCGCAAGCTCGACCTGGTCGACGCGATCTCCCAGGCGGTCAACGAGAACGTCTCCGACGAGGACATCGCGATCATCGAGGAGAACGCCTGTCCCACCTGCGGCTCGTGCTCCGGCATGTTCACCGCCAACTCGATGAACTGCCTGACCGAGGCGATCGGCCTCTCGCTGCCGGGCAACGGCTCGGTGCTCGCCACCCACACCGCCCGCCGGGCCCTGTACGAGCGGGCCGGGCAGAACGTCGTCGAGATCGCGAACCGCTACTACGGCGGTGACGACGCCTCGGTGCTGCCCCGGGCGATCGCCACCCGCGCCGCCTTCGAGAACGCCATGGCCCTGGACATCGCCATGGGCGGCTCGACCAACACCATCCTGCACCTGCTCGCCGCCGCCCAGGAGGCCGAGCTGGACTTCGACATGCGGGCCATCGACGCGATCTCCCGCAAGGTGCCCTGCCTGTCCAAGGTCGCGCCGAACGGCTCGTACTACATGGAGGACGTGCACCGGGCCGGCGGCATCCCGGCCATCCTCGGCGAGCTGTACCGGGCCGGGCTGCTCAACGAGGACGTCCACACCGTGCACGCCGACTCGCTCGCCGAGTGGCTCAAGACCTGGGACGTGCGCGGCGGTTCGCCGTCCGCCGAGGCCGTCGAGCTGTGGCACGCCGCCCCCGGCTGCGTCCGCTCCGCCGAGGCCTTCTCGCAGTCCGAGCGCTGGGAGTCGCTGGACACCGACTCGGCCAAGGGCTGCATCCGCGGCGCCGAGCACGCCTACTCGGTCGAGGGCGGCCTGGCCGTGCTGTACGGCAACCTCGCCGAGGACGGCTGCATCGTGAAGACCGCCGGCGTGGACGAGTCGATCTGGACCTTCAGCGGCCCGGCCGTCGTGGTCGAGTCCCAGGAGGACGCGGTCGAGGCGATCCTCGCCAAGCGGGTCAAGGAGGGCGACGTCGTCGTCATCCGCTACGAGGGCCCCAGGGGCGGCCCGGGCATGCAGGAGATGCTCTACCCGACCTCCTTCCTGAAGGGCCGGGGCCTGGGCAAGGCCTGCGCGCTGGTCACCGACGGCCGCTTCTCCGGCGGTACCTCGGGCCTGTCCATCGGCCACGCCTCCCCGGAGGCGGCCTCCGGCGGCACCATCGCGCTGGTCGAGGACGGCGACACCATCGCCATCGACATCCCCGGCCGCCGGATCTCCCTGGAGGTCCCGGACGAGGTGCTGGCCGAGCGCCGCCGCGTCCTGGAGGCCACGGGCGGCTACCGGCCGAAGAACCGCGAGCGTCAGGTCAGCCAGGCCCTGCGGGCCTACGCCGCGATGGCCACCTCCGCCGACAAGGGCGCCGTCCGCGACGTGTCCAAGCTCGGCTGAGCCCGAGGCGAACACCGGGCCCGCAGGGAACCGGAACGCCGGGCCCGTACGGCACCGGAACACCGGGCCCGCACCGAACGAGGAGGAGCCGTCCCACCGGCCGGGACGGCTCCTCCGCCGTGTGCGGCGCTCGGGTGATAATCGACGGCGTGAGCGAGCAGCCCCCCACCCCCGCCCCCACTCCCGCCGGCGCCCCCGAGCCGGAGCCGATCCGCTTCTTCGGCACGTCCTGGCTCAACCGGGACAACGGCTACTGGCCGCGCCGGGTCGGTGTCTCGGTCGGTGCCCTGGCCGCGACCGCCGCCGCCGTGCTGGTGCTGCGCTTCGGCATCGAGGGCATCGCGCTCTCCGAGGACGGCACCTTCCTCAACGGGCTGCTGACCGCCGCCATCGCGGTCTGCTCGATGATGGCCGTACGGCGCACCTGGAAGGTGCTCACCGAGGGCCGGGACCAGCTGACCGGCTGGATGGCCGAGGACAAGTCGCTCGGCGCGGTATGGCTGATCGGCGGGGCCGGCAGCCTGGCCGCCTACTTCGTCCGCAGCCTGGTCGAGGCTCCCGGCGAGGCGGTCCGGCGGGCCGCCCACGAGCGGGCCGTCGCCCAGTACGAGAAGCGCCAGGCGGGCCGCGGCCGCCGGCCCGACACCAAGGCGCCGGGCCGGGCCAGGCGCAAGCGCTGACGTCGGTCAGGTCCGGCTGGCGGAGCCGCAGTTCCCGGTGCCCGGCGGCACCCGGTCCCGGTCGTACGGGTCCGTGGTCGGCCCGGTCGGTACCGGGCCGGGCCGGGTGGACCGGTCGAACTCCGGGTGCAGGAAGCCGTCGTAGCGGCCGCAGGTGCTGTTGCCGAAGCTCTCCACGGTCTCGTCGATCGCGAGCTTCCCCGGATCGACCTGGTACTTGGCCGGGTCGTAGAAGTGGAAGGTGTCCACCTGCCGGACGATGGTCCGGACCGTCTCCGCGAGGTCCGCGGAGCCGTTCGCCGAGGCCGCCTGGTCGGCCGTCTTCGGGCCGGGGCGCAGCGCGTACACGTAGCTGACGTCGGCCCGCATCAGGACGCCGTTCTCCCCGTCGGCCGTGACGTCGATCCGGCCCCGCACCTTGACCACGTCGGTGACCGGGACGGCCTCCCGCGGGTCGAAGCGGGTGAACCAGGCGGTGGGGTCACTGGTCGCCGAGGGGTGGTCCAGCGACGCGGCCGCGGCCTCCCGGGTGCGGCCGTCGAGCATCGCCAGCGCGGCGTCCGGGCGGCCGCCGGACACCACCTTCGGGTCCAGGTGGGCCGCCGCCAGGTAGGCCCGCACCGACTGCAGCCGGGCGGCCACCTCGTCGGCACCGAACGCGCCGGTGGCCCGGGGGGTCTTCGGCAGTTCGATCCCGTCCGTTCCGGCGGCCCAGTCCTCGGCGGGGGAGCCGGCCCACGGGTGGTCGGGGGTCGGCTGCCGTCCGTCGCGCTCCGCCGCCGGGCTCGCGGAGACCGGGTGGTCGGAGGCGTAGCCGAAGTGGGTGGAGTACCAGAGCTTCAGCCCGTCGATGTTCAGTGCCACGAGCAGCACGGCGACGGTCAGCAGGACGTAGAGCGGCGTGCGCCACTCCAGGCGGCGGCGCGGACGCGGGTCGCCCCACGCGTCGACCGCCCGCGCCGGGCGGACGGGCTTGCGGCGGAAGCGGCGCCCGCGCGCCGGGGGGCCGTCGTTGACCGAGCGGCGGCCGCCCGGATCGACCGGCGGGGTGTGCTTCCAGCGGGCGGACAGCATGCGGGTGCGCCCGCTCTGCTCCTTGACGGTGGCGCTGCGGACGAACTCCTCGTCCAGGACGAGGTCGGCGAACGGGTCCTTCCGGCCCGCCCCGGACGGGTCGGACCCGTTCGGCTCGTCGCCCCCGGCGGGGCGCGGTTCCGGTTCTTCGGCGATCGGCATCGCGCCAGTATGCCGACGGGGTCTGACGATCCCTCGATCGGGGGCACACCGTGTGGTGAACACCTGTGCGTCGTCCGCGGGACCGGTGCCGTTCGTCCGGAAGCGCGCCGGTGCGGGCGCCCGCTCAGTCCTTGCCGCGGGCCTGCTTGACCGAGCCGACCACCCCGGCGATCGCCAGCAGCAGGCCGGCCGGCAGCAGCGAGATGAAGAAGGCGCCGAACAGGCCCTCGTCGCCGAGGAACAGCTGGGCCAGCGTGTTCAGGACCAGCAGCCCGCCGACGGCCGGGAGCGCCGACTGCCAGGGGTGCTCGTTCGCCCAGCGGCGCAGCCTCCGGTCG
Source organism: Kitasatospora sp. SC0581 (assembly GCF_048159585.1). NCBI lineage: Bacteria > Bacillati > Actinomycetota > Actinomycetes > Kitasatosporales > Streptomycetaceae > Kitasatospora > Kitasatospora sp. SC0581. The sequence continues at coordinate 356,311 of NZ_JBLRWA010000003.1, read as the reverse complement.
GTGGTGTCGCGCCGCAGCCGGCCGCCGACGGTGCCGACCAGGAAGAAGAAGAACAGGCCCCAGCCGGCCGGTGAGGCCAGCATGCTCAGCGACCAGTCCCCGGTGATCGCATCGATCCCCAGGGCCGTCGCCCCCACCACCGCACCGACCCCCGCGGCGGTCCGCCACGGGCCCACGGTCGCCGAGGCGACGGCGAGTTGCCGGTTCTCACGTCGGGACATTTCGTCGTGTGCCATGGCTCCACGGTGCGCCCGTGGGAGCCGGGAGGCCATAGGGGAAACCCCCGAGATTTCTCCCTAGGGGCCTGTCCTCCGCCAGGCGGCCGGGTGGGCGGCGACCACGGAGCCGACGGTCCCCGCGCGGGCCGCGACCACGGAGCGGACGGTCCCCGGGCGGGCCGCGACCACGGAGCCGATGGTCCCCGCGCGGGCCGCGACCACGGAGCGGACGGTCCCGGCGCGGGCCGCCGGGCGGTGCGAGGATGGCGGCAGTACCGAGGCAAGGAGCGGGAGCGGACCATGGGCAGCAGCGGAGCACACGGACAGAAGATCGCCTTCCTGGGCACCGGCAAGATCGGCGAGGCCCTGCTCTCCGGTCTGCTGCGGGCCGGCAAGGACCCGGCCGACGTCCTGGTGACCGCCCGCCGTCCCGAGCGGGCGGCCGAACTCGCCGACCGCTACGGCGTGGTGGCCGTCTCCAACGCCGAGGCCGCCAAGCTCGCCGACACCCTGATCCTCGCGGTCAAGCCGCAGGACATGGGCGCCCTGCTGGAGGAGCTGGCCCCGCACGTCGGCGCGGACCGGCTGGTGATCTCGGCCGCGGCCGGCGTTCCCACCGCCTGGTTCGAGGAGCGGCTCGCGGCGGGCACCCCGGTGGTCCGGGTGATGCCCAACACCCCGGTCCTGGTGGACGAGGGGATGAGCGTCATCTCGGCGGGCTCGCACGCGGGCGAGGAGCACCTGGCGCGGGCCGAGGAGATCTTCAGCTCGGTCGGCAAGGCGCTGCGGCTGCCCGAGTCCCAGCAGGACGCGGCCACCGCGCTGTCCGGCTCCGGGCCGGCCTACTTCTACTTCCTGGTGGAGGCGATGACCGACGCCGGCATCCTGCTCGGGCTGCCCCGGCAGGTGGCGCACGACCTGATCGTGCAGTCCGCGATCGGCGCCTCAGTGATGCTGCGGGACTCCGGCGAGCACCCGGTGAAGCTGCGCGAGGCGGTCACCTCCCCGGCCGGCACGACCATCGCGGCGATCCGCGAGCTGGAGAACCACGGGGTGCGGGCCGCCCTGCTCGGCGCCCTGGAGGCGGCCCGGGACCGCTCCCGGGAGCTGGCCTCGGGCGGGAAATGACCGCTGCGCGACCCCTCCCGTAATCGCGGCGCACCCCCTACGCTCTCGCCAACATCGTCCTACCGGCCGGTAGCGCGGTTCGTGTGGAGTCCGCCTGGAGGTCCGCTTGAGTGCCGCCCCGCCCGTGGTCCCGCCCGTTCCGCCCGCCGCGTCGCCGCCCCCGGTGGCGCCCGGTCTGCGCACCGGGCGGGCCGCGCTCGCCGCCGCCTTCCTGCTCCAGGGCGTCACCTTCGCCCTGCTGGTCACCTGCATCCCGGAGATCCAGCACCGGTACGGGCTGAGCGACGGGCTGCTGCCGGTCTTCCTGGCCGCGGTGCCGGTGCTGGCCGGGGTCGGGTCGATCGCCTCCGAGCAGCTGGTGAAGCGCACCGGCGCGCGGGTCGTGCTGCGGGTGGTCCAGCCCGCCGTCTGCCTGAGCCTGGCGGCCGCCGGACTGGGCGGGGCACTGTGGCAACTCGCCCTGGCACTGGGCGCGTTCGGGCTGCTGGTGGGTGCGCTGGACGCCAGTATGAACATGCTCGGGGTGGGGCTCCAGCACCGCTACGGCCGCTCGATCATGATCGGTTTCCATGCCGCGTTCAGCCTCGGCGGCATCCTCGGCGCGGCCCTCGCGGGCCTCGGCTCGCACTACGACCTCGGGCTGCCGCTGCTGTTCGGCACGGCCGCGGCGGTGATCGCCCCGCTCGCCCTGCTGGCCGGCGCCTTCTTCGCCGGTCCGGCCGAACTCGGCGACGCCGTCCGGGAGGCCGCCGAGGCCGCCGCCCGGTCCATCCCCTGGCGTCCGCTGCTGCCGCTCTGCCTGGCGATGGCCTTCGCGTACATCGCGGACTCCTCGGTCTCCAACTACAGCGTCAAGTACCTCACCGACGGGCTGGGCAGCCGGGAGGACCTCGCCAAGCTCTCCTACCTGGGCTACATGGTCGCGATGCTGCTCGGCCGGGCCCTGGGCGACCGCGCGGTGCAGCGCTTCGGCGCCGTCCCGGTGGTCCGCGTCGGTGCCGCGCTGGCGGCGCTCGGCTTCGGCCTCGCCGCGGTCGCGCCCGCCGCCTGGGCGGGCATCGCCGGCTTCACCGTGCTGGGCTTCGGCATCTGCGCGATCATCCCGCAGGTGTTCGCGGCCGGCGGCCGGCTCTTCCCGGCCGACTCGGACGCCGCGGTGGCCCGGCTCAACCTCTTCAACTACGTGGGCTTCCTGGTCGGTTCGCCGCTGGTCGGGGCGATCGCGGACGCGAGCTCGTACCGCTGGGCGCTGCTCGCCCCGATGCTGCTGGTGCTCGCCGTCCTGCCGCTGGCCGACCGCTTCGCCCCGGCGCCGGCGCAGGCGCAGGCGGTGGCCCCCGCCGCCGGGTGACGCTCCCGGCCCCCGCCGCCGGGTGACGGCGGGGGCGGTCGGCGGGGTGGGGGTCAGCTGATCACGGTCTGCAGGCCGGGCATGCCGTCGAGGAAGGGGCCGCTCCTGGTCTTGACGACCGGGTAGCCGTACTCGGCGTAGACGTACGGGGCCCAGTTCAGTGTGTACGACCCGGTCCAGGGCGGCGTGGAGGTGATCTTGACGGTGGCCGTGACGGTGCGGGTGGCGCCCGGCGCGATCGGCACCGTGGGATGGAAGTTGACGGAGTTGCCGCCGAACACGCAGTCCACCTGGTCCCCGCCGCAGCCGGTGAAGGTGAACGCGCCGGTCAGCTGGTTGGAGGGGAAGCTCGGTCCGATCCACTCGTACGCGAAGGTGATGGGGGCGGATTCGGTGTTGGTGAGGGAGAGGGTCAGGGTCAGTTCATCGCCCGGTGCCGCCGTCTTCTTGTCGACGGAGGCCGAGACGCCGGTGATCACGCCGTCGTCGCGGGTGGTGGCGGAGGCCGGCTGGGCGGCGAAGATCAGGCCAAGTCCCAGTACCGTGGCGAGAATTACCCCGACGCGTTGCATGCTGAATGGCTTCATGGCGGATGAGAATAGGGAGTTGTGAAGGCCGCGTCTGCGGCTCCTTCACGCCATCTTCAACCGTTGCCGGAAAGCCCTTGCCCCCGCCGCCGGGTGACGGCGGGGGCGTTCGACGGGACGGGGGTCAGCTGATCACGGTCTGGAGCGAGGGCACCCCGAAGGTCCAGGTCTGGTCCTTGGCGGTACCGGTGGTGCCCACCTGGCCGAACTCGTAGTAGACGTACGGCGCCCAGTTCAGCGTGTACGGGGCGGTGCCCCACGCCGGGGTGTCGGTGATCTTGACGGTGAGCGTGACGCTCTTCGTCGCGCCGGGTGCGATCGGCGCGTTGAAGTGGAAGTTGGCGCTGTTCCCGGTGAACGCACAGTCGGAGGTGTCACCGGTGCAGCCGGTGATGGTGAACGCTCCGGCCTGCGTGTTGGCCGGCCAGGTCGGCTGGACGGCCTCGTAGGCGAAGTAGATGGGACTGTTCTCACTGTTGGTGAGCGACAGCGTCAGGGTCAGCTGGTCTCCCGCCTTCGCCGTCGACTTGTCGACCGCGAAGGTGGTGCCGCTGACCGCGGCGGAGGCCGGCTGGGCGGCAAAGAACACGCCAAAACCCAGTATTGCAGCGAGAATTACCCCAAGGCGTTGCACGCTGAATGGCTTCATGGCGGAGAGGATATGGAGTCGCAAAGCTTTTGTCTGCACCGCCTCAACACCCGCCTCCACAGTCGCCCCACAACTTCCGTAGTTTCATCGCGCACCTGCCGCCCGGCCGTCCCCACGAGCGCCGCCCCGGCGCGCCCTGACGGCGGCCCGGCCACCGCCACCCGCTACGGTGGAGGCCATGCCCGAAGCCGAGCGTGACACCCCCTGCGGCCTGCACCTCTTCTGGGACGAGGCCGTCACCGCCTACGACTTCGGCCCCGGCCACCCGATGGACCCGACCCGGCTGGCCCTCACCATGCGTCTGGTCGAGGCCCTCGGACTGGACACCGGCCCCGGGGTGACCGTCCGCTCCGCGCCGCCCGCCGGCGACTCCACCCTCCGGCTGGTGCACACCCGGGAGTACGTCGAGGCGGTCCGGAACGCCGCCGCCCACCCCGACCGCTCCGACCCGCTGCACGGACTCGGCACCGACGACAACTGGTCCTTCCCGGCGATCCACTCGGCCTCCGCGCTGATCGCCGGCCAGTCGGTGGCCGCCGCCGAGGCGGTCTGGCGCGGCGAGACCCCGCACGCCGTCAACTTCGCCGGCGGACTGCACCACGCGATGCCCGGCAAGGCCTCCGGCTTCTGCGTCTACAACGACCCGGCGCTGGCCATCGCCCGGCTGCTCGAACTCGGCGCCGAGCGGGTCGCCTACGTCGACGTGGACGTCCACCACGGCGACGGCGTCCAGGCGGCCTTCTGGAACGACCCCCGGGTGCTCACCGTCTCGCTGCACGAGCACCCCGCCACGCTCTTCCCGCAGAGCGGCTGGTCGATCGAGACCGGCGGCGAGGACGCCCCCGGCTCCGCCGCCAACCTGCCGCTGCCCGCGGGCACCGGCGACGCGGGCTGGCTGCGCGCCTTCCACGCCCTGGTGCCCGAACTGCTCGACGCCTTCCGGCCGCAGGTCCTGGTCACCCAGCACGGCGCCGACACCCACCTGGAGGACCCGCTCGCCCACCTCGCCGTCACCGTGGACGCCCAGCGGCTGATCGCCGAGGCGCTGCACGACCTCGCCCACCAGCACGCCGGCGGCCGCTGGGTGGCCACCGGCGGGGGCGGCTACGCGGTGGTGGACGTCGTCCCGCGCACCTGGACCCACCTGGTCGCCACCGCCGCCGCCCGGCCCGTCGACCCGGCCACCGAGACCCCCGAGTCCTGGCGCGCCGAGGTCTACCGCCGCACCCGCCGCCCGGCCCCGCTGCGGATGACCGACGGCGCCCGCCCGGCCTGGCGCGACTTCGACTCGGGTTACGATCCGGCCGACCGACTCGATCAGGCCATCCTCGCCACCCGCCGCGCGGTGTTCCCCCACCACGGACTGCTGGCCTGAACCCGCCGTCCCGGAAGTGCCCAGCCCGGGAGGTGCGTACGCCGGGCGGTGCCATCCGCAGAGCGGCGACGTACTGCAACCGTCCTATCTCCCACCGTACGAGGACTGCACTTCCCCTCTTCCCACTGGTACCACCCATAACTACTCTGGGGATACACGTGTGCCGGTGGAGTCACCGGAGGGGAAGCCGGTGCCTTGCACACGGGTAAGGGTCGGGTGATGGTCATGAGTTCCGTCGAGCGCCCCCTTCAGGAAGTCGTCTTCCTGACCGTGGCGGAGGTCGCCGCGGTCATGCGGGTGTCCAAGATGACGGTGTACCGGCTGGTGCACAGCGGAGAGCTGCCGGCCATCCGGGTCGGACGGTCCTTCCGGGTGCCCCAGCAGGCGGTGCACGAGTACCTCAAGGAGTCCTACGTGCGGCTCGAGAGCGCGTAGCGGCGGCGCGCGGGTGCGGGTCCACGACCGTTGGACCCGCCCCCGTTCGCCGTGGATTTCCCGCGAGTTTCCCGGTCCCGGGGAACACGATTACGGCCTTCGCACCATCGACGGTAGGCTAGGCCCTCACGTCAGTCGTATGGACTCCGTCTCTCACGGGCGAGAGTCTCAGTGAGCGAGGGTTGTTCCGTGGGCTCTGTCATCAAGAAGCGTCGCAAGCGTATGGCCAAGAAGAAGCACCGCAAGCTTCTGAAGCGGACTCGCGTTCAGCGTCGTAACAAGAAGTAAGCGGCCCCGGCCGCGCCTAGCGCGCCCAGCGCTTCCACCGCCCGTCCAGGCCCGTCGTGGCCTGGGCGGGCGGTGTCGTTTCACGGCCCCGTGGGGCGGCGCGGTACGGTGCACGCAGGCCGCTCGGGCCGAGGGAACGGGGGTGCAGCACCGTGGGCGTGGTCGTGCTCGTCACCGGCGTGGCGCGCCGGCTCGGTGCCCGCTTCGCCGCCGAGGTCCGCCGCCGGCCGGGCGTCGACCTGGTGGTCGGCGTGGACGTGCAGCCGCCCCGGCTGCCGCCCGAGGAGCCGTCCGGCCCGGCCGCCCCGTACCGCTTCCACCAGCTCGACCTGCGCCGTCCGGCGCTCTCCCGGGTGCTCGCCGAGCACCGGGTGGACACCGTGGTGCACCTCAGTGTCAGCGCCACCGGCCTGGGCTCCACCAACCGCTCCGCGGTGAAGGAGTCCAACGTGATCGGCACCATGCAGCTGCTCGGCGCCTGCCAGAAGGCCCCCGGGGTGCGCCGGCTGGTGGTGAAGTCCACCACCGGCGTCTACGGCTCCGCGCCCCGCGACCCGGCGGTGTTCAGCGAGCGGATGCAGCCCAAGGACCCGCCCGGCGGCGGCTTCGCCAAGGACGCGGCGGAGGTCGAGGGCTACGTCCGCGGCTTCGCCCGGCGCCGCCCGGACGTCGCGGTGACGGTGCTGCGCTTCGCCAACATCGTCGGCCCGAACGCGGACACGCCGCTCAGCGAGTACTTCGCGCTGCCCGTGCTGCCGACCGTGCTCGGCTACGACCCGCGGCTGCAGTTCGTGCACGAGGACGACGCCGTCGCGGTGCTCTGCCGGGCCGCCGACGAGCCCGAGCCGGGCACCGTCAACACCGGGACCTTCAACGTGGCGGGGGAGGGCGTCCTGCTGCTCTCCCAGTGCGCCCGCCGGCTCGGCCGGCCCACCCTGCCGCTGCTGCTGCCCGCGGTCAGCTGGATGGCGGTGCTGGCCCGGCAGACCCGGCTGGTGGACGTCTCGCCCGAGCAGCTGCGGCTGCTCACCCACGGCCGGGTGGTGGACACCGCGCGGCTGCGCGACACCTTCGGCTACCGTCCGGCGTTCAGTACTCCGGAGGCCTTCGCCGACTTCGCCGCCGCCGGAGGGCCGGGCCTGCTGCCGCCCGAGCGGCTGGCCGCCGTCACCGACCGGCTGACCGCCCTGCTCGGCCCGGAAGCCGCCGGGCCCGCCGGGCCGGGCGCCGGTCCGGACGCCGTACCGAACCGCCCCCGCCGACCGAGGAGCTGAACCCGCGATGAGTGCCGCAGCCGAGAACGCGCCGGGCGAGGCCAAGGTCATCCCGATCGAGACGGCCCCCAGCTGGACGTCGCCCGAGGGGCCGAATCCGGCCGACCGGCTCGCCGAGGCCGTCGGCGGGGCGCTGGCCGGCCCGCTCGGCCCGGTCGCCACCCGGCTGTTCGGCAAGGGCTGGGAGAGCCGCGCCGCCGAGCGGCTGGCCTTCCTGCGCCGCCGGGTGACCGGCGACTACGAGGTGGACGAGTTCGGCTTCGACCGGGAGCTCACCGAGGAGGTGCTGCTCTCGCTGCTGCGCCCGCTGGCCGAGAAGTACTTCCGGATCGACGTCCAGGGCGCGGAGCACATCCCGGCCGAGGGCGGCGCGCTGATCGTCGCCAACCACTCCGGGACGATCCCGCTCGACGCCCTGATGACCCAGGTGGCCGTCCACGACCACCACCCCGCCCGGCGGCACCTGCGGATGCTCGCCGCGGACCTGGTCTTCGTGCTGCCCGGCGTCAACGAGCTGGCCCGCAAGGCCGGCCACACCCTGGCCTGCAACGAGGACGCCCAGGCCCTGCTGGAGCGCGGCGAACTGGTCGGGGTCTGGCCGGAGGGCTTCAAGGGCATCGGGAAGCCGTTCTCCGAGCGCTACAAGCTCCAGCGGTTCGGCCGCGGCGGCTTCGTCTCCTCGGCGCTGCGGGCGCGGGTGCCGATCGTGCCCTGCTCGATCGTCGGGGCGGAGGAGACCTACCCGATGATCGGCAACGTGAAGACGCTGGCCCGGCTGCTGGGCCTGCCGTACGTGCCGATCACCCCGACCTTCCCGTGGCTGGGCCCGCTCGGGGCGCTGCCGCTGCCGACCAAGTGGACGATCCGCTTCGGCGAGCCGATCGCCACCGACACCTACCCGGTGGAGGCGGCGGACGACCCGATGCTGGTCTTCGACCTGGCCGACGAGGTGCGCGAGACCATCCAGCACACCCTCTACGAGCTGCTGGTGCAGCGGCGTTCGGTGTTCTTCTAGGAGAACCCGAGGGTTCCCGGGGTTCCCGGGGTTCCCGGGGTTCCCGGGGGACGGCGAGGGCCCGGCGGATATCGCACTCCGCCGGGCCCCCACCGCCCTGCTGTCAGCCGCCCAGGATGCGCAGCCCGGGCAGCAGGTCCGGAAGCAGCGGGGGAACCTCGACGCCCTGCGGCTGGGCCGCGTTCGGGGCGCTGGGCGAGGCCTGCTGCGGTCCCTGCGCCGGGGCCGCGTCGGCGCTCGGCGAGGGCTTGGTGCCGGTGAGCCCGCTGGTGAGACCGCCGACCAGGCCGTTGACGGCGTCCGGGGCGCTGCTGGGCAGGGTGTCCGGCAGGACGCCGCCCTTGCCGCCGTTGCCGGAGGCACCGGCGCCGGGGTAGGCCGGGGCGTGCTCGGTGGCGCCGGGGCGGTTGCCGGCGGCGCCGGAGCCCGGGGCCTGGTCGGTGCCGGCCGAGGTGCCGGAGCCGGCCGCCGGGGAGCCGGCCGGGGAACCACCGGTCGAGTGGGACGAACCGTCGCCCGCTCCGTCGCCGGCCGCGCCACCGCTCTGAGCGGGGGGCAGGACCAGGCGCAGGGGCGCGACGTCCTCGCTTATGTCGTCGAAGAGCCGGTTCACCAGGTCGGCCTGCTGGGTGAGCTGGACGGGCAGCCGGCCCTGCAGCTCGCTCCACCGGCCGTCCTCGTCGTGGGCGAAGCCCGCGAGGGCCCGCATCGGGTCGAGCGAGCCGTTGCTGCGGTAGACCGAGCGCAGCAGCTCGCGGCCCTTGAGGGCGTCGGCGTGCATGTCGTCCAGGGCGCGGCGGACCTGTTCGACGGTGGCCGGGCTGAGCGCGCCGGCCTGGTCGGTGCGGCCGACCAGGGTCTTGGCCTCGCCGAGCCGGGTGGCCGCGTTGTCGAGCAGCATCTCGCCGCGTTCGGAGTCGGAGCCCGCGAAGTCGAGCCGGAGACCTTCCAAGCCGCGTTTGAGGCCGTACAGGCTGTCCCCGGGGAGGGCGTTGGAGCTGGCCGCGGCGACGCCGGCCAGGCTGCCGACGGCGAGCCCGGCGACCAGCCCGCCGATCGCGAACCGGCGGCTCCAGCGGCCGCGCGGCGCCGTCCGGATCGCCCGGTGGCGGCGCTGGCGGGGCACCGGGGTGCCCGTCCCGCCGGCGAAGGCCTGCTCGAACGCGGCCATCAGCTGGGCGCGTTGGACCGTATGGACCTCCCGGTCCAGCACCGGCCCGGGCAGTGCCCCCAGTGCGTCGGCCAGTCCGACCAGCCCGGCCATCGCGGCCGAACCCGCGCCGGTGGCAGCGGTGTTGTCCGATTCGGCGTTGGCCGCAGCGCGTTGCTCCGCCTGGTGGGCCTCCAGCGCCTCGGCGAAGGCCTTCGCCCGCCGGTGCTCAAGCACGTTTGCCGTCACGGGCCACACCTCCCTTCGTCGTTGTCGACAGCCCGGCCCGCCGGACGGTTGCCCCGGCTGGCCAAAGCCACTCCATCGGGTGATAGGCCGCAATTCGACTTGACCGTACGCCTGGTGGGGGCTTGCACGTTGGCCAACGAGCGGTGCGGGCGGTCGGTTACGCACGGCAGATCATCGGACCTACCGTTCACCCTGACGTGTCGGCCGGGCGCGAACGATGACGGCCGGCCGGACCGTACGGTGCCGGACCGCACGGAGCCGGTGCCGTCCTCGGCGCGGTTCATCGCGCGTCGGGCGGGAGCAGCCGGGCCAGGGTGCGGACGGCGCGGTACTGGAGGGTCTTGATGGCGCCCTCGTTCTTGCCCATGATCCGGGCCGTCTCGGCCACCGACAGCCCCTGCAGGAAGCGCAGGGTGACGCACTCCTGCTGCTGCGGGTTGAGCCGGCGCACCGCGTCCAGCAGGGCGGCGTTGGAGAGCGACTCCAGCACCGACTCCTCGGGGCTGCGCTCGCACTCGTTGGAGTCGAGCATCTCGCCGGTGGTGACCTCCAGCCGGAAGCGGCTGGACTTGAAGTGGTCGGCGACCAGGTTGCGGGCGATGGTGACCAGCCAGGCGCCGAAGTCCCGGCCCTGCCAGGTGAAGGTGCCGATCCGGCGCAGGGCGCGCAGGAAGGTCTCGCTGGTGAGGTCCTCGGCGGTGGCCCGGCTGCCGACCCGGTAGTAGATGTAGCGGTAGACGGTGTCCGCGTAGTGGTCGTAGAGCCGGCCGAAGGCCTCGCTCTCGCCGGCCTGGGCCCGTTCGACCAGCTCCATGACCGGGTTGTGCTCGGTCTCGTAGCCGGGGCTGGGCGCGGTCCGGGCGCGGCCCCGGCCGGCGCTGCCGGTGCGGCCGCGCGAGCCGGTGCCGGTCGAGCCGGCGGCGGTGGTGCGCAGTGCCAGGCCGGGCGGCTGCGGCTGCGGCTGGACGAACGGTCCGCCGGCGAGCGCGAGTTGGGGCGTGGCGGCGAACTGGCTGCGGAGCAGGGTGCGCAACAGGGTCAGGCCCGTGGAGATCTGCCGCTCGGCGGTCGGCCGGTCGCGGAGGCCGGTGCGGGGACGCAGGGGCGCGGACGACGGGCGGGAGGGTGCAGGCGCGTCGTTCCGGACGGGTGGGTACACGGGACTCCCAGAGGCAGAACTGTGGACGGATCACCTCCGCCTGCGCGGAGAGCACTCCCCGAAGCGTCCGTTCGAGCGGGACGCGTGGTGACGTGCATCCAGGAGAGAATAACGCTTTGTGCAATGACAGCTACACCGTGTGGTCGAAGTGGTCGTTTGGGATCCATTTGTTGCGCATGTTCGGCTGACATTGACCGGAGCTGTCATCGTTCATCCGGCTTAACGTGATCGAACGGGCGCTCAGGGTGACCAATTTGGCGGCCTGGGGGGCGGTTTCCCAGCCTTGGGGCTCGGCAACCCCTGACTTTCCCGGCCTGGCGAACGATCAGAACCGGTCACCGGGCGACAGGTTCGAGCAGGTGACGCGGACTGCCCTGTGACGGCGGGGAGTTCGCCCGTAAGAGGGGCCAGGTCAGAGGCCTTGTTGACGACCGCTCACCCGCCGGGGCGAGCCCGACCGGGCGGCCTCCGAACGGCCCCGGAGAGCCCCGGAGCGCCTCGGAGAGTCTCCGGAAAGCTTCCGGAAAGCCTCCGGCGGCCCGGACGGCCGTCCGGCGCGAGGCTCGGGGCCGGGGTTCCGGGCCGGGGTTCGGGCGGGTGGTTCAGGCCCGGTGGCGGCGCCGGTTCAGCGCCACCCCGGCCGCCGCCGCGCCGGCCAGCACCCCGAGCGCGGCCGCCGCCGGCAGCCCCACCCGGGCCGCCTTGCGCCCGGTCCGGAAGTCCCGCACCCGCCAGCCCTGGGCCCGGGCGTGGCGCCGCAGCGCGCCGTCCGGGTTCACCACGTACGGGTGGCCGACCAGCGAGAGCATCGGGATGTCGTTGGCCGAGTCGCTGTAGGCGGCGCAGCGGTCGAGGTCGAGGCGCTCGCGCCGGGCCAGGGCCCGGACGGCGGCGGCCTTGGCCGGGCCGTGCAGCAGGTCGCCGACCAGTCGGCCGGTGTAGCGGCCGTCCCTGGCCTCGGCGACGGTGCCCAGCGCGCCGGTCATGCCGAGCCGCCGGGCGATGATCCGGGCCACCTCCAGCGGGGCGGCGGTGACCAGCCAGACCCGCTGGCCGGCGTCCAGGTGCATCTGGACCAGGGCGCGGGTGCCCGGCCAGATCTTGTCCGCCACGACCTCCTCGAAGATCTCCTCGCAGATCGCCTCCAGGTCGGCGGTGGGCTTGCCGGCCACGATGCCGAGGGCGGACTGCTTGGCGTCCGAGATGTGGTCCGGGTCCTCGGTGCCGTGCAGCCGGAACCAGGCCTGCTGCCAGGCGAAGCGGGCGATGTCGCGGCGGGTGAGGAAGCCGCGGCGGTAGAGGCCGACGCCGAGGTAGAAGATCGCGGCGCCGCGCAGGATGGTGTTGTCGCAGTCGAAGAAGGCGGCGGCGCGGGGGTCGTCCGGGTCCGGGGTGTGGTTCTCGGCGGGGGCCTTGGGGGTCCGTCCGGGCTTGGCCGCGGCCGGTGCGTCCGGCCCGGCGGCGTCCCCGGGGCCGGTGGTGTCCCCGGGTCCGGCGGCGTCCCGGGGCCCGGCGTCGGGTGCCGGCTCGGCCCGCAGCGCGGCCTCGGCCGCCTCGGCCGCGGCTTCGCCGGCCAGGGCGCTCCGCTCGCTGCTGGAACGCCTTGCCTGGGTGAGCCTTCTGAGCACGGCCATGTCATCGAGGATAGCCAGCCGGGCGCCCGGCGGCCGTGACGCAGCCGTGCCCGCGGGGTGAACAGCTCCACCGGGCGCAGGCCCCGGGGGCGGGTGGGCGCCATGGCGGAGAATGGGGTGGTGAGCCCACTGCTGCGACGTAAGAGCCCCGAGCCCGCGGGCCGGACCGTGACCCTGGTCGGCAAGCCCGGCTGCCACCTGTGCGACGAGGCCCGCGAGGTGATCCTCCGGGTGACGGGCGAGTTGGGCGCGTCCTTCGAGGAGCGGGACATCACCCGGGACGAGGAGCTGTACCGCCGTTACTGGGAGCAGATTCCGGTCACCCTGATCGACGGTCGCCAGCACGACTTCTGGCGGGTCGACGAGCGCCGGCTGCGCACCGCCCTCGGCGGCTGAGTGCGCGGCCGGGCGCGGCCGGGCGGCGGCTGAGCGGGGTCTGACCGCGCGTTCGTCCGCGCACCGGCCCCCCGCCGATCGGCGGGGGCGGTTCGCCGAATCGTTGCCAAAGACACTCCGTTCCGGCTTGGGACGGGGCGGGTTGGTCGGCTTACGATCGAACGCGTTTGCGCCCGTGGGGGGCTGAGCACACGAGGAGTGCGCCATGCTTCCCGGTCCTGTCCCTGGGGTCCCCGGAGCCCCGGAGTTCCGGACGGCCCCCCGGGGCTTCGCCGTGGTGGACGTGGAGGCGACCGGCCGCAGCCCGTGGCGGCACCGGGTGGTCGAGGTCGCGGTGGTGCTGCTCGACGAGCGGCTCCGCCCCGAGGGGGAGTTCGCCACCCTGCTGGACCCGCTGGGCCCGGTCGGCCCGACCCATGTGCACCGGATACGCCAGTGCGACGTCGAGGGCGCCCCGCGCTTCCGCGAGATCGCCCCGTGGCTGCTGGAGCTGCTGGCCGGCCGGGTGCTGGTCGGTCACCACGTCAGCTGCGACCACGCGTTCCTGGATCGCGAGTTCGCCCGGATCGGGGTGCCGCTGCCGCCCGTCCCGCTGCTGTGCACGATGCGGCTGGCCCGCGCCCACCTGCCGGAGGCCCGGAGCCACGGCCTGGCGGCCTGTGTGGAGGCGGCGGACCTCGGCTGGTACCCGGCGCACACCGCGTTGGGCGACGCCCGGGTGACCGCCGAGCTGCTGCGGTACTGCCTGGACGCCCCGTCCTGTCCGTCGGACGACTGGACCGGCCCGCTGCGGGAGGCCGCCCGGCTGCCCTGGCCCCGGCTCGGCCGGGCCCGTTCCCGCCCGTCCGGCGCCGCCGTCCCGCTGCTGCGCCGGGAGGCGTCGTACGGCCCGTGGCTGCCCGATTCCCAGGCCCCGGAGGTCGTGCTGACCCAGGCCGGTGCTATGCGTTCGATGGCGTGATGCGCATCACTGTGCGGGGACAAAACGGACACCATCTTTGTGCACACGTTCACAAACACATAGCCTGGCTGCCTAAGCCCAGCTTCACCCACAGGAGCACCGTGGCAATCGGCCGATCACCACAGAGCAGTTCGCAGACGCCCGACCAGGGCGCCGCGCGCCGACCCTCGCGTGCCCGGGGCATCCCGGAGGCGACGGTCGCCCGCCTGCCCCTCTATCTGCGGGCCCTCACCGCGCTCTCCGAGCGCTCGGTGCCGACCGTCTCCTCCGAGGAGCTGGCCGCCGCCGCCGGCGTGAACTCGGCCAAGCTGCGCAAGGACTTCTCCTACCTCGGCTCCTATGGCACCCGCGGCGTCGGCTACGACGTCGAGTACCTCGTCTACCAGATCTCCCGCGAGCTCGGCCTGACCCAGGACTGGCCGGTCGTCATCGTCGGCATCGGGAACCTCGGCCACGCGCTCGCCAACTACGGCGGGTTCGCCTCCCGCGGCTTCCGGGTGGCCGCCCTGTTGGACGCCGATCCCCACGTGGTCGGTTCCACCGCGGCCGGACTGCCGGTGCGGCACATGGACGAGCTGGAGTCGATCGTCGAGAGCCAGCACGTCTCCATCGGCGTGATCACCACCCCGCCCGGCGCCGCCCAGCAGGTGTGCGACCGGCTGGTGGAGGCCGGCGTCACCAGCATCCTGAACTTCGCCCCGACCGTGCTGTCCGTCCCGGACGGCGTGGACGTGCGCAAGGTGGACCTCTCCATCGAGCTCCAGATCCTGGCCTTCCACGAGCAGCGCAAGGCCGGCGAGGAGCCGGACGACCGCGCCGAGTCGGTGCTGGACCGCGCCCCCGGTCCGGTCCGGGCGGCCGCCGCGAAGCTGCGCCGCGCGGCCGGCGGCAGCGGCAAGGGCCGGGGCGCCGCCGAGCCGGCGGCCAAGGACCAGGCCGAGCAGGCCAAGGGAAAGTCCGCCAAGGGCGGCGACGGGGATCTCTCCGCGGTGATGCCCGCATGAACACCGAGAGCTGTGGGGGGCGGGCATGAGCCTTCTCGTCGTAGGGCTGAGCCATCGCACGGCCCCGGTCGGGGTACTGGAGCGCGCCGCGCTGACCGGTGACGTGCCGACCCGGCTGCTGCACGACGCGGCCGCCACCGCGACGGTCGGCGAGGCCGCGCTGCTGAACACCTGCAACCGGATCGAGCTGTACGCGGACGTGGACAAGTTCCACGCCGGCGTCGCCGAGCTGTCGCTGCTGCTGGCCCACCACAGCGGGGTGGACCTGGAGGAGCTGACCTCCCACCTGTACGTCCACTACGAGGACCGCGCCGTCCACCACCTCTTCTCGGTGGCCTGCGGCCTGGACTCGATGGTCGTCGGCGAGGGCCAGATCCTCGGCCAGCTGCGCGACGCGCTGGCCAAGGCCCAGGAGGAGCACACCGCCGGGCGCGGCCTGAACGAGCTGTTCCAGCAGGCGCTGCGGGTCGGCAAGCGGGCGCACAGCGAGACCGGCATCGACAAGGCCGGCCAGTCGCTGGTCACCTTCGGCCTGGAGCAGGTCGCGGCGGGCGCGGGCGAGATCGCCGGCAAGCGCGCGCTGGTGGTCGGCGCCGGCTCGATGAGCTCGCTGGCCGCCGCCACCCTGGTCCGCTCCGGCGTGACCGACCTGCTGATCGCCAACCGGACCCCGGCCCGGGCCGAGCGGCTGGTCGAGATCCTCGGCCCGGACGTGGCCCGGGTGCTGGACCTCGCCAAGGTGCCGGAGGCGCTCGCCGACGTGGACCTGGTGATCTCCTGCACCGGCGCGGCCGGTGTGGTGGTCCGGGCCGAGGACGTGGCCGCCGCCGTCGCCTCCCGCAGGTCCCCCGAGCCGCTCGCCCTGCTGGACCTGGCCATGCCGCGCGACGTCGACCACGCCGTGCACGAGCTGCCCGGCGCCCTGCTGGTCGACCTGGAGAGCCTCTCCCACGCGCACGCCGCCAGCCCCGGCGCCGGCGACGTCGACCAGGTGACCCGGATCGTCTCCGACGAGGTGACGGCCTTCGGCGCCGCCCAGCGGGCCGCCCGGATCGCGCCGACCGTGGTCGCGCTGCGCTCGATGGCCTCCGACGTGGTCGCCGCCGAGCTCGGCCGGCTGGACTCCCGGCTGCCCGACCTGGACGAGCGCTCGCGCGCCGAGATCACCCAGACCGTCCGCCGCGTCGTCGACAAGCTGCTGCACGCCCCGACCGTCCGGGTGAAGCAGCTGGCCGCCGAGCCCGGCGGCGCCTCCTACGCGGAGGCGCTGCGGGAACTGTTCGACCTCGACCCGGCGGCCGTGCACGCCGTGTCGGGCACGCCCGTCGGCGGCGCGCCCCAGCCCTCGGCCGGGGGCACCAGATGAACCGTCAGCCATCCCACGAGTACCACCGGGACGATCACCTCATGAATGGTCAACCGATCACGGAGCAGCCCTCGGCCACCGCGGCCCTGCGGCTCGGCACCCGGCGCAGCGCCCTCGCCATGGCGCAGTCGGGCATGGTGGCCCGCGAGGTGACCAGGGTCACCGGGCGCCCCGTCGAGCTGGTCGAGATCACCACGTACGGCGACACCTCCCGGGAGTCGCTGGCCCAGATCGGCGGCACCGGCGTGTTCGTCTCCGCGCTGCGCGACGCGCTGCTGGAGGGCCGGATCGACTTCGCCGTGCACTCGCTCAAGGACCTGCCCACCGCCGCCCCCGAGGGCCTGGCGCTGGCCGCCGTCCCCGAGCGCGAGGACGTCCGGGACGCCCTGGTCGCCGCCGAGGGCCTGGCCCTGGAGGAGCTGGTCGAGAAGCTCGCCGGCGCCGGCCGCCCGGCCCGGATCGGCACCGGTTCGCCGCGCCGGATGGCGCAGCTGAACGCCTGGGCCAGGGCCCGCGGCGCCCAGCTGGAGACCGTCGCGATCCGCGGCAACGTGGACACCCGGATCGGCTTCGTGACCAGCGGCGAGCTGGACGCGGTGGTGCTGGCCACGGCCGGCCTGAACCGGCTCGGCCGCAGCGCCGAGATATCCCAGCACCTCGACACCGAGGTGATGATCCCGGCCCCCGGCCAGGGTGCGCTCGCGATCGAGTGCACCACCGCCGACGAGGAGCTGACCGCCGCGCTCGCCGCGCTGGACCACGCCCCCACCCGGGTCGCCGTGGCCGCCGAGCGCGCCCTGCTGGCCACCCTGGAGGCCGGCTGCTCGGCGCCGGTGGCCGCGCTGGCCACCTGGGGCCGGGAGAACGAGCTGCGGCTGGACGGCGTGGTCGGCGACCCCGACGGAACCGCCCTGCTGAAGATGTCCGCCAACGGTCCGATCGTCCTCGACGAGACCGCCGAGCAGCGGGCGGCGGCCCTCGGCCGCACGCTGGCTGACCGGCTGCTCGCCGCGGGCGCGGCCGCCCTGATGGGGGAGCGAGCCCGATGAGCCCCACCACCGCCGCCACCGACGCCCTGTTCCCGGCGGGACAGCCCGCCACCGGACGGTGCACCTTCCTGGGCGCGGGCCCCGGGGATCCGGGGCTGCTGACCCTGCGCGCGGTCGAGGTGCTGTCCACCGCCGACGTGCTGGTCGCCGACCCGCTGACCGCCGCCGCCGTGCGCAGCCACTGTCCGGCCGGCGTGCAGGTGCACGCCCCCGCCGCCGAGGGCGCCGACTTCGACCTGGCCAAGGTGGTCGCCGAGGCCGTCCGCTCCGGCAAGCACGTGGTGCGCACCGTCGACGGCGACCCCGGCCTGGACGGCTGCGCCGCCGAGGAGATGCTCAGCTGCGCGGGCGACGGGATCCCGTTCGAGGTGATCCCGGGCGTCGCCCAGTCGGTCGGCGTCCCGGCGTACGCGGGTGTCCCGCTGCGCGCCGGTTCCGGCACCGACGTGCGCTTCGTGGACGGCGCCGCGCTGCTGGCCGGCAGCCCGGTCGACCTGGGCGCGCCGGAGACCACCCTGGTGGTCCGCACCACCCTGGGCCAGCTGCCCGCCACCGCCGCCGCGCTGGTCGCGGGCGGCCGCAAGCCGGAGTCGGCGCTGAGCGCCACGCTCTCCGGCACCACCACCCGCCAGCGGACCTTCACCTCCTCGCTGTCCGGCATCGCGGCGGACCTGAAGGCCGCCCGGGTGCTGCCCTCGCCGGTCTCCGCCCCGGTCGACCCGGCCACCTCGGTGATAGCCGTGGTGGGCGAGCAGGTCGCCCACCGGGCCTCGCACTCGTGGTTCGAGACCAAGCCGCTGTTCGGCTGGAACGTCCTCGTGCCGCGCACCAAGGAGCAGGCCACCGGCCTGTCCGAGCAGCTGCGCTCGTACGGCGCGGTGCCGCAGGAGGTGCCGACCATCGCGGTCGAGCCGCCGCGCACCCCGCAGCAGATGGAGCGGGCCATCAAGGGCCTGGTCACCGGCCGCTACGAGTGGATCGCCTTCACCTCGGTGAACGCGGTGCGCGCCGTCCGGGAGAAGTTCGAGGAGTACGGCCTGGACGCCCGCGCGTTCGCCGGGATCAAGGTCGCGGCGGTCGGCGAGACCACCGCGCAGGCCCTGGTGGACTTCGGCGTGAAGCCGGACCTGGTGCCCTCCGGCGAGCAGTCCGCGGCCGGGCTGCTGGAGGACTGGCCGCCGTACGACCCGGTCTTCGACCCGATCGACCGGGTGCTGCTGCCGCGCGCCGACATCGCCACCGAGACCCTGGTGGCCGGCCTGGTCGAGCTGGGCTGGGAGGTCGACGACGTGACGGCGTACCGGACGGTGCGCGCCTCGCCGCCGCCGGCCGAGACCCGCGAGGCGATCAAGGGCGGCGGCTTCGACGCGGTGCTGTTCACCTCGTCCTCGACCGTCCGGAACCTGGTCGGCATCGCGGGCAAGCCGCACAACGTCACGGTCATCGCCTGCATCGGCCCGGCGACCGCCAAGACCGCCGAGGAGCACGGCCTGCGGGTCGACGTGATGGCCCCGGCGCCGTCGGCGGCCGCGCTGGCCCAGGCGCTGGCGGACTTCGGTGCCAAGCGCCGGGACACCGCGACGGCCGCCGGTGAGCCGGTCTACCGGCCCAGCGAGCGCCGCCCCGGCTCGCGTCGCAAGGCCCGCTGAGGATTCTTAACTATGCTGCCGGGGGCGGCCGTTCGTCGCCCCCGGCACTGCACAACCGTTCGGAGAGAGAAGCCGTGTCCGCTGAATTCCCGTACGTTCGCCCCCGCCGGCTGCGCCAGAGCCCGGCGATGCGCCGGCTGGTGGCCGAGACCCGGCTGCACCCGGCGGAGCTGATCCTGCCGCTGTTCGTCCGCGAGGGCGTCAGCGAGCCCGTCCCGGTGACGTCGATGCCGGGCGTGGTCCAGCACACCCGGGACACCCTGCGCAAGGCCGCGGTGGAGGCGGCCGAGGCGGGCCTGGGCGGCCTCATGCTGTTCGGCGTCCCGGAGGTGCAGGACGCCGTCGGCAGTGAGGGCACCAACCCGGACGGCATCCTCCAGCAGGCGATCCGGGACGTGGTCTCCGAGGTCGGCGACTCCCTGGTGGTCATGTCGGACCTCTGCCTGGACGAGTACACCGACCACGGCCACTGCGGCGTGCTGGCCGCCGACGGCAGCGTCGACAACGACGCCACCCTGGAGCGCTACGCCGAGATGGCCCGGGTGCAGGCCGCCGCCGGCGTCCACCTGGTCGGCCCGTCCGGCATGATGGACGGCCAGATCGCCGTGGTCCGGCGGGCGCTGGACGAGGCCGGGCACCAGGACGTGGGCATCCTCGCCTACACCGCCAAGTACGCCTCGGCCTTCTACGGCCCGTTCCGCGAGGCCGTCGGCTCCTCGCTCAAGGGCGACCGCAAGTCGTACCAGCAGGACCCGGCCAACGCCCGCGAGGCGCTGCGCGAGCTGGAGCAGGACCTCGCCGAGGGCGCCGACATGGTGATGGTCAAGCCGGCCATGGCCTACCTGGACATCCTGCGCCAGGTCGCCGACGCCTCCCCGGTGCCGGTCTCCGCGTACCAGGTGTCCGGCGAGTACGCGATGGTCGAGGCGGCCGCCGCGAACGGCTGGATCGACCGGGAGCGGATGATCATGGAGACGCTCACCTCGATCCGCCGCGCGGGCGCCGAGCAGATCCTCACCTACTGGGCCCTCGAAGCCGCCGCGATGCTCAAGTAGCGGACCCCGTACGGCGGAAGGCCGGGCCGCTCCCGTGGGGGAGCGGCCCGGCCTTCCCGGTTCCCGCTAGGCCGTGTCCGGCAGGCCTCAGAAGCCCACGTCGCCGGCGTGCCCGAAGCCCGCGCCGCCGCCGACCAGGTCGGTCGAGGTGGCGGCGCCGCCGCCGAAGCCGCCGGCGGCGGTGTCCCCGGCGTGGGCGAGGCCGAAGCCCCCGCCGGCCAGGAACGGCTGGTCGGCGGAGGCGACGAGCTCGCCGCCGCCGACGAAGCCCACGTGGGCGAAGGCCGGGGTGGCGGCACCGGCGAGCGCCAGTGCGGCGGCGGCGGTCAGGGCGGCCTTGGCCAGCTTGCTCTTCATGGAACTGCCCTCTCTCTGGGAGCGCCCCCGCGGGCGCTCTGACACGTGTTCACATCCGGCGGTCCGGACCGGCCCGCCGCTCACCCGGCCGGACCGCGCTGCGGCGGTCGGCCGGACACTTCGTCCGCACAGCCCGGAGGGCCCGGGGAGGTGTTCCTCCCCGGGCCCTCCGACCGTGCCGTGCCCCGTGATCAGCCGATCAGGTGCGAGACACCCGCGTCGCCCGTGGACTGGGTGTTCTGGCCGACGTTGCAGATCTGCTTCGGCTGGTTGTTCAGGACCGGGACCTCGACCGGAACCGCGATGCCGATGACGGCGACCGCGATGTTGTGGACCTCCGGCAGGCAGATGTTCGGGTTGTCCAGAACGTGGCTGTTCGGGCTGCCGTTGCCGGCGGTGCCGGTGTGGTTGGTGCCGCCGTTGCCCTGGACGGAGGTGGCGGCGCCGTCCGAGTCGACGATGGCGGAGGCCGAGCCGGCGGACATCGCGAGGGCGGCGGCGGCCAGGCCGGCGGCGGCGAGGGACTTCTTGATCATTTCTGGTTTTCCTCTCGGGGTGAATCGGGGGGCGATTCGAAGGTGGAACAGCGGGTGGTGCAGGGAGATCAGGGCGGCGACCGATCAGCCGATCAGGTGGGACACGCCGCCGTCGCCCTGGCTCTGGGTGCCCTGGCCGACGGTGCAGTACTGCCGACCGCCGTTGTTGGCGATCGGGACCTCGACCGGGACTGCCACACCGAGCACGCCGACGGCGATGTTGTGGATCTCCGGCAGGCAGATGTTCGGGTTGTCCAGGAAGTGGAAGTTCGGGCTGTTGTTCCCGACCGTGCCCGTGAAGTTGGTGCCGCCGTTGCCCTCGATCGAGGCGGCGGCGCCGTCCGCGTCACCGATGGCCGAGGCCGGGCCGGCGGCACCGGCCAGCGCGGCGACGGCCAGGCCGGCGGCGGCGAAGGACTTCTGGATCATGGGAGATCCCTCTCTGAAATGCTCTTTGGATTCCTTGCGTACGGCGCTGAGAACGCTCAGACCCGGTCGGCAGTCACTGACGTTCAGATCAAAGAATGACGGCACGGAAGGTTACGGGGATTCTGGAAAAGAGTCCCGGAGGCGCGACGGTCAACGGAATCCGGTCGGATTATTAAGCCGAACCGGTTAACGGCCGCAATCCGAGCTCCCGGTCACTCGTTGAGCAGAACGCTTTCCGGCTGCGCCCCCGCAGCCGCTCCCAGTGATCCCCAGTACGGACAGCAGAACGGTGAAAAGCATGAAGTTCTCCAAGCGGGCCGGCGTGATGCTGCTGGCGGTCGGTGCCGGTGTGCTCGCCTCCCAGGGGGCGGCCTCTGCCGCCGCCCCGATCGGCCCCGACCAGGTGGGCGCCCTGGAGGACTCGCTGGCCACCCAGCAGGTCCCCGCGGACATCCCGCTCGCCCCACTGGGCAGCCGCCTCACGGCCGGCATCCCGACCTCGCTGCTCATGCCGCCGGCGCCCGGCCGGACCACCAGCTCCGACGGGGCGCTGCTCCCGGAGCAGATCGTCCCCCAGCTGACCACCGGCAAGGTTGGTCCGAGCGCCAAGGCCGAGCTGCCGCTCCCGCTGGTCGACCAGGGCGCCGACCTCGGCAAGGTGCTGCTGGACGCCCCGGCTGCCCCGCTGCACGCCAAGACCCCCGGGCTCACCCTCGGGCAGCCGCTCTCGCTCGCCCGGGACGGCGCCGGCCAGCTCGCCGACGGCCGGCTGAAGGTGGACGAGATCGACCCGCGGCTGGTCTCCGGCGCGGTGCAGGTGATCCCCGGGGCCAAGGCCAGCCTCGGCGGCGACGACAGCCGGCTCTCGCTCACCGACACGGCGGGCGCCCTGGCCGGGACCACCACCACGACCGCCACCACCGTGGTGGGGCAGACCGGCCTGACCGACCTGACCCAGCTCTGACCCGGCTCTGACCCCGGGATCCCATCCGGTACGAGAGCCCGGCACCCCGGCCGCGCGGCGGGATGCCGGGCTCTCGCGCGCCCGGTGGGGTGCTCAGCCCGGCAGGACGCCGGTCAGCCCGCCGACCAGCGGGAGGTCCTTGACGCCGCCGCCGGCGCTCAGCGGGCCGGTGAGCGTCCCGGTGCCGATCGCGGGCAGGCCCTGGTCCGGCTGGAGGGCCGCGCCGTTGTTGAGGAAGTCGGCCGAGGAGTTCGCCCACGGGTCCAGCCGCAGGCTCTTGATCGGCGCGATGCCGTAGCCGAGGCCGGTGGTCGTCCCGCCCAGCGCCTGGCCGAGGTCGGTCTTGGTCAGCTTGGCCGGGCCGGCCGGGGCCTCGCCCGGGGCGGTGGCGGCCTGCGCCGAACCGGCGCCGAGCAGCACCGCGGCACCCACGGCGGCGGCCAGGCCGGCCGCGCTCTTCTTCGAAACCATCGTGATCACCCTTCGGTGGATCGGAGGTACCGGACGGTTGTCCGGAGACGCCGAACTGCCCCCCGGCCGACTGGTCGGGGGGCAGGACGGCCGGTACGCGTGCCGATCGGGATCAGCAGTCGTCCGCGGGCTGCGGGACGGCCTCGACGTTGGCGCAGGCGTTGCCGAAGGCCGGGTTCAGCAGACCGATGACGTTGATGCTGTTGCCGCACAGGTTGATCGGCACGTGCACCGGGATCTGGATCTGGTTGCCCGAGACGACACCGGGGGAGTTGGCGGCCACGCCCTCGGCGCCGGCGCTGGCGGCGGCGGAGCCCGCCGCGCCCAGCACCAGGCCGGCTGCGGCGGCGGAGAGGACGGCGGCCTTCTTCATGTTCTGCATGGGGGGTTGATCTCCTCGATCACACACGGGTGGAGCGTGCCGCGCCCCGGCGCTGCGGGGCACGGCACGGGCTCGGTGAATCAGCTGTCGCCGACGTGGCGACCGCGGGTTCAGCCGACGTTGGCGCACTGGTTGCCGAAGGCCGGGTTCAGCAGGCCGATGATGTCGATGCTGTTGCCGCACAGGTTGATCGGGATGTGGATCGGGATCTGGATCTGGTTGCCGGAGAGCACACCGGGGGAACCGGCGGCGACGCCCTCGGCACCGGAGCTGGCGACCGCACCGCCGGCGGCGCCGAGCACCAGGCCGCTGGCGGCCAGCGACAGGATGGCGGCCTTCTTGAAGTTGCGCATGTCATTCCTCCGATTTCTGCCCGACGGAAGGGAAATGTCGGGAGTCGGGCGAGCACGAATACTCACCCGAAGGCTGTAGGGATTTCCGTGATTGTCACTCGGGCGGCGCACACCGGCGTGTTCCGCCCATGGCTCGGGCGTGGCCGCGGCCGCCGTGTCGCGATGCCCCGCGAAGCGATTCCCGCACGGCCGGGAAAGGCTTCGGACAAAGGCGCGACGGTTGGAATTCCGGTCAGGCGTTCCGGCACGGATTGCCGGACGCCGGGTAGGGGAGGCCCGCCGCGCCGACCGAGCCGCCGGTGGCCGCGATGCCGACGACGGCGTGGGCGTGCTTGCGCATGGGCGGTACTCGATTCGTGCGTAGGGGCCGGTGGAGACCGGGTTCCATCAGGGAGAACGAGGCACCGCGGGCGGGGAAACGGTCGGACCCTCCGATCACCCGAATGCCCGGTCCGCGGCGCCGTTGCGCCGGATGGGTGACAGTGCGGGGAGCGTCGCAACCGGTCCGGTGGGGTCTCGTTCTAGATGTCGCACTCCCCGTGCATATCTGTCGAACAGTCAGGAGGCTCGTATGAGCATCAAGAAGACCGCCGCTGTCGGCGCGGCCGTGGTGGGCATCGTTGCCACCGGCGCCGGTACCGCGATGGCCAGCTCCGGCGCCCAGGGCGTTGCCGCCGGTTCCCCCGGTGTCATCTCGGGCAACCAGATCCAGGTCCCGGTGCACGTTCCGGTCAACGTCTGCGGCAACACCATCGACATCATCGGCCTGCTGAACCCGGCCTTCGGCAACAAGTGCGCCAACGTGGGCTGAGCCCGCACCCGGTTCGGCCGGTGCGAGCCGCCGTTCCGCGCTTCCCTCCTGGGGCGTGGGGCGGCGGCTCTTCGTCGTGCCGGGGCGGCGACGCCCCGTCAGTTCCCGGTGGTGTCACAAGCCTTGTTGCGTTACTTGTCAGTACCTAGAATGCGAGACCTGCTCACCTTTCCTGCTCCTCTCTTGCTCCGCGCCGCTCGGCGCCCCGCCCGGGCGGCCCCCCACCCCCGCAAGGAGTCGCGTGTGACCAGGTCCCCACGGTCGGCGGCGCGGCGGACACGCACCGGGTCCTCCCGGTGCGCCGCACTGCTCGCCACCGGAACCCTCCTCGCCACCCTCGGCCTGGCCGGCGCCCCCGCCGCCCTGGCCGACCCCGCCCCGGCCGCGCCCGCGGCCACCCGACCGGCCGCGGTCGTCGCCCTCGGCGACAGCGCCATCTCCGGGGAGGGCGCCGGCACCGACACCAACGACGGCTACTTCCCGGAGACGGACAGCCCCACCAACTACTGCCACCGCCACCCCAAGTCGGAGATCTTCGTCACCGACATCCCCGGGGTCACCCCGATCGACCTCGCCTGCTCCGGCGCCCAGACCGGCGACCTGGTCAGCGACCCGGAGCTGGCGAAGGTCACCGGCCCCGGCAGCGGCGACTTCGGCGAGCCCAAGCAGGACGTCAAACTGGCCGACACGGCGGCGAAGTACGACGTCAAGATGGTCGTCGTCACGATCGGCGCCAACGACGACTTCGACTTCAGCGGCATCATGATGCACTGCCTCGCGCAGTACTTCCCGATCCCCAAGGACCAGGGCTGCCGGGGCACCATCGGCAGCGACGAGATCCGCCGGCGCGCCAAGGGCGTCCAGCCCAAGGTGGTCGCGGCGCTCCAGAACATCCGTCAGACCATGCGCCGGGCCGGCTACGCCGACTCCTCGTACCAGCTGGTCTACCAGTCGTACTTCAACCCGATCACCCCGGACATCCGGCGCAACGACTACCTCGGCAAGGTCGCCGACGGCTGCCCGGCCTTCCCCGAGGACCTCGCCTGGGGCCACAACTGGGTGGTGCCGACGCTCAGCGACGCGCTGCGCGGCGCGGCCGAGCAGGTGCCCGGCGTCCGGTACCTCGACCAGCGGCGGGTCGCCTTCGGCCACGAGGTCTGCGCGGAGTGGACGAGCTCCCCGTACGAGTACACCAACGGGGACGTCATCAACCTCTCCGAGTGGGTGCGCAACGGCTGCGACTCGCAGATCGGCATCCCCGGGCTGTGCATGAACATGGTCCGCCAGTCGTACCACCTGCGGGTGGCCGGCTACCGCGGCGAGGGCGTCTGCCTCGGCCAGTTCTACGCCCGGCCGGAGCTGGCGCAGGCGTACTGCACCCTCAACCAGCAGAACACCACCTCGATCCAGCCGCTCACGCCCGGACAGCCGTTCGGCGACGTCCCCGAGGACGGCGCCTGGTACCAGCTGACCAACGCGGCCAGCGGCAACGCGCTCGACCTCACCGGCGGCGGCAGCTACGGCGACTCGACCAACGGCCGGGCCGCGATCACCTATCCGGCCACCGGCGGGCTCAACCAGTCCTTCGTCCTGGAGGCGAAGGCCGGCGGCAGCTACGAGCTCGACTTCAGCGGCAACCGGAACATGTGCCTGGACGCCAACGCCGCCTCCACCGCCCCCGGCACCCGGATCCAGCAGTGGGGCTGCACCGGCGGCGGCAACCAGCACTGGGTGTTCAAGCCGGCCGGCAACGGCCGCTACAAGATCGCCGACTCCCAGGACCAGGGCAAGGTCCTGGCCGCCGGCGCCACCCTCGACGCCAAGGGCAACCCGTACGTCGAACTCGCCGCCGACACCGGCGCTGCCAACCAGCTCTGGCAGCTCACCAAGCTCGGCATCGTCTACGTCCACGGCTGATCCGCCCCGCACGTCCTGAGGCCCCGGCCGCCGCCGCCCCCACCCGGGCGGCGGCGGCCGCGTGCACGACCGGGCCGGTGTGGTGCTCGGCACGGGTGGCGTGGTGCTGCGCGCCGGTCCGGAGGGCGCCAGGGGCCGTCGGTTCGGGGTCGTGCCGTAGGCTCACGGGAAAATCGTTGCGCCGGAGCCGCGCGGACCACGAGCGGGGCGGGGAGTACCCAGACCAGATGAGCACGGCATCGAGCACCGAGTCGTCCAGCACCCAGCCCGGAGCGCCCGGGGCGGCGCCCGCGGAGGCCCCCGAGGAACGGACGGGCCCGGCGTCCGGACGGTTCGGGGCACTGGTGGACCGCTTCGCGCCCGCGCTGGGCGCGTACGCGGTGGTCAAGGCCATCGGCCTGACCGTCTTCCTGCTGCTGCTCTCGCACACCGGCGACTACCTGAAGAAGCAGCCGG
This sequence comes from Kitasatospora sp. SC0581, assembly GCF_048159585.1. Lineage (NCBI taxonomy): Bacteria > Bacillati > Actinomycetota > Actinomycetes > Kitasatosporales > Streptomycetaceae > Kitasatospora > Kitasatospora sp. SC0581. The sequence goes on along the minus strand of NZ_JBLRWA010000003.1, from coordinate 329,643 downwards.
GCCGCGGCGGCGGCGCCCACGCCTGGGACGTGCTGGGCACCTGGGACGGCATCTGGTACCAGCGGATCGCCGAGAACGGGTACGACCCGCAGCTGATCCCGCTGCACGGCTTCCCGCTGGCCACCTACTACGAGAACTCGGCCGCCTTCTTCCCGCTCTACCCCTGGCTGATGCGGCTGGTCGGCGCCGTCACCGGGCTCGGCCCGTACGGCTCCGGGATCGTCGTCTCGGTGATCGCCTCGCTGGTCGCCGCGGCCGGGATCTTCGCCGTCGCCGAGCGGCTGGGCGGCTTCCGGGCGGGCGTGATCGCCGCGGTGCTCTGGGGCCTGTTCCCGGGCTCCGGCGTGGAGTGGGCGGTCTACTCGGACTCGCTGTTCGTCGCGCTGTCCGCCTGGGCCTGCTACTGCGTGATGACCCGCCGCTGGGTGGCGGCCGGCCTGCTGGCGCTGGTGGCGGGCCTCAACCGGCCGACCGCCGCCGCGCTGATCGCCGCCGTCTCGATCGCCGCGCTGGTCGCGCTGGTCCGCCGCACCGACGGGGTGGCCCGCCCGCTGACCGCGATGCTGATCACCCCGTGGGGCCTGATCGGCTACGTCGCCTGGGTCGGCTGGAAGATGGGCGACTGGGGCGGCTACTTCAAGCTCCAGCAGGGCGCCTGGAACCGCTACTTCGACGGCGGCGCCTCCACCCTGCGCACGATCATGGACGTGATCACCGGCCACTGGGACTTCTGGCAGTCCAACCCCGTCCCGGACCTGATCGCGATCGCCCTGCTGATCGCCCTGCCCGGCTTGCTGGTGCTGCTCTGGCGCACCCGGCCGCCGCTGGTGCTGTGGGTCTACACCGCGCTCACCATCATCACCGCGCTGAGCAGCAACCAGATCTTCGGCAACATCTCGCGCTACCTGCTGCCCGCCTTCCCGCTCTGCATCGGCCTGGCGGTGGCGCTGCGCAAGCTGCGGACCTCCTCGCTGGCCGGGCTGCTGGCCATGCCGGTCCTCGCGGCGGGCTGGTACGCGGGCTATGCGCTGTTCGAGTTGGGCATCCCGTAGACCCGGCGTTGGTTGGCAACGGGATCATCCGGCAGCAGACGGGCCGTTGCTAACCTCGGACGTATGACGACGACCCCGCCGCCCGTGCGCCAGATCCGCGACATCTCCGGGCTGATGGACCACGCGAGCCACGTGCTGGCCACCCGGATGGCGGCCGCCTTCACCGAGCTCGGGATCACCCCGCGCGCCTACTGCGTGCTGTTCCATGCACGGGCGGGCGAGCGCACCCAGATCCAGCTGGCCGAGCTGGCGGACCTGGACAAGACGACCATGGTGGTCACCGTCGACGAGCTGGAGAAGGCGGGCCTGGCCGAGCGCCGCCCGTCCGCGACCGACCGGCGGGCCCGGATCGTCTCGGTCACCGAGGCGGGCGAGCGGGCCGTGGTGCGGGGCAGCGCGATCGCCGACCGGGTGCACCGCGAGCTGCTGGAGTCGCTGCCCCAGCCCGAGCGCGAGGTGTTCCTCTCGGCCCTGACCCACCTGGTGGACGGCCACCTCGCGGAGCCCGTCGAGGTCGAACGCACCGTCCGCCGCGCCCGCCGCTCCCGGGGATAGTCGCCGGCCGCCCGCCCCGGACCGCTTCCGCGGGCTCGCCGCCACCGTCCCGTGGTCGACCGGGTGCGAGAACTGACCGTCCGTCAACTCGCTTGAATGCGACCAATGTTCGAAGGGTCAGCCTGGATTCGGCCCGCGTTCGAACGGCGGACCGGACCCCGGGGTGCTACGGCCAGACCAGGCAGTACAGCTGGTGCCCGGCCTCGTGCAGCCGGTTGGCGAAGTCCTGCCACTCGTGCAGCATGCTGTAGATCACGAACGCGTCCCGCGGCCCGCGCCGGTCCGGCACGGTGGACCAGATGAAGGCGGCGGCGCCGAGCTCGGTCTCGTCGGCCTTGCGCAGCGGCTCGACGACGTTGTGGGGGAGCTGGACGACGGCGTAGTCGGGGTGCAGCACCACCAGTTCCAGCGGCGGCACCTGGTGCAGCGGGACGCCCTGGATGCCGGTGAGCACCATGGCGCTCATCGTCTCCGGTTTGATCTTGGTGGAGAGGTGGCCGGTGGGGGAGCCGCTGGTCTCCATCAGGTCGCCGAGGCGGCCCAGTGCGCCGAGCTCGCCGGCCTCCAGGCCGAGCCCGCCCGGCCCGAGGGCGGTGGGGACTCTGGCGGCCGTCGCGCGGTCCGGGGCTCCGAAGTACTTGTAGGTCACCCCCACGCGTCCCTCACTCCGCCTCTCACCGCCGCGACGACCACGACCCGTACCCGCTCCCGTACCCCCGCGTGCGGTCTCGGCGGGCCTGCGGGAGCCCCCCGCGGCCTCGTCGTAACCGTCCTGCGCCTCGGACACTCGGACCATCCTCACCGGAATTCGCCGGAATCGACAGACCCCCGCACGTCCGGCGCCCACCGGACGTGCTCCTTACCCGTCATGCGCCGCCGTACCCATTCGCGGTACGCGGCAGTCCTCTCCACACCCCTGCACACAGACCGGAGGTCCTGTGCACTCTGTGTACACAGTCTGACTGGTCCCCGGTCCGGTGAAGTCAGCGGCCCCTGCTGTACGGACAACCGTACAGACAACGGTGCCCGGATCATCGTTCCAGATGATCGGGTCGGACATGCAGAGCGTGAGGACACGATTTGAGACCATGTCTTTTGTGAGCTACCCCTACGAAGCCCCCCAGTCCCAGTCGCTGTTCGACCGCGCCTCCGTGGTGACGCCCGGCGGCGTCAACTCCCCGGTGCGCGCCTTCCGCGCGGTCGGCGGCACGCCGCGCTTCATGGTGTCCGGCACCGGTCCCTACCTCACCGACGCCGACGGCCGCGAGTACGTCGACCTGGTGTGCTCGTGGGGTCCGATGATCCTCGGCCACGCGCACCCCGCGGTGATCGACGCCGTCCAGCGGGCCGTCTCCCGCGGCACCTCCTTCGGCACCCCCGGCGAGGGCGAGGTCGAGCTGGCCGAGGAGATCGTCGCCCGGGTCGCCCCGGTCGAGCAGGTCCGCCTGGTCTCCTCCGGCACCGAGGCCACCATGTCCGCGATCCGGCTGGCCCGCGGCTTCACCGGCCGCGCGAAGGTGGTGAAGTTCGCCGGCTGCTACCACGGTCACGTGGACGCGCTGCTGGCCGCCGCCGGTTCCGGCGTCGCCACCTTCGGCCTGCCGGACACCCCGGGCGTCACCGGCGCCCAGGCCGGCGACACCATCGTGCTGCCGTACAACGACCTGGCCGCCGTCGAGCAGGCGTTCGCCGCCCACCCGGGCGAGATCGCCTGCGTGATCACCGAGGCCTCGCCCGGCAACATGGGCGTCGTCCCGCCGCTGCCCGGCTTCAACGGCGGCCTGGCCCGGCTCTGCCGGGAGAACGGCGCGCTGTTCATCTCCGACGAGGTGATGACCGGCTTCCGCGTCTCCAAGGCCGGCTGGTACGGCCTGGAGGCGGCGCACGAGGGCTGGGCGCCGGACCTGCTGACCTTCGGCAAGGTCATGGGCGGCGGCTTCCCGGCCGCGGCCTTCGGCGGCCGCGCCGACGTGATGGCGCACCTGGCCCCGGCCGGCCCGGTCTACCAGGCGGGCACCCTGTCCGGGAACCCGGTCGCCACCGCGGCGGGCCTGGCCCAGCTGCGCGGCTGCACCGACGAGGCGTACGCGACGGTGGACAAGGTCGCCGCCGAGGTCTCCGGCCTGGTCGCCGACGCGCTCGCCAAGGAGGGCGTCGCGCACCGGCTGCAGACCGCCGGGAACATGTTCTCGGTGTTCTTCACCGAGGCCCCGGTCACCAACTATGACGAGGCCAGGACCCAGGAGGCGTACCGTTTCACCGCCTTCTTCCACGCGATGCTGGCCGAGGGCGTCTACCTGCCGCCGTCCGCCTTCGAGTCCTGGTTCGTCTCGGCGGCCCACGACGAGCGGGCGATCGAGCGGATCGCCGCCGCCCTGCCGGCCGCCGCGCGCGCCGCTGCCGCCGCCACGGCCTGACCGCCGCGGCCCGTACCCCGATTCCCAGGAGTAGTCGAGAAGTGAGCGCCAAAGAGATCACCGTCGTCCACGTGATGCGGCACGGCGAGGTGCACAACCCGGAGGGCGTCCTGTACGGGCGCCTGCCGGACTACCACCTGTCCGAGCTGGGCCGGAAGATGGCCGAGCGGGTCGCCGAGGACCTGGCCGACCGGGACGTCACCCACGTGGTGGCCTCCCCGCTGGAGCGGGCCCAGGAGACCGCCGCGCCGATCGCCGAGGCGCACGGCCTGGACATCGCGGTGGACGCGCGGCTGATCGAGGCGGAGAACGTCTTCGAGGGCAAGACCTTCGGGGTCGGCGACGGTTCGCTGCGGAACCCGGGCTACTGGAAGTACCTCACCAACCCGTTCAAGCCGTCCTGGGGCGAGCCCTACCTCGACCAGGCGGTGCGGATGATGGGCGCGATCGGCGCGGCCCGGGACGCCGCGCGCGGGCACGAGGCGGTCTGCGTCAGCCACCAGCTGCCGATCTGGATCCTCCGCTCCTTCGCCGAGCGCCGCCGGCTCTGGCACGACCCGCGCAACCGGCAGTGCTCGCTGGCCTCGCTGACCAGCTTCACCTTCGAGGGCGACCGGATCGTCTCGGTCGGCTACCGCGAGCCGGCCCGCGACCTGCTGCCCGCGCACCTGGTGGGCAAGGGCCGCAAGGGCGACAAGCCGGTGGGCAAGAGCTTCGGCGCCTAGCCTCCCGTAAGCGGCGTGTAAGTATGACTTCGGGTCACCCGGCGACTGCCGGGTGACCCGATTTCGTCGCAGGTCAGAAGGGGTGCGACGCGCAAGGGAGGACCCCGGCGAACCGGCCCGGAACTCCATGCGAAACTTTTCACATGTCTGCCATGACGCGCCCCCGTCCCCGTGTCGCCGCAGCAGCCGCCGCCACCGTCGCCGCCGCTGCGCTCGCCCTCACCGGCTGTTCCTCCTCGGGCTCGTCGGGCGGCGGCGAGGGCCAGGTCGGCTTCGTCACGGTCAAGGGCACCAACCTGTCGAAGGCGGACGCCGGGAAGCGCGGGGACGCGCCGGACATCTCCGGGGACACCCTGGAGGGCACCCCGGCCAAGCTCTCCGACTACCGGGGCAAGGTCGTCGTGCTGAACGTCTGGGGCTCCTGGTGCGGCCCGTGCCGGGCCGAGGCCAAGAGCCTCCAGAACGTCTCGGAGAAGTACAAGGACCAGGGCGTCCAGTTCCTCGGCATCAACACCCGGGACACCGAGAAGCAGAACGCCGTCCGCTTCGAGCAGGAGCAGGGCGTCACCTACCCGAGCCTCTTCGACCCGGCCGGCACCCAGCTGCTCAAGTTCCCCAAGGGCAGCCTCAACCCGCAGTCCATCCCGACCACCCTGATCGTCGACCGGGACGGCAAGCTGGCCGCCCGCGCCGTCGGCGGCACCACCGAGGACGCGCTGGAGTCGATCCTCCAGCCGGTGGTCGCGGAGCAGAAGCAGTGAGCCTGCCGCAACAACTCGCCGACAACACCGGGACCCTCCAGAGCGGAGCGCTGCTGGTCGCCGCGCCGATCGCGCTGGCGGCCGGACTGGTGTCGTTCTTCTCGCCCTGCGTGCTGCCGCTCGTCCCCGGCTACCTGTCGTACGTGACCGGCTTCTCCGCCGCCGACCTCGCGGACGCGCGCGGCGCGCGGCGCGGCCGGATGCTGCTCGGGGCGACGCTGTTCATCCTCGGCTTCACCGCCGTGTTCGTCTCGGGCGGGGCGCTGTTCGGGCAGTTCGGCGACACCCTCCAGGAGCACAAGCGGGTCATCTCGATCGTGCTCGGGGCGGTGACGATCGTGATGGGCCTCGCCTTCATGGGCCTCGTCCCCGGTCTGAGCATGCGCGAGGTGCGCTCCCACCGCCGTCCGTCGGTCGGCCTGCTCGGCGCGCCGCTGCTGGGCGTGGTCTTCGGCGTCGGCTGGACCCCCTGCATCGGTCCGACCCTGGCGACCGTCCAGAACCTCGCCCTGAACCAGGCCGACGCCGCGCGCGGCGCCCTGCTGATGACCTTCTACTGCCTGGGCCTCGGCGTACCGTTCATCGTGGCCGCGCTGGCCTTCCGCCGGGCGCTGGGCGCCTTCGGCTGGGTCAAGCGGCACTACCCGCTCGTCATGAGGATCGGCGGCGGCATGCTCGTCGCGGTCGGTCTGCTGCTCGTCACCGGGATCTGGGACTCGATGCTGAGCCAGCTGCAGTCCTGGACCGCCGACTTCCAGATCGGAATCTGACCGTGAGCAACACCACGACCGAGACCGAGCAGCCCCCGGCGCCGGACGACGTCGCCGCCGAGCGGCTCAGCACCGCGCCGGTCGAGTCCGACGGACCGACCGGCATAGGGGCGTTCGGCTGGGCGCGCTGGATGTGGCGCCAGCTGACCTCGATGCGGGTCGCCCTGATCCTGCTCTTCCTGCTGTCGCTGGCCGCCATCCCCGGCTCGCTGATCCCGCAGTACCAGAACGGCCAGGGCCAGCTGAAGGTCGAGGCCTGGAAGGCGCAGCACGCCACGGTCGCGCCGATCTACGAGAAGCTCCAGCTGTTCGACGTCTACAGCTCGGTCTGGTTCTCCGCGATCTACATCCTGCTGTTCGTGTCGCTGGCCGGCTGCATCGTCCCGCGCACCTGGCAGTTCGTCGGCGTGCTGCGCTCCCAGCCGCCGGCCGCGCCGCGCAACCTGACCCGGATGCCGGTCCACGCGGCCTGGCGCACCGAGGCGGACGCCGACGCGGTGAACGCCGCCGCGCACCGGCTGCTGCGCAAGCGCGGCTTCCGCGCCCACCTGTCCGGCGGCGCGGTGGCGGCCGAGAAGGGCTACCTGCGCGAGGTCGGCAACCTGCTGTTCCACCTGTCGCTGTTCGCGCTGCTCGGCGGCTTCGCCTGGGCCAGCCTGGCCTCGGGCACCGGCGGCAAGCTGATGGTCCAGGGCGAGGGCTACTCCAACACCATCACCCAGCTCGACGACTTCAACGGCACCCGGTTCTACGGCAACCAGGACCTCGACCCCTTCTACCTGAAGCTGGACAGCTTCACCTCGAAGTTCCAGACCAAGGGCGACCAGATCGGCGCCGCCCGGCAGTTCACCGCGAACGTCGAGTACTACGAGGGCAGCGACCAGTCGAAGCTGAAGAAGTCGACGATCGAGGTCAACCACCCGCTGGAGATCGGCGGCAGCAAGGTCTACCTGATCGGCCACGGCTACGCCCCGTTCGTCAGCGTCAAGAACGGCAAGGGCGAGGTCGTCTACCGCGGCGCCGTCCCGTTCCTGCCGCAGGACGGCAACCTGACCTCCACCGGTGTCGTGAAGGTCTCCGACTACGGCGTGGGCCCCGACGGCAACAAGACCCAGATGGGCTTCTCCGGCTTCTTCCTGCCGACCGCTCCGCTGAGCTTCGAGGGCACCGGCCCGGTCTCGCTGTTCCCCGGTGACGCCGAGCCCGAACTCGTGCTGAACGCCTTCGCGGGCGACCTCGGCACCGACTCCGGCCTGCCGCAGAACGTCTACCAGCTCAACACCCGCAAGCTCACCCAGCTCACCCAGGACGGCCAGCCGGCCAAGGCCCGGCTCAAGCCCGGCCAGGCCTGGGATCTGCCCGACGGCTACGGCTCGGTGACCTTCGAGGGCTACAAGCAGTGGGCCAGCTTCAACATCTCGCACCGTCCGGGCAACGCGATCGCCCTGAGCGGCGGCGTGCTCGCGATCCTCGGCCTGATCGGCTCGCTGTTCATCCAGCGCCGCCGGATCTGGGTGCGGGCGGTCGCCCTGCCGGGCGGCGGCACCCAGGTGGAGCTGGCCGGCCTGGCCCGCAGCGAGTCGGCGAAGATCGCCGAGGAGCTGGCGGAGCTCGCGGTCGACCTCCAGGACGACGCTCCCGCCTCCGAGGACGAGGAGGACGACGCCCCGGCCCCCGAAGGTGAGGACGGCACCCCGGCCTCCGCGGACGAGGACGGCACCCCGGCCTCCGCGGACGAGGACGCCGACACCGAAACGGACGTACCCGAGGAGACCGGGACCCCCACAGTCCCGGCGGCCTCCCCGGAACCCGCAGTCCCTGCCGACCAGAACTCCAAGGAGTAGACGGTGCATCTCGCCTCGGCGGTCGACCCACAGCTGGCCGACCTCTCCAACAAGCTGATCTATTCGGCGATGGTGGTCTACACCCTCGCCATGTTCGCCCACATGATCGAGTGGACCTTCGGCAGCAAGGGCGCCGTCGCCGTCCGCTCGACCGAACAGGCGGGCAGCCTGGGCGAGACCGTCGCCGCGGCGGACAAGAAGGCCGCGAAGAAGGTCACCGTCACGGTGGCCGGGGCCGGCGGCGGCACCACGACGCTCACCCGCACCGCGATCGCGGGCGAGGGCGCGACGGTGGTCACCACCGGGCGCGGCGCCGAGGAGGAGGACGGCCCGGGCGCGGCCGGCACCAGCGTGCGGGCCGACCTGGCCGGCCGGATCGCCGTCTCGCTCACCGTGCTGGCGCTGGCGCTGCACGGCGGCGGCATCATCACCCGCGGCCTGTCGGTCTCCCGCTGGCCGTGGGGCAACATGTACGAGTTCTCCTGCGCCTTCGCCTTCGCGATGACGGCCGCGTACCTGGTGCTGCTGGCCGCGAAGAAGAAGGTCCGCTGGCTCGGCCTGCCGGTCGTGCTCGCGGTGCTGCTGACCCTCGGCATCGCCACCACGGTGCTGTACACCGACTCCGAGCAGCTCGTCCCGGCGCTGCACTCGCCGTGGCTGGCGATCCACGTCTCCACCGCGATCTTCTGCGGCGGCGCCTTCTACGCGGCGTTCATCGCCACACTGCTGTACCTCGGCAAGGAGTCCTTCGAGAAGCGGACGGCGGCCGGCCTCACCACCGGCCCGCTGGGCACCTCGGCCTCGATCTGGCGCCGGCTGCCCGCCGCGTCCACCTTCGACAAGCTGTCCTACCGGATCAACGCCCTGGTCTTCCCGCTGTGGACGTTCACCATCATCGCGGGCGCGATCTGGGCCGAGGCGGCCTGGGGCAAGTACTGGGAGTGGGACCCGAAGGAGACCTGGTCGTTCATCACCTGGGTCGCCTACGCCTGTTACCTGCACGCCCGTGCGACGGCCGGCTGGAAGGGCCGCAAGGCCGCCTACCTGGCGCTGGCGGCGTTCGCCTGCTGGCTCTTCAACTACTACGGGGTGAACATCTTCGTCACCGGAAAGCACTCCTACGCGGGGATCTGACCGGGGCACACGATCACCCACCGGCCCGGCTCTCTCCCACAGGTAGCCGGGCCGATGTGTGAAACGGGGTAGTGCGCGCCGGCCGCCGGCCGGTGCGAGAGGGAACTGAGGAGGAAATCGCGCAATGGAGTGCGACGAGGTCATGCTGACCGTCCGAATCACCGCCGCCGAGCGCACGCTGCTCCGCAGGCTCGCCCAGGGACACCGGAGCGACGTGTCGGAGGTGGTGTCCGACGCGCTGCTGGACATCATCCCGACGCTCAGCGCGCCGGGGGACGCCTACCGGTTGCTGGGGGCGCTGGCCGTGCCCGCGCCGTGCGCCCTGACGGTGTGGCTGCCGACCCCGCTGGCCGATCTGCTGGTGCCGGGCGCGGCCCGGATCGCGCAGATCACCGACGTCCGGGTCGAGTCGGCCAGCGCGGCCCTGGGCGCGGCGCTGCGGCTCTGGCTGTCCCAGGACCCGGTCCGGCTGGCGACCAACCTCAGCGTGATGCACGCGGGCCGGCCGGCCGCCCTGGTGGCCGCCTGACGGGCCCGGGGTGTCCCTAACTCGCCAGCGGCAGCCGGGCGCCCCCGAGGCCCGGCAGGGGAGGGCCGGGTACGGCGGGGCCCGGGGCGGCGGGGCGGCCGTCGTAGGCGTCCCGCCGGACCGGCACCCTCGGGCCCTCGGCCGGTCCGTCCACCGGCACGGTGAGCAGCAGGCACTCGGCCGCCGTCCGGCCGTCCTGGAGCAGCTCGACCCGTACCGCGAGCCGCCCGTCCGCCGCGGCCGGCCCCTCGGCCGGCCCGGGCGCCGGTTCGGGGGCGGCCCGGACGAAGCAGGGCCGGTCCAGCTCGATGTAGTGGTCGAAGGAGGTCACCAGCTCGACCGGGACCACCGGCTCGGGGTGGCGCAGCCGCTGGGCGGCCTGCCGGGCGGCCTCCAGCACCAGCATCCCGGGCACGTGGTCCAGCTCGTGGTCGAACAGCACCGGGTGGGTGGCGTCGGCGCGCAGCAGCCAGGTGTCCGGCGCCAGGGTCGGGCTGAGCACCACGTCCGCCGGCTGTGCGCGGCCGACCAGCTCGGGCGCGGCGGGCGCCGGCGGGCGCGGCGGGAGGGTGCGCCGCGCGGGGCCGCGCAGCCGGGCGTACGAGGCGGGGGACACCACCCGCAGCCGTCCGCTGCCGCGGCCGATCGGCCGGCCGTCCCGGGTGACGTCGACGCAGACCCGGAGCGAGGCGAGCTCGCCGTGCCGCATCCGGACGTCCTCGCAGCCGACGGCCAGCATCAGTGAGGCGGGGCCGGCGGTGACGGCGAGGCCCGCCAGGCCGGTCCCGTCGAGCGCGTAGGAGAGGTCCTCCATCATGAAGTGGTGGCCGCGCGGCACCCCGAACCCGGCGTGGCCGATCAGCAGCCCGGTCTGCCGGATCGTTTCGGCCAGCAGCACCGGGTCGTGGTAGCGGTCCCCGGGCAGCCGGTAGAAGCCGTGCAGTCGGGGCCACTGGGCGCCGAGCAGGAAGTCGTACGGGCCGGTGGCCTGCCAGCCGGTGAGGAACACCTCGGACACCGAGGCGCGGTGCACCAGGTGCCGGGAGACGGTCCGGTCGTGGAAGTCGTAGCCGGTGGCGGGGCCGTGGTGGAAGCCGTAGCCGGTGGCGGGGCCGTGGTGGAAGTCGTAGCCGGTGGCGGGGCCGTCGTGGAACCCGAAGCCGCCGGCGCTGCCCGGGCCGGGGTGGGCGTACGGATCGTGCGGGTCCGGCTCTACGATCGATGGCATGACGGGCCCCCGCTTCAGGGTGTCGGTCGGAGCGGCCGCCACGGCCGTCCGAGCAAAACATACATACCACCCGGTTTGTGTTCGGCGGCTGGGGTGCCCAGGCCGAACGCTCCGGCCCGGCCACGCTACCTGCCCCCTGGGCTGCGGGAATGCCCGTTCGGGAGGCCTCGGACCATCGGTGGGGGGCCGTCCCCGCTGGACGGCGGGGGCGAAGCAAGCGCTAGATTAGATACCAACCATGCGGTTTCGGAGGGTGCCGCCCGCATGCGAGCGCCGCCCCCGCAGGGGCCGCGCCGACAGCAGCCGGGTGGGGCGGGGATCGCGCCCGGCCGAGTCCGGAGGGGGCCAGTGGTCAAGCAGGAGCGGGCTGGGCGGACCCGGCGGGCCGTACTGCTCGCCGCCGCGGAGACCTTCGCGCGGGTGGGCTTCGAGGCCGCCAGCCTGGTCGACATCAGCCGCCGGGCCGGGGTGAGCAAGGGGGCCCTCTACTTCCACTTCGTGTCCAAGCAGGCCCTCGCCGACGGGGTGCGCCGCGCCTCCGGGCGGGAGGTCGGCTCGGCCGCGCTGCGCGCGCTGCGGGCCGACGGCCCGGCCCTCCAGGGGCTGATCGACTTCTCGCACGAGCTGGCCCGGATGCTGCGCGAGGACGTGGTGGTGCGGGCCGGCGTCCGGCTCGGCCGCCAGGGCCCGCGCCGGGACGGCGCCCAGGAGGGGCCGGACGGCCCGCCCGTGGCCTCCGACGTCGCCTGGCGCAGCCTCACCGCCGTCGTCCACCGGCTGCTGGACCGCGCCGCCGAGGCCGGCGAGCTGCGCCCCGGGGTGGACCGGCGGGCCGCCGCCGAACTGCTCACCGCGGTGGCGGCCGGCCAGGTGCTGCTCGCGGGCGAGGAGACCGGCCGGCCCGGTCCTGAGGCGGTGAGCCGGCTCTGGACGGCCGCGCTGCCGGCCCTGGTGACGGCGGAGCGCCGGGCGGGCTACCGGGTCTGAGGCCCCGGCCCCGGGGCTCCCGGAGTCGGGGCTCAGGCGCGCTCGGCGACGCTCAGCCGGGCGAGCGCGTGCGGCTGGACCAGGCCGGGCAGCAGCAGCGTCCAGAGGTCGGACAGCCGCTGGATCAGGTCCTGCCGGTCGGCCAGCACCTGGGAGCTCAGCTGGATGCCGGTGACGGCCCCGGTGATCACCCCGGCGGCCGCGGTCAGGTCGACCCCCGGGTGGAGGTCGCCGGCCTCCCGGGCGTGCTCCAGCAGGACGCGGACGGTGTCCATCCAGCCCTGGTAGGCCGCGAGCTGCGGCTGGGTGAAGCTGCCGTGCTCGATCGTCAGCCGGATGCTGCCGCGCACCAGCGGGTCGGTCTGGAGCGCGCGGGCGAAGGCGTACCCGAGGTCGATCAGGTTCTGCACCGGGCTGTCCGAGGCCGGTGTCCAGCCGGAGATGAAGACGCCCTGTCCCTCGATGACGGCGAGCGCCAGCTCCTCCTTGGAGCGGAAGTGGAAGTACAGCGCGCCCTTGGTGACGCCGGCGCGGTCCAGGATCTCGGACATCGTGGCGGCGGCGTAGCCCCGCTCGTCGAACACCTCGGCCGCCGCGACGAGTACCGTCTGGCGGGTCGCCAGCGCGCGGGCCTGCCTGGCCATCGCAGCCTCCCTGGAAAGTTCTGGTCTCGGCAGCGGCCGATCCTATGGGGGCGGACGGGGCGGCGGACGCATACCGTCCAGTAGGCATCCTACCGAGCCCGCCGCGGGCCCCTCCGGCCCCGGCCGACCGGGCGGGAGCACCGCCGACGCGGCCCCGGACCAGCGCCGACGCGGCCCCGGACGAAGCCCGAGGCGGCCCGGGCAACGCCGGACGGCCGGTCACCCGAGCGGGGTGACCGGCCGTCGGCACGGGCCGTGGGCCGTCAGGCCGCCTGCTGCCAGCTGAACGGCGAGTAGTACGCCGGGCGGCGCTCCAGGCGCTGCCAGTTGGCGATCGGCTCGATCGGCGCGGCGGCGGCGGCCTGCTGCGCGACGGCGGCGCGCGCGGCGAGGACGGCGGTCAGGGCGGCGAGTTCCTCGTCGGTGAGGCTGCCGCGGACGATGCGGACGAGGGGTTCGGCGGAAGCGGTCATGTCCTGGTTTCTCCCCCGGGTGGCTGCGGTCTGAGGTGGTGGCGCGTCGGTGCGGGCTGCTGCTGCGGTGCGGGCTGTCGCGGCGGTGCGCGCCACTACATCGGCGGGTTGCCGTGCTTGCGGCTGGGCAGGTCGGCGTGCTTGGTGCGGAGCATGGCCAGGGCGGAAGCGATCACCTGGCGGGTCTCGGCCGGGTCGATGACGTCGTCCACGAGGCCGCGCTCGGCCGCGTAGTACGGGTGCATCAGCTCGTTCTTGTATTCCTTGATCTTCTGGGCGCGCATGGCGTCCGGGTCCTCGGCGGCGTTGATCTCGCGCCGGAAGATGACGTTGGCCGCGCCCTCGGCGCCCATCACGGCGATCTCGTTGGTCGGCCAGGCGTACGACAGGTCGGCGCCGATCGAGCGGGAGTCCATCACGATGTACGCGCCGCCGTAGGCCTTGCGCAGGATCAGCGAGATGCGCGGCACGGTGGCGTTGCAGTACGCGTACAGCAGCTTGGCGCCGTGGCGGATGATGCCGCCGTGCTCCTGGTCGACGCCGGGCAGGAAGCCGGGGACGTCGAGCAGGGTGACCAGCGGGATGTTGAAGGCGTCGCACATCTGGACGAAGCGGGCGGCCTTCTCGCTCGCGTTGATGTCCAGCACGCCGGCCAGCGACTGCGGCTGGTTGGCGATGATGCCGACGACGTGGCCGTCGATCCGGGCGAGCACGCAGAGCACGTTGGTGGCCCAGCGCTCGTGGACCTCCAGGTACTCGCCGTGGTCGACGATCTCCTCGATCACCTTGCGCATGTCGTACGGGCGGTTGCCGTCGGCGGGCACCAGGTCCAGCAGGCTGTCGTTGCGGCGCTGGACCGGGTCCTCGGTCACCACGGACGGCGGCATCTCGCGGTTGTTCTGCGGCAGCAGCGACAGGAGGTAGCGGACCTCCTCGATGCAGGACTGCTCGTCGTCGTAGACGAAGTGCGAGACGCCGGAGACGCCGGCGTGCACGTCGGCGCCGCCGAGGCCGTTCTGGCTGATCTTCTCGCCGGTGACCGCCTGGACCACGTCCGGGCCGGTGATGAACATCTGCGAGGTCTCGCGGACCATGAAGACGAAGTCGGTCAGCGCGGGGGAGTACGCGGCGCCGCCGGCGCACGGGCCGAGCATCACCGAGATCTGCGGGATGACGCCGGACGCCTTGGTGTTGCGCTGGAAGATGCCGCCGTAGCCGGCCAGGGCGGTGACGCCCTCCTGGATGCGGGCGCCGGCGCCGTCGTTCAGCGAGACCAGCGGGGCACCGGCCGCGATGGCCATGTCCATGATCTTGTGGATCTTCTGGGCGTGGGCCTCGCCCAGCGCGCCGCCGAAGATCCGGAAGTCGTGCGCGTACGTGAAGACGGTGCGCCCGTGGACGGTGCCCCAGCCGACGATCACGCCGTCGGTGTGCGGCTTCTTGGCCTCCAGGCCGAAGCCCTGGGCGCGGTGCCGGCGAAACGGCTCGACCTCCTGGAAGGAGCCCTCGTCCAGCAGCAGCTCGATGCGCTCGCGCGCGGTCAGCTTGCCCTTGGCGTGCTGGGCCTCGGTGGCCTTGTCGCTGGGGCCGCGGCGGACCTTCTCGCGCAGCTCGTGCAGCTCGGCGACCCGCCCGCGGGCGTCGGCCGGGACCTCGGGGACCTCGCCGTCGACCGGCGCCTCATGCACAACCGTCATCTCGAACCACTCCAAGGGTGAGGGAACTGTCCGACAGCCAACGTCTGCTGTGCCCCCGGCTGCGAATCACTTTCTTCACTTATGACTGTACGAGGGGCCGTGCGCTGGTTTCGGCGTCGATTCCGTACAAGGTCGAGTTCGTTTAGCTGTCAGGCCTGGACAGAAGCGGTCGGATCGTTGACTGAGCGCTCGGTGTTCATTCGGATACCGGGGGTTGTCGGACAGATGATGGTCCGATGATCTGAGCATGAAGGAAAGCGCAGGTCAGGGCCGTCTCCCAGTACTGTAGGCCGGTCCTCTTGGGCACCGCTCAAGGTCCGCTCAAGCCCGGCGGGCAGGGGGTCGCCATTCGGGTTAGGGGTTGCGCAGTCGTAGGGAAGCACCAAAAATGCCGCAGCCCACCCCGCACGGTGGGGGTGGGCTGTCCGGGCGAGCGGGCGGACCCGCTCCGATCAGCTCTTCCTGCCGTCCTCGGGCTCGTCGCGGTCGCGCAGCTCCCGCTCGCGACGGCGCAGATCGGCCTCCCACTGCTTGAGCATGGACTCGTGGTCTTTGTCGTCCTTCTTCAACGAGGCGAGGAACTCGGGGTCGTCGTCCGGCGCCAGCGGGCGCCCGCCG
This sequence comes from Kitasatospora sp. SC0581, assembly GCF_048159585.1. Taxonomy (NCBI): domain Bacteria; kingdom Bacillati; phylum Actinomycetota; class Actinomycetes; order Kitasatosporales; family Streptomycetaceae; genus Kitasatospora; species Kitasatospora sp. SC0581. Next base: position 314,209 of record NZ_JBLRWA010000003.1, on the reverse strand, counting down.
CGCGCGGCGGGACGGCCCGCCCGGTCGTCGGCCGGGTACCCCGGGTGGGCCCCGGCGGGCGCGGCCCGCAGGAAGCCGCGCTGCTTGCCGGCGATCAGCCAGGCGATCGGGCCCAGCGGCGGGAAGAGCAGCACGATCAGCACCCAGACCACCTTGGGCAGGTGCTTCACCTCGTCCTCGGGCGTGGTCAGGCAGTCCACGAACGCCCAGACCCAGAGCGCGAGCGGAAGGATGATGGTCAGAAGAATCCTCGGCACGGCTGGGATCTCCCCCCGGGCGGCGATGGTGGCGGGCGCCTTCCAGGGGCCCTTGACCCGGCCAGGCTATCGGGTGGCGGATACTGACAGGCATGGCATACGACGATCTCCGCTCGTTTCTCCGGGCCCTCGACCGTGAGGGCGACCTCAAGCGCATCAAGGCGGAGGTGGACCCGCACCTGGAGATCGGCGAGATCGTCGACCGGGTGCAGAAGGCCAAGGGCCCGGCGCTGCTCTTCGAGAACGTCAAGGGCTCGTCGATGCCCCTGGCGATGAACGTCTTCGGCACCGAGCGGCGGCTGGCCAAGGCGCTCGGCCTCAAGGGCCCGGACGACATCTCCGAGAAGATCGCCGGCCTGCTCAAGCCCGAGCTGCCGCAGGGCTTCACCGGCTTCCGGGACGCCTTCGGCAAGCTCGCCTCGATGGCGCACGTCCCGCCCCGGCACGTGAAGCCGGGTGACGCCCCGGTGCAGGAGGTCGTGCTCACCGGCGACGACGTCGACCTGGACGACCTGCCCGCGCTCTTCACCTGGCCGCAGGACGGCGGCTCCTTCTTCAACCTGGGCCTGACCCACACCAAGGACCCGGACAGCGGCATCCGCAACCTGGGCCTCTACCGGCTCCAGCGGCACGACCGCCGCACCATCGGCATGCACTGGCAGATCCACAAGGACAGCCGCAACCACGCCGCGGTGGCGGCCAAGCGCGGTGAGCGCCTCCCGGTCGCGATCGCCTTCGGCTGCCCCCCGGCCGTCACCTACGCGGCCACCGCGCCGCTGCCCGGGGACATCGACGAGTACCTCTTCGCCGGCTTCGTCGCCGGGGAGCGGGTCCGGATGGTCGACTGCAAGACGGTGCCGCTCCAGGTCCCGGCCGACGCCGAGGTGGTCCTGGAGGGCTGGCTGGAGCCCGGCGAGATGCTGCCCGAGGGCCCGTTCGGCGACCACACGGGCTTCTACACCCCGCAGGAGCCGTTCCCGGCGCTGAAGATCGACTGCGTGACGATGCGCCGCCGCCCGATCCTCCAGTCCATCGTGGTCGGCCGCCCGCCGACGGAGGACGGCCCGCTGGGCAAGTTCACCGAGCGGTTCTTCCTGCCGCTGCTGAAGATCATCATCCCGGACATCGTCGACTACGACCTGCCCGAGGCCGGCGGCTTCCACAACTGCGTGATCGTCTCGATCGACAAGAAGTACCCCAAGCACGCCCAGAAGACGATGCACGCGATCTGGGGCGCGCACATGATGTCGCTGACCAAGCTGATCATCGTGGTGGACGCCGACTGCGACGTGCACGACTACCAGGAGGTCGCCTGGCGGGCCTTCGGCAACGTCGACTACAGCCGGGACCTGACCGTGGTCGAAGGCCCGGTGGACCACCTGGACCACGCCTCGTACCAGCAGTTCTGGGGCGGCAAGGCGGGCATCGACGCGACCCGCAAGCTGCCGGAGGAGGGGTACACCCGGGACGGCGGCTGGCCGGAGATGGTGTCCTCCGACCCGGCCACCGCCGAACTGGTGTCGCGTCGCTGGAAGGAATACGGACTGTGAGCACGGCCGCTGTCGAGACACCGGGGCGCACCAGGGCGTTCCTCCGCCTGGTGATGATCGAGCACTCGGTCTTCGCGCTCCCGTTCGCGTACATCGCCGCGCTGACGGCCATGTTCCTCGCGGACAAGCGGGTGCACTGGGGCGAGCTGTTCGTCGTCACCGTGTGCATGGTGGGGCTGCGCACCTTCGCCATGGCGGCGAACCGGATCATCGACCGGGAGATCGACGCCCGCAACCCGCGCACGGCCACGCGTGAACTGGTCACCGGAGCGGTGTCCTTGAAGACCGCGTACGTCGGCTCGGCCGTCGCGCTGGTGGTCTTCCTCGGCGCGGCCGCGATGCTCAACCCGCTCTGCCTGGCGCTCGCGCCGGTCGCCGTGGTGCCGATGGTGGTCTACCCGTACGGCAAGCGGTTCACGAACTTCCCGCAGGCGATCCTGGGCATCGCCCAGGCGATGGGGCCGGTCGGCGCCTGGCTCGCGGTCACGGGCAGCTGGTCGTGGGAGGCGGTCGTGCTGGGCGTGGCCGTCGGCATCTGGATCGGCGGCTTCGACCTCGTCTACGCCTGCCAGGACGTCGAGTCCGACCGCGAGCACGGGGTCCGTTCGGTGCCCGCGCGGTACGGCGTGCCGGCGGCCATCCGGGGCGCGCGGGTGTGCCACGTCCTGACGACGCTCCTGCTGGGCTGGTTCGCGCTCCTGACGGACGCCGGAGCGGCGTTCTGGATCGGCCTCGTGGTCGTCGCGGGGGCCTTCGTGTACGAGCACACCATCGTGCGGCCGAACGACCTGTCGAAGCTCAACCGGGCGTTCTTCCAGACCAACAGCTTCGTGGGGATCTCGCTGTTCTTCTTCGCGCTGGTGGACCTGGTCGTCCGGGGGCTCGGGATCTGATCCGCGCGTCCGCCGGCGGGCTCACGGGGCGCTCCTCCCGCCTCGTCCGGGCCCGCCCGCCGCTCGTGGACCGGCTCAGCGGAACAGGGCCGCGTGGTCCCTCGCCCAGGCGTGGAAGCTGCGGGCCGGGTGGCCGGTGACGTCCTGGACGGTGCTGGTGGCCGGCTCGGGGGCGGTGAGGCGGGCGTGGACGAGGTCCAGGGCGCCGTCGACGGCGGCCGACGGGCGGCCGGCGGCGGACAACCGGTGGCGGGCGGTCTCGCGGGGGACCTCCTGCCAGCTGGCCGGGCGGCCTGCGGCCGCGCCGATGATCTCCACCTGCTCCGCCTGGGTCGGCGACTCCGGGCCGGTGAGGACGTACCGGGCGCCGTCGTGGCCGTCCTCCACCAGGGCCCGGACGGCCACCGCCGCGACGTCCCGCTCGTCCACCGGGTTCAGCCCGGCCGCGCCGCCGTAGCCCCGCACCGTGCCCCCGGCCCTGATCTCCTCCGCCCACTGCAGCGCGGCGGCGAAGCCGTGCGCCCGCAGCACCGTGTGCCGCACCCCGCTGCCGGCGAGCAGCGCCTCGATCCCGCCCTCCGGCCGGCCGGGGACGGCCGAGGACAGGAACACCACCCGCCCGACCTCCCGGGCCAGCACGCCGACGGCCTCCGTGGCCCCGTCCGCCGTCGGGAACGGCCACCCCAGCAGCACCGCGCCGGCGCCCTGCACCGCGGCCTCCAGCGACGCCGGGTCGCGCAGCTCCCGCCGGGGCAGTGTCCGCACCCGCACGCCGGCCGCCGCGAGCTGCAGCCCGACGTGCCGCCCGACCGCTCCGGAGACGCCGATCACCAGCACCGGCGACGTGTCGTCAACTCGCTCATCTGTCATGCATCGAACGTAAGCGAGAAGGATGAGACGCCCAATGCGCACGGGTCTCGGGTCCATGCGCCAGCGTCTACCCCGCGGCGCGCGCCAACTCCCGCACGCCCCCTGATGCTTCGCGCTCTGGGCGGCCGCCGCCCTCCTCGGCCCCGCGGTGCGGGGTGCGGGTCCGGAGGTGCTGCGGGGTCAGTCGCCCAGGTGGGGGGCGTCCGGGTGGTAGGTCCGCTGGCGTTCGACCGGGGCGGCGGCGAAGTCGCCGTTGCCGTTGACGACCTCGCCGACGCCGACCCGGGTGCCCCGGGCCCGGCCGTGGCCCTTGAGGACGCCGCCGCGACCGTCCGGGTCGGGGTGGGTGTACGGGCGGCCGGCGGCGAGCTCGACCGCGCGGGCGGAGATCGGGCCGAGGACCTGGGCGCCGGTGCCGAGGCGGCAACGGCCCGTCAGCTCGGCGCCGTTGGCGATCCTGACCTCGTCCCCGAGCTCGATGGCCTCGCCCGCCCCGGCCCTGACCACGGCGCCGCCCTCGCCGATCCGCGCGCGGCGTCCGACGGTGATCCGCCCGCCGCCGGTCGCGACGATCCGGGCGCCGCCGTACAGGACGGTGCCCGGGCCGATCGCGCAGTCGCTGTCCGCGTCGCACTCGACGGTCGCGCCCGGGTACAGGACGGTCTCCGCCGACAGCGTCACCTGCCGCGCGACCAGTACGGAGAACGGGTCGAGGACGGCCACGCCCCGGTCGGCGAGCAGCACCAGCTCGCCGGGGGTGAGGAGCCCGCGTTCGTGGCGGATGCGGTCCAGTCGGTGCCAGAGCTCGTGATCAGTCATGATCGTCGGATCATACGGAGGCCCCGGCCGGGCCGGCCTCAGTTGTGCAGGAAGCCCTCCAGCGCCGTCGCCAGGGCCACCGGGGCCTCGTACATCGGGTAGTGCCCGCTGCCGGCGAGTTCCTCCAGCTCGGCGTTGGGGTAGTGGGCGAGGAAGGTGCCGCGCATCACCTCGGCGGTGAGGGCGAGGTCGTGCTCGCCGACGATCACCTTGACCGGCACCGGGTTGCCGTCGATCCGGCGCCGCAGGTCGGCCGTCGTCCAGTCGTGGACGTAGCGGCCGAAGGCCTCGGGGGTGGACTGCCGCAGGGACTGGTCGACCATGCGGTCGAGCCAGACCCGGCCGGCCCGCTGCCCGGTGACCAGGTCGAGGATCGCGAAGCGCTTCTCCCGGTCCTCGGCCGCGCCGTAGAACAGGGCCTCGCCCGCCGCGTCCATCGGGTACTCCCCGGCCGGCACCGGGGCCAGGCCGACCAGCTTGCGCACCCGCAGCGGCGCCTCGGCGAGCACCTGCTGGGCCGCCTTGCCGCCCATGGAGTGGCCGACCAGCGAGAAGCGGTCCCAGCCGAGCTGGTCGGCCAGGGCGAGCGCGTCGGAGGCGATCTCGGCGAGCGTGTACGCGCCGGTGACGCCCTTGCGCAGCCCGTAGCCGCGGTAGTCGAGGAAGGCGTAGCCGAAGGCCTTGCCGTCGAGGTAGTCGAGGAACGGGCCCCAGCCCGCGCTGGTGCCGAACCAGTCGTGCAGGACCAGGACGTGGTGGTCGCCGGTGCCGATCAGGCGGTGAGGGATCGTCATGCCAACGGTCGTTCCCCGCGATCCGCCCGTCCGAACGGACGGTTCGCGGGGATCCGGGGCGGATGCCGCCCGCCGGGGCTCAGGCGTCGCGCCGGGCGAAGGCCGGTGCGTGCTCGGGGAGCGGGCCGAAGGCGATCAGGCGGGAGAGCAGTACCGGGAAGCCGGGGACGTGCCGGGCGAGGGCCACCAGCCGGGCGGGCGGGCCGGCCCGCTCGCCGGTGAGGACCGGCTCGAACAGCACGCTGTGCAGGACCCGCTGCATCCGCTGCATGATCACCGTCGGCCGCAGCCGGCGGTGCTGGACCCGGGCCAGGGCCGCCACGGTCGGACGGCCGCGGCGCAGCGGTTCGGCGAGCAGGGTGGCGGCCGCGACGGCGTCCTGGATGGCGAGGTTGATGCCCACCCCGCCGGCCGGGGACATCGCGTGGGCGGCGTCTCCGATCAGCAGCAGCCCGTCGGTGTACCAGCGGTCCAGCCGGTTGAGCCGGACGTCGAGCAGGTGCAGGTCGTCGAGGCTCGCCAACTGGTCGACCCGGTCCGCGTACTGGGGCAGCAGCCGGGCGATCCGCTCGCGGAACCGCTCGATCCCCTCGGCGCGCAGCTGCGGGTCGGCGCCCTTGGCGCGGAAGTAGGCGATCTGGAAGTAGTCGGTCCGGGCGAAGCTCAGCACCATGTCGCCGGCCCCGAACCCGGGGACGAGGCTGGGCGGCTGGGCCTGCTCGTGGGGGTGCCGGGGCAGCCGGAACCACCAGGTGTCGAAGGGCACCGGGAACTCCTGGGCGGCCAGGCCGGCCGCCCGGCGCAGGGTGGAGTGCCGGCCGTCGGCGGCGACGGTGAGGTCGGCGCGCAGCTCACCCTCCTCGCCGTCCCGGGTGCGGTACCGGACTCCGGTGACCCGGCCGCCGTCCCGGAGCAGTCCGGTCGCCTCGGTGTTCATCCGCAGGGTGAAGGCGGGCTCCTGCCGGGCCTCCGCGACCAGGAAGTTCAGGAGGTCCCACTGCGGGATCATGGCGATGTAGTTGTACGGGGGCCGCAGCCGCTCGTAGGCGCTCAGCGCGACGGGGGCGGAGCCGGGCGGCTGCACCACCAGGTTGCCGAGGCGGCTCTGCGGCAGCGCGGCGAACTTCCGGCCGAGGCCGAGCTCGTCCATCAGCCGCACGGTGGAGGCGTGGACGGTGTCGCCGCGGAAGTCGCGCAGGAAGTCCCCGTGCTTCTCCAGCACGGTCACCTCGACACCGGCGCGCGCCAGCATCAGGCCCAGCATCATTCCGGCCGGCCCGCCCCCGGAGATCACGACGCTCATGGCTCTCCCCTTTCAGTGCTCGATCGATCACTGTCCGTGTGGAACCTGCATATACAGAATCTCTGGAACCGTCCCAGGTGTCAAGTAGTACGATGCTTCACATGAAGGAGCTGGTGACGGCCGCCCTCACGGCGGCGAAGGAACGGGGCCAGGACGTCGCGGACGTCCCGCTCACGGCGATCGCCGCGACGGCCGGCATCTCCCGCAGCACGCTGCTGCGCAGGCTCGGCGGCTCCCGGGCGGTGCTGGACGAGGCCGTCCGGGAGGCGGGCGTCGACCCGGGCGGACGGCCGCCGGTGCGCGAGCGCGCGATCGCGGCGGCGGCGCTGCTGGTGGCCGAGCGCGGCCTGGCCGGGGTCACCCTGGACGCCGTGGCCGACCGGGCCGACTGCTCGCTGCCCAGCCTGCACACCGTCTTCGAGGGGCGGGACGGCCTGCTCGCCGCCGTGTTCGAGCGGCACTCCGCGCTGCCCGACCTGGAGGCCCTCGCCGCCGACCCGCCGGAGACCCTGGAGGAGACCGTCCGGGCGCTCCACGCCACCTTCGCCGCGGCCTTCGTGCACGAGCCGCGGATCGTCCCGGCGGTCTTCGCCGACCTGCTCGGCCGCCCGGACGGCCCCGCCGCCCGGGTGATGGCCGCCACCCTGCCGCAGGCGCTCGCCGGCCTGGACCGGCTGCTGCGCCCGCACGTGCGGGCCGGCCGGCTGAGACCACTGCCCACCCCGGTGCTGACCCAGCTGATGATCGGCCCGCTGCTCAACCACGCGCTGATGCGGCCGGTGCTGGAACCCGCCCTGGGGGACGGGCTGCCGTCGACGGACGAGACCGTGGAACTCTTCGCCCAGGCCTACCTGCGCGCGGTCGCCCTCCCCGCGGCGGAGTCCGGGAGCGTCGGCGACACCCCCTGAGGGGGCCCGTGACCGGCACCCCGCGGCGCCTCGTCCTCGGCTGCCGGTTCGCGAGGGTCAAGTCGCCCTTCGGGCAAGGGCGGTGACGGCCGCGGGGGCCGTGGTCAGCCGAGGAGCAGCCGGTCGCCGACCCGCAGGCGGCCCGGGGCGGCGACCTCGGCGAGGGCGTCGAGCCGGCCGTCGTGGGCGTGCACGACGGCCTTGAGGATCTCGGGGGCGTGCGGCAGTCCGGGCTGCGGGGCGCCGGTCATCGCGCAGCGCTCGCTGGAGGCGACGAAGGAGAGCTTGGCACTGCCGGGGGCCTCGCCGGAGGCCTGGCGGCCGAGCCAGGCGTCCTCGACGAACGGCGGGGTGCCGGGCGGGGTGCGCAGCACGATGTTGGGGCGGAACCGCCGCTCGTCGACCACGGTGAAGGGGACGGCCTCGCGGACCCAGTCCAGGGTGGCGGTGCTGAGCACGCTGACCGGCAGCCGGTCGAAGTGCGAGACGGCGTCCTCGCGGGCGAGTTCGACGTCCTCGCGCTGGAGGTAGGCGCGCAGGAAGGAGTTCGGCCGGTCGACCGGGCGGCCGAGCGGATCGAACAGTTCGGGGCCGTCGATCCGGTGGCCGAGCCGGGCGGAGAGGCGGAGCAGGCCGTCCATCCGGCGGAAGCGGCGGGTGTTCTTGCCCGAGCCGAGCTTCCCCGCGGCGTCGCGGACGGCGTAGAGGCGGTCGCCGGCCAGGCCGCGCTCGTCCACCTCGACGGAGTCGAGCCGCTCGCCGCCGGTGGACTTCACGGGGTAGCGCCAGAGTCGCTCGATCACTCCGATGATCTCAGCCATGGCCGGAAAGCGTACTGGCGTTGACGGGGGATGGTCTAGACCAAGTCCCCGGCCCGGGCGGAGAGTCCGGCTCAGCCCAGCCGGGCCACCGCCCGTACCGGTGCGCCGTCCGCCGCGACCAGCCGCAGCGGGAACAGCGAGACCTCCACCGGCAGGCCGGCCTCCTGGGCCGCCAGCAGCGGCCGCAGGTCGGTCAGGTTCTCGGCGATCACCCCGCCGCCGGGCGCCCCCAGCAGCACCCGGTGCGCGGCGAGCGTGGGCTCGTCGGCGGTGCCGTGGTCGTGCTCGTCGGTGAGGTCGGCGAGCAGGGCGGCCACCGCCGGGTCGCCCGGGCCCGGGTCGGGGGTCGGGTCGACGCTGAGCGCGTCCACCCCGACCGTCCGCACCCCGGCGGCGACGATCGCCTCGGCGGCGGCCGGGGTCAGGGCGGGGTGGGCGAGGTAGGCGTCGGTGCCCCAGTGCCGGGCCCAGCCGGTGGCCAGCAGCAGGACGGTGCCCTCGCCGGAGTCCGCGACCCGCTCCAGCGCGGCCGCCAGCAGCCCGGGGGTGACGGCCGACCGGGGCCCCAGCCCGCGCAGGTCGGCGACCACGGCGGGGCCGGTGAACCGCTCCAGCGGCAGCCCGTCCAGGGTCGGCCAGGTGACGTCCACGTGGTACGGCGCGTCCACGTGCGTCCCGGACTGCGAGCCGAGGTGCAGGGCCAGCACGTTCACCCCGGCGGTGGCCGTGGTGAGCGCGGGCTCCAGCAGGACGGCCGGATCGCCGGGGTAGACCGGCATCGCGGTGGTCACCTGATGGGTGAGGTCGACGAGGGTCGCTGCCATGCGCCCATCCTCCCAGGGGCGGGCGCTCCCGGACCCCTCCCGGTCGGCCCGGTCCGGAACCACGGGTGGAGCCGGGACAGAATTGCCCCATGGGAACTGCGAAGCGTCAGCCGTGGGTGGTCGGGGTCTCAGGTGCGTCGGGGACGCCGTACGCGGCCTCGGTGATCCGCGCGCTGCTGGCCGCCGGCGAGGCGGTGGACCTGGTCGTCAGCCGCGCCGCCCGGCTCACCATCCTGGACGAGACCGGCATCTCCTTCCGGGACGCCCACTGGCGCACCGACCTCGCCGCCTGGCTCGGGAGCGACGAGGGCCTGGACGACGTCCGCTACTGGCCCGCCGGGGACTTCGCGGCCGGTCCGTCCAGTGGCTCCTACCCGGCCAAGGGCATGCTCGTGGTGCCCGCGACCACCGGCGCGGTGGCCGGGATCGCGCTCGGCCTGAGCAAGGACCTGCTGCAGCGCGTCGCCAGCGTCACCCTCAAGGAGCGCCGTCCACTCGTCGTCTGCGTGCGCGAGACGCCACTCAACGGGGTGACGTTGAAGCACCTGGTGGAGCTCGACGCGCAGGGGGCGGTCGTCCTGCCCGCTTCGCCCGGTTTCTACGCCGGCGGCTCCACCGTGCGCGAACTCGTGGATTTCGTGGCCGGACGGGTGCTGGACGCCGTCGACGTGCCGCATTCCCTGTACCTGCGCTGGGAAGGGGAGTTGGGGGCGGCCGCCCGCAAGACGGCCGCCGGCGAGGGCGCACCGGCTGAGGGGGAGTAAGGAGACCCGGGGCGGGAGAGTATCTTCTCTGCGATATCCGGGTCGTTCGGCGCACGGCGCCTTTGAATCCGGATAATGATCTGTGGGTCTGGTGAGGTTCGGAAGGACGCGGACGGTATATGGACACGGTGGACAGACAGCTCATCCAGGCGCTCCGGGAGAACGGCCGTGCGTCCTACGCCGAGTTGGGCCGGCTGGTCGGGCTCTCCGGCCCGAGCGTCACGGACCGGATCAACCGCCTGGAGCAGGCCGGGGTGATCACCGGCTACCGGGCGACGGTCAACCCGGCCTCGCTCGGCTTCGGCGTCACGGCCCTGATCGGCCTTCAGCTCACCGACGCCGCGGACCACGAGGACGTCGCGCACCGGCTGAAGGACCTCAACGAGGTCGAGGACTGCTGGTTCATCGCCGGTGACGACTCCTACATGCTGAAGGTCAGGGTGGCCGACGTGGCCGGCCTGGAATCGGTGGTCAAGCGGATCTCGGGCACGAAGGGCGTGGCCCGGACCCGCACCACCGTCGTACTCTCCACCAAGTGGGAAAACCGGGTGAGTGAACTTCCTCCTGTAGGAGAGTGACGTATGGCACTGGTCGGACTGGAGGAGCTGCGCGCGGCTCGGCAGCGGATCGCGGGGGTCGCCGTGCGCACCCCGCTGGTTCCCGCCCCCTGGGCGGCCGAGGGGGAGCGGCGGCTCTGGCTGAAGCCCGAGAACCTCCAGCCGACCGGGGCCTTCAAGACCCGCGGCGCCTACAACCGGCTGGCCGCGCTCACCGAGGACGAGCGCGCCCGGGGCGTGGTGGCCCAGTCCAGCGGCAACCACGCGCAGGCGGTGGCGTACGCGGCCCGGGAGCTCGGCATCAAGGCCGTGATCGTGATGCCGGACACCTCGCCCGCGGTGAAGGTGGAGGCCACCCGCTCGTTCGGCGCCGAGGTGATCCTGGTGGCGCCGGAGGAGCGGGACACCCTGCCCGCCGAGCTGGCCGGGAAGCACGGCTACGTCTGGGTGCCCCCGTACGACGACCCGTTCATCATCGCGGGCCAGGGCACGGTCGGCCTGGAGATCGCCGAGGACGCCCCGGCCGACCTGGACACCGTCCTGGTGCCGGTCAGCGGCGGCGGCCTGATCGGCGGGACGGCGGCGGCGCTCAAGCTCACCCGCCCCGGCATCCGGGTGATCGGCGTGGAGCCCGAGCTGGCCGCCGACGCCCGGGCCAGCCTGCGGGCCGGCCGCCGGGTCGAGTGGCCGGTCGCCGACACCTACCGGACCATCGCGGACGGGCTGCGCACCCCGTCGCTCGGCGTGCTGCCGTTCGAGCACGTCGCCGCCTACGTGGACGACATCGTCACCGTCACCGAGGACGAGATCCGTGCCACCGTGGCCGTGCTGGCCCGCCGCGGCCGGCTCGTCGCCGAGCCCTCCGGGGCGGTCGCCCCGGCCGCCTACTTCCACCGCGCCGCCGAGACCGGGGGCCAGTCGGTGGCGGCCGTGGTCAGCGGAGGCAACATCGACCCGACACTGCTCGCCGAGCTGCTCTCGGCATAGGCGTACGCTCATTCCGGCAAGGAATCGAATGTCGGAGGAGGCGGGTCACCGCATGGACGCAGGGCTCAAGCGCGAGCTGGAGGCGAAGGTCTACGCGGGTGAGCGGCTGACCCGCGAGGACGGGATCGCGCTCTACGAGAGCGACGACCTGGCCTGGCTGGGCGGGCTGGCCCACCACGTGCGGACGCGGAAGAACGGCGACGTCGTCCACTTCAACGTCAACCGTCACCTCAACATGACCAACGTGTGCAGCGCGTCCTGCGCGTACTGCTCGTTCCAGCGCAAGCCGGGCGAGAAGGACGCGTACACGATGCGCATCGAGGAGGCCGTCCGCCTCGCCAAGGCGATGGAGGTCGACTCCCTCACCGAGCTGCACATCGTCAACGGGCTGCACCCGACGCTGCCGTGGCGCTACTACCCGCGCTCGCTGCGGGAGCTGAAGGCGGCGCTGCCGAACGTCTCGCTGAAGGCCTTCACCGCCACCGAGATCCACTGGTTCGAGAAGATCAGCGGCCTGCCCGCCGACGAGATCCTGGACGAGCTGATCGACGCCGGCCTGGAGTCGCTGACCGGCGGCGGCGCGGAGATCTTCGACTGGGAGGTCCGCCAGCACATCGTCGACCACGACACCCACTGGGAGGACTGGTCGCGGATCCACCGCCTCGCGCACGGCAAGGGCCTCAAGACGCCGGCCACCATGCTGTACGGCCACATCGAGGAGCCCCGCCACCGGGTGGACCACGTGCTGCGGCTGCGCGAGCTCCAGGACGAGACCGGCGGCTTCCAGGTCTTCATCCCGCTGCGCTACCAGCACGACTTCCACGACTCCAAGGACGGCGTCGTGCGCAACAAGCTGATGGCCCGCACGGAGATGGCCACCGGCGCCGAGGCGCTGAAGACCTTCGCGGTCTCCCGGCTGCTCTTCGACAACGTCCCGCACGTCAAGGTCTTCTGGGTGATGCACGGCGTCACCACCGCCCAGCTGGCGCTCAGCCACGGCGCGGACGACATGGACGGCTCGGTGGTCGAGTACAAGATCACCCACGACGCGGACAACTTCGGCACCCCGAACAAGCTCGGCCGCGACGACCTGCTCGGGCTGATCCGCGACGCCGGCTTCCGCCCGGTGGAGCGCAACACCCGCTACGAGGTCATCCGCGAGTACGACGGCCCCGACCTGGAGCGTCGCGAGACCCCGCAGGCGATGCGCCTCTGACCTGCGAAGATCCCCGCCGCCCGGACCGCTCGTCGGCCCGGGCGGCGGTTGTCTTCACGGCCTCCGCACCTGACCCGGGTTTACCAACGGGTACGGCGTTTGGCAGGATCGACAGCATGTCCGGTTCTCATCGCGCCACCGAGTACCCGTCGTACGAGCCGATGCGGGAGCCGGTGTACGGGGTGCCGCAGCAGTCGTACGAGCAGCCGTACCCCGAGCACGAGGCGTACCGGCAGCCCGTTCCGCAGGAGTACGGCCAGGGCGTGTACCAGCCGTACCAGCAGACTCCTGACGGCTACTCCGAGGCGTACGACCAGCCGTTCCAGGCCTACCAGGGTGAGCCGGAGGGCGGCTACGAGGCGGCGTCGGTGTACCAGCCGGTGCCCGCGCCCGAGACCGTCCCCTTCGAGCCCGGGCCCGTCGTGCTCGCCGCCGCTCCCGCCGCACCCGTGGCGGGTTCCCGGACGGCCGCGCGGGGACGCCGGCGCAAGGCCAAGCAGAAACGTCACGGCAAGGCCGTGATGGCCGGCACCGCGCTGCTGGTCGCCGCCACCGCCGGCTGGTACGCCGTCGGCCAGGACGGCGCCAAGCCCGGCATCGCCGCCGCCGACGGCCCCGGCCCGGAGGGCGTCAGCAAGCCCGACCACCCCGCCCCGGCCCCCGCGGCCGCCCAGGCCGCCTCCGACCGGCAGGCCGCGGCCCCCGCCGCCGACCGCAGCCAGACCCGTACGGACGGCTCGGTCGCCGCGATACCCGGCCTCGGCGCGAAGTTCACCGCGCAGATCCCCGCCGAGACCGCCCAGGTGCTGGTCGCCTCCGGCCAGGACAAGAACACCGACAAGAACGCCGTCACCCTCTGGACCCGCACCCCCGAGGGCCGCTGGCTGGCCGGCGAGACCTGGCAGGGCCACAACGGCAAGAGCGGCTGGACCACCGACCACAACGAGGGCGACCTGCGCAGCCCGATCGGCGTCTTCAGCCTCACCGACGCGGGCGGCCGCAAGGCCGACCCGGGCAGCAAGCTCCCGTACGACAAGGACCCGAGCTTCGTGGTCTCCGGCACGGGCTTCTTCGGGGACCAGCTGGCCGGCTCCTTCGACTACGTGGTCGCGATCAACTACAACCGCGTCCCCGGCAACTCCCCGCTCGACCCGCGCCGCCCGATGGGCTCCAAGAAGGGCGGCGGCATCTGGCTCCACGTGGACCACGACGGCCCGACCCACGGCTGCGTGTCGATCCCCGAGGACAAGATGGCCCAGCTGATCCGCACCCTGGACCCGGCCGCCCACCCCGTCGTCGTGATGGGCGACGCCTCCACGCTGGCACTCTGACCCCGGAGTCCGCGGAAGCCGGGCACGGAACCCGGGCGCCCCAAGGCCCCTTGTCCACCTCCTACAGATCGAGGGGGCGGATCCTGTCGCCGGTCATACCATGCTGACCAGCGGGTAACCCGGTTCCATGGCAGTATGAGCGGTTCGCGCATTGTGGCACTCGGCCACTACCAGCCCCCCAAGGTCCTCACCAACGACGACCTGGCGGGGCTCGTCGACACCGACGACGAGTGGATCCGCACCCGTGTCGGCATCCGCAGCCGGCACATCGCCGAGGACGAGACCCTGGTCGACCTCGCCACCGAGGCCGCGCAGAAGGCGCTCGCCAACAGCGGCCGGACGGCGGACGAGATCGACCTCGTCGTGGTCGCCACCTGCACCGCGATCGAGCGCAGCCCCAACACCGCCGCCGCCGTGGCCGCCCGGCTGGGCGTGCGCTCGCCGGCCGCGTACGACATCAACACGGTCTGCTCCGGCTTCTCGTACGCCCTGGCCACCGCCGACCACGCGATCCGGGCCGGCTCGGCCCGCCGCGCCCTGGTGATCGGCGCCGAGCGGATGTCCGACACGCTCGACTGGACCGACCGCTCCACCTGCGTGATCTTCGGCGACGGAGCGGGCGCCGCGGTGGTCGAGGCCCAGGAGGAGGGCGCCGAGCCCGGCATCGGGCCGGTGGTCTGGGGCTCCGAGCCCGAGCGGGGCGACGCCGTGGTGATCACCGGCTGGGACCCGGTGATCAGCCAGCAGGGCCAGTCGGTCTTCCGCTGGGCCACCACCCAGCTCGCCCCGCTGGCCCGCCAGGCCTGCGAGCGGGCCGGGATCGCCCCGTCCGAGCTGAAGGGCTTCGTCCCGCACCAGGCCAACCTGCGGATCATCGACGCGATCGCGGGCAAGCTGGGCCTCGGCGAGGACGCGGTGGTGGCCCGGGACGTGGTCCACTCCGGCAACACCTCGGCCGCCTCCATCCCGCTGGCCTTCTCCAAGCTGGTCGAGCGCGGCGAGCTCTCGCCCGGCGACCCGGTCCTGCTCTTCGGCTTCGGCGGCGGGCTGGCCTACGCCGGCCAGGTCGTGCGCTGCCCCTGACCCCGACCCGGCGGCGCCGCGAGGCCGCCTGAGGGCCGCCACAAGGCCGCCCGAGGGCGCCGCGAGGCCGTCCGGACCCGAACAACGCCGCTGGGCGGGCACCCTGTCACGGGTGCCCGCCCAGCGGCATGTCTGGCGCGCTTGCGGTACGTCGGCGGACCTCCCCCGAGGACACGGCCGCCGTCCGTCGTTCCCCGGACAGGAGGCCGGGGCTGCGCGCGGAGCGGATGGTGGGTCGGTGGACGGTCCTACTTGGGCGCCTTCTTGCCGGTGACGCCCAGGTACACCAGGGGAGCGAGGTTGGGCTTGAGGTCCTTGACCTTGACGCCCCAGGAGGTGAAGGCCTTCTGGTGCTCGGCCGCCGAGGCGAGCAGCGAGACCAGGGCCCCGGCCACGGCGTTCGGGTCGAGCGACTTGTCGGCCTGACCCTTCGCCTGGAGTTCCCTGACGGCCTCCGCGAGCGGCTTGGCGACCGCGTTGAGGACCGTCATGCGGATCTTGAAGAACCGCTTGTCCCCTTCGGCGGCACCGAGCGTGACCACTCGGAGAATGGCGTCGTTCTTGCGCCAGAAGGCGAGGAATCCGTCGACCAGTTCTTCCGAAGTGGTCGGTCCGGACTTCCCTGCCCAGGACTTTCCGGCCACCAGCTCTTTGAGCTGGTCGGCGTCCTTGGCCATTTCCTCGGCGATTTCGAGGACAGCGCCCTCGACATCCGGGAAGTACTGGTAGAAGGTCGCGGGGGAGGTACCCGCCATACGGGCGACGTCGATGACCTTGACGTCCCGATAGGGCGACGTGCTGAGCATCTCGCGGAGGCAGTCGAGCAGCTTCTGCCGCGTCTCCTGTCCGCGTCGCCCGGCGACGCGACCGTCGACGGTGCGAACTTGTCCTGTCATGCCGTCAGCTTACCGTGGCACGATCTTGGCGCGATTCGGTGATGCGACTATTACTCCGCACGGGGGTTGGTATAGCGGCATGAACCACTTCGGACGGATATTCACCGGGGTTCGAAGCCCCTGTTTGAAGCCCCCCCGTGTGCTTGCGATCTCACAGCGTGACGGCGAGTCCGCTGAGGGGTGGTCGGGTGACAGAGCGTGACGATGACCGAAGAGTGCGGTGCCGTCCGGAAGTGGACGGTCCGGAGCCCCGAGCGCAAGCCGCCCCCGGAGCGGGCGTCAGGATCCGGTCGTTCCGTCCTCGCTGGTCAGAGGCCTGTCCGGGGCGTCCTCCGGGCCGGGACGACGTGTTTCAGGGGGTGGGGGAGGTTGGATATGCGCGGGACGGCATTGGAGAATCGGGTCCGGCACCACGCGGCGGGTGCGGACAACGGGGAGGTGGCAGCGGAGTGGACCAGCTGACGGCGCACGATCCGAGGCGGATCGGGCCCTTCGAGGTGCTGGGGCGGCTCGGCGCGGGTGGGATGGGGCTGGTCTACCTGGCGCGTTCCGCGGCCGGGCGGCGGGTGGCCATCAAGACCGTGCGGGGTGAGCTGGCCGAGGACGAGCTGTTCCGGGTCCGCTTCGCCCGGGAGATCGCGGCGGCCAAGACGGTCGGCGGCTTCTACACGGCGGCGGTGGTGGACGCCGACGCGGACGCCCGGGTGCCCTGGCTGGCCACCGCCTACATCCCGGCGCCCTCGCTGGAGGACCTGGTCGAGGAGTGCGGCCCGCTGCCGGTGGAGGCCACCCGCTGGCTGGTCGCCGGCATCGCCGAGGCCCTGGAGTCCATCCACGCGGCCGGGCTGATCCACCGCGACCTCAAGCCCTCCAACGTCCTGGTGGTCGAGGACGGCCCGAAGGTGATCGACTTCGGGATCGCGGCCGGGGTCTCCAGCACCCGGCTCACCATGACCAACGTCGCGGTCGGCACCCCCGCCTACATGTCCCCCGAGCAGGCCCGGGACAGCCGCACCGTCCGGGGCGCCAGCGACGTCTTCTCGCTCGGCTCGCTGATGGTCTTCTGCGCCACCGGGCACCCGCCCTACCGGGGCACCAACCCGGTCGAGACGGTGTTCCAGCTGCTGCGCGAGGAGCCGGACCTGACCGGCATGCCGCCCGAGCTGATGGACCTGGTCCGCCGCTGCATGCAGCAGGCCCCCGAGCGCCGGCCCACCCCGGCGCAGATCCAGACCGAGCTCGCCCCGCACCTCTTCTCCCGGGACGACGCCACCGGCGAGGCCGGGGACTGGCTGCCCGCCCACGCGCTGGAGCTGATCGAGCGCAAGCGGGGCCGGCGCCCGGCCGCCCAGCCGCCGCGCCCGCCCGCCGAGCCGGCCCAGCCGCCCCCGCACCCCCAGGCGCCGCCCGCGCACGTCCCGCCGCAGCACCCCGGCCCGGCCGACCCGCGCACCAACCCGGGCGGGCGGCACGCCCAGCCGCCGGCCGGGCCGGTGCACAGCCTGCCGCAGCGCGCCCCGGGCTCGGACGCCGAGATCCCGACCGCGAAGATCGCCTCCCCGAACCGGCACCGGGCGCCCACCGGCGGCGCCGTCGAGGTGCAGCTCTCCGGCGCCTCCGTCCGGATAGGCCCGGGGCCGCGGGCCGAGCACGAGCAGCCCGGCCCGAGCACCGCCCCGGCCACGACCGACTGGGTCCGCCGGGCCCCCGTCCCGCCGCCCCCGCCGGTCGCCCGCTGGCGCCCCTGGCGGTTCCGGATGTCCAACGACGTCTGGGGCACCCCGGTGGTCGCCGACGGGACGCTGTTCGTCTCCAGCTTCGAGGTGCACGCGCTGGACATCGCCTCCGGCGAGCGCCGCTACAAGACCCGGGACGTGGCCTGGGCGCTCGCGGTGGACGCCGGCCGGGTGCACGCCGCGGACGGCCCGCACCTGTACACCGTGGACGCCGCGGACGGCACCGAGCGCTGGCGCACCTCGCTGGACGGCTGGGTCTACTCGCTCTCCGCCGCCGACGGCGTACTCTGCTGCGGCATCAGGGGCGGCGGCGTCCAGCTCCGCTCGGCCGCCAACGGCGCCGAGCTGTGGCGCGCCGACGACGCCCAGCAGGACTTCGAGAACCCGCAGTCCGGCCCGGTCCTGGTGGGCGGCGCCGCCTACTACTACGGCGGCGGGCGGCTGCGCTGCGTCGACCCGCGCGGCGCGGGCCTGCGCTGGTCCTTCCCGGTCGGCGAGGAGGTGCCCTCGCACCCGGTCGAGCGCGGCGGCGTGCTGTACGTGTCGGCCGGCACCCGGGTGTACGCGCTGGACGCGGCCAGTGGGGCCGAGCGCTGGCGCTTCGACGCCCCGGTGGTGCTGTTCACCCCGCCCGCCCTGGACGCCGACGCGGTCTACGTGGCCGACTACCTGGGCACGGTCTACGCGCTGGACGCGGCCACCGGCCGGGACCGCTGGCGCGGGGTCACCGGCCGCCGCCAGGGGGCCGACCCGGTGGTGGTCTCGGACGGCATGGTGCTGGTCGGCAACGGCGAGGTGCTGTACGCCTTCGAGGCGGCCACCGGCCGGGAGCGCTGGCGCTACACCGCCCGCGGCGAGATCGTCGGCTCCCCGGCGGTGGCCGACGGCCTGGTGCACCTGGGCAGCCGGGACCACTCGCTGCACACCCTGGACCTGGCCAGCGGTCAGCTGCGCTGGGAGCTCGGCACCAAGGGCGAGCTCACCGGCTCGCCGGTGGCGGTCGGCGGCCGGGTCTTCGTCGGCTCCAAGGACCGCTGCGTGTACGCGCTGGACGCCTTCTATGGCACGGCGGTGCCCGCCCGCTGAACCGCGGGGCGGACACCGCCGGACGGGCGCCGTCGGATCAGGCCCTGCGGGCCCCGGGGTGGCGGCTGCACCAGCCGTCCCACGCGGAGGAGACCATCTCGGTCACGTCGTGGCGGGCGGTCCAGCCCAGCTCGCGGCGGATCAGGTCGGCGGAGGCCACCACCCGGGCCGGGTCGCCGGCGCGGCGCGGGGTCACCTCGGCGGCGGTGTCGTAGCCGGTGACCTTGCCGATCACCGCCAGCATCTCCTTGACGCTGACGCCCTCGCCGCGGCCGATGTTCAGCACCAGGGAGGTCGCGCCGGCCGGGTCGGCGGCCATCCGCTTGGCGGCCGCCACGTGCGCCGAGGCGATGTCGGAGACGTGGATGAAGTCGCGGACGCAGGTGCCGTCCGGGGTCTGGTAGTCGTCGCCGAAGACCCGCGGGGCCTCGCCGGCGGTGAGCCGCTCGAAGACCATCGGGATCAGGTTGAACACCCCGGCGTCGGAGAGCTCGGGGGAGGCGGCGCCGGCCACGTTGAAGTAGCGCAGGGCCACGGTGGACATGCCGTGGGCCTTGCCGGCCGCGGCGACCAGCCACTCGCCGGCCAGCTTGGTCTCGCCGTACGGGCTCATCGGGGCGCAGGGCGTGGACTCGGTGACCAGGTCGACGTCCGGCATGCCGTAGACCGCGGCGGAGGAGGAGAAGAGGAAGCGCTTCACCCCGCCCTCGGCGGCGGCCTCCAGGACGGTCTGGAGGCCGATCATGTTCTCGCGGTAGTACAGGAACGGCTGCTCGACGGACTCGCCGACCTGCTTCTTGGCGGCGAAGTGCAGGATGCCCTCGACGCCGTGCTCGCGGATCGCGGCGTCCAGGGCGGCGCGGTCCAGGGTGGAGCCCTCGATCAGGGGGACGCCGGCCGGCAGCCGGGAGGCGTCGCCGGTGCTGAGGTCGTCCAGGACGGCGACGCGCTCCCCGGCGTCGAGCAGCTGTCGGACGACGTGTCCGCCGATGTATCCGGCACCGCCGGTGATCAACCAAGTCATGTGCCGATCCTAGGGGCGCGCCTCGGGGATCTCCGGCGCACCCGCGTTCGGATCCGACCGCCACGTTCGGGCGAGTCGAAGCCACAAAGCGGACAAAACGGTGAAAAGCTGACAAGGATTTCCGTGCGCTCATGCCCGCGCCCCCCGGCGTGGTGACGAATCGGAGGCAGCCAGGTGCACCGTCGCAAGGAACACACCAGCCCCCTGCCCGGCGGGCGGCTGCCGGCCGCGGCCGTGGTCGCCGTGGCGGCCGCGCTGGCGCTGGCCGGCTGCAGCAGCGGCACGTCCTCCTCCGCCACCGTCGCCGCCACCGGCTCGCCCTCGTCCCCCGGCTCCACCCAGGCCTCCGCGGCGTCCGGCCAGTCGAACGGCGGGACCCAGCTGCAGGACGCCTACCAGGCGGTGATCGCCAACGTGCTGCCCTCCGTGGTGCAGATCACCACCGGCGACAGCCTCGGCTCCGGGATCGTCTACGACGACAAGGGCGACATCGTCACCAACGCCCACGTGGTCGGCTCCGCGAAGACCTTCACGGTGACCCTCGCCAACAGCACCACGACGCTGGACGCCGGCCTGGTCGCCAGCTACCCCGACTCCGACCTCGCGGTGATCCGGCTGAACAACCCGCCGAGCGGTCTCCGGCCGGCCAGCTTCGGCGACTCGGGCAAGGTCCAGCTCGGCCAGATCACCCTCGCCATGGGCAGCCCGCTGGGGCTCTCCAGCAGCGTCACCCAGGGCATCGTCTCGGCCACCGGGCGGACCGTCTCCGAACCCCAGGGCCCCGGCTCGCCGGGCGCCACCATCGGCAACATGGTGCAGACCTCGGCGGCGATCAACCCGGGCAACAGCGGCGGCGCGCTGGTGAACCTGGACAGCAAGGTGATCGGCATCAACACGCTCGCCGCGACCGAGCCGCAGAGCAACGGCGCGGCTGCCCCCGGCATCGGCTTCGCCATCCCGGCGAGCACCATCACCAACATCGCCGACCAGCTGATCAAGCAGGGCAAGGTCACCAACTCCGGCCGGGCCGCGCTCGGCATCACCGCCCGGACCAGCTTCAACCAGCAGTTCCAGCCAGCCGGCGCGGTCATCGTGGCGGTCACCCCGGGCGGGGCGGCGGCCTCGGCGGGGCTCCGGGCCGGCGACGTCATCACCAGGATCGGCGACACCCAGGTCGACTCGCTGAACGCGCTCACCACCGCGCTCGCCTCGCTCACCCCGGGCAGCAAGGTCACCGTCACCTACACCCGGGACGGCGGCAGCAAGACCGCCGACGTCACCCTCGGCGAACTGGAAGGCGCCCAGACCTCCTCCCCCTGAGCCCCGGTACGGGGACGCCGGGCCGCACGCCGCGCAAGGGTTCAGCGGGCCGGGTGCCGTACCGGAACGGCGCCGGGACCTCGTCTTCGCCTCGACGAGGTCCCGGCGCCCTACTGTGCCGTGCTGTTCCCGTGGTCAGCGGCGGGCGGTGCGGGTGCGCCAGGGCAGCTCGACGGTGACGGTGGTCGGGCCGCCGTCGGGGCTGTCCACCAGGAAGACCCCGTCCACCGCGCGGATCCGCTCGGCCAGCCCGGCCAGGCCGCTGCCCGGGTACGGGGCCGCGCCGCCCTTGCCGTCGTCCTGGACCAGCACCATCAGCTGGTTGTCCGAGCGCCAGACCTCGACCGTGGCGGAGCGGGCGCCGGCGTGCTTGGAGACGTTGGTCAGCAGCTCGCTGACGGTGAAGTAGGCGATGCCCTCGACCGCCGAGTCCGGGCGCTCGGGCTGCCCGTCCGGGCCGCTCAGGTCGACGCTCACCCGGACGCCGCCGGGGACGGTGCAGCGGGCGGCGACCGAGGACAGCGCGGCGTCCAGGCCGCGGTCGGTGAGCACCGCCGGGTGGATGCCGCGGGCCAGGTCGCGCAGCTCCTGGAGGGCCAGCTTCACCTCGCCGTGGGCGTTGTCGACCATCTTCGCGGCGGCCGCCATGTCGTCCTCGGACTCCACCTCGCGCAGCCGCTCCTTGGCCATGCCGAGGTCCATCGCCAGGGCGACCAGCCGGGCCTGGGCGCCGTCGTGCAGGTCGCGCTCGATCCGGCGCAGGTCGGCGGCGGCGGTGTCGACCACGGTGCCGCGGTCGTCCTCCAGCTCGCGCACCCGCTCGGCCAGGGCGCCCGGGAAGAGCAGCGACTCGATCAGGATGCGGTCGACCGAGGCCAGCCCGCGGATCACCCAGGGCAGCACCGGCCAGAGCACGATCACCGAGACCAGGGTCAGGGCGAAGCTGAGCACGCCCCAGGGCAGCATCAGCACGTTGTAGAGCGCCGAGCGCCAGTTCAGCAGGTCGGTGAGCTGGGCGATGGTGTAGCCGACCACCCCCGGGCGGCGCGGCTTCACCGGCTCCGGCTCGTCGATCGCGGAGCCGTACGCGGCGCGCGCCCGCCGCCGGCCCAGCGTGCCCAGGGAGCGCGAGACGGCCAGGCCGCCGGCCAGCATCGGCAGGCCGAGCACGGTGACCGACAGGCCCAGGCCGACCGACAGCGCGGTCATGGCCAGCACGAAGCCGAAGATGCCGAGCGGCAGGTTCAGCAGCAACTGGCCGACCTGGTGCCACATCCTCGTGCCGTACAGCGGTGGGCGCTCCATCCGGGCGTCCTGCTCCTTGATGGCGTCCACGGCGCGGTGCAGCGGCTTCATGCGGATCTACCGTCCCTACTTCGTCGTGCGGCTGGACCAAGCTTCCCGAACCGGGAGCGGTGGGGGCCATGGGGGTGATACATCTTCCCGGCCGGGGGTTAACCCCACCCCCGCGCCCGGTCACCGGACGCCCGCCCGGGTGTCCACCGGCCGTCTTGCGGAGCGGGCAGGGTTCGGGCGGAGCGGAGCGGTCCCCTTAGACTCACGCTTTGGCCATGGTTGGGCCGGTGAGAGCAAACGTCGTAGAACTGTCTTGAGGGCGGGTTCACGGCCGAGGTGGAGGCGAAGGCATGGAGGGGAAGCACGCGGCTGCCGTCGCGGCCGACCCGGCGGTCGGCAGCGGCTACTTCGACGCGTACGCCGCGATGGGCCTGATGGCCGTCGTCGGGGTGCTCTTCGTCGCCGTGGCGTTCACCGCCAACCGGCTGCTGCGGCCCGTGGTGTACTCGCCCGAGAAACTCCTCGCCTACGAGTGCGGGGTGGACCCGGTGGGCGAGGACTGGGCGCACACCCAGATCCGCTACTACGTGTACGCCTTCCTGTACGTGATCTTCGCGGTGGACGCGATCTACCTGTTCCCCTGGGCGACCGTCTTCGCCACCGCCGGGTACGGCGCCGGGACGCTGATCGAGATGTTCCTGTTCATCGGCTTCCTCGCGGTCGGGCTGCTCTACGCCTGGAAGAAGGGCGTTCTGGAATGGACGTGACGCACTCCCACTCGCACGGCGGCGCACAGGGCGGTCCCGTCCCGCTCGGCCTGCCGGACCCCGCGCGCCCCGGCGCCGTCGAGCGCCGCGGCCTCGGCCCGCTGGCCCGGCTCGCACCGGACCCGGTCAAGGTGGTGCTCAACTGGGGGCGCCGCTACAGCCTCTGGTGCTTCAACTTCGGGCTGGCCTGCTGCGCGATCGAGTTCATCGCCGCCTCCATGGCCAAACACGACTTCATCCGGATGGGTGTCATCCCGTTCGCGCCCGGACCCCGTCAGGCTGATCTGATGATCGTCTCCGGGACGGTCACCGACAAGATGGCGCCCGCCGTCAAGCGGCTCTACGAGCAGATGCCCGAGCCGAAGTACGTCATCTCCTTCGGCGCCTGCTCCAACTCCGGCGGCCCCTACTGGGACTCCTACTCGGTCACCAAGGGCGTGGACCAGATCATCCCGGTGGACGTCTACGTGCCCGGCTGCCCGCCGCGGCCGGAGGCGCTGCTCCAGGGCATCCTCAAGCTCCAGGAGAAGATCGCCGCCGAGTCACTGCCGGACCGCTACACCGTGCCCGCGCCCGCGGCGGCGCTGCGCCGACCGCTGGTGGCCGGGCCTTCGGGGGCTTCTGCGGCCGGTACCGCGAGCGGCTTCGCGACAGGCTCCGCACCCGGGACCGCGGCCGGTTCCGCGGCCGGCGCTTCGACCGAGGGAGGGGTCTCGTGACATCCGCCGAGCAGTACGCGGCGTCGGTCGGGGAGTGGGCGACCGGCGCCGAGGCGTACGGGCTGGTCACCGTCGACGTCCCCGCCGAGCACTGGACCGAGGCGCTCACCAACGCCCGGGACGTCCTGGGCCTGGGCTTCTTCGACTGGCTGAGCGCCGTCGACGAGCTCGCCGAGGGCTTCTCCGTGGTCGCCCACCTGGCCGCCGTCGAGGCGCCCGGCGTCCGGCACCTCGCGCTGCGCACCCGGGTGCCGCGCGACCGGGCCGCGCTGCCGACCGCCGTCCCGGTGTACGCCGGTGCCGCCTGGCACGAGCGCGAGACCCACGAGATGTTCGGCATCGACTTCCCCGGGCACCCCCACCTGGCCACCCTGCTGCTGCCGGACGGCTTCGAGGGGAACCCGCTGCGCAAGGAGTTCGTGCTCGCGGCCCGGGTCGCCAAGGACTGGCCGGGCGCCAAGGAGCCCGGCGAGTCCGACCACGGCGGCGGGCCGGCCCGGCGCAAGATGCAGCCGGCCGGCGTGCCGGACCCGAACGAGTGGGGGCCGCTCAAGGGCACCCTGCCGCCGGTCGCCGAGCGGCCCGCGCGCGGTGCGCGGGCGGCGGGGGCGGCGGCGCGGACGCCCCGGGCGGCTGCGAGCGCTGGTGCGGGTGCCGCTGGTGCGGCCGGCGCTGGCGCCGGTGCGGCTGCCGCGGGCGCCGAGGCTCCCGCGGCCGCTCCGGCCGAGGGCGCCCCGCCGGTGCGGGCGGACCGGCCGCGACGGACCCGGTCGGTGTCCGAGGGGTCGGCCAGTCAGACGGCCGCCGAGGCTCCCGCCGAACCGGCCGCCGAGCCGACGGCCGAGCCCGCGGCTCCCGTACGGCCCCGGCCTTCCGACGCGCCCCGGTCCTCCGACGCGCCCTGGCACAACCCGGTGCCCGCCCACGAGGAGAAGCCGTCGGGCGAGAAGCCGGGCGAGCCCGGCAAGTTGGGCAAGCCGGTCGAGCAGAAGGACGAGACCTCGGCCGGACCGGCCGACCAGGACGGAGAAGGCGCGTGAACCTGCTCGACACGGTGCTGCGCTGCGTCGCCACCCTCGTCGTCTTCCTGGTCCTCCCGCTGGTCATCGGCCAGACCGAGCACAAGGTCATGGCGCACATGCAGGGCCGGCTCGGCCCGATGTACGCGGGCGGCTTCCACGGCTGGGCGCAGCTCGTCGCGGACGGCGTGAAGTTCGCGCAGAAGGAGGACATCGTCCCGGCCGGGGCGGACCGCCGGGTCTTCCAGCTGGCGCCCGCCGTCTCGCTGCTGCCGTACCTCTTCGTGCTGCTGGCGATCCCGGTCGGCCCGGACGGCTTCGTCGGCCAGGCGATCGACGCCGGGCTGTTCTTCGTGCTCGCCGTGATGGGCGTCGGCGTGATCGGCAAGCTGATGGCCGGCTGGGCCTCGGCGAACAAGTTCTCGCTGCTCGGCGGCCTGCGCACGGCCGCGCAGCTGATGTCGTACGAGCTGCCGCTGGTGCTGGCGGCGGCCTCGGTGGCGATGGCCGCCGGCACGCTGTCGCTGCCCGGGATCGTGGACGCCTGGGAGTGGTACTGGCTGCCCTGGCAGCTGATCGGGGCGTTCGTCTTCTTCACGGCCGGTCTGGCCGAACTCCAGCGCCCGCCGTTCGACATGCCGATCGCCGACTCGGAGATCATCTTCGGCGCGTACACCGAGTACACCGGCCTGCGGTTCGCCCTGTTCCTGCTGTCCGAGTACGTGGGCATCCTGGTGGTGTCCGCACTGACCGCGGTGCTCTTCCTGGGCGGCTGGCACGGACCGCTGCCGGACCAGCTCGGCTGGCTCTGGATGCTCCTCAAGACCTTCGCGCTGGCCTTCGTGGTCATCTGGCTGCGGGTCACCTACCCGCGTCTGCGCGAGGACCAGCTGATGCGTTTCGCGTGGACGGTGCTGATCCCGCTCGCGCTGGTCCAGCTGGCCCTCACCGGCATCATCAAGGTGGCGATCTCATGAGTTTCCCCGGTATCGGGCTCGCCAAGGGCCTGGCCGTGACGCTGCGGACGATGACGAGGAAGAGCGTCACCGCGCAGTACCCCGACGTGCAGCCGGTGCTGCCGCCGCGTTCGCGCGGCGTCATCGCGCTGCTGGAGGAGAACTGCACGGTCTGCATGCTCTGCGCGCGCGAGTGCCCGGACTGGTGCATCTACATCGACTCCCACAAGGAGACGCTGCCGGCCGCCGAGCCGAACGCCCGGGCCCGCACCCGCAACGTGCTGGACCGGTTCGCCATCGACTTCTCGCTCTGCATGTACTGCGGGATCTGCATCGAGGTCTGCCCCTTCGACGCGCTGTTCTGGTCGCCGGAGTTCGAGTACGCGGAGACCGACATCCACGAGCTGACCCACGAGCGGGAGAAGCTCCGCGAGTGGATGTGGACCGTCCCCGCGCCGCCGGCGCTGGACCCGGCGGCCGAGGAGCCCAAGGAGATGGCCACCGCGCGCAAGGCCGCGGACAAGCTGGCGGCCGCCGCCGCGGCGGCCCTCGAGGAGAAGGGTGACGACGCGTGACCGGTGCCACCACGCTTCTCGCGGCGACCGGCTCCCTGGAGCCGGCCGCCCGTTCGTTCCTGTCCCCGACCGGGCAGGAGATCGTCTTCCTGCTGGTCGGGATCGCCGTGCTCGGCTCGGCCGTGGTCTCGGTGACCACCCGGCAGCTGGTGCACGCCGCGCTCTGGCTGGTGGTCGCGCTCGGCGGGCTGGCGGTGGAGTTCCTGCTGCTCACGGCCGAGTTCATCGCCTGGGTGCAGGTGCTGATCTACCTCGGCTCGGTGGTCGTCCTGGTGCTGTTCGGGCTGATGCTCACCAAGGCGCCGATCGGGCGCTCGCCGGACGCCGACTCCAAGAACCGCTGGGTGGCCCTGGTCGTGGCGCTGGCCGCGGCCGGGACGCTGGTCACGCTGGTGGTCGACGCCTTCCGGACCTCCTGGATCGACCTCGGCCAGGGCGGCGGCTCGGCCGCCGTCACCGGGGCCAGCCTGTTCCGGCACTGGGTGCTGCCCTTCGAGGCGCTGTCCGTGCTGCTGCTGGCGGCGCTGGTCGGCGCGATCGTGCTGTCGCGCGGCTCGGGGCGGCGGGTGCCGCCGCCCCGGGCGGGCAGGCTGCGCGCCGGGCGGCCGGTCGGGTCCAACGGGACGGTCGCCGCGAACGCGGCCGCGAACGTGAACGCGACGACTACGGCCGCTCCCGCTGCTCCGTCCGCGCCGTCCGCGCCGTCCGCGTCGGAGGAGAGCTGATGCACCTCGCCTACCCCGCCGTCCTCGCCGCGCTGCTGTTCAGCGTCGGCGTGTACGGCGTGCTCGCCCGGCGCAACGCCGTCCTGGTGCTGATGTCCGTCGAGCTGATGCTCAACGCCGTCAACCTCAACCTGGTCGCCTTCGACGCGTGGCTGCGGGACTCGCTGCACGCCGGGCAGGCGCTCACCCTGTTCACCATCACCGTCGCCGCCGCCGAGGTCGGGCTGGGGCTCGCCATCGTCCTGCTGCTGTTCCGGGCCCGGGGCACCGCGGACATCGACCGGGCCACCGCGCTCGGCGACCCGGGCGAGGCGCTCGCCGTCGAGGAGACGCCGGTCGGCGCCGGGACGCCGACCGGAGCCGAGGCACTGAAGGGCCAGGCCGCCGCATGAACCTCGCCCTGCCCGTACTCGTCCCCGCGCTGCCCGCGCTCGGCGCCGCCGCGACCCTGGCCGTCGGCCGGAAGGCGCCCGGGCTGGCCCGGCCGCTGGCGATCGTCCCGGTCGCCGTCGCGGCCGTGCTCGCCCTGGTGGTCGCCCTCCAGCTCGGCACCGGCCGGACCCTGGACGCCGGCACCCGGCTCACCCCGACCGGCGGCCCGGACATCACGCTCGGCCTCCACCTGGACGGCTTCAGCTCGCTGATCTCCGTGCTGGTCGGCCTGGTCGCCACCTGCGTCCAGGTCTACTCGACCGCGTACCTCAAGGAGGACCCGCGCTACCCCTCGTACGCGGCGCTGGTCTCGCTGTTCACCGCGGCGATGTTCCTGGTGGTCTACTCGGGCGACCTGATCGTGCTGCTGGTCGGCTGGGAGGTCATGGGCCTGTGCTCGTACTTCCTGATCGGCCACCACTGGGAGACCGCGGACGCCCGCTCGGCCTCGCTGAAGGCCTTCCTGGTCACCAAGCTCGGTGACGTGCCGTTCCTGTTCGGGATCTTCCTGCTCGGCGCGGACGCCGGCAGCTTCCGCGTCCCGGACGTGCTGGCGGCCGCGACGGAGGGCCGGCTCGGGCACCCGACGCTGACCGCGCTGCTGCTGCTCGCCGGCGTGGCCGGCAAGAGCGCCCAGTTCCCGCTGCACACCTGGCTCCCGGACGCGATGGCCGGCCCGACCCCGGTGTCCGCGCTGATCCACGCCGCCACCATGGTCGCGGCCGGCATCTACCTGGTCGCCCGGCTGCTGCCGGTGTTCCTGCTGTCGGGCGCGGCGCTGGTCGTGCTCGCGGTGATGGCCGCCGTGACGATGATCGGCTCGGCGCTCTGCGCGCTCGCCCAGGACGACCTCAAACGGGTGCTCGCCTACTCCACCGTCGGCCAGCTCGGCTACATGGCCGGCGCGCTGGCCAGCGGGGACCGCGAGGCCTCGGTCTTCCACCTGGTCAGCCACGGCGCATTCAAGGCGCTGCTGTTCCTGGCCGCCGGTGTGGTGATCCACGCCGCGCACACCAACTCGATTTCCGCGATGTCCCGCATGCCCGGGCTGCGCAAGCGGGTGCCGGACGCCTACTGGACGACGGGCATCGCGCTCGTCGCCCTGGTCGGGCTGCCGCCGTTCTCCGGCTTCTTCAGCAAGGAGGCGGTGCTGACCGCCGCCGAGCACGCCGCCAACGGCGAGGCGCTGACCAACGGGCTCGGCCCGGCCTCGGCGGTGCCGCAGACGGCCGGGTGGATCGTGCTGATCTCCGCCGGGCTCACCGCGCTGCTCACCGCCGCGTACGCGACCAGGCTCTTCCTGCTGGCGTTCCACAGCCCGGCCGGGGCCGCCGTGCCGACGGCCGCGGCCGCCAAGGCCCGGGTCCAGGCCCCGGTACCGGCACCGGCCGATCACGAGGCCGGCGCGCCGTACTCGCCCGAACTCGACGAGGCCGACCCGGCCACCGCCGAGCCGCCCGCGATGCGCTGGCCGCTCTGGGTGCTGGCCGTGCCGACCATGGGCTTCGGCATCGTCGGCCTGCGCTCGGACTGGCTGCCCGCGCTCCTGGACGGCGGCTCGCTGCGGCCCTCCGCGGTCACCGCCGTCACCGGGACCGGGCTCGCCGCGGTCGGCGTGATCGCCGCGTACGGTGCCTGGCGCTCGGCGACCGCCCGGCTGGGCACCGGCCGCCCGGCCCCGGCCGGAGGCTGGGGGAGGGTGCCCGAGCAGGGCGGAGCCCCGGCCGCCGAGGTGATCGTCGCCGACCCCGGGCGCACCCTGCTGGGCCCGCTGTTCGGCCCGGCCCGGCACGGCTTCGGCGTCGACCGGCTCTACCACGCGCTGTTCGTCCGCCCGGTGGGCGCCGCCGCGAAGCTGGTCCGCTTCCTCGACCGCGAGGTCGTCGAGACCTACGTGCGCGGCAGCGGAGCGGGCGCCAACCTGCTCGGCCGGGCCGTCCGGCTCGCGCAGACCGGCAACGCGCAGACGTACCTCAGCGCCCTGCTGGCCGGCGTCGTCCTGCTGGCCGTCCTGGTGGCGGTGTAGCCGGTGCTGCTGTCCTCGACCTCCGCCACCTCGACCGCTGCTGGGAGCCCCCGATGAACGCAGTCCTCATCGCCCTCCTGCTGCTGCCGCTGCTCGGTGCCGCACTCACCCTGGCGCCGGTGTTCGGGCCGGACCGGGCCGTGGCCGACCGGCGGGCCCTGCGGCTGAACACCGTCGTCACCGGCGCGGTGCTCCTGCTCGCCGTCGCCCTCGCGGCCGGCTTCGACCACGACGAACCCGCCCGGATGCAGGCCACCACCGACGTGTCCTGGATCCCGGCCCTGCACGTGCGCCTCCACCTCGGCGTGGACGGCGTCTCGCTGCCGCTGGTCGTGCTGACCGCGCTGCTCACCTTCCTCTGCGCGCTGTACTCGGAGAAGCGGCTGCCGGACGGGGAGACGGTACCCTCGGCGCAGGCCTTCGTCGGGCTGTTCCTCCTGCTCGAGGTCGGCATGCTCGCCACCTTCGCGGTCCTGGACCTCCTGCTCTTCTTCCTGGCCTTCGAGATCGTGCTGATCCCGATGTACTTCCTGATCGCCCGCTGGGGGAGCGGCGCGAAGGTGCCGTCCGCCAACCGCTTCATCCTCTACACGCTGCTCGGCTCGGCCGTGATGCTGCTCGGCTTCCTGCTGATCGGCAGCAAGGCCGGCACCTTCGACATGCAGGCCCTGGCCGCCGCGCACGGCAGCGGCCTGAGCCACACCACCCAGGTGATCGCCGCGCTGGCGATCCTGGTCGGGCTCGCGGTCAAGGCCCCCGCCTGGCCGCTGCACAGCTGGCTCCCCGACGCGCACACCGCCGCCCCGACGGTGGGCTCGGTGCTGCTCGCCGGCGTGCTGCTGAAGATGGGCACCTACGGCCTGGTCCGCGTCCTCCTCCCGGTCGTGCCGGACGGCGCCGCCACCCTGGCCCCCTATCTGGGAGCCTTCGCGGCCGTCGGCATCGTCTACGGCTCACTGGCCTGCCTGGCGCTGGCCCGCCCCGGCGCCAAGGGCGACCTCAAGCGCCTGATCGCGTACTCCTCCGTCGGCCACATGGGCTTCGTGCTGCTCGGCATCGCCTCCCTCACCCCGGTGGGCGTCAACGGCGCGCTGTTCGCCAATATCGCCCACGGCCTGATCACCGGCCTGCTGTTCTTCGTCGTCGGCGCGCTCAAGGACCGCTACGGCACGGCCGACCTCGACACCCTGGCCGGCACCACCGGCGCCGCCCTGTACGGCCGGGCCCCGCGGCTCGGCGTACTGCTCGCCTTCGCCGCCGTCGCCAGCCTCGGGCTGCCCGGCCTGGCCGGCTTCTGGGGCGAGCTGCTCGCCATGTTCGGCGCGTTCGACCCGGCCGCCGGCCTGTCGCGCCCCGCGTTCGTCACCTACATGGTCCTGGCCGGCCTCGGCACCCTCCTCACCGCCGCGTACCTCCTGATCGTGGTCAAGCGCGTCTGCATGGGCGACCCCGAGCAGCCCGCCCCGGTGGCCGAGCTCGCCGACCTGCGCCCGTACGAGGCCGTCAGCTGGACGCCGCTGGCAGCGCTCACCCTGCTCGCCGGACTCTGGCCCGCGCTGCTGCTCGGCCTCTCCGACCCCGCCGTCAAGCACCTCCTCGGGGGTGGCTGACCGTGCTCGCAGCCCAGACCGCCGCACTCGGACCTCACTCCACGGGGCAGCACACTGTGACCTCCCTCGCCGTAGCCAACCCGGGCAGCCTGATCCAGTCCGTGGACTGGGTGGCGATCGCGCCCCCGCTGATCGCCGCCGTGGCCGCCCTCGCGGTGCTGCTCACGGACCTGTTCCTGCCCGAGCGGCACAAGAAGTGGCTCGGCCGGCTCACCGCGGCCGGACTCGCTCTCGCCCTCATCGCGCTCCTTCCCCTCACCGGATCGTCACCCCGCGCCACCTTCTGCGTGCAGAACGTAGCAGGGGGGTCCGACAGCGGCGGCTGCTCGTACGTCGCCGACCACTTCGCCCTGGTGTTCCAGCTGCTCGCCCTCGGCGGCGCGCTGATCGCGGCGCTGCTGTCGACGCACACCGTGGAGGACGAGAAGCTGCCGCGCGGCGAGTACTGGTTCCTGCTGCTCTCCAGCGCCACCGGCGCCGCCCTGCTGCCCGCCTCCCGGGACCTCGCCACCATGGTGATCGCCCTGGAGGTCGCCTCGCTGCCCGCCTTCGCCCTGGTCGCGCTGCGCCGGGACGGCCGGGGCGCCGAGGCCGCGTTCAAGTTCTTCGTCTCCTCGGTGACCGCGACCGCCGTGATGCTGCTCGGCGTCGGCTTCGTCTACGCGGCGAGCGGCAGCCTGCACCTCGGCGCCGTCGCCCAGGGCCTGGAGCACGCCCCCGGACAGCTCAGGCCGCTGGCCGAGGCGGGCGCGGTGCTGACCCTGGTCGGCTTCGCCTTCAAGGTCGCCGCCGTCCCGTTCCACTTCTGGGTGCCCGACACCTACACCGGCGCCCCGCTGCCGGTGGCCGGCTACCTCTCGGTGGTCGGCAAGGCGGCCGGCCTGTCCGGGCTCGCGCTCGCCACCACCGTCGCCTTCCGCCCGTACGCCCACACCTGGGGCCTGGTGCTCGCGGTGCTGGCCGCCGTCACCATGACCGTCGGCAACGTCGGCGCGCTGCGGCAGCGCTTCGACACCCGGTACAGCGCGGTGCGGCTGCTCGCCTGGTCCTCGGTCGGCCAGGCCGGGTACCTGCTGGTGCCGCTCGCCGCGGCCGGCTACGCGCCCACCGGCGTCGACCCGCTCGGCGCCACCGCCGCGTACGCGCTGATCTACGGCGTGGTGAACCTCGGCGCCTTCGGGGTGGTCGCCGCCGTCGGCCGCCGGGCCGGGACCAGCGTGGACGACTTCCGCGGCCTGTTCGCCCGCAACCGCTGGACGGCGCTGGCGCTCGCCTTCTTCCTGCTCTGCCTGGCCGGGCTGCCGCCGGGCGTGGTCGGCCTGTTCGGCAAGGTCGTGGTGTTCCGCGCGGCGGTCGACGCCGGGCTGGGCTGGCTCGCCGTGGTGATGGCCGTCAACGTGGTCGTCGCCCTGTACTACTACCTGCTCTGGACGGCCCGGCTGTTCGCCCCGGCGGGCGACGCGCCCCTCGACGGGGCCGCCGCCGGGCACCGCCTGCCGGTGAGCCTCACCGCGACGCTCGGGCTCACCGCCTCCGCCGCCGTGGTGCTCTCGGTGGCGCCGCAGCTGGTCCTCCAGGTGGCGGGCGGCTCGCTGTTCTGAGCCCGGGCCGGGCCGTGGTTCCGGGCCCGGGTCGGGCCGATCCGGGGGTGAGGCCGGGCCGCTCCGCCGTGACGGCCCGGTGACGGTGCGGTGGTACCGGGGGTGCGGCCCGGCGGTGTCACGTCGGTCACAAGGGAACAAGGTCCCCGGCCCCACCCGTTGACCGGGCAAGAGGGACGAGGCAGAAAGGGCTTCCCCACCGCACCATTGGAGGGCCTGACGTGCACAGCCGGCACAACGGACTGAGGACCGCCGTCCTGCTCGGAGGCCTCTCCGCGCTGATCCTGGTGATCGGCGGCCTCTTCGGCCGCACCGGCTTCGTGATCGCCCTGCTGGTCGCCCTCGGGACCAACGCCTACGCCTACTGGAACAGCGACAAGCTCGCGCTGCGGGCCATGCGGGCCCGGCCGGTCAGCGAGTTCGAGGCACCCGGGCTGTACCGGATCGTCCGCGAGCTCTCCACCTCCGCCCGCCAGCCGATGCCCCGCCTCTACATCTCCCCGACCCCGGCCCCGAACGCCTTCGCCACCGGCCGCAACCCGCGCAACGCGGCGGTCTGCTGCACCGAGGGCATCCTGGGGATCCTGGACGAACGCGAGCTGCGGGGCGTGCTCGGGCACGAGCTGAGCCACGTCTACAACCGGGACATCCTGATCTCCTCGGTGGCCGGGGCGCTCGCCTCGGTGGTGATGTTCCTGGTGAACTTCGCCTGGCTGGTGCCGTTCGGGCGCAGCGACGACGACGACGGCCCGGGGCTGTTCGGGATGCTCGCCATCATGATCCTCGGCCCGCTCGCGGCCGGGCTGATCCAGATGGCGGTCAGCCGTTCCCGCGAGTACCAGGCCGACGCCGACGGGGCCCGGATCACCGGCGACCCGCTCGCCCTCGCCAACGCCCTGCGCAAGCTCGACGCGGGCACCCGTCAGCTGCCCCTGCCGCCCGAGCCGCAGCTCCAGACCGCGAGCCACATGATGATCGCCAGCCCGTTCCGGCCCGGCGAGGCCGGTGCGCGGCTCTTCTCCACCCACCCGCCGATGGCCGAGCGGATCGCCCGCCTGGAGCGGATGGCGGGCGGGCAGGTCTAGGGCCCCGGGGCGTCAGTCCGCGAGCTCCTCGTACGCGAGCCGCAGCCGGTGGACGCCCTCGGCGACCTGGGCGGAGCTCTCGGCGGCGGCGTAGCTGAGCCGGAGGTGGGGGGCCGGGGGCTCGGCGGGGTGGTACGGGCGGCCGGGGGAGAGCTGGACGCCGGCGCGCAGGGCGGCCCTGGCGAGGGTGGTGTCGTCGACGCCGTCGGGGAAGCGCAGCCACAGGTGGTACCCGCCGGGGCGGTGGGTGCCGACGACGCCGGGCAGCTCGCGGTGCAGGGCGGCGACGGCGGCGGTGCGGCGGTCGCGCAGTTCGGCGCCGAGGGTGCGCAGGTGGCGGGCCCAGGCGGGGTCGGAGACCAGTTCCAGGGTGGCCTCCTGGAGCGGCCGGGGCACGAAGAAGCTGTCCACCACCTGGGTGGCCCGCAGCCGGGCCAGTGCCGGGCCGCGCGCGGTGAGGGCGCCGACCCGCAGGTTGGGGGAGGCCGCCTTGGTCAGCGAGCGCAGGTGCACCACGACCCCGTCCCGGTCGTCGGCGGCGAGCGGGCGCGGCAGCGCGGGGGCGTCCGCGTGGACCAGCAGCCGGGCGAAGTCGTCCTCGACCACGAAGGCCCCGGCCGCCCGGGAGATCCGCAGCACCTCCTCCCGCCGTACGGGCGACAGCACCGCGCCGGTGGGGTTCTGGAACAGCGGCTGGCAGAGGAAGACCCGTGCCCGGGTGGCCGCGAAGGCCTCCGCCAGCAGGTCGGTGCGCACGCCGTCGGCGTCGACCGGCACCGGGACGGGCCGCAGCCCGGCCGCCCGGACGACCGCCAGGATGCCCGAGTACGTCGGCGACTCCACCAGCACCGGCGAGCCGGGCGCGGCGAGCGCCCGCATGGCGACGGTCAGCCCGCTCTGCCCGCCGGCGGTGATCAGGACGTCCCCGGCGCCGATCGGCCCGCCGTGGCCGCCGATGTCGCGGGCGAACCAGCCGCGCAGTTCGGTCAGCCCGTCGGTGGGCGGGCGGTCCCAGGCGCCCGGCCGCCGGCCGGCCCGGGCGAGGACGGCGGCGAGCAGCCGTTCGGGCAGCAGCGAGGCGTGCGGGTAGCCGCTGTTGAGGTCGATGACGTCGGGCGCGGGCACCCGGAGGGTGTCGAACACCGGGGCGGCGAGCAGGTCGCGCGGGCCGGAGTCGGCGCTGAGCGCGATCTCCTGCCAGGAGAGGTCGCCGGTCCGGCCGGCCGGCGGGGCGGGGACGGCCGGGGCAGCGGCGAAGGCGGCCGCCCGGAACACCCCGGCGCCCGGCCGGGAGACCACGAGCCCCTCGGCGACGAGCACCGCGATGGCCCGGGAGACCGTCACCGGGCTGACCTGGTGGCGTTCCACCAGCGCCCGGCTGGCGGGCAGTTTCCGCCCCTCCGGGTAGCGCTCCACTTCCCGCCGCAGGATGTCGGCGAGTTCGGTCACGCTGCTACGCTCGTTCATGACGGCACAAGATAGCGCTATCCGCCCGAAGGCGATAGCACCTCGACCGGCCCCCGCTTCCGGCACCGCCCTCGCGGCCCTCGGGGTGGCCTCCTTCTCGCTCACCTTCCCCGCCACCGCGTGGGCCCTGACCGGCTTCGGCCCGTGGACCGCGACCGGTCTGCGCGGCGTCCTGGCCGCTGTGCTGGCCGCGCTCTACCTGCTGGCCGTCCGCGCCCGGCCGCCGCGGCGGGGGCAGTGGCCCGGGCTGCTGGTGGTCTCGGCCGGCTGCGTCCTCGGCTTCCCGCTGCTCACCACGCTCGCCCTGCGCACCTCCTCGACCGCCCACTCGGCGGTGGTCATCGGCGTGCTGCCGCTGGCCACGGCGGTGGTCTCGGCGCTGCGCACCGGCCGCCGGCCGTCCGGGGCGTTCTGGGCGGCGGCGCTCGCCGGGGCCGCGGCGGTGCTCGCCTTCACCCTGGTCCAGAGCCACGGCCGGCCGACCGCCGCCGACCTCTACCTCTTCGTGGCGGTGC
Source organism: Kitasatospora sp. SC0581 (assembly GCF_048159585.1). Taxonomy (NCBI): domain Bacteria; kingdom Bacillati; phylum Actinomycetota; class Actinomycetes; order Kitasatosporales; family Streptomycetaceae; genus Kitasatospora; species Kitasatospora sp. SC0581. The sequence goes on along the minus strand of NZ_JBLRWA010000003.1, from coordinate 278,377 downwards.
TGCTCTGCGCCGCCGGGTACGCCGAGGGCGGGCGGCTCTCCCGGGACCTGCCGGGCGGGCAGGTGATCGCCTGGGCGGTGCTGGTCGCGCTGCCCGCGACGCTGCTGACCGCCGTGCTCGGGCTGGGCGCCGAGCCGGTCCGGCTCGGGGCGAAGGCGCTGGCCGGGCTGGCGTACACGGCGGCGGTCTCGCAGCTCGGCGGGCTCGTGCTCTGGTACCGGGGCATGGCCGCGATCGGGGTGCCGAGGGCCAGCCAGCTCCAGCTCGCGCAGCCGCTGCTGACGCTGGTCTGGTCGGTGCTGCTGCTCGGCGAGCACCTGCCGGCCGCGGCGCCGGTCACCGCGGTGGTGGTGCTGGTCTGCATCGCGGTGACCCAGCGGGCCCGGAGCTGACCGGGCGGACGGCACCGGCCCCGGAGCTGACCAGGCGGGCGGCACCGGCCCTGGAGCTGACCAGGCGGGCGGCACCGGCCCCGGAGCGGAGCGGCGCCGTACGCCCCCGAACCCTCGCTCCGACCGGATCGGCGCGGCCCCGCGCTCGTTAGGATGAACCCGCGCCCGCCGGTCCGGGCGCGGCATCCGGAGGGAGTGGGCCGTCATGGCAGACCAGAGGCACGCCCCGACGGCCGGGGACGCGCCGCCCCGACGACGAGGCCAGGGCGAGCTGGAGGCGCAGGTGCTCGCGGTGCTCCAGCAGGCGCCCGGCCCGGCCGCCGCGGGGTGGGTCCAGGAACGCCTGGAGGGCGACCTGGCGTACACCACCGTGATGACCATCCTGTCCCGGCTGCACGCCAAGAACGCCGTGACCCGGACCCGCGCCGGCCGTTCCTACCTGTGGCAGGCCTCCGCGGACGCCGCCGGGCTGGCCGCGCTGCGGATGCGCCGGATGCTCGACGGGGAGGCCGACCGGGACGCGGTCCTGGCCAGCTTCGTCAGCGCGCTGCTGCCGCACGACGAGGAACTGCTGCGGGCGCTGCTGGACGCCGCGTCCGCCGATCCGGCGGCGCCCGACCGTGAGAGCTGACCCGTGGGCTTCTTCGTCTTCCTCCCGCTCGTCCTGCCGCTCACCGCGGTCCCGATCGCGCGCCTGACCGAGCAGCACCTGCATCCGCGCGGCGCGGCCCGGCTGATGACCGTGATCAGCGCGGTGATGGCGGTGTGCAGCGTGCTCTGCCTCGGACTGATCGGCGTGGTCGGCACCGCGCAGATCCCCGGCAACCCGCTGCCGGACAGCTGGTCCGACCCGGAGGTGCGGGCCGCGCTGCCGTACCACGAGACGGTCGGCACGGCCGCGATGTGGCTGCTGGCCCTGGTGGTCCTGGCCTGCGCCCGGACGGTCGTCCGGCACCTGCGGGTGCGGAACCGGGCCCGCCGGGCGCTGAGCGGGCTGCCCGCCGGGCCGGGGGAGTCCGGCGACCTCGCGGTGCTGCCGGACCACAGCCCGTACGCCTACGCGCTGCCCGGCTCGCCCGGCCGGGTGGTGGTCTCCACCGGGATGCTGGCCGGCCTGGCCGCCGACGAGCGCGAGGCGCTGCTCGCGCACGAGCGGGCGCACCTGCGCCACCGGCACCACCGGTACCTGCTGACCACCCAGCTCGCCGCCTGCGTCAACCCATTCCTGCGGCCGCTGCAGCACGCGGTGGCGTTCAGCGCGGAGCGGTGGGCGGACGAGGAGTCGGCGCAGGCCGTGGGGGACCGCCGGATCACCGCGCGGGCGGTGGCCCGGGCGGCGCTGGTCTCGCACGCCGCCCCGGCCCCCGGCTTCGCGGCCTTCGCCACCCCGGCCGCGGCGGCGGCCTCGGCCGGCCCGGTGCCGCGCCGGGTCGCCGCGCTGCTCGGCCCGGTGCCGACCTCCCGCAACTGGCCGCCGGCCAAGACCCCGGCGGGCCTGGCGGCGATGGTCGCGGCGATCGGCACGGCGGTGTCGGCGCTGTGCGCGCTCAACGCCGCCGTGGCCCTGCTGGTGGTGCTCAAGGCCGTCACCCCGCTGTAGCGGCCGCCCGGCCAGGCCTGTCAGGGCGGCTCAGAGCGTCGCGGCCAGCTCGTCGAGGGCGGCCTCGGCCGCCGCCAGCGACTCGGCGGCGAGCGGCTGGAGGGCGTTCAGCGCCGGGACGTCCGCGGCCCTGGTGAGCTCGGCGGTGACCACGTGCAGGTGCTCCGGCGCGACCCCGATCCGGTCGAAGTAGGCCCGCAGGTACGGGACCTGGAAGTCGCAGTGGGCGCGCGGGGTGCCCGGCGCGTAGCCGCCGCCGCGGACGGCGACGACCGCCACGCGGGTGTCGCGCAGCAGCGGCTCGCCGGTCTCCGGGTCGTGGTGGACGCCGGGGAAGGTGACCCGGTCGATCCACGCCTTGAGGCCGGCCGAGACGGTGTAGTTGTACATCGGGCTGCCGACCAGCAGGGTGCCGGCGGCCCGCAGCTCCTCGATCAGCGGGCGGCTGAGCGTCCACTCGTGCGCCTCGTCCGGCCCTTCGGCGAGGCGGCCGATGTCGTCCAGCGGGAGTGTCCCCTTGCGCTCGGTGCGGCGGCCGAGGGCGTCGTAGGCGGCGCGCACCGGGGGCACCGGGTCGGCGGCGAGGTCGCGGTACCGGTACCGGTCCCGGCCGGCGGTGCCGTGCCGGGCGTGCCAGGCGTCGGCGAAGCGGGCGGTCAGGGCGCGGCTTACCGAGCCGGACGGGCTGATGCTGGAGTCCAGGTGGAGCAGCGTGGTGGAGGTCATGGTGGTCTCCCGGTCACCTCGGAGGAGGACGGATCGTCATAGCGGTGACGGGCCGCGCCGAGGAAAGGTGACCGATGGACCGGGACGCGATGTCGGGAGCGGCGGCCGGGGCGGCGGCGGCCCCGGGGCGGCGGGCCGAGGCGCCGGAGGAGCGCTTCGAGGCCGAGCGCGGCCGGCTGCGGGCGATCGCCCAGCGGATGCTCGGCTCGACCGGCGAGGCCGAGGACGCCGTGCAGGAGGCCTGGCTGCGGCTGGTCCGCACCGGTCCGGCGGAGATCGACAACCTGCCCGGCTGGCTGACCACGGTGGTCTCCCGGATCTGCCTGGACCTGCTGCGGGCCCGTGCCGCGCGCCGCGAGGAGCCGACCGACGAGGCGCTGCCGGAGGCGGCGGGCGGCGGCCCGGAGCCGGAGCGGGAGGCGCTGCTGGTCGAGTCGGTGGGCCGGGCGCTGCTCGTGGTGCTGGACCGGCTGGGCCCGGCCGAGCGGGTCGCCTTCGTGCTGCACGACGGCTTCGCGGTGCCCTTCGACCAGATCGCGCCGATCGTCGGGCGGACCCCGGTGGCCGCGAAGAAGCTGGCCAGCCGGGCCCGGCAGCGGGTCCGCGGGACGGCCGCGCTGCCCCCGGAGCCGCTGGCCGGGCACCGGCGGGTGGTGGAGGCCTTCCTGGCCGCCGCCCGGGGCGGGGACCTGGCCGACCTGCTGGCCGTCCTGGCGCCGGACGTGGTGCGCCGGGCCGATCCGGCGGCGCTGCCACCGGGCCGCGCCCTGGTGGCCCGGGGCGCGCAGGCCGTCGCCCGGGAGACCACGGTCTTCGGCCGCCGGGCCCGGTACGGCGCGGTGGCCCTGGTGGACGGGGTGCCCGGGATCCTGATCGCCCCGGACGGGCGGCTGCGGCTGGTGCTGCGGATGGCGGTCGCGGACGGCCGGGTGGCCGGCTACGAGGTGGTGGCCGACCCGGCCCGGCTCGCCGCGCTCGACCTGGCCGTGCTGCCGTGGCCCGGGTGACTGCCGCCGGGGTGGGCGCCGCGGCGGGGCACGGGGTGGTCAGTCGGCGATCCGGACCAGCATCTTGCCGGTGTTCTCGCCGCGCAGCATGCCGAGGAAGGCGTCCACCACCCGGTCGAAGCCGTCCACGACCGTCTCGTCCGGGACGACGGCGCCCGAGCGCAGGTGCGGGACGAGGAAGTCGTACAGCTCCGGCCGGGCGTCGAGGTGGTCGCGGACCAGGAAGCCCTCCAGCCGCAGGCTCTTCCCGACCACGTCGAACAGGTTGCGCGGCGCGGCCGGCGGGTTCCCGAGCCGGTTGTACTGGGCGACCGCGCCGCACCAGGCGATCCGGCCGCGCTCGCGCAGGGCGCCGATGGCGGCCTCCAGGTGGTCGCCGCCGACGTTGTCCAGGTAGACGTGCAGCCCCTCGGGCGCGGCCTCGCGCAGCCGGTCCGCGATCGGGCCGTCGTGATAGTCGAAGGCGGCGTCGAAGCCGAGCCGCTCGGTGAGGCGGGCGGCCTTGGCGGCGGAGCCGGTGCTGCCGACGATCCGTCCGGCGCCGAGCAGGCGGGCGAGCTGTCCGGCGGCGGTGCCGACGCCGCCCGCGGCCGCCGAGACGAAGAGCGTCTCGCCGGGCTGGAGCCGGGCGATCCTGGTCAGCGCGACCCAGGCGGACAGGCCGGTGCCGCCGAGCACCGACAGGTGGGCGCTGAGCGGGACGCCGGCGAGGTCGGGGAGCAGGCTCGCCCGTTCGGCGGTGACCACCGAGAGGGTGCGCCAGGCCTGGCGGTGCTGGACCAGCGCCCCGACCGGCAGGGCGTCGGCCCGGGACTCCACCACCCGGCCGAGGGTGCGCCCCTCCAGCGGGGCGTGCAGCGCCCAGCCGCCCTCCTCCATCTCCTCGCGCATGTACGGGTCGACGGACTGGTAGAGGTTCTCGACGAGGGCCTCGCCCGCCGCGAGGGCCGGGACGGTCTCGTCGACGAAGGCGAAGTCCGCGGCGGTCGGCGCGCCGTCGGGGCGGGCGACCAGGTGGACGGCGCGGGCGGTGGGACGGGACATCGGGGCTGCTCCAGGTGCGCGGGGGGCTCGGCGGGACGTGATCACCGTAGGAAGCGCGGGAGCGGCCGGGCAGGGGCGGCGGTCGATGGAACGGGCCGGTCCATGAGCGGGATCGATGGATCGCGGGCCCGCGGATTAGATTCGGGCGCATGACCGATCTCGCCCCGCACGAGCTGCGGACCCTGGTCGCCGTCGAGGAGGAGCGGAGCTTCACGGCGGCCGCCGCACGCCTGGGCACGACCCAGTCCGCCGTCTCGCACGCCGTCCGCGCCTGTGAGCGGAAGCTGGGCACGGTGCTCTTCGACCGCGGGCGCCACGGCGCACGCCCCACCGAGGGCGGCGCGCGGGCGGTGGCGTACGCCCGCCGGATCCTGCGGCTGCTGGACGCGATGGGCCCCGAGGTGCGCGGCGCGGGAGCGGACGGGCCGCTGACCGGCACCCTGCGGATCGCCGCCTTCCGCAGCGCCGCCGCCCACCTGCTGCCACCCGTCCTGGCCCGGCTCGCCGAGCGCCACCCCGGGCTCGGCACCCGCGTCCGGATCGTCCGGGAGCTCGGCCGGGGCAGCGCCGGGGAGGTCGCCGACGGGCGCGCCGACCTCGGGCTGGCAACGCTCGACGCGGGCGGCCCGCCGCCCGTCCCGGGCCTGGTCGCGGTGCGGCTGTACGAGGAGTCGTACGCGCTCGCGCACCCGCAGGGCCACCCGGCGCCGCGCGAACTCCCGCTGGTCGACTGGGACGAGAACTGCGGCTCGTACACCCGGGACTGGTGGCAGCGGCAGGACTGGATCCCGCCCGCGACCGTGGACGTGGAGGACGACACGGTGGCCGTCTCGCTGGTCGCCCAGGGCCTCGGCATGGCGATCATGCCCCGGACCGCCCTGCTCGGCGCCCCGGCCGGCCTCGCCGTCACCGACCTCGGGCCGCGGCCGCCCAGCCGCTCCGTCGGGTACGTCACCACGCCCGAGCTGGCCGGGACGGCCGCCGTCCGGGCGCTGATCCGGGAACTGCGCGAACTGCCGCTGCCCGCCGGGCTGGTGGCGGCCCGGCCCGCGGGGGCGGCGCGTCCTTCGGCACCGGCCGGGGCTCCGGAAGAGGCCCCGGCCCCGGCGGCCGCTCAGCCCCCGACGGCCTCCCGGAGCCTGCGGAACTCCTCGGCCAGCCCGTCCAGGGTGTAGTGGGCGTTGAGGCCGCTGGGGTTCGGCAGCACCCACACCTCGGTGTTGCCGATGCCCTCCGGCTGCCGCCCGAGCGGGGCCCGGCGCTGCCCGAAGGCCGTCCGGTAGGCGCCGATGCCGAGCACGGCCAGGGCGCGCGGGCGCAGCCGCAGCACCCGCTCGCGCAGCGCGGCGCCGCCCTCGCGCAGCTCCTCGGTGGTCAGTTCGTCCGCCTTGGCGGTGGCGCGCGGGGCGACGTTGGTGATGCCCAGCCCGAGCGCGAGCAACTCCCGCTGCTCGTCCGGGCGGTACTGGCGCCCGGTGAAGCCGGAGCGGTGCAGGGCGGGCCAGAAGCGGTTGCCCGGGCGGGCGAAGTGGTGGCCGGTGGCGCCGGACCACAGGCCCGGGTTGATGCCGCAGAACAGCACCCGCAGCCCGGGCCCGGAGACGTCCGGGATGGTGCTGTCCTTGGCGGCCAGCAGCTGCTCGGCGGTGGGCTTCATCGGTGCGCTCGGATTCACCCGGCCAAGTCTGCCGTGCCCTTGGCGGGGGCCTCCGTCCGGGCCGTGCCCTCGGCCGGGGCCTCGGTCGCGTCCTCGGCCGTGGCCTCCGTACGGACCGGGGCCTGGGCCTGGGTCGTGCCTTCGGCCGTCGCCTCCGTACGGACCGGGGCCGGGGCCGCGAGCCGGGCCGAGGCCCTGGCCGCCCGGCGGTCGCGCAGCCGGCGCAGGCCGAACACCACCGCGGCCGCGTACGCCCAGCCGACGAAGACGTCGATGATGAAGTGCTCCGCGCCGTACACCAGGGTGAAGGTCATCGCGAGCGGGTAGGCGACCAGCACCGCCCGCAGCCAGCGCTTGGCGGTGGGCCAGAAGAAGAACAGCAGCATCGCCGGGTAGGCGGAGTGCAGCGAGGGCATCGCGGCGACGTCGTTGGCGAACTGGCTGCCGTTCTCCAGCAGTGAGTCGGCCTGCGGCAGCCCGCTCACCGAGATCACCTCCCAGACCACCCGGGACAGGTGCGGCAGGTTGCCCTCCTGGGCGACCAGCCACGGCGGGTCGGCCGGGTAGAGGAGGTAGGTGGCGAAGCCCGCGAAGGTGAGCGTCAGGTAGGCGGCGAGCAGTTGGCGGAAGCGCTGGTGGGCGCGCCGCCAGAGCACCGCGAGCAGCAGGAAGACGACGAAGAAGTGCGAGAGGTAGACGGCCACCGCGGCGTAGTCGTACCAGTGCGGCGAGCCGGCGGTGTAGAGGGCGCGCTGGAGCCGGACGGTCCAGGTCTCGCCGAAGCCGAGCACCTCGTCGAAGCGCAGCTGCGGCAGCCAGTGCGGGGCCCACGGGGTGTGCGCGCCGTAGCCGCGCAGCAGCGAGTACGTCCACACCACGGCCATCACCGGGACCCAGTCGCGCAGGACCAGGAGGAAGCCGCGGGGGCCGTGCCCGCTGTGCACGGCGCCGGTCAGCAGGGCGGCGATCAGCCAGAGGAACAGCACGTCGTTGGCGGCGGGGATGCCCTCGGTGCGCAGGAACCAGAGGAGGCACGTCAGGTAGAGCGGCCAGGCCAGCCATCGGAGTCTCGACCAGCCCGTCACGCGGGGGCGGGGCGGAGGCACCGGGCGCGGCTGCCCGGCCCGCACGTCGTGCGGGGCCGGGGAGAGGGTCTTGGTCATGCGCACTGAAACTAGCAACCCAAACTTGGAGGTCTCTGGGTGAAATATGACCGGATCGTAAGAACGTCCGACCCGGTCGTCACCCGGTTCGACACACGGTCAGGCACCGGAAGGCGCCCTCGGGCACCTGCGGACACCGTCGGGCGCCTTCCGGCACCGTCCGGCGGCCTCAGGCCACGATGCCCAGCTCGTGCGGGGTGTTGTTGAAGCGGCGGCCGCCGGCCGGGGTGACGGTGACGATGTCCTCGATCCGCACCCCGAACCGGCCGGGCAGGTAGATCCCGGGCTCGATGGAGAAGCACATGCCGGGCACCAGCGGCCGCTCCTCGCCCTCGACCAGGTACGGAGGTTCGTGCGTGGTGGTGCCGATGCCGTGGCCGGTGCGGTGGATGAAGTACTCGCCGTACCCGCCCTCGGTGATCACCCGGCGGGCGATCCGGTCGATCTCCTGGCAGCCGACACCGGGCCGGACCGCCTCGAAGGCGGTCTGCTGGGCCAGCCGGACCAGCTCGTGCACCGTCCGCACCTCGTCCGGGACGTCCGGGCCGACGTGCACGGTCCGGGTGGTGTCGGAGCCGTAGCCGTCCTTGAGACCGCCGAAGTCCAGCACCACCGTGTCACCCGTACGGATGACCCGCTCACCGGCCTCGTGGTGCGGGTCGGCGCCGTTCGGGCCGGAGCCGACCACGGTGAAGTCGACCTGGCTGTGCCCGTACTGGATGAGCAGCGCGCCGAGGTCGGCGGCCACGTCGGTCTCCCGGCGGCCGGCGAAGGGGACCTCCAGGATGCCCCGGTAGGCGGCGTCCGCCGCGCCGCCGGCCGAGGCCAGCCGCTCCAGCTCCTCGGTGTCCTTGACGGCGCGCAGCATCGGCAGGCTGTCGGTGAGCGAGGTGAAGGAGACGCCGGGCAGCGCGGCCTGGAAGCCGAGCAGGTGCAGGGCCCAGGTGTTGTCGGAGACGCCGTACCGGCCGGCCGGGTCGAGCAGCGGGCCCGCGGTGGCGAACGGGTCCTCGCCGTCGGACCAGTCGAGCAGCCGGACGGCGGGGGCGCCGACCGCCTTCTCGGCGTCCGGACGCTCCAACTTGGGCACCACCAGGGTGGGTTCGCGTCCGGCCGCGAGTACGAGGGCGGTCAGCCGCTCGGTGATCGCGGTGGGCGAGTAGCCGCACAGGTAGGCCAGGTCGGGGCCGGGGGCGACGACCAGGCCGGCCAGTCCGGCGGCGGTCGCCTCGGCGGTGGCACGGGTCATCCGGTCGGTGTGGTCCTGCACGGTGAAGGGGCGGGGCACGGCGGTTCCTCCTCTGGGGCCGGATGGGCTCTGCTGAGCCTCCGTCGCGTCAACTCCATCACTTCCGGGAGGAGTTGGTGAAGCCCTCGGGGGAGCCCCGGCGGGCCGGCGCGGTGCCGGCGGGTCCGGCGCTCCCCGGCCGGGGCCGCCGCGGCCCCCGGCGGAGGCCGGTCCTGCCGGTCCTGTTGGTCCTGCCGGTGCGATCGGCGGGGTCGGTGCGATCGCTCCCGCCGACAGCCGGAGCGCGAGCGCCGGGACGAGGCCGAGCAGGATGCGGGTCGGCCCGCGGAGCGCCAGGGCCGGTGCGGCGGCGGCCGTCCGGTTCGGCGGGGGTCTGTCCGGCGCATGCATGCGGTCCTCCTCCGTACGGCCCCGGCCGGGAGCGCCCGACCGCGCGGGAGCCGGGGGAGGGGTCGGGAAGAGAGGCCGTACCCGGCCAGTCCACCGGGGCGCCGCGGCCGCCGCATGCCGCGAGCACCCGAGCGGGTGACCGGCGACAGGACCGGAGGAGCCGCGGCCGACGGCGCGATCCGGGCCCCGCGGACCGGCCGCGGACCGCTCCAAAGGCCCCGCAGCCTGCTCTACGGTCTCCGACCGGGCACGGAATCATAAATTCCGGGCCGACTGTCGGTGCGGTGGGACACCATGGCCGCCATGTCCTATGAACTCCAGGCGCTGATAGGAACACGGGAGCTGCTGACGGTGGCGGCCGCGGAGGTTCCGGCGGCCCGGGTGGTGCCCTTGGCACAGGGGCTGGCGATGATCCCGGTCACCTCCGCCGTCCTCGCCGCGCTCCAGGGGGACGGCAGCGTGCGCAAGCCGCGCGGCGGGGCCGGGTTCGGCTGGCACTCGGACGGCTTCGAACTCCGGCTGGCCGCCTGGTCGAAGGCCGGCCCGATCGCCTGCGTCGAGGCCGAGTACTTCGGCGGCAGCGGCACCCAGCGCGCCGCCGTCTGGGCGGACGGCACGGTCACCCTCGGCCCGCTCACCATCGGCGAGTTCGAGCCCGCCCCGGCCGACGGCACCCCGATCTCCCACGTCCTGCGACGGATCGGCGCGCGCACCGAGGAGGGCCGGGCGGACGAGTTCGAGTCGGTCGGCCTGGGCCGGCACCGCAGCACCGCCGGCTGGGCGGAGTCGGCCGGCTGACCCGACCCCCGCGCCCCACCGCCCGTCGGCCCCGCCGCCCGCCCCGGCCCCGCCGACGCGAACGGCCCCGCCCCCGAAGCGGGGAGCAGGGCCGCGCCGTCGTCCGTCGAACCGGCCGACCGGAGGGTCAGCGGTAGTTCACGTACTGGATCGCGAAGTCCAGGTCCTTGCCCTTGAGCAGGGCCTGCACGGCCTGGAGGTCGTCGCGGCTCTTCGAGCTGACGCGCAGCTCGTCGCCCTGGACCTGCGCCTTGACGCCCTTCGGGCCCTCGTCACGGATGATCTTCGCGACCTTCTTCGCGTCCTCCGTGGTGATGCCCTCCTTGACGTTGGCGAAGATCTTGTACTCCTTGCCGGACAGCTGGGGCTCGTTGGCGTCCAGGGCCTTCAGCGACAGGCCGCGCTTCACGAACTTGGTCTGGAGGATGTCGAGTACGGCGCGCACGCGCTCCTCGCCGTTCGCCTTCATCTCGATCTTCTCGCCCGAGCGGCTGATCTCGGCGCCCACGTTCTTGAAGTCGAAGCGCGTCGCGATCTCGCGGGAGGTCTGGTTGATCGCGTTGTCGACCTCCTGCCACTCGACCTTCGAGACGATGTCGAAACTGGAGTCGGCCATGGGTATTGGTCTCCTTGATGCTCTGGTCTTCACTGGCACGGGCCCGCCCCTCGGGGGCGCCCGCGACCCCAGCCTATCCAGCGCCACACCGGCCCCGCCCGTAGCGGGCGCCCGCGGTTTCTTGATCGTCGCGTGATCTATCGAGTGGCGGAGCACCCCCCGGCATCGGGTATGGTTTACCAAGTCGAACGGGGTGAACACCTCGGGAAACGAAGATCCTGGCTGGTTGCCCGAGCGGCCAAAGGGAGCAGACTGTAAATCTGTCGCGCAAGCTACGCAGGTTCGAACCCTGCACCAGCCACAGGATAGAGAAGCGGTCCCTGACCTGCGGAAACGTAGGCTAGGGACCGCTTTTTCGTTTACTTGCAACTGGGGACGAGTGCTGCCCCGTTTGGGCGGCTTGTCTCACTTTGCGCCACCCGAATCCCAGCCCTGACCAGCGCGTACGGACCAGCTACGGACCAGGATCCGGGGCCGGCGGCGCCGGACGGTTCCGGTTGAGCCGCTTCGAGATCAGCTCATTCGCGTACTCGACGGTGCCGTGCAGGCACTTCGCGTAGACCCGCAGCAGGACGGCCACGCTGTGCCCCGCCCGCCGGGCGACCTCGGTCGGGTCGACCCCGGAGTTCAGCCCGAGCGAGATCCCCGCGTGCCGCAGGTCGTACGGCCGCTTGCCGAGCTTCGTGGCGCAGTCTGCCGGCGACAGCACCTCGGCGCGGGCCCGCTGCCAGACGACCCCGTACCCGCTCTCCTGCACCATGCCGCCCCGGGACGTCCGGAACAGCCGACCGTCGGGCGCGGCGCCGAACGCGGCGACGTGCTCCCGCAGGATCGCCACCAGCTCGGGCGGGATCGGAACGCGCCGGGTCGCCTTCTCGGCCCGGTGCTTCAACCCGCGCTTGTCGTGCGACGTCCCGTCGTCCGTCCAGGACGACGGGACCCGCGGCCGGGGCTCGTCCAGGACGACGTAGCCCCACCCCTCGACCGGGAGGTGGCAGCGGGCGAGCGTGAGGAACACGGCCTCGGCCGGCCGCAGCCAGCCGTAGTAGAGACAGGCGAAGGAGGCCCGGAGGTGGGCCCCGCGCTTCCCCTGACGTCCGGCCGCCTCGATCAGCGCCGCGGCCTGGTCCTCGTTGACCACCACGCTGGGGTCGACCTCCTCCTCGGCCTCCGGCGGTTGCCACTGGACGGTCGGGAGGAGATTGGCGGTCAGGTAGCCCTCCTCCACCGCGTAGCCGAAGAGGTGGCCGAGGATGCGGCGCTTGCGCAGGATCACCGAGGGGGCGGCCTTCTTGCCGTCGAGCTTCACTGCGAGGGCGTTCAGCAGGCGGCGCACCATCGGTGGCTCCTCGAAGGCGGAGACCGCCACGGACTGCTTCTGCACCCACGCCAGGGCCTTGGCCCAGTCCGCCGGCGGCTCCTCCTCCCACTGGTGCACGTTGAACGCCCAGCTGTAGAGCGCCCGGCGGACGACCCGCTTGTCCGGCATGCCGGCCTCCGACTTCACCAGCTCGAACGTGACCGTGGCGAGGGCATCGGCCCACGTGGTGCGGGTCTTGGCCGGAGCCCCCTCCCAGCGGGCCTCGACGTACCGTCGGCCGAGCTCGTACCAGGTGATCTGCTTCTCCTTGCGGAGCTCGGAGAGCGGCAGGCCCCGGTTGACGTCGAACGGCTCGCCTGACCGGGCCGCGGTGATCAGCTCGGCCTTGCGACCGTCCGCCTGGGCCTTGGACAGGTAGGACTCGGAGAACTCTCGCCCGGCGACCGTCCACCGGACCATCCACGGCTTGCGGCGGTCCGGGCAGTGGCGTGGTCCCAGAACACGCTCGGGCCCCACCCTGCCGAAGCGGAGCAGGGCCCGAAGTGCCGTCCTCTTGGGGAGCGAGCTCCCGTTCAGGCGTGGTCGGCGTGACCTTTCGGTCTTGCCCTCCGGACTGCCCAGGTGCCGGGTGCCTCGGCCCGATCTATCCCGGGCCCCTTCGCCCTGGATACGGCTGTAGCCAGCCGTCCATGGGCGCATTTGTGCAGCTCAGAGCAGCCCCAAGAAGGCCCGTCTGTGTCGCCCCTGTCTCACTTGGTGCGACACCCACAACATAGACAACTCGCCTGGGCAGGTTAAGAGAGTCGGGTTTCTCGCGCCTGTTGGGCACCTCCCCTAGCATCGGTCCATGGCCCTAGACCCGGATGACTCTCGCCCCCCGTACCAGCAGGTCCGCGGCTCTCTGCGGGCCTCGATCCTCACGAAGCAGCCAGGGTTCGAGCCCGGCGACAAGCTCCCCTCCGGCCCCGAGCTGGCCAAGCACTTCGGCGTGGCGCGCGGCACGGTGGACAAGGCGCTCGACCTGCTCCGCACCGAGGGGCTGATCGTGACCCGGCAGGGCAGCGGCTCCTTCGTGCGGGAGCGGACATCCCGGCCGGTCGGGCTGCGGCCACACCTCGAAGCGGCCTTCGAGCAGCAGCAGGTGACCCTCGACTTCGCCGGCTTCTCCAGCGGGACGCTGCACAACGCGCTCCAGGAGCCGCTCGACAAGGTCCGCTCCGGACGGCTGGCGCCGGAGTCCATCATGGTCCGGCTCCTGCTGCCGGACACCACGGCGCCCATGGCGGTGCCGGTCCTGGTCGACGGGCTCCAGGACGAGGCCGCCCTCCTGCAGCGCGCGCGCAACATCGCCCTGACGAACGTCGGCGGCATCGCCCACTCGGTGGAGATGCTGGCCGAGCTGGGCCTGGTCCAGAAGGCGAGCGTCCAGGTCAAGGTGCACCGGGCGTCCAGCCTGTTCAAGCTGTACATCCTGAACCGGCAGGAGGCGTTCTTCGGCTTCCACCCGCTCCGCGAGCGCACCGTGGCGATCGATGACACCGACCACACCTTCTACGACGTGACCGGCAAGGACACCACCCTGTTCCACCACGCCGCCGGCCCGGACGACGCCTCGCTCGGATCGCAGTACGTCCAGCAGGCCCAGATGTGGTTCGACAGCGTGTGGAGCACGATCGCCTACGAGCGGCAGGCATGACCACCACCCCTCAGCAACTCGCCGACATGCTGCGGCCGGTGAAGCACGTGCTCCTCGACTTCGACGGCCCGGTGTGCTCGGTCTTCGCCGGCCTACCCGCCCCGGAGGTCGCGCGGCGACTCCGTGAGGGCCTGCTCGCCGCGGGCGAGCAGGCCCCGGCCGGGGCGGCGGAGGAGAGCGACCCGCTCGCCCTGCTCCGCCTGATCTCGGACGCCCGCCCCGATCTCACGACGGGCACGGACGCCGCACTGGCCGCGCTGGAGGCCGAAGCTGTTCGGGTCGCCCGCCCGACCCCGGGCGGAGAATCGGTTCTGCGCGCTGCTGCCCGTTTCGGTCGACTGGTCTCCGTGGTCAGCAACAACGCGGGCGCGGCTATCGAGACCTACCTCACTGAGCACGGTCTCAGCGGCTACGTGGCCGGCGTCTTCGGGCGTGCCCCTGGCGAGCCCTCGTCCATGAAGCCGAACCCGCGCCTCCTGCTCGAAGCGATGGAAGCCGTAGGCACGGGACCGGAGCACTGCATCTTCATCGGCGACGCGGCTCGCGATGTCGAGGCTGGGGATGCCGCCGGAGTCTCGACGATCGGCTACGCCAACAAGCCAGGGAAGGACATCAAGCTGGCCGTCGCTGGCGCCGCGGTGATCGTGGACTCGATGGAGCTGATCGCGGACGCCTTGGCCTGATGTCCAAGTTCTGATCCAGTCGTGACTGGTCAGCGGGTTGGGCACTCCCTCGACCCGTCTCGGCCTTGGGAGCGCCGGAGCGGTCGCCGACTGATGCTTACTCAACGCCTTGCGAAGTGCTCAGATCCCATGCAGGGGCGTCTTAGTCAGTGGGATAGTGACACTCAGCGCTCGCCGGTGGGGTAGGTGCGGCTGTTCGTGGAGGTTGAAGGATGGCAGCAAGCTCGACAAATCGGATTAGTCTCTCACAGTCCGCAAAAGACGTACTATGGTCAGAATCTGGCGGACACTGTCAAAATCCGGGATGTCGACTTGATCTACATGCATTGATAGACCGGGCGCACGTGGCAGAGCTTGCACACATCATTCCAGCAAGCACCAATGGGCCACGCGCAACAGAGGGCGCGGATCTCACAGAGTCGGAGCGCGCTGATCCAACAAACATTCTTGTGCTGTGTCCGACATGCCATACCATGATTGACAAGGGATACAGCCAGTATCCGGCAGGCGAGTTGCGTCGCTGGAAAGAGCGGAGTCGGCGAGCTCGCGCCGTCGCTTTCGGAACTCCGCAGTTCACGTCAAGGGCTGAAGCACGAGCAGCCGTGGAGCCCCTCCTAGGTGCCAATCGGACAGTTTTTCAACTGTACGGCCCACTCGATGACGTATTCGATGACACTCGTGCCGATCAGTGGGGTCGGCATGTGGTGGATACGGTCATTCCGAATAACAGGACTTTGCTGCAGCTGCTGCAATCAAATCGCGACTTGCTGACAGACGGCGAGAAGGCAACGGTCGACATTTTCGCCATACATATGAAGCAGCTGGAGGAGCGCCACTTGGAGGGGAACTGGACTCCAGGATCAATGCGATTTCCGGATGCGATGAACGTTATTCTGAAGGGTGACGGATGAGCATCCGATCCTGGGTGATTAAGCAGCTTCAAAAAGAGTTCCACTCCTCTCATAGTTCCATTCAATCCATCGGCGAAAACGGCGTGAGGGTGACGCGTCTGGGGCGGCCGGATGCTACGGGGTACTGCGTGGAACCGGACGGATCGCCATTTACCGCGCCAATGCTGGATGAGGCGATAGCGGAGCTTCCCGAGGTGGGAATGGTCATCGTGACCAGGCGCGTGGTTGACGCCGACGTCTATTCGCGGGCGCTGGAACTTGGCGTCTGCGTGGAGACTTTCGGCGGCTTTAGTCGTGCGGTCACATTCCTTGATGACATTTCTAGCTACATGCATCCCGAAGAGGAATATTTCCGGAGGCGCATTTCTCGCACGAGGATTGTGAGCTCTGTGAGTCGTCGAGGCCACCGAGCATGGGAGCTGCAAAGAATTAACGGGCTTCGGCCGTTGACTGTGGTGACCCATGATCGCTATGAGCTGACCGATGAAGGATTTGCCGGAGTTCTCGATCAGTATCCAGGAATTGATATCGATGCGCTGGTTATCACGAACCCTTCAGCGCAAGGCTTTGGGAAGCGAGTAGTCACTAGCGCGCGCGAAGCAAACATTCCGCTGTACAAGCTAGATGACTTTATTGGCAAGATCCGCGAGAGATGGACCTGAGGCGGCGCTGGCCCATCCTCGATGAGCTGTGCGAGTGTGCCGCTGGATTCCCTGCCGTGGAGATCTGGGCGTTCGGGTCTATGCTTTGGTCGGATCGACCAGGAGATTTGGATGTCTTGATTATATACAGCCATCGAGAGGATGTGGCCAGCATTCGAAAAATGGGCTTTTGGGAGCTCTCGTTGCCACCTGTGGAAATCATTGCTATGACTCGGGATGAGGAGTCTCACTATGACTTCATAAAAATAACTGGAGCTAGGCGGATAATTCCAGTTTGAGTCCTCTACTGGGAGCCGCCCGCCCGGGCCCGGGTGAGGTTGGTCCTGACGTTTGCGTCCCCCGTTGTGTGGTGGAAGTTGGACCTTCCCGTTTCTGCCTCGGCCGGAGGGGAAGAGGAGGGCAACCCGCTTGCCCTGCTCCGGCTACTCTCGGATACCCGGCCTGATCTCGCGGTGAGCACGGACGCTACCCAGGCCGCCCTGGAGACGGAAGTTGTTCGGGTTGGCGATCCGCCCCCGGGCGGAGAATCAGTTCTGCTTGCCTGTGTCTGGTCCAGTCGGCTGGTCTCTGTGGTCAGCAAGAATGCGGGCGCGGTCATCGAGGCCTACCTCGCCGAGCAACGGTCGCAGCGACTATGTGGCCGGTGTCTTCGGGCGCGCTTCAGTCGCCCTCTCCTCCATTCAGCCGAACGACGCCTCCTGCTCGAAGCATGGGGGTCGGAACACTGCATCTTCATCGCCGACGCGGGTCGCGACGTCGAGGCTGGGAAGGCTGCTTGCGTGCCGACGATCGGCTACGCCAACAAGCAGGGGAAACGCCAGTTGGCCGCCGCCAGTGGCATGGTGATCGTGGACTCAATGGAGTGAGTCGCAGATGCTCTTCCTGAGGGAGTGGTGGACTAGGCGGCGAGCAGCGGGGCCCTCGGATGTGACTGACATCACCTTCATGTGTGCCATGGATGCCTCGAACGACACGCCGAAGCCCTACAAGGCCTACAGGGCGAGCGTTCTGCAGTCCCGGAAGCAAATCACACCAGCACACTCCGCACTTTTACTATGCGGGTAAATCGAAGTCGTTTTAAAGATTCAGCGGCCGCTCCGCCCGTCGATGAAGCCGCGCACCAGCGGCAGTGCGCGACGCTAGGCTTCTCGTAGTCAGGTCCCCGACGCTCCCCTCGTTTCGGGCTCAACCGGGCCCGTACTGCACCCCGCTGGGGTAGCACCCGGCGGGATCGAGTAGGAGGGGTCCTGGCATGGCGCGTAGGTCACGAAGGTCGAGCAAGCGGATGAACAGTCCCGAATGGTGGCTGGTCTTCATCAGTGGGCTCGGAGTCCTGGTCACGATTGCCGAGCATGCGGGGAGGTTCATCCGTTAGGTGAGCCGAGGACGGACGGCAACGGCGTGGGCAGCAATAGGCCCGGCCGGTAGGAAGTCGGCCGGGCCTACTTAACCCGCGCTGAGGGCCCGGTTCTGGTTGCCGCCAGGGCCGGGCCCGCACGTGCGCGGAAGCTCTCACT
Organism: Kitasatospora sp. SC0581; assembly: GCF_048159585.1. NCBI lineage: Bacteria > Bacillati > Actinomycetota > Actinomycetes > Kitasatosporales > Streptomycetaceae > Kitasatospora > Kitasatospora sp. SC0581. The sequence goes on along the minus strand of NZ_JBLRWA010000003.1, from coordinate 260,945 downwards.
GTGTCGGACGGTCCGACAAGGTTGCCGTCGAATGCAGTCTCGCGCTCCTGTCCAACAAAGACAACTTCTCCAGCGGAAGTTGTCTATGGGAGTGCCTAGCCTCAGGACTGCCGCCCTGGGCACTGTCGCGCGGTGCGAGGCGTCGGTAGGTTCTGGGCGGTGATTACTCAGATCGTCACGCTGGTGGGCGTCCTGCTGGGGGCGCTCACCTCGTTCGTGGCCACCGGGTGGGCGGAGCGGGCCAAGCACCGGCGGGTGCTGGCCACGCGGTGGGATGAGCGGAAGCTCGACACCTACGTGCAGTACGCGACCTGCGTGAAGGAGATCGCGGCGGTGGCCAAGCGGGCCGTCGACGCCGAGGCGGGGTCGACGGCGCGGGCGGAGTTCCTGGCCACGATGGAGCAGGCGGAGATCCAGCGGTCGGCGCTCTTTGAGACGCTCGTGCTGCTGGCGAGTCCGGCCGCGGTGGAGGCGGCGAAGGCGGTGAACGCCGCGCTGTGGGAGACCGAGATCGCGGCCCGCGGGCACGCCGGCGGGCCTGACGGCGTCGTCCTGATCGAGTTGCTCAACGCCTACCACTCGCAGGCCCGGCTCGACCTCGGCGTCGGCAACCCGGTCGGCGGAGCGTGACCGGAAACACAGAAGGGCCGGGGGGGGGGGGGGGGGGGGGGGGGCGCCCGCGCGCCCCGGGCGGGGGGGGGGGGGGGGGGGGGGGGGGGGGGGGGGGGGGGGGGGGGGCGGGGCGGGCAGCGGAGACGCTGCCCGAGCCCGGCCCTTGGGGTGCTCGCGGGGGTGGGGTGGTCGGGGGTTCCGGGATCATGATCCGGACCAGTGGCGGACCAGGTCCGGTCCGCGATCAAGAGTCCGCAGGTCAGGGCGCCTCTGGTCAGCGGCCTGTAAATCTGTCGCGCAAGCTACGCAGGTTCGAACCCTGCACCAGCCACAGGATAGAGAAACAGCCCCCGATCTGCGGAAACGCGGATCGGGGGCTGTTTCGTTTTGCCGGGGCGGCCTTGCCGGGGGCGGGGGAGCGGGGAGTCGGGAGGGCGGGCGCCGGGCCGACTTATTGCACATTGCTTGCAATTACGGGTGCCAGGCAGCAGAGTGGGGCCCGGGGGTGGGAGTCCTTCGACAGAGCTGATCGTCTTCCCAGCCGGCGACCGCCGGGACAAACGGCTCGCCCCACCCCCGCCAACAGCCACCCGACGGAGGCCGACGCGGCGTGACGGCCGCGTCAAGGGCGCGTCAAGGCCGCTCGTGGCGGCGTCAGGAACGCGTAGGGGCCCGGCGGGCGACGGGCGCGCGGACCGCAGGATCGGAGCAACTACCGACTGCGGAGGTCCCGTCCGATGTCCAGCGCCATCACCACCCCGGCCGTCACGGCCGACTCCGAGCCGCCTGGCACCGGCGCGGGAGACGAGCGGCACCGGCTCAGCGCGCTCGGCGGGCTGGCCGCGCTCTCGCTGGACGCCATGGCCTCGGTCGCGTACGGGCCGGAGTCGATCGTGCTGGTGCTGGCCGCCGCCGGGGCGTACGGGCTGGGCTTCACGCTGCCGGTCACCGCGGCGATCGCCCTGCTGCTGGCGGTGCTGGTGGCCTCCTACCGGCAGGTGATCGCGGCGTTCCCGGACGGCGGCGGCGCCTACGCGGTGGCCAAGGCGCACCTCGGCCGCCGGACCGCGCTGACCGCGGCCGCCTCGCTGGTCGTCGACTACGTGCTGAACGTCGCGGTCTCGGTCACCGCCGGCGTCGCCGCGCTCACCTCGGCCGTCCCGGGCCTGTACGACGACCGGGTCTGGCTCTGCCTGGGGGTGCTCGCGCTGGTCACCGCGGTGAACCTGCGGGGGATCGCCGAGTCGGCGCGCTGGTTCATGGCGCCGACGGCCGTCTTCGTGCTCTCCATCCTGGCGATCGTCGTGGTCGGCCTGTTCCGGGACGCCCCGGCCAGCACCGCGGCCGCCGCCGGCCACGCCTCGACGCTCGCCGAGAACGCCACCACCGTCGGCGCGCTGCTGCTGCTCAAGGCCTTCGCGGCCGGCTGTTCGGCGCTGACCGGGGTGGAGGCGGTGGCCAACGCCGTCCCCTCCTTCCGCACCCCGCGGGTCAAGCGCGCCCAGCACACCGAGGTCGCGCTCGGCGCCCTGCTCGGCGTGATGCTGATCGGACTGGCCGTGCTGATCGGCCGCTTCCACCTCCAGCCGGTCGAGGGCGTCACCGTGCTCGCCCAGCTCGCCGACGCCTCGCTCGGCCACGGCTTCGGCTTCTACGTCGTCCAGTTCGCCACCGTGGTGCTGCTCGGGCTGGCCGCCAACACCTCCTTCGGCGGGCTGCCGGTGCTGCTCGACCTGCTCGCCCGGGACAACCACCTCCCGCACCTGTTCGCGCTGCGTGCCGACCGCCAGGTGTACCGGTACGGCGTGCTGTTCCTGGCCGCGGTCTCGGCGGCGCTGCTGGCCGGCTCCGGCGGGGACGTCAACAGCCTGGTGCCGCTGTTCTCGATCGGCGTGTTCGTCGGCTTCACCATCTGCCAGGTCGGCATGGTCCGGCACTGGCTGCTGCACCGGCCGTCCGGCTGGCGGTGGAAGGCCGCGCTGAACGGCTTCGGGGCGCTGCTCACCGGCGTCGCGGCGCTGGTCGTCACCGGCACCAAGTTCACCGAGGGCGCCTGGGGCATCGTGGTGGCCCTGCCGCTGCTGGTGGTGCTGTTCGAGGCGGTCCACCGCAGTTACGGGCGGATCGGCGAGCGGCTGGAGCTGGGCCGGGTGCCCGGCCCGGTGACCAGGCAGCGCAGCCTGGTCGTCGTCCCGGTGACCGCGATCACCCGGCTGACCAGGGACGGCCTGTCGGCGGCGCTCTCGCTCGGCGACGAGGTCATGGCGGTGACCGTGGTGCACGAGCCGGCCGCCGCCGAGGCGCTGCGCCGGGACTGGGAGCTGTGGCGGCCCGGCGTGCCGTTGGTGGAGATCCCGGACGTCCACCGCCGGCTGGGCCGGCCGATCGCCGACTTCGTCAACGAGCTGGGGGCGGAGCACGCCTACGACCGGCTCACCGTGCTGATCCCCGAGGTGGAGCCGGCCCGCTGGTGGCAGCGGGCGCTCCAGAACCGGCGCGGCGCCGTGATCGACCGCGCCCTGCGGCGGCACACCGACGCGGTGGTCTGCCGGCTGCGCATGCGGATGTGATCAGGGGACGGGTACGGAACGGCCCCGGACGGCAGCCCGCCGCCCGGGGCCGTTCCGTACCCGGACGTGCCCCCGGCGGCCCGCCGCCGAACGCGCCCCCGGCCCGCCGCCGTGTCTCGGCCCGATCACGACGGTCTCGGTCCGGTGAAGCGCCCGTCAAGGCCGCGTCAACGTCGCGCTGTCACCCGTATGGAGGGCGTCAGGGCCCCATAACGCGCCGCTGACGGCTGGTTTGCTGCATCTGCCGGTCGTCCGCCGGCGCCGCGCGAGCCCCTTCGGCCCAGGTCGCGGCATCTCCCGAACCACTTTGGTGGAGCCCATGTCCGATCTCATCTACGTCGGTGTCACGGTCGCCGTGTTCGCCGTCATCGCCCTGATCGCGCGGGGGGTGGAGAAGCTGTGAGCGCCGAGAACATCGCTGGTCTGGTCGTGGCCGTCGCGCTCGTCGGCTATCTCGTCGTGGCGCTGATCTTCCCGGAGAAGTTCTGACATGGGATCCACTCTCGCGGGCTGGCTCCAGGTCATCGCCCTCGTCGGCGCGCTGGCCCTGTGCTACCGCCCCCTCGGCGACTACATCGCCAAGCTCCTCACCTCCGCCAAGCACCTCAGAGTCGAGCGCGGCATCTACAAGCTGATCGGCGTCGACGGCGACGCGGACCAGCGCTGGCCGTCGTACCTCCGCTCGGTGCTGGCCTTCTCGGCCGTCTCCGTCCTCTTCCTCTACGGCCTGATCCGCCTCCAGGGCTACCTGCTGCTGAACCTGGGTGTTCCGCAGATGGAGGGCCACCAGGCCTGGAACACCGCGATCTCGTTCGTCGCCAACACCAACTGGCAGTCCTACGGCGGCGAGTCCGCGATGGGCCACCTGGTGCAGATGGCGGGCCTGGCGGTGCAGAACTTCGTCTCCGCGGCCGTCGGCATCGCCGTCGTCGCCGCGCTGATCCGGGGCTTCACCCGCAACCGGACGGACCGGATCGGCAACTTCTGGGTGGACCTCACCCGGATCAACCTGCGCCTGCTGCTGCCGATCTCGATCGTCTTCGCCCTGGTGCTGGCCGCCAACGGCGTGATCCAGAACTTCCACGGCTTCCACGAGGTGACCTCGCTGGCCGGCGAGGTCCAGAAGATCCCGGGCGGCCCGGTGGCCTCGCAGGAGGTCATCAAGCTGCTCGGCACCAACGGCGGCGGCTTCTTCAACGCCAACTCGGCGCACCCGTTCGAGAACCCGACCGGTTTCACCAACCTGGTCGAGATCTTCCTGATCCTGCTGATCCCGTTCGCGCTGCCGCGGACCTTCGGCCGGATGGTGGGGGACAACCGCCAGGGCTACGCGATCGTCGCCGTGATGGGCCTGTTCTGGGCCGCCTCGGTGGCCCTGCTGACCCTCGCCGAGTCGCAGCACCACGGCACCGCCCTGCAAGCCGCGGGCGCCGCGATGGAGGGCAAGGAGCAGCGCTTCGGCATCGCCGCGAGCTCGCTGTTCGCCGCTTCGACGACGCTGACCTCGACCGGCGCGGTGAACTCCTTCCACGACTCGTACACGCCGTTCGGCGGCGGGCTGACGGTCTTCAACATGATGCTGGGCGAGATCGCGCCCGGCGGTGTGGGCTCCGGCCTGTACGGGATGCTCGTGCTGGCGGTCATCGCGGTGTTCGTGGCGGGCCTGATGGTCGGCCGCACCCCCGAGTACCTGGGCAAGAAGCTCGGCGGCCGGGAGATGAAGTTCGCCTCGCTGTACATCCTCACCACGCCGACGATCGTGCTGGTCGGCACGGGTGTGGCGATGGCCCTGCCGGGTGAGCGCGCCGGGATGCTCAACTCGGGCGCCCACGGCTTCTCCGAGGTGCTGTACGCCTTCACCTCGGCGGCCAACAACAACGGCTCGGCCTTCGGCGGCATCACCGTCAACACCGACTGGTACGACACCGCGCTCGGCCTGGCGATGATCTTCGGCCGGCTGCTGCCGATCGTCTTCGTCCTGGCGCTGTCCGGCTCGCTCGCCCAGCAGCAGCCGGTCCCGGCCACCCCGGGCACCCTGCCCACCCACAAGCCGCTGTTCGTGGGCCTGCTGTCGGGCGTGATCCTGATCGTCGTCGGCCTCACCTACTTCCCGGCCCTGGCTCTCGGGCCGATCGCGGAAGGTCTGTCCTCCTGATGTCCACCCCTACGCTCAACCCCGCACCGGCCGACAAGGCGGAGCCCGCCGCGCCGCACAGAGTGTCGAGCGGCCTGCTCGACCCGAAGCTGATCCTCGCGTCCCTGCCGGACGCGGTGAAGAAGCTCGACCCCCGGGTGATGGTCAAGAACCCGGTGATGTTCGTGGTCGAGGTCGGCTCGGTGGTCACCACCATCGCCGCGATCGCCGACCCGTCCGTGTTCGCCTGGGCGATCACCGTCTGGCTCTGGCTGACCACGATCTTCGCCAACCTGGCCGAGGCCGTCGCCGAGGGCCGCGGCAAGGCGCAGGCCGACACCCTGCGCAAGACCAAGAGCGACACCATGGCCCGTCGGCTCACCGACTGGCCGGCCACCGGCGCCGAGGAGGAGGTGCCCGGCACCGCGCTCCGGCTCGGCGACCACGTGGTGGTCGAGGCCGGGCAGGTCATCCCCGGTGACGGCGACGTGGTCGAGGGCGTCGCGAGCGTCGACGAGTCGGCGATCACCGGCGAGTCCGCGCCCGTCATCCGGGAGTCCGGCGGCGACCGCAGCGCCGTCACCGGCGGCACCAAGGTGCTGTCCGACCGGATCGTGGTGAAGATCGCCTCGGAGCCCGGCAAGTCGTTCATCGACCGGATGATCGCCCTGGTCGAGGGCGCCGCCCGGCAGAAGACGCCGAACGAGATCGCGCTCAACATCCTGCTGGCCTCGCTGACCATCGTCTTCCTGGTCGCGGTCGTCACGCTCCAGCCGATGGCCACCTACGCGGGCGCCCCGCAGTCGATGATCGTCCTGGTCGCCCTGATCGTGGCGCTCATCCCGACCACCATCGGCGCGCTGCTCTCCGCGATCGGCATCGCCGGCATGGACCGGCTGGTGCAGCGCAACGTGCTGGCGATGTCCGGCCGCGCCGTCGAGGCCGCCGGCGACGTCAACACCCTGCTGCTCGACAAGACCGGCACCATCACCCTGGGCAACCGCCAGGCCGCCGAGTTCCTGCCCGCCCCGGGCGTCTCCACCGAGGACCTGGCCAGTGCCGCGCAGCTCTCCTCGCTCGCGGACGAGACCCCGGAGGGCCGCTCGATCGTGGTCCTCGCCAAGACCGAGTACGGTCTGAGGGCCCGCGCCCAGGGCGAGCTGACCCACGCCACCTGGGTCCCGTTCACCGCCCAGACCCGGATGTCGGGCGTCGACCTGGACGAGGAAATGGAAGGGGCGGAGCGCAGCGACTCGGACAAGGGCGGTGGTGGGCGACGGGTGGGCGTCCACCAGGTCCGCAAGGGCGCCGCCGGCGCCGTCTCCAACTGGGTGACCGGGAACGGCGGTTCGGTCGGCGACGAGGTCTCCGCCCTGGTCGACGGGATCTCCGCCGCCGGTGGCACCCCGCTGGTCGTGGCCGCGAAGACCGGCAGCGCGCCCGCCCGCGTCCTGGGGGTCATCCACCTCAAGGACGTGGTCAAGGAGGGCATGCGGGAGCGCTTCGACGAGCTCCGCCGGATGGGCATCAAGACCATCATGATCACGGGCGACAACCCGCTGACCGCCAAGGCGATCGCGGAGGAGGCCGGCGTGGACGACTTCCTCGCCGAGGCCACGCCCGAGGACAAGATGGCCCTGATCAAGAAGGAGCAGGAGGGCGGCAAGCTGGTCGCGATGACCGGCGACGGCACCAACGACGCCCCCGCGCTCGCCCAGGCCGACGTCGGCGTCGCGATGAACACCGGGACCATGGCGGCCAAGGAGGCCGGCAACATGGTCGACCTGGACTCCAACCCGACCAAGCTGATCGAGATCGTGGAGATCGGCAAGCAGCTGCTGATCACCCGCGGCGCGCTGACCACCTTCTCGATCGCCAACGACGTGGCCAAGTACTTCGCGATCATCCCCGCGATGTTCGCCGGGGTCTACCCGGGCCTGAGCCACCTCAACATCATGGGCCTGCACAGCCCGCAGTCCGCGATCACCTCGGCGATCATCTTCAACGCCCTGGTCATCATCGGCCTGATCCCGCTCGCCCTGCGCGGTGTGCGCTACCGCCCGTCCGACGCCAGCTCGCTGCTGCGCCGCAACATCGGCGTCTACGGCTTCGGCGGCCTGGTGGTGCCGTTCGTCGGCATCAAGCTGATCGACCTGATCGTCCAGTTCATCCCCGGCCTCAGCTGAAGCGGGAAGGAGAGAAAACCATGTCCAAGCCCCTGCCGACGATCCTCCGCACCCACTTCACGGCCCTGCGAGCGCTCCTGGTGCTCACCGTGATCCTCGGGGTCGTCTACCCGCTCCTGATCACCGGTGTCTCCCAGGTCGCCTTCTCCGACAAGGCGAACGGCTCGCCGGTGACGTCCGGCGGCAAGGAGGTCGGCTCCAGCCTGATCGGCCAGAGCTTCAACCTCCCGAAGACCAACCCGGACGACCCGAAGGAGGAGGCCCAGCCGGACCCGAAGTGGTTCCAGCCCCGCCCCTCCGCCGCCGGGACCGGCTACGACGCCTCCTCCTCCAGCGCCAGCAACCTCGGCCCGAACAGCGAGGACCTGCTGAAGGCCGTCAACGACCGCCGCGCCGCCGTCGCCGCGTTCGACGGCGTCGACCCGGCGAGCGTCCCGGCCGACGCGCTGACCGCCTCCGGCTCCGGCCTCGACCCGCACATCTCCGTCGCGTACGCCAAGGAGCAGGTCGAGCGGGTCGCCAAGCACCGCGACCTGCCGGTGGAGACGGTGGGCAAACTGGTCGAGAAGTACACCGAGAGCCGCTCGCTCGGCTTCCTCGGCAACGAGGGCGTCAACGTCGTGCTGCTCAACAAGGCGCTCAGCGAGCAGAAGTGACACCACCTCGTACAGACGGGTGACCGGGCCGGCCCGGGCACGGGGGCACGCCTCCCGCGCCCGGGCCGGCCGACCCGCGTCCGCAGACGTGCACCACCTCCCGATGGAAAGAGCAGTGCCCATGGCCCGCGACCTCACCCCCGGCACCGGCATCCGCGGCGGCCGGCTGAGGGTGTACCTCGGCTCCGCGCCGGGGGTCGGCAAGACGTACCGGATGCTGGACGAGGCCCGGCGCAGACAGGAGCGCGGGGCCGACGTCGTGGTCGGGTACATCGAGTGCCACGGCAGACCGCACACCGAGGCCATGCTGGCGGGCCTGGAGGTCGTGCCCCGCGTCCACCGCGACTACCGGGACGCCGGGTTCGACGAGATGGACCTCGACGGCGTGCTCGCCCGCCGCCCGTCCGTCGTGCTGGTGGACGAGCTGGCGCACACCAACATCCCCGGCGGCCGGCACGCCAAGCGCTGGCAGGACGTCGAGGAACTGCTCGCCGCCGGGATCGACGTCGTCACCACCGTCAACATCCAGCACCTGGAATCGCTGAACGACGTCGTCCGGAAGATCACCGGCATCCCGCAGCGGGAGACCGTCCCGGACGAGGTGGTCCGCCGGGCCGACCAGATCGAACTCGTCGACATGGCCCCGCAGGCGCTGCGCCGCCGGATGGCCCACGGCAACGTCTACAAGGCGGAGAAGGTGGACGCCGCGCTCTCGAACTACTTCCGGGTCGGCAACCTCACCGCCCTGCGCGAACTCGCCCTGCTCTGGGTGGCCGGGCGGGTGGACGAGGGACTGCGCGACTACCGGGCCAGCCACAACATCGACCGGGTCTGGGAGACCCGCGAGCGGGTCGTGGTCGCCCTCACCGGCGGCCCCGAGGGCGAGACCCTGATCCGTCGCGCCGCCCGGATCGCCGACCGCACGGCCGGCGGCGAACTGCTGGCCGTCCACGTCTCCCGCAGCGACGGCCTGGCCGGCGCCTCCTCCGGCGCCCTCGCCCAGCAGCGGCAGCTGGTGGAGACCCTCGGCGGCAGCTACCACGTGGTGGTCGGCGACGACGTCCCGACCGCGCTGCTCACCTTCTCCCGCGCCCACCACGCCACCCAGCTGGTGCTCGGCACCAGCCGCCGCGGCCGGATCAACCGCTTCCTCACCGGCCCCGGCACCGGGCAGACCACCGTGGACGACTCCGAGGACATCGACGTCCACATGGTCACCCACGAGTTCACCGGCCGCGGCCGGCTGCCCTCGCTCGGCCGCCGCCACTCCCGGCGCCGCACCATCGCCGGCTACCTGGCCGGCCTGGCGGTGCCCTGGCTGCTCACCGTCCTGCTCTCGCAGGCGGACCACAGCATCAACCTGACCACCGACGCGCTGATCTTCCAGCTCGGCGTGGTGATCGTCGCCCTGCTCGGCGGCGCGGTGTCGGCCCTGCTGGCCTCGGTCGTCGCCTCGGTGCTGCTCAACTACTACTTCATCCCGCCGGTCCACAGCCTGACCATCGGCGAGACCAACAACATCGTCGCCCTGGTGGTCTTCGCCGCGATCGCGCTCACCGTCTCCACCGTGGTCGACCACGCCGGCCGGCTCACCAGCCGGGCCGCCCGCGCCACCGCCGAGGCCGAGACCCTCTCCACCCTGGCCGGCAGCGTGCTGCGCGGCGCCGACGCGCTGCCCGCCCTGCTGGAGAAGTCCCGGACGGCCTTCGGCATGCGGGCCGTCGCGCTGCTCTCCCGGGGCGACGGCGAGGTGCTCGCGCACAGCGAGGGGGACCACCAGGGCGACGGCGAGGGGCCGCACGAGACCGCCGAGGTCCCGGTCGGCGCGGACGCCCTCCTGGTGCTCACCGGCCGCCGGCTGCCCGCCGCCGACCAGCGGGTGCTGACCGCCTTCGCCGCCCACGTCGCCGCCGCGCTGGAGCGCGACCGGCTGGCCGTGGTCGCCGCCGAGGTCGAGCCGATCAAGGCCGCCGACCGGATGCGCACCGCCCTGCTCGCCGCCGTCAGCCACGACCTGCGCACCCCGCTGGCCGCCGCCCGCGCCTCGGTCGGCTCGCTGCGCAGCCCCGACGTCGAGTTCTCGCCCGAGGACCAGGCCGAACTCCTCGCCACCGCCGACGAGTCGCTGGTCAAGCTCACCCGGCTGGTCGACAACCTGCTCGACATGAGCCGCCTCCAGGCCGGCGCGCTCACCCTGCACCTCACCGAGACCCACCTCGACGAGATCCTGCCCCGGGCGCTCGACAGCCTCCCCGACCCGTACGCGCCGGTGCAGCCGCTCGACCTGGACACCGCCCCGCCGGTGCTCGCCGACCCGCCGCTGCTGGAGCGGGTGCTCGCCAACGTGATCACCAACGCGCTGCGGTACAACGCCCCCGGCGCGCCCGTCCTGGTCACCGCCAGCCACCACGCCGACCAGGTGGAGATCCGGGTGATCGACCGCGGCCCCGGCATCGCCCCCGAGGACCGCGACCGGGTCTTCCTGCCCTTCCAGCGCCTCGGCGACACCGACAACACCACCGGCGTCGGCCTCGGCCTCGCCCTCTCCCGCGGCCTCGCCGAGGCGATGGGCGGCAGCCTGGAGGTCGAGGACACCCCGGGCGGCGGCACCACCATGCTGCTCACCCTGCCCGCCGCCACCACCGCGCCCAGCACCACCGAGCCCGGCACCACTGAGCCTGGAGCTTTCGGGGAGGAACCTCCACATGAGTGAACGAAGTGAACGAACCATCGAAAGGTGCGCGTCTCGCGAAGCGACTGCCGAGCGAAGCGAGGCGGGCGCATGAGTGAGATTCTGGTCGTCGACGACGAACCCGCCCTCCTGCGCACCCTGCGGATCAACCTCAGCGCCCGGCACTACGCCGTCCGCACCGCCGCCAGCGGCGGGGAGGCGCTGGACCGCGCCGCGCACAGCGCCCCGGACGCCGTCCTGCTCGACCTCGGCCTGCCCGACCTCGACGGGATGGACGTGCTGCGCGGCCTGCGCACCCACAGCGCGGTGCCGATCATCGTGCTCTCCGGCCGGACGGACGCCGCCGACAAGGTGGGCGCCCTGGACGCGGGCGCCGACGACTACCTCACCAAGCCGTTCCTGATGGACGAGCTGCTGGCCCGGCTGCGCGCCGTGCTGCGCCGGCCGCTGGGCGACGTGCCGCTGGGCCGGCCGGTGATCGGCGACCACACCGTGGACCTCGCGGCCACCGCGGTGCACGGCCCGAACGGACCGGTCCGCCTCACCCCGACCGAGTGGCGCATCCTCGCCCTGCTGCTCGCCAACCCGGGCCGGCTGGTGCCCGGGAGGCAGATCCTGCGCGAGGTGTGGGGCCCGGCCCAGGAGGGGCGCGGCAACTACCTGCGGGTCTACTTCGCCGGACTGCGCCGCAAGTTGGAGCGCGATCCGGCCCGGCCGCGGCACCTGGTCACCGAGCCGGGGATCGGGTACCGGTACGTGCCGTGACGGACCGGCGCACCGGTGCCGGCGCGCCCCCGTCAACGAGCCGTCAAGAGCGGCCCGGTGGGCGACAGGGGGGCGTCAAGGCCGCTCGGGGGCGGTGTTCCGCGGGCGTAGTGTCGGTGTCGAACGAGCGGCCCCTGCTCCGTGTGGGGGAGGTCCGGGGCCGCTCCAGCCGCCGCCCGAGGCGGCCAGCAGGTGGGGGAGGGGCGCGCGACACCAGTCGCGCGCCCCCATCTGCCGTCAGGGGCCATCAGGCCCACTCCGGGACCGGCTCAGCCGTCCCCGCCCCCGGACTGTCGGGGCAGCGCCAGCGCCACCGTGTCCGCGAACTCCCGGACCGCGCTGGTCCGGCTGACCACCCGGCCGCTGTGCACCACCAGCCGGCTGTGCCCGCCCGCGAGCGCCCCGGCCAGGCTGTCCCCGCGCACCGCCAGCAGCTCCGCCGGGAACCCGGCGTCCACCCGGACGGGTGCCAGACCGAGCGCCGCCCGGGCCTGGTTCGCCACCGCGTCGTACGCCGCCTCCGGGGTCAACTCCCCACCGGCCGCCAGCAGGTAGGCCGACTCCAGCGGATCCGCCCGGCCGACCGGGTTGGACGGGTCGCGCAGCGCCCCGCTGCCCGCCGCCAGCGGCACCCCGGCGGCCGCCAACTCCCGTACCAGGCCCGGCCGCAGGCCCGCCGAGCGGCCCTCCATGCCGGTGCAGCAGCCGTTCTGCGGCAGGCAGACCACCCGGACCCCGCTGGTCGCCAGCACCGTCGACGCGCCCCGGGGCAGCGCCCCGCACGGGCCGAGTGCCACCCGGGGCCGCAGCGGGGCCAACGCCCCGGTCATCCGGGCGAGTTGGGCGGCGTCGCCGGCGCCGGTGTGCAGGTCCACCGGGCAGTCCGCCTCCCGGGCGGCCTCCAGCAGCAGCTGCACGTACCCGGCCGGGTCCGGGTCCAGCTCCGGGCAGCCGCCGGCCGCCGTGGCGCCCAGCTTGAGCGCCTCGCGCAGCTGCGCCCGCCCGTCCGCGCCGGCCCGTCCGGTGAGCAGCCGGGGCATCGCCACCGCCTGGAGCTCGGCCAGCCCGCCCAGCGCCTGCCGGGCGGTCAGCACCGCCTCCAGCCGGCGCAGCCCGTGCACGTCGCCGATCCGGACGTGGGTGCGCTGGGCGGTGGCGCCGTAGCCGAGCGAGGTCAGCGCGGCCTCGGTGACCCGGCGGGTGAGGTCGGCCGGGGTGTCCGGCGGCGGGGTGGGCAGGGCGGCGGAGAAGGCGGTGTCGTAGTGGGCGTGCGCCTCGGCGGGGGCCGGGAGCAGCAGGTAGCCGCGCAGGTCGATCCGGGCGCCGGTGGTGACGGTGGGCGCGCCGGGCAGGGCGGGCAGCGGGCCGAGGCTGCCGACGGTGCCGACCGCCTGGATCCGGTCGCCGCTGATCCGGACGTCCACCACCCGCCCGTCCGCCAGCCGGGCGCCGGTGAGGAGCAGGACCGGGCCGTGCCCGAGCGGGTTGGCCGCCGGGCCGGGCCCGGAGTGCGGCCCGTCGGCGGCTGCGCTGTCCATCGCCCGGCTCCTTCTCGGGCCGGCCCGTGCGGTCGGCCCCGTACGGCTGGCCCGTACCGCCGGCCAGTCCTCCCGATCAATGAGCGTCGAGCCTATGGGCCCGGGGGGCGGGTCGCCGGGAGGCGGGCAATAGTCGTATCGGGTCGGGCCGTGCGGCTCGCGGGCCGATCGAACGCCGGGCCTTGGATCGTCCGTCCGTACCCCTCGCCCCACCTGCGGTCTTCGCCGCGGGATACGGATTTCACCTCCGGGCGCGAAACGTGTAATCTCTTCCTCGTTCGCCCCTATAGCTCAGTCGGTAGAGCGTCTCCATGGTAAGGAGAAGGTCTGCGGTTCGATTCCGCATGGGGGCTCTGGTGAGAAGCGGTCAGCTCCGGCTGTGCCGCGGATCACTGTGGCGGTGTAGCTCAGTTGGTAGAGCAAGCGGCTCATAATCGCTGTGTCACCGGTTCAAGTCCGGTCACCGCTACCCCGCGTAGTCGGTCGGGAGATCGCACTCCCGGTCGGCTACTCTTGTTGTGTTCTTATTCGTTGTCCAAGGAAGGCACTCCCGTGGCTGCCACCGACGTCCGCCCGAAGATCACGCTGGCCTGCGTGGAGTGCAAGGAGCGGAACTACATCACCAAGAAGAACCGGCGTAACGACCCGGACCGTCTTGAGATGAAGAAGCACTGCCCCCGCTGCAACTCGCACACCGCGCACCGCGAGACCCGCTGACCCTCTTGCAGGGCGACGGGCCTGTGTGAATTCAGGTCTCTTGCTCCGGGCCGCATCCCTCACAGGGGGTGCGGCCCGGAGTTTTTTTCGTATCCACCCGCGTTCCGAGGAGCCGCCATGGCGCTCGACCCCTCCTTCATCGGGCGTAGCTACCCGCCCACCGAGCCGTACGAGGTCGGCCGGGAGAAGATCCGCGAGTTCGCGACCGCGGTCGGCGACGCCAACCCGGCGTACACCGACCTTGAGGCGGCGAAGGCGCTGGGGCACCCCGACGTGATCGCCCCGCCGACCTTCCCGTTCGTGATCACCTACCGCGCGGCCGGCCAGGTGGTCGAGGACCCGGAGCTGGGCCTGGACTTCAGCCGGGTGGTGCACGGCGACCAGAAGTTCGCCTACACCCGCCCGGTGCGGGCCGGTGACCGGCTGTCGGTCACGGTGACCATCGACAACATCAAGTCGCTGGCGGGCAACGACGTGCTCACCGTACGTGGCGAGGTGACGGACGCGACCGGCGGGCACGTTGTGACGTCGGTCATGACCCTGGTGGCCCGGGCCGCCGACGAGGCGGGGGAGTGAGCGCGATGGCGATCGACTACGACGAGGTCGAGGTCGGCACCGAGCTGCCGGCGCAGTCCTTCCCGGTGACCCGCGACACACTGGTGCGGTACGCGGGGGCCTCGGGCGACTTCAACCCGATCCACTGGAACGAGAAGTTCGCCCTGGAGGTCGGCCTGCCGGACGTGATCGCGCACGGCATGTTCACCATGGCCGAGGCGATCCGGGTGGTCACCGACTGGGTCGGCGACCCGGCCGCGGTGGTCGAGTACGGCGTGCGGTTCACCCGGCCGGTGCCGGTGCCGAACGACGGGGTCGGCGCGGTGGTCGAGGTCTCGGCCAAGGTCGCCAAGAAGCTGGACGACCGCAGGGTGCAGGTCGACCTGCTGGCCACCACGGGTGGCCAGAAGGTGCTCGGCATGTCCCGGGCCGTCGTCCGGCTCGGCTGAGCGGCCCCGAGGGTCGCGGCGGCCGGGGTCCCGTACGGGATCTCCGGCCGCCGGCGCGGGCCTTGCGTAGATAGTGATTGGCCACTAACTTGGGATCCATGGCGAAGTCGAGCATCCGGATGAGCGCGGAGGAGCGGCGCGAGAGCGTCGTCCGGGCCGCCCTGACCGAGTTCGCCCGGGGCGGGTACCACGGCACCTCCACCGAGGCGATCGCCCGCCGGGTGGGCGTCTCGCAGCCGTACCTGTTCCGGCTGTTCCCGAGCAAGCAGGCGATCTTCGCCGCGGCCGCCGAGCGCTGCGTCGAGGAGACCTGGCGGGTGTTCGACGAGGCCTCGGCCGGGCTGTCCGGCGAGGCGGCCGCGGAGGCGATGTCCACCGCGTACCTGGGCCTGGTCGAGAACGGCGACCAGCTCATGATGCAGATGCAGCTCTACGTCTCGGCGTCCGCGGCCAGGGCGGCCGGTGAGGACGAGGTCGGGGAGACCGCCCGGCTGCTGTGGGAGGACCTGTTTGACCGGGTCAGGATCCGGATCGGCGGCGGAATGAAGGACGCCACGCAGTTCTTCGCGTACGGGATGCTGATCAACACCCTGGTGGCGCTCGGCTATCCGCCGGACCACCGGATCTGGGCCGGCTTCGACGGGTGCGAGCCGCCCGAGTAGGCGCGCCGCCCGGATGGACGGGCCGCACGGGGTGTCCGTGCGGCCTCTTTTCGGCCCAAAGAAGTTATTGAGCAATAACTACCTAAGGAACCTGGGGGACGTCATGACGGAGAAACCTGCCATGGGCAGAGCGGCGGTCTGGACCCTGGTGATCGTCAGCGCGGCCAGCTTCATGGCCGCCCTGGACAACCTGGTGGTCACCACCGCGCTGCCGTCGATCCGCGAGGAGCTCGGCGGCGGACTGTCCGACCTCGAATGGACGGTCAGCGCCTACACCCTGAGCTTCGCCGTGCTGCTGATGTTCGGCGCCGCCCTCGGCGACCGCTTCGGCCGCCGCCGGATCTTCCTGGTCGGGCTGGCGGTCTTCACCGCCGGCTCCGCCGCGGCCGCGCTGTCCCCGGGCATCGGCGAACTGATCGCCGCCCGCGCCGTCCAGGGCACCGGGGCCGCGGTGATGATGCCGCTCACCCTCACCCTGCTCACCGCCGCGGTGCCTGAGGGCAAGCGGGGGATGGCCTTCGGCATCTGGTCGGGGGTCAGCGGCCTCGCCGTCGCCGCGGGGCCGCTGATCGGCGGCTCGCTGACCGAGCACTTCTCCTGGCAGTGGATCTTCTGGGTGAACGTCCCGGTCGGCCTCGTCCTGCTGCCGCTGGCCTACCTGCGGCTCGGCGAGAGCCGGGGCCCGGGCCGGGCCCTGGACGTGCCCGGAACCCTGCTGGTCAGCCTGGGGATGTTCGGCGTCGTCCTCGGCCTGATCCGCGGCAACCCGGACGGCTGGACCAGCCCGCTGGTCCTCGGCGCCCTGGTCGGCGGCACCCTGCTGCTGGCCGCCTTCGTCCGGTACGAGCAGCGGGTCGCCGCCCACCCGATGCTGCCGATGCGGCTGTTCCGCAGCCGGGCCTTCTCCGCCGTCAACGCGGCCAGCCTGCTGATGTACCTGGGGATGTTCGGCTCGATCTTCCTGATCAGCCAGTACCTCCAGGGCGTCGGCGGCTTCAGCCCGCAGGAGGCGGGCATCCGGATGCTGCCGTGGACGGCGATGCCGCTGCTGGTCTCGCCGATCGCGGGCATCCTCTCCGACCGGATCGGCGGCCGGCCGATCGTGGTCGCCGGGCTGGCGCTGCAGGCCGCGGGCCTGGCGCTGTACGGCCTGGTGGTGGACGGGAGCACCGGCCTCGACTACGTCGCCCAGATACCGGCCACCGTGATCTGCGGGATCGGCATGTCGCTGTACTTCGGCCCGACCGCCCAACTGGTGATGGCCAGCGTCCGGCCACAGGAGCAGGGGATCGCCTCCGGCGCCAACAACGCGCTGCGCGAGGTCGGCGGGGCGCTCGGGGTCGCCGTGCTCGCGGCGGTGTTCTCGGGGCAGGGCGGCTACCAGTCGGTGCGGGCCTTCACGGACGGGCTGGTGCCCGCGCTGTACGTCGGCGCCGCCGCCGTCGGGCTCGGCGCGCTCGCCGCGGTGTTCATCCCGCGGCGGCGGAAGGCGCCGGTCGCGGCGGCGGGGGAGCGGGCGGCGGACCGGGCCGAGCCGGCCCGGGTCTGAACGGGGGCGTAGGGGAGGGGCCCGCCGACGGGAATCGCGTTCCGGTCGGCGGACCCCTCCCCCGTACGCTGGTGGGCGTGCTGGTAGAAAACGACGCCCCCCTCGCCCCGCTGACCACGCTCCGGCTCGGCGGCCCGGCCCGCCGCCTGGTGACCGCCCACACCGACGACGAGGTGATCGCCGCCGTCCGCGAGGCCGACGCGGCCGGCGAGCCGCTGCTCGTCCTCGGCGGCGGCTCCAACCTGGTGATCGGCGACGCCGGCTTCCCCGGCACCGTGCTGCGGATCGCCACCGAGGGCTTCGCCCTGGACGGCACCGCGCTGGAGGTCGCGGCCGGCGAGACCTGGTCCGAGGTGGTCCACCGCACCGTGCGCGACCACGGGCTGGCGGGCATCGAGTTCCTGGCCGGCATCCCCGGCTCCGCGGGCGCCACCCCGGTGCAGAACGTGGGCGCGTACGGCCAGGAGGTCGCCCAGTCGATCACCGAGGTGGTCGCGTACGACCGCACCGCCGACGAGGTCGTCACCCTCTCGAACGCCGAGTGCGGGTTCTCCTACCGGCACAGCCGCTTCAAGGCCGAGCCGGACCGCTACGTGGTGCTGCGGGTGCGGTTCCGCCTGGAGGACAACGACGGGCTCTCCACCCCCGTCCGCTACGCCGAGACCGCCCGGCACCTGGGCGTCGAGCCGGGCGCCCGGGTCGCGGTCGGCACGGCCTGGACGGCGGTGCTGCTGCTGCGCTCCGGCAAGGGCATGGTGCTGGACCCGGCGGACCACGACACCTGGTCGGCGGGCTCCTTCTTCACCAACCCGGTGCTCACGGCCGCGCAGTACGAGTCCTTCCGCACCCGCCCGGGCACCGAGGACGCCCCCGCCTACCCGGCCCCGGAGGGCTGCACCAAGACCTCGGCGGCCTGGCTGATCGACCGCGCGGGCTTCGGCAAGGGCTACGGCGGCGGCCCGGCGACGCTCTCCACCAAGCACACCCTGGCGCTCACCAACCGCGGCTCGGCCACCGCCGAGGACCTGCTGGCACTGGCCCGGGAGATCCGGGACGGGGTCCGCGCGGCCTTCGGGGTGGAGCTGGTGAACGAGCCGGTGATGGTGGGCGTCAAGCTCTAGCAGCGACCCTAGGCGGGTACGGCGGCCGCTTCCGCGGGGGCGCGGTCGCCGACCAGCCAGGCGTCGATGTCCGCCAGCAGCTCCTTGCGGACGGCCTCCGGCGCGACCGAGCCGCGCACCGACTGCCGTGCCAGCTCCGCGAGTTCGGCGTCGGAGAAGCCCAGCACGTCCCGGACCAGCTCGTACTGGGCGGCCAGCCGGCTGCCGAACAGCAGCGGGTCGTCCGCGCCCAGGGCGAGCGGCACCCCGGCGTCGAAGAGCCGGCGCAGCGGCACCTCCTCGGGGCGCTCGTAGACGCCGAGCGAGACGTTGGAGGACGGGCAGACCTCGCAGGTGACCTGCCGGTCCGCCAGCCGCTCCATCAGCCGGGGGTCCTCGGCGGCCCGTACGCCGTGGCCGATCCGGGCGGCGCCCAGGTCGTCCAGGCAGTCCCGGACGGACTCCGGGCCGGACAGCTCGCCGCCGTGCGGGGCCGCCAGCAGCCCGCCGTTGCGGGCGATCGCGAAGGCCCGGTCGAAGTCCCGGGCCAGGCCCCGGCGCTCGTCGTTGGAGAGGCCGAAGCCGACCACCCCGTGGTCGGCGTAGCGGACGGCCAGCCGGGCCAGCGTCCGGGCGTCCATCGGGGACTTCATCCGGTTGGCCGCGACCAGGACCCGGATGCCCACCCCGGTCGCCGCGGCGGCGTGCTCCACCGCGTCCAGGATCAGCTCCAGGGCGGGGATCAGTCCGCCCAGCCGGGGCGCGTAGGACGTCGGGTCGACCTGGATCTCCAGCCAGCGGGAGCCGTCCCGCCGCTCGTCCTCGGCGGTCTCCAGGACCAGCCGGCGGATGTCCTCCTCGTCCCGCAGCACCGAGCGGGCGGTGTCGTACAGCCGCTGGAAGCGGAACCAGCCCCGCTCGTCGGTGGCCCGCAGCCGGGGCGGCTCGCCGGAGCTGAGCGCCTCCGGCAGCCGGACGCCGTGCTTGTCCGCCAGCTCCAGGAGGGTGGCGGGCCGCATTGAGCCGGTGAAGTGCAGGTGCAGGTGGGCCTTCGGGAGGCCCCTGACGTCTCGCGGGTTCAACAGGCGTTCCATTCACCGATACTGCCGTATACGGCCCCTGAACGGGAACCGCCCCCTCTACATCCCCTGAAGGGGTGAAAGGGGGCGGTGCGCCGGGTGAAACCCTGGCGTCGGGTTGACGTCGGTGGACGGACCCGAGGTCAGTCGCGGGCCTCGCCGAGCAGCTTCTGGACCCGGCTGACGCCCTCGACCAGGTCGGCGTCGCCGAGCGCGTAGGAGAGCCGCAGGTAGCCGGGGGTGCCGAAGGCCTCGCCCGGGACGACCGCGACCTCGGCCTCGTCCAGGATCAGGGCGGCCAGCTCGGCGGAGGTCTGCGGGCGCCGGCCGCGGATCTCCTTGCCCAGCAGGCCCTTGACCGACGGGTAGGCGTAGAAGGCGCCCTCGGGCTCGGGGCAGAGCACGCCCTCGATCTCGTTGAGCATCCGCACGATGGTCTTGCGGCGGCGGTCGAAGGCCTCGCGCATCTCGGCGACCGCGTCCAGGTCGCCGGCCACGGCGGCCAGGGCGGCGCGCTGGGCGACGTTGGAGACGTTCGAGGTGGCGTGCGACTGGAGGTTGGTCGCGGCCTTGATGACGTCCTTCGGGCCGACCACCCAGCCCACCCGCCAGCCGGTCATCGCGTAGGTCTTGGCGACACCGTTGACCACGATGCACTTCTCGGCCAGCTCGGGCAGCAGGGCGGGCAGCGAGGTGAAGGTGGCGTCGCCGTACACCAGGTGCTCGTAGATCTCGTCGGTGAGCACCCACAGGCCGTGCTCCAGCGCCCAGCGGCCGATCGCCTCGGCCTCGGCCTCGGTGTACACCGCGCCGGTCGGGTTGGACGGCGAGACGAACAGCACCACCTTGGTGTTCTCGGTGCGCGCGGCCTCCAGCTGCTCGACCGAGACCTTGTAGCCGGTGGTCTCGTCGGAGACGACCTCCACCGGGACGCCGCCGGCCAGCTGGACCGACTCCGGGTAGGTGGTCCAGTACGGGGCCGGGATGATGACCTCGTCGCCCGGGTCCAGGATCGCCGCGAACGCCTCGTAGATCGCCTGCTTGCCGCCGTTGGTGACGAGCACCTGGGAGGCGTCCACCTCGTAGCCGGAGTCGCGCAGCGTCTTGGCGGCGATCGCGGCCTTCAGCTCGGGCAGGCCACCCGCCGGGGTGTAGCGGTGGTTCTTCGGGTCGCGGCAGGCCTCGACGGCCGCCTCGACGATGTAGTCCGGGGTGGGGAAGTCGGGCTCGCCGGCACCGAAACCGATGACCGGGCGGCCGGCGGCCTTGAGGGCCTTGGCCTTGGCGTCCACGGCGAGGGTCGCGGACTCGGCGATCGCGCCGATCCGGGCGGAGACCCGGCGGTCGGCGGGGCGGATGGACTGGTCGGGCTGCGGGGTGGAAGCGCTCATGCCTGCATCGTCGCAGAACCGGGACCTACCGGGCATCGGGGTATCGGCATCCGTACGTTCCCGTCCGAATCGCGGCCCGACGGTCCGTCGGAAGGGGTCCCGCCGGACCGGACGTCCGCCGGGGACCGGCCGGTCCGGAAGAGAAGCCGGAAGAAGAAGTTCGACCAAACACCCCTCGACCACGTACACTCGCTGCTCGACGGCCCGCCGGCAACCGGAGCTTTCACCGCCTGTGCAGACAGCGGGGGGAGATACGGTAGGTTGGTCGCCACCGGAGCCGCGAGGCACCGTAGGGCAATAGCTCAATTGGTAGAGCACCGGTCTCCAAAACCGGCGGTTGGGGGTTCGAGTCCCTCTTGCCCTGCTGCTAGATCCGTTTTCAGCCCGTTCGCTCCACAGGAGTGAGCGGGCTTGATGCGGAGATGGCACCGATCAGCACCGCTAGCCGACTGGCCGCCCCCACCGGGTGCGCGGCGAAGCCGGCAGGACCCGGATTCAGGTGAGGACGAGTGACGGAGACCACGGGCTCCACCGCAACGCCTGAGAGCGGCAACCCCGAGGGTGCCGACGGCGCTGCCGAGATCGCATCGGCCGAGGGCGACAAGAAGTCCGGCAAGCAGAAGAAGTCGGGCAAGCGGGCCAAGAAGGGCCTGTTCGCACGGACCGCCCTCTTCTACCGCCAGATCATCGCCGAGCTGCGCAAGGTCGTCTGGCCGACCCGCGGCGAGCTCACCAACTACACCGCCGTGGTCGTCACCTTCGTGGTGGTCATGATGGCCTTCGTGGCCGGCCTGGACTACGGCTTCTCCAAGCTGAGCCTCCTGGTCTTCGGCTGACCGGCCGCCCCACCTCTCGAACAGCCTCCCGACCCGGGCCGATTACTCGGCCCGGGTCGAGCTGTCGGCGCCGGACGTACGCGCGGCTACCGTGGACTCGGTACTGTTGAAGTCTCCGAGACCTCACCTGGCGCCCGCGCGAGCGGCCGTCCGCCGGGCCGGTCGAGGAGCGCGCCACCTTCACCATCTCCAGGAAAGAAGCCGCCACCGTGTCTGAGTCCCCCCTGTACGACGCCGACGAGACCGTCCGCGAGGCGGATGGCGCCGCCGAGCTGGACGCGGCCGAGCCGGCTGACGACGCCGAGTCCGCCGAGCAGATCGTGGACGCCGCGGACAGCGACGAGGACGAGGTCGAGGCGTACGACGAGGCCGAGGCCGGCGAGCCCGCCGAGGAGGCCGCGCTGCACGTGGAGGGCGACGCCGAGGCCGAGGAGTCCGTCGAGGACGCCGAGGAGGCCGAGGACGCCGAGGAGGCCGAGGAGGAGTCGGCCGACGAGGTCGACCCGGTCGCCAAGTTCCGCGAGGACCTGCGCTTCATGCCGGGCGAGTGGTACGTGATCCACACCTACGCCGGCTACGAGAACCGGGTGAAGCAGAACCTGGAGCAGCGCGCCGTCTCGCTGAACGTCGAGGAGTACATCTTCCAGGCCGAGGTGCCGCAGGAGGAGGTCGTCCAGATCAAGAACGGCGACCGCAAGACCATCCGCCAGAACAAGCTCCCCGGCTACGTCCTGGTGCGCATGGACCTCACCCCCGAGTCCTGGGGCGTCGTGCGCAACACCCCGGGTGTCACCGGCTTCGTCGGCAACGCCTACGACCCGTACCCGCTGACCCTGGACGAGGTCGTCAAGATGCTCGCCCCCGACGTCGAGCGCCAGGCGGCCAAGGAGGCCGGCAAGCCCTCGCCGATCAAGCCGAGCGAGATCCAGGTGCTGGACTTCGAGGTCGGCGACTCGGTCACCGTCACCGACGGTCCGTTCGCGACCCTCCAGGCGACCATCAACGAGATCAACCCGGACTCGAAGAAGGTCAAGGGCCTGGTCGAGATCTTCGGCCGGGAGACCCCGGTCGAGCTCTCCTTCGACCAGATCCAGAAGAACTAGTCATACCGTCTTCGGGTTCGGGGCGGGGGCGAGGAGCCTCCGCCCCGAACCCGTTTTGGTCCAGCGGCGCTGACGCGTTAGCCTGGTCCGATGTGTGTGCTGGCGGCCGGGTGTCGCCCCGGTTTCGCACGCACCAGCAATCACCTCTCGGAAGGACCCGGAGAGACATGCCTCCCAAGAAGAAGAAGGTCACGGGGCTTATCAAGCTCCAGATCAACGCCGGTGCGGCCAACCCGGCGCCGCCGGTCGGCCCCGCGCTGGGCCAGCACGGCGTCAACATCATGGAGTTCTGCAAGGCCTACAACGCTGCGACCGAGTCGCAGCGCGGCATGATCGTGCCGGTGGAGATCACGGTCTACGAGGACCGTTCCTTCACCTTCATCACGAAGACGCCGCCGGCCGCGCGCCTCATCCTGAAGGCCGCGGGTGTCGACAAGGGCTCCAGCGAGCCGCACAAGACCAAGGTCGCCAAGCTCACCAGCGCCCAGGTCCGCGACATCGCCACGACCAAGATGCCCGACCTGAACGCCAACGACCTGGACGCCGCGGAGAAGATCATCGCCGGCACCGCCCGGTCGATGGGCATCACCGTCGAGGGCTGAGTTCCCTTCTCGTCCCCTGTGGTAGGGCCCGCGCAGGCCCGTGACACCACAACTCCATTCATCATTCAGGAGCAGCCATGAAGCGCAGCAAGGCCCTGAAGGCCGCGGACGCCCAGGTCGACCGCGAGCGCCTTTACGCCCCCCTCGAGGCCGTCCGCCTCGCCAAGGCGACCAGCACCACCAAGTTCGACGGCACCGTCGAGGTCGCCATGCGTCTGGGCGTCGACCCGCGCAAGGCCGACCAGATGGTCCGCAGCACCGTGATCCTCCCGCACGGCACCGGTAAGACCGCTCGGGTCCTGGTCTTCGCGACCGGCGAGCGTGCCGAGGCCGCGCGTGCTGCGGGCGCCGACATCGTCGGCTCCGACGAGCTCATCGACGAGGTCGCCAAGGGCCGCCTCGACTTCGACGCCGTCGTCGCCACCCCGGACCTCATGGGCAAGGTCGGCCGCCTCGGCCGCGTGCTCGGTCCCCGTGGCCTGATGCCGAACCCGAAGACCGGCACCGTGACCCCGGACGTGGCCAAGGCCGTGAACGAGATCAAGGGCGGCAAGATCGAGTTCCGCGTCGACAAGCACTCGAACCTGCACTTCATCATCGGTAAGGCCTCCTTCACCGACGAGCAGCTGGTCGAGAACTACGCCGCCGCGCTGGACGAGGTGCTCCGCGCCAAGCCGTCCGCCGCCAAGGGCCGCTACATCAAGAAGACCGCGTTCTCGACCACCATGGGCCCCGGCGTCCTGGTGGACCCGAACCGCACCCGCAACCTCCTCGCCGAGGAGGACCCGGCCGCGGTCTGAGCCCCAGTGCTCTAGAGCAGTCCGTACGACGGGCCCGTACCCCCTTCACCGGGGGTGCGGGCCCGCCGTCGTTCCCGGGGAAGGAGCCGGTACGGGGCCCGGCGCGGGCCGGTCGGGCCGACGGGCCGGAACGGTTGCCGGATCGGGACACCGGCGGATGGGAACGACGGGCCGAACCGTCGTACGCTCTGCCGGTCAGACCATGTGGAGCACCTGTGACCGCCGGAGTGTGCCGTGCTGCCCGCCCCTCGCCCCACCGTTCTCGTGGCGGCCCTGCTGCTGCTCACCACCACCGGGTGCAGCCTGCTGGCCGTCCCGACCACCCGCACCCCCGGGGGCCCCGCGCCGGTGCCGCCCAAGCAGGTGGTGCTCTCGGCCGCGCAGGGGCTGGACGACGCCGGCGGCGCCCGGATCGACGTGGTCCAGGAGGGCCCGGCCGGCCGGCGCACCGCGAGCGGCTCCCTGGTCTGGGGCGCCGCGGACGAGGCCGGGCTGGCCGTCACCGACGAGCTGGGCACCGGACGGCTGACCGTGAAGGACGGCGCGCTCGACCTCGTCTACCAGGGCGGCGCGGCCAAGCACGCGGAGCGGAGCACCGCAGAGTCGGTCGACCCCGCGGCGGGCCCCGACCCGGAGGGCTTCGCGGGCGGCTGGACGACCGCGCTGATCACCAACCCGGGCAGCCGGGCGTACGAGGTCGCGCAGGGCGTCAAGCTCACCTCGCTCGGCGGCGAGCAGCTGGCCGGGGTGACCGTGGCGCACTACCGGGGCTCCGCGCCGGTGGCCGAACTGTTCGGCAAGGACGACGAGTTGAGCCCGCAGCGGCGGGCCGCCACGCTGGACTGGTACCAGCGGCACGGGGTGACGGCGATCGGCTACGACGTCTGGGTCGGCCCCGGCATGCAGCTGCTGCGGCTGCGCGAGACGGTCCGGGGGAGTGCGGGAACCACGGTCACCACGACCGATGTCTCGGCTCCCGGAGCGGCGGACGCGACGCCCGCCGCCGGCGGGTGACGGGGGAGCGGATATCCGGCGCGTGGGGCTTCCGGCGATCCGTTAGAGTCCGGATGAGAAACGCATGAGAAGAGCTGACAATCAGCTCTTCGAGGGGGGAAGTCATGGCTGGAACCCGCAAGGCCGCCGTCACCGTCGTCCTCGCCGCCCTGGCGCTGACCGCGACCGCGTGCGACAACGACAAGTCGGCGGACAAGAACGCCGCCCCGGCCGCGCCGACCACGGCCGCCGCCCCGGCCACCCCGTCGGCCGCCGCCCCGACCGGCGCGAAGCCGGAGAAGGTCAGCCCGGCGGTCTTCCTGGAGCAGGTCACCCAGAAGACCGGTGCGGCCAAGTCGGCGAAGGTCGACGAGCTGATCCAGGTCGGCGAGATCACCATGAAGGGCCAGGGCGCGCTGTCCTGGGCCGACGGCCTGGAGGCCGACCTCGCGATGGACCTGTCGGGCTCCCCGCTGGGCAAGGTCCTGGCGCCGATCACCGGCGGGCCGAAGGCGCACTACCTGTACACCAAGGACGCGGTGTTCCTGGGCCTCGGCGGGGAGCTGCTGCAGAACAGCGGCCCTCGCTGGGTGCGCTACACCATGGCCGACATGGCCAAGGCCTCCGGCGGTGCGACCGACCAGCTGCAGAGCGCGGACCCGGTGCAGGGCGTCCGGACGCTGATCGCCGGCGGCAAGGTCACCGAGGTCGGCCCGGAGACGGTGAACGGCAAGGCGACCACCCACTACTCCGGCGTGATCAGCGCCGCGGACCTGGCCATCGCCTCCACCCAGGGCATCACCCAGGCGCAGGCCGACCGGATCAAGAAGGGCCTGGACGCGGCCGGCATCGCCAGCGAGCAGGTCGACGTCTGGGTCGACGCCGACAAGCTCGTGGTCAAGCGGACCGAGCAGGCGGAGAGCAAGGTCGGCGCGGTGAACGTCTCCGTCAGCTACTCGGACTACGGCACCCCGGTGATCGCCGCCACCCCGGTGGACTACATCGACCTCGCCGACCTCCAGAAGGCCGCCGCCGGCAGCTGATCCCCGCCGCCCCGGACCGGAGCCCCGGCGCCGGTCCGGGCTCGGCCGACCCGGTGGACCCGCCCGCCCGAGGGGGGCCGCCACCGGGCCGGTCGGAGACGGGTGGCAAGGTGGCCGGAACGGGGCCGCCGTCGGACGGGGGCGGGCGAGAGGGGAACGGACGATGGCGGCACGGCAGCGCTTGGCGGCGGTGGCCGTCGTCGCCCTGCTGACCAGCGGGCTGAGCGGGTGCGGCGGGGGCGGGGAGACGTCCGCCACGCCGTCCGGCAGCCCGAGCCTGAGCACCGCCTCGCCGTCCACCGCCTCCCCGAGCGCCCAGGCCAAGCCCACCGACCGCTCGCCGCACGGGGTGCTGCTCTCCGCCCAGCTGGCCATGCAGACCGCCCGCCGGGCCAAGGTCAGCTACCGGCTCGGCCCGGACGCCGGGTCCGGCCCGCTGTTCTGGCAGCCCAAGACCGCTCTCCAGATCAAGCGCTCCACCCCCGCCGAGGCCGAGCAGCTGATCGTCGTGGACACCGTCGCCTACCAGGGCGGGGACGCCGCCACCGCGGCCAGGCAGGGCGGCCGGCACTGGGAGCGCTTCACCGTCCCGCCGGACGCGGACGGCCACAAGGAGGTCCCGTACGCCGGGCTGATCGACCTGCTGAACCCGGTCGAGGCGCTGACCGCGGCCACCGCCGAGGGGACGGACCCGGTCTTCGTCGGCGAGGAGAAGTTCGAGGACTCGACCGTCGAGCACTACCGGGTCGCCACCACCGCCGAGAAGTACGCGGCCGCTCAGGCCCAGCTGACCGCGGCCCGCCGGGACGGCCTGCGGGCCGCGCTCTCGCCCGGCGGCTCGGCCTCGCTCACCCTGGACCTCTGGCTCAACGACAAGGACCAGCTGGTCCGGCTCCAGCGGACCGGCACCGGGGACAGCGGCCGGCAGGACGACTCGGTGCTCTACACCGACCTCGCCGGGGCGCTGCTCTCGGCGCAGGCCCCGGCCGAGTCGGACACCGTGGACACCGGCGTCCGGACGGTCTCCCCGCTGGCCCGCTGAGCCGTCGGCCCGCCGAGCCGTCGGCCCGCCGCACTGACGACCCGTGCCGCGGCGACCCCGGGGGATGCCCCGTCCGAGGGCGATTTGCACCTGGTGAGGGGCTCCGGTTACTGTTGCCGAAGCCAAAGACCGCTGGTTGTCGCCGCGCCCGTCAGGGATCGGTGGCCGAAGGATCTGCGCTTCGTCGCAGGCAGCCCGCGCAGGTGTGTCTGGAGCTTCGACTTCCGGGTCCGCGTTCGCGCGATCGCCCGTCGAGGTCGTCACGAGCCCCGTGCGCCTGCGCACCGGGGCTCATTGCGTTTTCGCAGGAGCTTTCCTTCCCTCCAGTCGGTCCGCGGCGACCCAGGTCGACTTTTGCGGTCGGCCCGACTTCGACATCACGGAAGGAGGCGTAAGCCTATGGCCAGGCCCGACAAGGCTGCCGCCGTCGCCGAGATCACGGACAAGTTCCGTGGCTCCTCCGCGGCGCTGCTGACCGAGTACCGCGGTCTCTCGGTGAAGCAGGTCAAGACCCTGCGTCGCTCGCTCGGCGACAACGCCGAGTACGCCGTGGTGAAGAACACGCTGACCAAGATTGCGGCCAATGAGGTCGGGATCACGGAGCTCGACGACCTGTTCAACGGTCCGACGGCTGTCGCCTTCGTCACCGGTGACCCGGTGGAGTCGGCGAAGGCTCTGCGTGACTTCGCCAAGGAGAACCCCGCTCTCATCATCAAGGGCGGTGTCCTTGACGGTAAGGCGCTGTCCGCCGATGAGATCAAGAAGCTCGCGGACCTCGAGTCCCGCGAGGTGCTGCTCGCCAAGCTGGCGGGTGCCCTGAAGGCCAAGCAGTCCCAGGCTGCCGCGCTCTTCCAGGCCCTGCCGTCGAAGCTCGTCCGCACTGTGGACGCGCTGCGCGACAAGGTCGAGCAGGGCGGTGCCGGTACGCCGGCTCCCGCCGCCGAGGACGCGGCCGCCGAGTAATTCGGCAGGCTCACGCCTCGCTGCGGGCCCGTGCCCGCCCAACCCGTACATACGGCACCACCTGCCGATTTAGTGGAAGGACGCCATCATGGCGAAGCTGACCCAGGACGAGCTGCTCGCGCAGTTCGAGGAGCTCACCCTCATCGAGCTCGCTGCCTTCGTGAAGGCCTTCGAGGAGAAGTTCGACGTCACCGCTGCCGCCCCGGTCGCCGTTGCCGCCGCCGGTGGCCCGGCCGCCGTTGAGGCCGTCGAGGAGCAGGACGAGTTCGACGTCATCCTCGATGGTGCCGGCGACAAGAAGATCCAGGTCATCAAGGAGGTGCGCACCCTGACCTCCCTCGGCCTGAAGGAGGCCAAGGACCTCGTTGACACCGCTGGTGCCAAGGTCCTGGAGAAGGTTGCCAAGGACGTTGCCGAGAAGGCCAAGGCCGCCCTCGAGGGTGCCGGCGCCAAGGTCACCGTCAAGTGACTTCTCGCCCCCTCTGAGGGGGCCTGAAGCCGGGCCGATCACCCTTGCGGGTGGTCGGCCCGGCTTTTTCGCGTTCCCGGGCCCCTGGGCCGGGCGCGGGGCCCCGTTCCGCCGTCCCCGGCCGGCCCGGTCCACCGGTGTGGCCGAACGCCCACTCGGCACCGTCGGTGCCGGACGGTATGGTGATCACCGTCGTCGAGGGCGGCCCCACCACGGCTTCTGTAACGCCGAGGGGGTCGCGGTCGATAGACCGGTCGAGGCCCGCACCGTCGGCGGGCCCTTGACGAACCCGGCGGGGCGCGCGATTCTCAAGGCGCGAGTCCGCCCGGTTGGTCCGCTACTGGATGCATAACCAGTGGCTCCGGCGGGAAATGACTCCACGTGAGTTAGAGCAGTACCCGGTGGGCGTCCGCGCTCGCCGGCTACCGGGAGGAGTCTCCGATTCGGTCTCCGAATCAGAGCTGGACAGCAGTGTGGCCATTGGCTACACTGTCCCTTTGCGCTGCCTGTTAGCTGCTCCGTGACTCGTCGCCCGGAGTTTGCGTTGCCCTGAAGGGGTCTGGCATCGCCTCCGCAAAGCGGCTCTGACCTGGGACTTCGATCCCGGCGGAGGCCAGTGGCGAGGAGGCGGGACCAAGCCCGTGAAGGCCCGGCTGGTACGCGCGTAGTGAGCTCCGAGCCCTCGGAAGGACCCCCCTCTTGGCCGCGCCGCGCAACGCCTCGAACAATTCCGCCGCATCCACCGCCCCGCTCCGCGTCTCGTTCGCGAAGATCAAGGAGCCCCTCGAGGTCCCCAACCTCCTGGCCCTGCAGACCGAGAGCTTTGACTGGCTGCTCGGCAACGCGGCCTGGAAGTCCCGGGTCGAGGCGGCCCTGGAGAGTGGTCAGGACGTCCCCACGAAGTCCGGTCTGGAGGAGATCTTCGAGGAGATCTCCCCGATCGAGGACTTCAGCGGGTCGATGTCGCTGACCTTCCGCGACCACCGTTTCGAGCCGCCGAAGAACTCCATTGACGAGTGCAAGGACCGCGACTTCACGTTCGCGGCCCCGCTCTTCGTCACCGCCGAGTTCACCAACAACGAGACCGGTGAGATCAAGTCTCAGACGGTCTTCATGGGCGACTTCCCGCTCATGACCCACAAGGGCACGTTCGTGATCAACGGCACCGAGCGTGTCGTCGTGTCGCAGCTGGTCCGCTCCCCGGGTGTGTACTTCGACTCCACCCTGGACAAGGTGTCCGACAAGGACATCTACTCCTGCAAGGTCATCCCCTCGCGTGGTGCCTGGCTGGAGATGGAGATCGACAAGCGCGACATGGTCGGCGTCCGCATCGACCGCAAGCGCAAGCAGTCCGTCACCGTGCTGCTCAAGGCGCTCGGCTGGACCAACGAGATGATTCTCGAGGAGTTCGGCGAGTACGAGTCGATGCGCGCCACCCTGGAGAAGGACCACACCCAGGGCCAGGACGACGCGCTGCTGGACATCTACCGCAAGCTGCGCCCGGGCGAGCCGCCCACGCGCGAGGCCGCGCAGACGCTTCTGGAGAACCTCTACTTCAACCCGAAGCGCTACGACCTCGCGAAGGTCGGCCGTTACAAGGTCAACCGCAAGCTGGGCAACGCCGAGTCGCTGGACTCCGGCGTGCTCACCGAGCCCGACATCATCGGTGCGATCAAGTACCTGGTGAAGCTGCACGCGGGCGAGACCGAGTGGCGTGACGACGAGGGCCGCGACATCGTGGTCGAGGTCGACGACATCGACCACTTCGGCAACCGCCGCCTGCGCAACGTCGGCGAGCTCATCCAGAACCAGGTCCGTACGGGTCTCGCCCGTATGGAGCGCGTCGTGCGCGAGCGCATGACCACCCAGGACGTCGAGGCGATCACGCCGCAGACCCTGATCAACATCCGGCCGGTCGTCGCCTCCATCAAGGAGTTCTTCGGCACCAGCCAGCTGTCGCAGTTCATGGACCAGACGAACCCGCTGTCGGGCCTGACCCACAAGCGTCGTCTGTCCGCGCTCGGCCCCGGCGGTCTCTCCCGTGAGCGCGCCGGCTTCGAGGTCCGTGACGTGCACCCCTCGCACTACGGCCGCATGTGTCCGATCGAGACGCCCGAAGGCCCGAACATCGGTCTGATCGGCTCGCTGGCCTCGTACGGCCGGGTCAACGCGTTCGGCTTCATCGAGACGCCGTACCGCAAGGTCGTCGACGGTGTGGTCACCGAGAAGGTCGACTACCTGACGGCCGACGAGGAGGACCGCTACGTCATCGCCCAGGCGAACGCCCCGCTGACCGCGGACCTGCACTTCGCCGAGCCGCGTGTCCTGGTCCGCCGCCGTGGCGGCGAGATCGACTACATCCCGGGCTCCGAGATCGACTACATGGACGTCTCGCCGCGCCAGATGGTGTCGGTCGCGACCGCCATGATCCCGTTCCTCGAGCACGACGACGCCAACCGCGCGCTCATGGGCTCGAACATGATGCGCCAGGCGGTGCCGCTGCTGAAGAGCGAGGCCCCGCTGGTCGGTACCGGCATGGAGTACCGCTGCGCCGTCGACGCCGCGGACGTCATCACCGCCGAGAAGGCCGGTGTCGTCCAGGAGGTCTCGGCCGACTACGTCACCGTGGCCAACGACGACGGCACGTACACCACGTACCGCGCCGCCAAGTTCACCCGCTCCAACCAGGGCACCGCCTTCAACCAGAAGGTGCTCGTGGACGAGGGCGCCCGGGTCGAGGTCAACCAGGTGCTGGCCGACGGCCCGTGCACCGACGAGGGCGAGATGGCCCTCGGCAAGAACCTGCTCGTGGCGTTCATGTCGTGGGAGGGTCACAACTACGAGGACGCGATCATCCTGTCGCAGCGCCTCGTGCAGGACGACGTCCTCTCCTCGATCCACATCGAGGAGCACGAGGTCGACGCCCGTGACACCAAGCTCGGCCCCGAGGAGATCACCCGGGACATCCCGAACGTCTCCGAGGAGGTCCTGGCCGACCTCGACGAGCGCGGCATCATCCGCATCGGCGCCGACGTCGTCACCGGCGACATCCTGGTCGGCAAGGTCACGCCCAAGGGCGAGACCGAGCTGACCCCGGAGGAGCGCCTGCTCCGCGCGATCTTCGGCGAGAAGGCCCGTGAGGTCCGCGACACCTCGCTGAAGGTGCCGCACGGTGAGTCCGGCAAGGTCATCGGCGTCCGCGTCTTCGACCGCGAAGAGGGCGACGAGCTGCCCCCGGGCGTCAACCAGCTGGTCCGCGTCTACGTGGCCCAGAAGCGCAAGATCACCAACGGTGACAAGCTCGCCGGCCGTCACGGCAACAAGGGCGTCATCTCGAAGATCCTGCCGGTCGAGGACATGCCGTTCCTGGAGGACGGCACCCCGGTCGACATCATCCTCAACCCGCTGGGTGTCCCGTCCCGAATGAACCCGGGACAGGTCCTGGAGATCCACCTCGGATGGCTCGCCAAGCAGGGCTGGGACGTCTCCGGCCTCGCCGACGAGTGGGCCCAGCGCCTCCAGGCGATCGGCGCCGACACGGTCGAGGGCGGCACCAACCTCGCCACCCCGGTCTTCGACGGCGCCCGCGAGGACGAGATCACCGGCCTGCTGGACAACACCACCCTCACCCGTGACGGTGAGCGCCTGGTGAACTCCACCGGCAAGGCCCGGCTGTTCGACGGCCGCTCCGGCGAGCCGTTCCCGATGCCGGTCTCGGTCGGCTACATGTACATCCTCAAGCTGCACCACCTGGTCGACGACAAGCTGCACGCCCGCTCGACCGGTCCGTACTCGATGATCACCCAGCAGCCGCTCGGTGGTAAGGCGCAGTTCGGTGGTCAGCGCTTCGGTGAGATGGAGGTGTGGGCCCTCGAGGCGTACGGCGCCGCCTACGCGCTCCAGGAGCTGCTCACCATCAAGTCCGACGACGTCCTCGGCCGCGTCAAGGTCTACGAGGCCATCGTCAAGGGCGAGAACATCCCCGAGCCCGGCATTCCCGAGTCCTTCAAGGTCCTCATCAAGGAAATGCAGTCGCTCTGCCTCAACGTGGAGGTGCTGTCCTCGGACGGCCAGTCCATCGAGATGCGGGACTCCGACGAGGACGTGTTCCGCGCCGCCGAGGAGCTCGGCATCGACCTGTCCCGGCGCGAGCCCAGCAGCGTCGAAGAGGTCTGACGGAGGTTGGGCCGGCCGCAGCAGCGGCCGGCCCGCCCCCAGGCCCCCCTCAGACCACATGAACGACTCTCGACTTACGAAAGAGGGCTTGACGACCAGTGCTTGACGTCAACTTCTTCGACGAGCTCCGCATCGGCCTGGCCACCGCCGACGACATCCGCCAGTGGTCGCACGGCGAGGTCAAGAAGCCGGAGACCATCAACTACCGCACCCTGAAGCCGGAAAAGGACGGGCTCTTCTGCGAGAAGATCTTCGGCCCCACCCGGGACTGGGAGTGCTACTGCGGTAAGTACAAGCGCGTCCGCTTCAAGGGCATCATCTGCGAGCGCTGCGGCGTCGAGGTGACCCGCGCCAAGGTGCGCCGTGAGCGGATGGGCCACATCGAGCTGGCCGCCCCGGTCACCCACATCTGGTACTTCAAGGGCGTGCCGTCCCGCCTGGGCTACCTGCTGGACCTGGCGCCGAAGGACCTCGAGAAGGTCATCTACTTCGCCGCCTACATGATCACCTGGGTCGACGACGAGCGCCGCCAGCGCGACCTGCCGTCCCTGGAGGCGCACGTCTCGGTCGAGCGCCAGCAGATCGAGAACCGCCGCGACTCCGACCTCGAGGCCCGCGCCAAGAAGGCCGAGACCGACCTGGCCGAGCTGGAGGCCGAGGGCGCCAAGGCCGACGTGCGCCGCAAGGTGCGCGAGGGCGCCGAGCGCGAGATGAAGCAGCTGCGCGACCGCGCGCAGCGCGAGCTCGACCGCCTCGACGAGGTGTGGGCCCGCTTCAAGAACCTCAAGGTCCAGGACCTCGAGGGCGACGAGCTGCTCTACCGCGAGCTGCGCGACCGCTTCGGCACCTACTTCTCCGGCTCGATGGGCGCGGCGGCCCTCAAGGACCGCCTCGAGACCTTCGACCTGGCGGAGGAGTCCGAGCGCCTGCGCGAGATCATCCGCACCGGCAAGGGCCAGAAGAAGACCCGTGCGCTCAAGCGCCTCAAGGTCGTCTCCGCGTTCCTGCAGACCACCAACAAGCCCAACGGCATGGTGCTGGACTGCGTCCCGGTCATCCCGCCGGACCTGCGTCCGATGGTGCAGCTGGACGGTGGCCGCTTCGCGACCTCCGACCTGAACGACCTGTACCGCCGCGTCATCAACCGCAACAACCGCCTGAAGCGCCTGCTCGACCTCGGTGCCCCCGAGATCATCGTGAACAACGAGAAGCGCATGCTCCAGGAGGCCGTCGACGCGCTGTTCGACAACGGCCGCCGCGGCCGTCCGGTCACCGGCCCGGGCAACCGCCCGCTGAAGTCCCTCAGCGACATGCTGAAGGGCAAGCAGGGTCGTTTCCGTCAGAACCTCCTCGGCAAGCGAGTCGACTACTCGGCCCGTTCGGTCATCGTCGTCGGCCCGCAGCTCAAGCTGCACCAGTGCGGTCTGCCGAAGGCCATGGCGCTGGAGCTCTTCAAGCCGTTCGTGATGAAGCGCCTGGTGGACCTGAACCACGCGCAGAACATCAAGTCGGCCAAGCGCATGGTCGAGCGCGCCCGTCCGGTCGTGTGGGACGTCCTCGAAGAGGTCATCGCCGAGCACCCGGTCCTGCTGAACCGTGCGCCCACCCTGCACCGCCTCGGCATCCAGGCCTTCGAGCCGCAGCTGGTCGAGGGCAAGGCCATCCAGATCCACCCGCTCGTCTGCACCGCGTTCAACGCGGACTTCGACGGTGACCAGATGGCCGTCCACCTGCCGCTCTCCGCGGAGGCGCAGGCCGAGGCCCGCATCCTGATGCTGTCCTCGAACAACATCCTGAAGCCGGCCGACGGTCGCCCCGTCACCATGCCGACCCAGGACATGGTGCTCGGTCTGTTCTTCCTGACCTCGGACCGCGACAACGTGAAGGGCGCCGGCCGCACCTTCTCGTCGACCGCCGAGGCGATCATGGCCTTCGACGCCCGCGACCTGGACGTCCAGGCCCCGATCGAGCTGCGCCTGCCGGCCGGCACCGTCCCGCCGCGCGGCTGGACCCCGCCGGTGGACGAGGAGGGCCAGTCCGGCTGGTTCGACGGCGAGCCGTTCCGCCTGACCACCACCCTGGGCCGCGCGCTCTTCAACGAGCTGCTGCCCGAGGACTACCCGTTCGTCGACTACGAGGTGGGCAAGAAGCAGCTCTCCGCGATCGTCAA
This sequence comes from Kitasatospora sp. SC0581, assembly GCF_048159585.1. Classification (NCBI taxonomy): domain Bacteria; kingdom Bacillati; phylum Actinomycetota; class Actinomycetes; order Kitasatosporales; family Streptomycetaceae; genus Kitasatospora; species Kitasatospora sp. SC0581. The sequence goes on along the minus strand of NZ_JBLRWA010000003.1, from coordinate 226,093 downwards.
CGACCTGGCGGAGCGCTACCCCAAGGTCGTCGTCGCGGCGACGCTGGACAACCTGAAGGCGGCCGGCTTCCACTGGTCGACCCGCTCGGGTGTCACCGTCTCGATCTCGGACGTCGTCGTCCCGCCGAACAAGCCCCAGATCCTGGAGGGCTACGAGGCGAAGGCGGAGAAGGTCCAGCGTCAGTACGAGCGCGGCCTGATCACCAACGACGAGCGCAAGCAGGAGCTCATCGGCATCTGGACCCAGGCGACCAACGAGGTCGCCGAGGCCATGAACGAGAACTTCCCGAAGACGAACCCCATCTTCATGATGGTCGACTCGGGTGCTCGTGGAAACATGATGCAGATGCGCCAGATCGCCGGTATGCGTGGTCTGGTGTCGAACGCCAAGAACGAGACCATCCCGCGACCCATCAAGGCGTCGTTCCGTGAGGGTCTGTCCGTGCTGGAGTACTTCATCTCCACCCACGGTGCCCGTAAGGGTCTGGCCGACACCGCCCTCCGTACCGCCGACTCCGGCTACCTCACCCGTCGTCTGGTCGACGTCTCCCAGGACGTCATCATTCGCGAGGAGGACTGCGGCACCGAGCGCGGCCTGAAGCTGGCGATCGGCTCCGTGGGCCCGGACGGCGTGCTGCGCAAGGCCGACGACGTCGAGACCAGCGTCTACGCCCGCATGCTGGCCGAGGACATCACGGTGGACGGCAAGCTCCTCGCCACCGCCAACACGGACCTCGGCGACGTCCTGATCGACGAGCTGATCCGCCACGGCATCGGCGAGGTCAAGACCCGCTCGATCCTGACCTGTGAGTCGGCCGTCGGCACCTGCGCCATGTGCTACGGGCGCTCGCTGGCCACCGGCAAGCTGGTCGACATCGGTGAGGCGGTCGGCATCATCGCCGCCCAGTCCATCGGTGAGCCCGGTACCCAGCTGACCATGCGTACCTTCCACACCGGTGGTGTGGCCGGTGACGACATCACCCAGGGTCTGCCGCGTGTCGTCGAGCTCTTCGAGGCCCGTACCCCCAAGGGTGTGGCCCCGATCTCGGAGGCGCAGGGCCGGGTCCGGATCGAGGACACCGAGAAGACCCGCAAGCTGGTCGTCACCCCGGACGACGGCAGCGACGAGATCGCCTACCCGGTCTCGAAGCGCGTGAAGCTGCTGGTCAGCGAGGGCGAGGCGGTCGAGGTCGGCCAGAAGCTGACCATGGGTGCCACCAACCCGCACGACGTCCTGCGCATCATGGGCCAGCGTGCCGTCCAGGTCCACCTGGTCGCCGAGGTCCAGAAGGTCTACAACTCGCAGGGTGTGTCGATCCACGACAAGCACATCGAGATCATCATCCGGCAGATGCTCCGCCGCGTGACGATCATCGAGTCGGGCGACGCCGAGCTGCTGCCCGGCGAGCTGGTCGAGCGCGGTCGCTTCGAGCAGGAGAACCGCCGCGTCGTCGCCGAGGGCGGTCACCCCGCCTCCGGCCGTCCGCAGCTGATGGGTATCACCAAGGCCTCGCTGGCCACCGAGTCCTGGCTGTCGGCCGCCTCCTTCCAGGAGACGACCCGGGTCCTCACCGACGCGGCGATCCACGCCAAGTCGGACCCGCTGCTGGGCCTCAAGGAGAACGTCATCCTCGGTAAGCTCATCCCGGCCGGTACGGGTCTGCCCCGCTACCGCAACATCCGGGTCGAGCCGACCGAGGAGGCCAAGGCCGCGATGTACTCGGCCGTCGGCTACGACGACTACGACCTGTCGCCCTTCGGCGCCGGCTCCGGCCAGGCGGTCCCGCTGGACGACTACGACTACGGCCCGTACACCGGCTGAGTCGCGCGTCACTGACGCAGGGCGGTCACCCCTCACGGGGTGGCCGCCCTGCGGCGTTCCCGGGGGCCGTCAGGGGCCTTCGGGGCAGGCCGGGCAGCCGGACCCGCCGGGGGCGGCGGGGAGCCTTCAGGGGGCGGACGGAAGCCGATTAGGTCATTCGGCGGAAGTCGCGTAGAGTCGTGTTTACCGACGCGGGGTGGAGCAGCTCGGTAGCTCGCTGGGCTCATAACCCAGAGGTCGCAGGTTCAAATCCTGTCCCCGCTACAAAGAAGAAGGGCCCGGAGGCATCAAGCCTCCGGGCCCTTCGGCGTTTCCCGGGGCCGGCGGCGCTCCCGGGCCGGCGCCCCCGGAATTTCGGTGGCCGGGGCCGGGCCGCCGCCCGTACCGTCCGGGGTATGAACGCGAAGCGCCCCCTGATCGCCGTGCTCACCGGCGCGGGCATCTCGACGGACTCCGGCATCCCCGACTACCGCGGCCCGCAGGGCCTGTGGCAGAAGGACCCGTCGGCCGAGGAGCTGGTCACCATCGGGCCGTACCGGGACGATCCGCAGGTGCGCCGGCGGGCCTGGCGGATGCGGCTGGAGACGGGCGCACTGGCCGCCGAGCCGAACGCCGGGCACCGGGCGCTGGTCGACCTGGAGCGCTCCGGTCTGCCGCTGCGGGTGCTCACCCAGAACATCGACGGGCTGCACCAGAAGTCCGGGCTGCCCGCCCGCAAGGTGCTCGAACTGCACGGCACGGCCCGGGAGACGCAGTGCCTGCGCTGCCGGGTGGTCGGGCCGATGGCGGAGGCGCTGGCGCGGGTCGAGGCGGGGGAGCCGGACCCGGCGTGCCGGGCCTGCGGGGGGATCCTGAAGCCGCGCGTGGTGATGTTCGGCGAGAACCTCGACCCGGAGGTGCTCGGGCAGGCCGACGCGATCGTTCGGGCCTGCGACGTGTTCATCGCGGTCGGCACCAGCCTCCAGGTGTTCCCGGTGGCGGCGCTGCCGCTCGACGCGGTGCGGAGCGGGGCGGAGCTGATCATCGTGAACGGCGAGCCGACGCCGTACGACGGGGCCGCGGCCGAGGTGATCCGGGAGCCGATCTCCCGGGCGCTCCCGGAGCTGGTGCGCCGACTTGTCCTGGAGCGGGCCTGAGCAGGGGCCGGAAGGGTCATATTCCCGGACGTACCGCGTGCGTACGATGATCCTTCCGGCTTCCCCCCTCTGGCCTGGAGTGATCGACCGATGACGACGACGGCGAAGTTCGACCCCTGGTCGGCGGCGTTCGTGGCCCACCCGTACGACGCGTACGCCGAGCTGCGCGAGCACGCGCCGGTGACGTACTTCGAGCCGACGAACCAGTGGCTCGTCTCCCGCCACGAGGACGTCAGCGCCCTGCTGCGCGACCGCCGGCTGGGCCGCACCTACACCCACCGCTTCAGCCACGCGGAGTTCGGCCGCCCCGAGCCCGACCCGGCGCACGAGCCCTTCCACACCCTCAACGACAACGGGCTGCTGGACCTGGAGGCCCCCGACCACACCCGGATCCGCCGGCTGGTCTCCAAGGCCTTCACCCCGCGCATGGTTGAGGGCCTGCGCCCCACCGTGCGGCGGCTGGCCGGCGAGCTGGTCGACGAGCTGCTCGCGGCCGGCGGCGGCGACCTGATCGCCACCGTCGCCGAGCCGCTGCCGGTCGCCGTGATCGCCGAGATGCTCGGCGTGCCGGAGGGCGACCGGCACCTGCTGCGGCCGTGGTCCGCCGACATCACCGGGATGTTCGAGCTCAACCCCGGCGAGGAGGCCGCCCGCCGGGCCGTCACCGCCAGCACCGAGTTCTCCGACTACCTGCGCACCCTGATCCGCGAGCGCCGGGCGGCCCCGGGCTCGGACCTGATCAGCGCGCTGATCCAGGCCCAGGAGGGCTCCGACGCGCTCAGCGAGCAGGAGATGATCTCCACCTGCGTGCTGCTGCTCAACGCCGGCCACGAGGCGACCGTCAACACCACCGGCAACGGCTGGTGGGCGCTGTTCCGCAACCCCGGGGAGCTCGCCCGGCTGCGCGGCTCGGTGGACGAACTGCTGCCCACCGCCGTCGAGGAACTGATGCGCTGGGACACCCCGCTGCAGATGTTCGAGCGCTGGGTGCTGGAGGACATCGAGGTCCGCGGCGTCACCGTCCCGCGCGGCGCCGAGATCGCCCTGCTCTTCGGCTCCGCCAACCGCGACCCCGAGCGCTTCGCCGACCCGGACCGCCTCGACCTCGGCCGCACCGACAACCCGCACATCACCTTCGGTGCCGGAATCCACTTCTGTCTCGGCGCCCCGCTTGCCAGACTGGAGCTCACCGAGTCCTACGGCACCCTGCTGCGCCGGGCGCCGGGCCTGCGGCTGGTCCGCGAGCCCGAGTGGAACCCGGGCTACGTGATCCGGGGGCTCAAGGAGCTGCTGGTCGAGGTCTGACGACTGAGGGGGAGAGGGCCGTGGGCAAGGCGACAGGGGCGCTGCTGGGGCTGGCGATCGGGGACGCGCTGGGCCACCGCACCGAGTTCGACGAGATCGAGCACATCGCCCAGTACTGCGAGGACTGGCGGCAACTGCCCTTGCCCAAGCCCGCGTTGGTCACCGACGACACCCAGATGACCCTCGCCCTCGGCCGCGGCCTGCGCACCGCCCTGGCGCGCGGGCCGCTCACCCCCCTCCGGCTGGTGCGGCCCGTCCGCGAGGAGTTCGTCGACTGGTGGCGCTCCCCGCAGAACAACCGGGCCCCCGGCATGACCTGCCTGCGCGCCTGCGAGCGGCTCAGCCACGACGAGTACCGCTGGCAGCAGGCCAGCGATGTCGGCTCCAAGGGCTGCGGCGCCAACATGCGGGTCGCCCCGATCGGGCTGATCCGCGAACTGGACGCCCGGCAGCTGTCCGGCGCCGCCCAGCTGCAGTCCGCGCTCACCCACGGCCACCCGACCGCGCTCGCCGCCGGCGACCTCACCGCGTACGCCGTCCGCAAGCTGGCCGAGGGCGTCCCGCCCGCCGGGCTGCCGGCGGTGCTGCGGGCGTACGCGCTGGCGAGCCGCGAGCGCTACGACGAGTTCTGGCTCGGCGACCTCGCCGACCGCTGGTACGGCAGCTCCCCGCAGGCCGTCATCGCCCGCGGCTGGGACGACTGCCTCACGGTGCTCGACCAGCTGGAGGCCGCCCTCGCCGCCCCCGACGTCGAGGCCGACCCCTGCCTGGCCACCGGCGAGGGCTGGGTCGCCGAGGAGGCCTTCGGCACCGGCCTGCTCTGCTTCCTGCTGCTGCCCGACGACCCGGTCGCCACCGTCCGGAGGGCCGCCTACTCCAGCGGCGACTCCGACTCCCTCGCCTGCCTGGCCGGCGCCTTCGCGGGCGCCCACCACGGCGAGGCGGCCTGGCCGGCCGACTGGGTGGAGCGGATCGAGCACCGGGACGAACTGCTGGAGCTCGGGGCGCTCTGGGACTGACGCCGTACGGGCCGGAACCCGATCCGGGGGCGGCGCGTCGAAGGGCCATGACGAACCGCAGCACCGGAACCCGTCGCACCCTCCGCCGCCCGGCGGCGCTGCTCCTCGCGGCCGCGCTCGCCACGCCGCTGCTCGCCGGCTGCGGCGGCACCGGAGCCGCCGCGCCCGTGGAGCTCCGGGCGGCCGCGCCCGCGAGCCGCCCGGCCGTCGACCCGGCGCAGGTGGCCGCCACCGCGGCCGCCACCGACGCCTTCGGCCTCGACCTCCTGCACGCCCTGACCGCCCAGCCGGACGCCGCCGGCGGCAACCTCGTGGTCTCGCCGTCCGGCCTGGCCACCCTGCTCGCGATGCTGCTGCCCGGCGCCCGCGGCGCCACCGCCGGGGAACTGGCCAAGGCCTTGCACACCGAGCTCGACCCGCTGCAGTACGCGCTCGCCACCGGCGCGCTGAACCGGCCGGTCCCGGCCACCGACCGGCTCACCCTGCGCCGCAGCGACGACCTCTGGACGCAGCAGGGCCTGGCCGTCGAGCCGGGCTACCTGGCCGACCTGGCCGCCGCCTTCGACACCGGCGTGCACCAGGCCGACTTCGCCAAGGACCCGGACGGGGCCCGCAAGACCGTCAACGCGGCCGTGGAGAAGGCCACCGACGGCCGGATCAAGGACCTGTTCGGCCGGGACGCGATCACCCCGAGCACCCGGCTGGTGCTCACCGACGCGCTCTACCTGAAGGCCCGGTGGGCCGCCGCCTTCAAGCCCTCGCACACCGCCGACCGCCCGTTCCACAAGCTCGACGGCTCCACCCCGGCCGTCCCCACGATGGCGCAGACCGGGGAGTTCAAGTACGCCGACGGCTCCGGCGGGATCCTCGGCGAGCCCTGGCAGGCCGTCGAGCTGCCGTACGCGGACGGCGCACTGGTGATGGACCTGATCGTCCCCGCGCAGGGCGGCTTCGCCGCCTTCGCCAAGGGCCTGGACCAGCCCCAGCTCGACCGCGTCCTCGGCGCCCTCGCCGAGCGGCCGGTCGACCTCCGGCTGCCGCGCTTCCGCTTCGGCACCTCGAAGGAGCTCACCCCCGCGCTGCGCTCGCTCGGCGTCTCCTCGGCCTTCGACAAGGCCGATCTCACCGGCATCGCCAAGGAGCCGCTGGTCGTCGGCACGGTGGTGCAGAAGGCCACCGTCGAGGTCGACGAGGAGGGGACGGTCGCGGCGGCCGGCAGCGGTGCCGGGGTCGAGGCGGCGGCGGCGCCGAACGCCGACCGGCCGGTCCAGCTGTACCTGGACCGGCCGTTCCTGTTCCTGATCCGGGACGCCCGGGGCGGGGCGCCGCTGTTCCTCGGCCAGGTCACCGACCCGCTGGCGAAGTAGCCGACGGGCCGGGGCGGCGTCCGAGGGGCCGCGGGCTCACCAGGCCGGGTAGCGCCCGCCGAGCGCCGGGTGCCGGGGGTCGCGGCTGCCGAACAGCACCAGCAGGTCGTCCGCGACCTGCCGCAGCTCCGCCCGGCCCTCGACCGCCCCGGCCCATTCGGCGGGCAGCGCCGCGGCGCCGTACGCCGCCCCGACCAGGTTGCCGCAGACCGCGCCGGTCGAGTCGCTGTCCCCGGAGTGGTTCACCGACAGCAGCAGCGCGGTGCGCACCGGGTCGGGGTCCAGGGTGGCCGCCAGCAGCGAGTACACGGCGATGGCCAGGCACTCCTCGGCGATCCAGCCGAGCCCGACCCGCTCCACCGTCTCCGCCGCGGGCTCGGCCTCCTGGGCCAGCCGCACCGCCCGGGCCAGCGCCTGGACGGTCTCCTTGGAGCTCGGCAGCTCGCGGATCTGCTCCACCGTCTCGCCGACCGCCGCCCACGGCTCGGTGCCGTGCGCGAGCCGCTCGACCAGCGCCGCGAAGGCGCCCGCCGCGAGGTAGCCGGTCGGGTGGCCGTGGGTGAGCTGGGCGCACTGCACCGCCAGCCCGAAGGACTGCTCGACGCCCAGCCGGGCCAGCCCGAACGGCGCCGAGCGCATCACCGTGCCGCAGCCCTTGGAACCCGGGTTGATCGGCCCGGTCAGCCCGATCGCGGACGGCGCCTCGAACACCGGGTGCTCGGACACCCCGCTCAGGCAGGCGTTGCCCGGCGCCCGCCGCGCGTACAGGAAGGGCCGGCTCAGCAGCCAGCCGTCGTACGGGCGGGGCTGCGGCCCGGTGTCCGGCGTGTCCTGGAACTGGGTGCGCAGCCAGCGCCGGTAGGCGTCGTGCACGGCCTCCGGCACCGAGCCGCCGCCGCCCGTCCAGCCGCGGACGAAGCCGCGGATCAGGCCCTCGGCGGTGAACAGCGTCATCTGGGTGTCGTCGGTGACCTCGACCGGCCCGGACCCGGCCGGCAGTGTGGTCACGCCCTGCGGCCCGTACCGGTCCTGGATCTGGTGGAGCTGCTGGAACTCCACCGGCCAGCCCAGCGCGTCGCCGATCGCTCCGCCGAGCAGCGTTCCGCGCACCCGGTCCCGGTACCCCGACTCCGCCGCCGGTTCCGTCACGTCGAGCCCCCCTTTGTTCGTGGCGGACTACGTTCTATCAGGTCCCCCGGGAGGCGGGGCGACTCCTGTGGATCTTGCGCGGGTCGGCCGGGGGACCGCCGGGGCGTGACCGCCTACCGGCGGATCGCCCCGGCGCGCCCGTGCAGCGCGGCCCGGTCGGCGGCGGCGCGTCCGGCCGCCCAGCCCACGCCGTCGCTGACCCGCACCCGCTGCGAGACCAGCTTCGGGAACAGCCGGCCGATCTCCTGGTCCACCGCCTCGGAGCGGGCGGCGAGCGCGGGCAGCAGCCGCGCGTCGGGCAGCAGCTGCTCCTCGGTGCCGTCCTCGCGCAGGTGCCGTCCGGCCGCGGCGGCGCTGGTGGCGCGCTCGGTCGCGGCGGTCAGCCGCTCGCGGATCCGCGCCGCGTACGCGACCAGGAAGGACTGCCGGAACGCCTTGCTGCGCGAGTCCTTGCGGGAGCCCGCCTTGTTGAGCGCGTGGGTGGCCTGCACCAGCAGCGAGGTGTAGAGCAGCTCGACGCCGTCCAGGTCGCCGTCGAAGCCGACCACGGTGCAGAAGCCGAACTCCTTCGCCCACACCACCCGGCACCGGTTGGCCGCCGCGACCGCGTCCAGCAGCATCGTCTTGGGGCCCTCGTACGGGTTGTCCACCCCGATCCGCAGCGCCGCCGGGGTGTCGCGGTCGGCACCGGACGCGGCCAGCAGCGCGTCGTCGATGCTGTGCTGGGCCATCAGCTGCTGGGCCTTGGCGGTCAGCGCCTCGGCCTCCTCCGGGTACTCGGTGGACTCGGCCTTGGCCAGCAGCGCCCGGATCCGCGCCAGCATCCGCGGCTCGCCGCTCACCGGCCCCGCGTGCTGCGGCCGCACCGCCTGCCCGGGGGCGGGCCCCACCGGGGCGATCGGCGGCAGCCGGCCCCAGGTGCGCAGCAGCTCCAGGGCGGCGGTGGCGAGCGCGAAGCGGTCCAGCCGGTGCCGGTCGGCGAAGGCGCCGAGGTACTCGTCGTCGCCGGACCACCACACCTCGGCCTCCAGCTCGCGCAGCTGCTCCAGCCAGCGCCGGTCCAGGGCGGCCGCGGGGTGGCGGCGGCCCTCGGCGGCGATCAGGTCCACCGCGAGGGCCAGGTGGACGGGCTTCAGCTCGCGCCGCACCACCCGGGCCAGGTCGGCCGGCCGCCACCCGGCGGACCAGCAGCGGCCGACGGCCGTGTCCGCGTACCCGAGCAGCGCCCGGCCGACCTCCGGCCACTGCCCGGCCGAGGCGGCCAGCAGCGAGGCCCCGGTGTCCAGGGCGAGGTCCAGCGCCTCCTCCGGCGCCGTCACCACCGACCGCACCGCCTGCTCCAGCAGCGGTCCGGCGGTCCCGGCCTGCTGCGCGCGCTCGCCCACGGTGTGTCCCTGCTCTCCTCGACGGTGCCACGACGGCCCGGCTCCTCCTGCCCATGATGCCGGAGTGGGCGGGGTTGCCGACGAGGTTCTGAGCGGGCGAACGAGCTGATCAGCTCAGGGGTGGCCGTGGGAATGGACCAGTCCTCGACAGTCAATAAGATGACAAATAGTCAAGGATCCTGGCGTGTAGAGGTTTAAGGATGTTGAACCAGTGGACCGAGCCCGGCCCGGCTGGCTAAACTCATGATTCGAACGAGCCCTCCGGTGATTGTGTGGCCGGTGTCCGGGAAGTGTCCTGGGTGCCTCCTCGGGGCTCCGCGCTGATCTTGCGAACGCCGTCCATACGGTGCTTCTCCTGATCGAGAGCGGGTCCGGTCATGTCGTCGTCGGAGCGACGTAGCACGTGTACGAGCCGACGTGCCCCCGGGGAGCGCTTTACGCGAGGGGGAGGGCCCCGACAAGCGGTTTGTCGGACCAGGTCAATTGGCTCACGGTGGGGGCTTCCCTTCATGGACCAGCAGTCGGTGGACCGGCATTTCTACCTCGACGACTCGGGCGCGCTCGACCAGGGGGTCTGGCTCTATGCCTGGTTGGGTGTACCGGCCCGCGACGAGGCGCGGTTTGTCGGCGAGATCGACGCGTTCCGGGCCGGCCTGCTGACTGAGTACGGCATCCCGGTCGAGTTCGAGCTGCACGCCACCAAGTTCCTCACCGGCCACGGTCGCCCTGGAGGCCAAGAGCTGGCGCCGATGGATCGCAAGCACATCGCCCAGCGGATGCTCGACCTGCTCGACGCCCAGTCCGATCTTTCCGTCGGAGCGGTCTACGCGCAGCGGGAGCTCAGGTACCGCCTGCTCCGCCGTGAGACCTTCGCCGGGACGCTTCGGCGGATCGACGTCCAGCTGGCGGCAGCGGGAGAGCGCGGGCGGCTGGTGATCGATGGCGACGGCACCGACCCGATCTACCAGGCCGTGTTCGACGAGGTCCGGCCCGCGCGGGTCGACGGGTTCGAGTTCGTCGCGGCGCACGAGAGCGGGCCCGTCCAGTTCGCCGACCTGGTCGCGTACACCGCGTTCCAGTGGGTGGTGCGGGCCCCGAAGCGGGCCTTCATGCACCACTGGTACCCGGCCCACCTGGCCAAGGCACATGGCCCCGAACGGGTCTGAGGCGGGCCCCGAGACGACGAAACCCCGGCACATGGCCGGGGTTCGTAAAAGCAGACCTGACAGCAGCATTCACAGTCATCAGGACCACGGACCTACTGTACCGCCGCCCGACGGCAAAGGCCATGCCATAGACCCCAGGATTCCAACCCAACATGCTCGACAAGCGAAGGGACTGCTGTGACTGCACCCATTGAATTCAAGGAACCAGGCCGTTCTGGGCAGGAGATCGGCAACCCGACGCTGCCCGAGCAGCGAGGGCCGGAAAGCCTGAACTTCGTCCTCAAGGGCGAGGAGTTCACCATCAGTGGCTTCGAGCGCCAGCTCCCGGAGCTCTCCTCCGCCACCGCCCGCGGCAGGCTGGTCAGGGCCGGCCTCGCTGATTCCGGAACGGCCCTCGACGAGGACGGCTGGCACACGGTTGCCCGCGCTGTCGTTCACCCCGAGGCCATTGCCGCACAGCTGCGCACCCAGACCGGTCTCGCTTCCGCGCTGATCGAGGAGCACGTCGAGGGTGCGACCCTGCGGTCCATCCATGCGCGGGTCTGGCTCACGGAACTGTTCCCCGGGCTCCAACCCAGGACGGGACAGGAGGCGCTGCCGATTCCGGACCCGGTGGTCCGAGGGGTCCTGGACAGCGCCGAGGGGCAGCCGATCGGCCAGCCACTGGCCATGGTTTCGTACCTCTACAAGGACCAGCAGCACCTGCGGGACCACCTGCGGCAGACCATCGTCTATACGCGGGACGCTAATCCGAATCCGTACGACCAGTCCATCTTGGCGCGCCGGATCACACGCGCGGTGATCGCGCACCCGTGCCGGCTGGAGTTTGAGGACGGGACCGACAGCATCAACGTGCTGGTGGTGAGGGATGGCATCACCCGGATCACCAGCGCGTGGGCCCTGCTGGCCGGTGACGATGCCAAGCCGGACGAGATTGCCCGGGCTGCGTCGGACCTGTTGCTGGCCGAGAAGCCGACGCGCCGCAATGCGGCCGAGCGGAGCCTGAGCCAGCGGCATGCGTTGGGCCGCCAGGACGAGCTGGAGCAGCTCCGCGGCGAGTTCCTGCGCGGGCTCGGCGATCCACCCTCCGATCGGGCGGTGCGGATCGGTCAGACGCTCGTCGTGCCGGCGCAGATCGCGGTCGGCCTGCAGGCCTACCCGGGTGGTGTCTTGCCGGATGCCGAACTTTTCGACGACGCGGTGCGGAGCATCCTCGCCGCAGTGCACGTGGAGTTCAAGGGCTGGGACTCGGCCGCGCAGAACGTCGAGGTCGGGTCTCGCGCGTTGCGCCGCGTGCTGCTCTCTAAATCGGTGAGGCGAACCGCCGGATCGGCGGATCTGGCCGAGGTCGTGGATCTCGCGGTCGGCCGGATCAGGCCTGACCAGGTGCCCCGAGTGTTTGGTGATCGAGAGATTCCGCCGACGCCGCTCTGGCGGGCCGTCTACCTGGTGCACGCGCTGACCCGGTCCGCGCTTTACCGGGAGGTGAAGCGTCACGCGATGGACATCAAGGGCACGCGGGCAATGACCTTCCGTGGCTATGCGGAGCTGCTCGGCCCGGTCGTCGACCACCCGTGGCGGGCGGCGAAGAAGGCGGTCCTCCAGCAGGCACGCAACGCCTGGGGCAACGGCGGTGTGCTCACCGACGATGTACTCAAGAAGGATTGGGAGCCGGTGCCGACCGCCCGCTTCACTGATCTGGTGCCGGACGCCCTGGAGGGTGACCTTGACGCTCGGATGACCCTCGCGGTGGCCGGCGGCATCGCGCTCATCACGGACAAGCTGCTGACCAGGAACGTGGGATCGGCGGTGGGGCGTACCGTCCCGTTCCGTGCTGACGTGCACGCTGTGGTGGCAGGGCTGTCCGGGCCGGGGAACGAGGCCGGCCTCTGGCTCCTGGCGTACGCAGCCGACCGCTTCGAGCCGGACCGCCAGGCCAAGAACTCCCTGACCGATGCCCAGCTGAGCCGGGTGACCGATCTGACCACGTACTACACGTACGTCGATGTCGACCTAAGGCAGCCGGACCGGGTGGCACGGGACGCGTCCGGGGTGGAGATAGCGCTGGGTCAGTACCGGGTGGTGGCGGCCTCCGACCCGGTGCTCACCGAGCAGATGGAAGCCAAGCGGCGGGAGGAGTCCGGGGGCCAGCCGCTCTCGCTCAACGAGCAGATCGCGCAGGAGCGCTCTGGTCTGCTGAAGGCTCTGGAGACCGCCGAGGACCGTCTGAACAACCTGACGGAGCTCACCACGAGCAGCACGCTGAACGCCTTCGGTTCCAAGGCTGAATGGGAACCGCTCTACAAGCTCTCCCTGAAGCTCCAGAACGCCATCTACAACGGTGGGACCACCATCCCCGGCACCGAGGTGTTCGCGGGCGATGAGGAGTACGAGGAGGAGGAGGAGTAGCAGATCCACGACGGTGGGCCCGGGCCTCAGGTTCGGGCCCACCGTCGGGCTCAGCGCTCGACGGCCTTGGCGAGGATCTCCGGGGTGCGGTCCAGCAGGCGGGCCGCCGCGAGGCGGACGCCGAGGGCCGCGACCAGGGCGCCGTACAGCGGGCCGACCAGCAGCACCGGCCAGCTCGGGCCGTCGGAGACCAGGGCCCAGGCGAGGTAGCCGCCGACCGGCAGCGCCAGCAGGGCGACGCCGAGCATCGAGCCGAACTGGTTGAGCAGGATCAGCCCGCCCTGGCCCGGGGCGGCGTTGCGCATCGGGTTGCTGTCGGCCGGCATGGTGTACGGCGCCAGGACGCTGAACATCGCGCCCAGCGCGATCCCGCAGCCGAGCAGCGTCAGCGCCAGGCCGAGCGCGGACGGCAGCTCGCTCCACCGGCCGGTGACGGCCGCCAGGACCAGCCCGAGCAGCAGCGTCACGGGGACGGCGTACGACAGCACCGCGTACGCCCGGCCGCGCAGCTCGGAGCGGGCGTCGGCCGGGGTGCGCAGGGTGGCGGCGACCATCCAGAACGCCGAGCCGTCCATGCCGAACAGGTTGAGCATCTGCAGCCCGAGGAACACCCCGGTCATCGCCAGCAGGTAGACGCTCGCCCAGCCCTGGACCATCGACAGCACGCAGATCACCAGCGTCATCCCGATGCTGGTGAACAGCGCCGCCTTGGCCCGCGGCTCGCGCCAGGCGTACCGCAGGTGCCGCTGCATCACCGCGCCGGTCCGGCCCTGGGGCAGGAACCGCCAGCCGCGCGAGTCCTGCACCCCGCGGGCGACCTCCAGGGTGGAGGAGTCGGCGGTCACCATCAGCTCCTGCAGGCTCCGCCGCCACCAGCGCAGCAGCAGCGCCAGCAGCGCGGCGGCCGCGGCGAGCTGGAGCAGCGCCAGCCCGTACCGGCCCTCGCCGGCGGTGCGCGGCGCGTCCGCCGCGCTGATCGGCGGGATCCAGCGCAGCACGGAGGCGATCGGCTTGAGCGGGCTGAGGTCGATCGGTCCGCCCCGGCGGCCGAGGATGCTCTGCGAGCCGACGTTGGCGACCTGCACCAGGAGGGCGAAGGCCAGGCCGCCGAAGATCGCGAAGTCCTTGCCGCGCCGGCTGGAGAGCATCCGGGCGTTGCCCGCCGCGACCGCCCGGGAGAGCGTGACCAGGCAGAGCAGCGCGAGCGGCACGCCGAGCACCGCGACCGCGGCCGAGGCGCCGCCGGTCGCGCCGGCCAGCACCGCGGCGGTCACCAGCACCAGGCTGACCAGCGGCCCCGGTCCGATCAGCGCGGCCAGCAGGGTGCCGCGCAGCAGCGGGCCGGGGCGCAGCGGCAGCATGGTCAGCCGGGTCGGGTCGGCGCTCTCGTCGCTGGAGAAGAGGAACAGCGGCAGCGCGGCCCAGCTCAGGGTCAGCACGCCGAGCAGCATCACCCCGGCGTCCCCGGAGCCCGCGTAGCGCCCGTTCAGCGCGGTCATGGCGACGGCGACGCCGGCCGCGAGGGCCAGGCCCGCGACGCCGCCGATCACGTAGACGGTGGTCCGGCCGGGGCTGCGCCGCAGCCCGTTGCGCAGCAGCCGCAGCTTGAGCGCCACCAGGGCACGGACCACCGTCCGCCCGTCGGGCACCGGGGCATTGTTCACAGGGTGCCCCCGGCCTGCCCGCCGCCGAGCCAGCCGAGCGCCTGCCCGTCGTCCTCGCGGACGCCGATCAGCTCCAGGAAGGCCTCGTGCAGGCTGCGCCCGCCCCGGACGGAGTCCAGCGGCCCCTGGGCTATCACCTGCCCGGCGTTGACCACCGCGACCCAGTCGCAGAGCTGCTCGACCAGTTCCATCACGTGGCTGGAGAAGATCACCGTGGAGCCGGCCGCGGCGTACCGCTTGAGCACGCCGCGGATGGTCTGGGCGGAGACCGGGTCGACGCCCTCGAAGGGCTCGTCCAGGAACAGCACGTCCGGGTTGTGCAGCAGCGCGGCGGCCAGGCCGATCTTCTTGCGCATGCCGGTGGAGTAGTCGGCGACCAGCTTGTCGGCGTCCCGGCCGAGGTCCAGGACGGCCAGCAGCTCCTCGGCCCGCCGGTCCACCTCGGCGCCGGGCAGACCGCGCAGCCGCCCGGTGTACTGGAGCAGCTCGCGCCCGCTGAGCCGCTCGAACATCCGCAGGCCCTCGGGCAGGATGCCGATCCGGGCCTTGACCGTGACCGGGTCCGCCCACACGTCGGCGCCGTGCACCAGGACGGTGCCCTGGTCGGGCCGGAGCAGCCCGGTGACCATCGACAGCGTGGTGGTCTTGCCGGCACCGTTCGGCCCGACCAGGCCGATGAACGCCCCGGCCGGCAGCTCCAGGCTCAGCCCGGCCACCGCGGCCTGGGGGCCGAAGTGCTTCCAGAGCCCCCGGATGCTGACGGCGGACGGGGTTCCCGGCCCGGAGAGGTCGGGGGACGGCGGCGCTGACGCCTGCATGGCGGCCTTCTCTGCTCGTGGTGGTGGACGTCGTCGTGGTGCGGGTCTCTCCGGGCTCAGCCTGTCACCGTGCGGACCGGCTGTCGCCCGAGTTGAGCATCCCCTGAGAGTGTCCGCCGAACGGGTGAGGCACGCCGCCCGTTTTCCTCGTCCGGGCGACTACTGGGCCGATTTGGCAACTACTCAGTTCGGCTGTTCGTCCTGCACTATGAGGGAGCAGTGACGTGCGCGGGGGTGCCGCGCTACCGGGAGGTGGCGGATGTCCGTACAACCATGGGGCGAGCCTGGTTCCGGCTATCCGCCCGGCAGGCCGGCGGGTGGCTGGCAGCCGGCGCCCGCGCCCGCGGTGGCGTCGCAGGCCGCGATGCGGGCGGGCCACGCGGACCGGGACCGCACGCTGGACGTGCTCAAGGCCGCGTTCGCCGAGGGGCGGCTCACCGTCCAGGAGTACGAGCAGCGCCACGAGGCGGTGGCCGCCGCGCAGACCTACGGCCAGCTGGCCGTGCTGGTGGCCGACCTGCCCTCGGGGCCGATGACGGCGCCGCCGCCCACCGCGGCCACGCCCGTTCCGGCCACCTTCATGCCGGTCCCGCCGCCGCCCCAGGCCCGCCAGACCAACGTGCTCGCCGTGGTCTCCCTGGTGGCCGGCCTGGTCGGCCTCTCCGCCCCCGCCGTGGTCACCGGCCACATCGCCCGCGCGGAGATCCGCCGCCGCAACATGGACGGCGACTGGGCGGCCGTCCTCGGCCTGGTCATCGGCTACCTGGGCTGCGCGTTCTGGACCCTGATGATCCTGATCGGCATCGCCTGAGGCGGGCCCGCCCGGGCGGCCCGGGGGCGGTTCGTCCATCTTCCCGATGGGGTCTTCCTCAGGCGTAGGACCTATGATGCCCGGGGCTGCCGCCGTGCGCCCGGAAGCAGTACGGTCTCCGTCACCGGCCGACGCCGAAGGGTGGGGCGGGCCGAGCGAGCGACCACGAGCTGAGGACCGTTACCAGTGACAGTCAGTGCCCAAGAGGCCTCCAGGATCCCGCCGATCGGAGGGCGTCCGCTGATCCCGGGATCCGCGCGCCGCTCCGCGGCTCGGCTCTGGACGTCGGCCCCGGCACTGCTCGCGGGTGAGGCCCTGATCGCCTTCCTGGCCGCACTGGTGCTCCCCGTGATGGCGAGCAAGTTCCACATGGACCCGCTGGACCGGATCGCCCAGGTGAGCGGTCTCGCCGCGCTGCAGCTGCGGTTCGCGGTCATCGGCTTCCTCCTGCTCGGCGCGGTCGTGCTCGCGATGCGCTTCCGCTCGGGCCGGCACTTCGGCCTGGTGGCCCGGTTCTCCGCGGCCGCCATCGCGGGCCTCGCCAGCGGCTTCGTGGCGGCCGGCGCGGTGATGGCGCTGCTCGGCACGCCCTGGCCGATGTTCGGCCTGAACGGCGACAGCGGGCGCATCGTCGAGTGGGCCCACGCCCTGGCGAACGGCCAGCCCTCGGGCTCGGCGGTCTACCCGCCGGCGCCGCTCTACACCCTGGGCTACTACGCCGAGTGGTTCCGCGGCGGCAACACCGCGTACGCCTTCAAGGACCTGCAGATCCTCGGCGCCGCCGCGTTCGGCCCGCTGGTCTACCTGTCGTGGCGGATGCTGCTCAGCCCGGTCCGGGCGCTCGCCTTCGGCGTGCTGCCGGCCTTCGCCCTGATCGACGCCTACAAGCCGTACAGCCAGACCGTGCTGGTCGTCCTGGTGCCCGTCCTGGTCGCCGTGGTGGTGCACCTGCGCCGGAGCGGGACGGACGGCTGGCGGCTGCTGCTGCTGAAGGCGGCCGGCTTCGGCGCGCTGCTGGGCCTGCTGTTCCTCACCTACTCCGGGTGGTTCCTGTGGAGCGCCATCGGCGTGGTGGTCGCGGCGCTGGCGTACTTCCCCTGGCGTGACAGCCGGCTCAAGGGCCTGGTCTACCTGGCCGCCACCGTGGGCGCGTTCCTGCTGGTCTGCGGCAGCTACCTGGTGACCATGCTGACCGACGGCCAGGACACCAAGGACCCCAACTTCCGCTTCGACAACTTCACCGACCCGGCGTACTTCCTGATGTGGCGCACGGACATGCCGGGCAAGGTGGGGGACTGGCCGATCCCCGGCGAGTTCGGCGGCATGGACCTGTTCGCCGTGGTGATGTTCGTCGCACTGGGCGCCGCCCTCTGGCTGGGCATCCGCAAGCCGGTGGTCGTCACCATCAGCTGCATGTTCGCGAGCGCCTGGGTGATGCGGATGTACATCGCCTCGCACATGTACGAGACGCAGACGGTCCAGCTCTACACCCGGACCAACAACCAGCTGCTGTACTGCGGCCTGCTGCTGTGCGCCCTGCTGGTCCACCTGGTGTCGCTCCGGCTGGCCGAGCACCGCCGGGTCGCGGGGGCCGACGGGACCGGGGAGGCCGCCGGGACCGGGGGACTCGCCGGAACGCCCCTGCCGGGCCCGCAGGCGGCCGTCGTCGGTACGCTGTTCGCTCTCCTCTTCCTGTTCGGTACGGTCTCGTCGTCGATGTCGGACCGCTACCTGCCGGCCAAGGAGAACACCTACCGCATCCTGCCGTGGGTGTCGCACACCGTGCAGAACCTCGACGGCACCTGCCCGAAGTTCGCGCCGGGTGGGCACTGCTCCAAGACCGGTGACCAGTCATGGCTCAGCATGATCAAGTAACCAGTTCCCGCCCATGAGCCCGAACTGACCCCGAAGGCCCAATCCTGATGATGATCACCGCCGTCAAGAGCCTCGCCGACCGGCTCGTCTCCTCGCCGAGGCGTCTGTGGGCAGTGGCTTTCGCGATCCTGTTCGCCCTGAGTGCGTCCTGGTCGATCGCCACCCCGATCGGCGCCTCGCCGGACGAGCACGCCCACCTCATCCGGGCAGCGGCCGTCGCCCGGGGGCAGGTCGAGGGCCGCGAGGTCATGGTCCCGCACCTGGTGGGCGGCATCGAGGGCCAGTTCGCCGAGACCGGGGTCGAGCTCCCGCGGATCTACCAGGAGCTCAAGGACGTCAACTCCTGCTACGTCTTCAAGCCCGAGACCCCGGCCTCCTGCGCGCCGCGGCTCATCGACCGGCCGGGCGAGGCCCTGGTGACCACCGCGGCCGGCCGCTACCACCCGGCGTACTACTTCGCGGTGGGCTGGCCCAGCCTCCTGGTCCCGGGGGCGAAGGGCTTCTACCTGATGCGCCTGATGTCGGCGCTGATCTGCTCCGCCCTGGTGGCGAGCGCGGTGGTCTCGGCGGCCGAGTGGCGGCGGCGGTCCTTCACCCTGCTGGGCACGGTCACCGCGGCCACGCCGATGGCGCTGTTCCTGTTCGGCATGGTCAACCCGAGCGGTCCGGAGATCGCGGCGGGCATCCTGGTCTGGAGCGCCGGGCTGCCGATGCTGATGAACCCGGACCCGCACCTGCTGAACCGTCGGCTGGCCCGGCTGGGCATCGGCGCGCTGGTGCTGATCAGCATCCGCCCGCTGGGCATGATCTGGTTCGCCGGGGCCCTGTTCTTCGCGCTGCTGCTGAGCCAGAAGGGCGCGGTGCGGGAAGTGGTCCGCCGCAAGGTGACCTGGCTCTGGGGCGGCCTGGGCGCCGCGTCCGCCGTCGCGGCCCTGGCCTGGTCGTCGAGCCACCCGGACAACTCGATCATCAACACCCCGAGCGACCTCACCCCGCTGGCCGCGGCCCGGAAGACCTTCGACTTCGGCCTGCTGTACATGAAGCAGATGATCGGCTACTTCGGCTGGCTGGACGCCGAGGCGCCGGCCGCGACGCTGCTGGTCTGGTGCGGGGTGGTGCTCGCCCTGGCGATGTTCGCGCTGTGCTACGCCCGGTTCCGGGACGCCCTGGCGATCGTCGGGGTGATGGTCGGCATCGTGGTGATACCGATAGCGGCTCAGGCCATGCAGGCGCGCCAGCTGGGCATGATCTGGCAGGGCCGCTACCTGCTGCCGTTCGCCGTCGGGCTGCCGATCCTGTGCGCCGCGATCTGCCACGAGCGGCTGCCCTGGGGCGGCTTCGCCTGGCGCCGGCTGCTGGTGATCTCCGGCTTCTCGCTGTCCCTGGTCAACGCCGCGGCCTTCCTCTGGGCGCTGCGCCGCAACACGGTCGGCAGCACCGGCCCGCTGCTGATCAACCCGGCGCACTGGTCCCCGCCCGGCACCTGGATGCTGTGGCTGGCCGTGTACACCCTGGCCGCGCTCGCGCTGGGGCTGTTCGCGGCGGTGTCGGACAACCGGGACCGTCCGCTGCCGCAGTCGGCCGGGGCGGCCGACGGCGGTGCCGCGCAGGATCCGCCCCGGCTCGCCGGGGCCCACGCGGAGGCGTAGGGTCGCGGTGCGGGGGCTGCCCGGTTGTGGTAGGGAGCCCCGCCCCGGCCCGGTTCCCGGGCCGCTTCCGGTGCCGGCCCCGCGACCTGCGGCGTTGCATTTGTTTTGACCGAGCCCGATGCGCTAGGTACGCTCTGACCTTGTGCCTGGGGTGTCCCCGGGTCCTTGTGCGTGCATGCACACCGGTCGCCGCGCCGAGCCGGAGCGCTTCCCAGCGTCCCGCGCGTAGAGCGCCGTCGCTGTACAGCAGCCATGGGATTCCGTGTCGTAACAAGCCCAACACACCCGACCGCGTGGGTCGACCACGGGGCCGTGTGTGAGGGGAGACACCGCAGGTTAGTTCCACCAAGCCTTGGCACACAGAAAACGGAGAAACGGTGCCTACGATCCAGCAGCTGGTCCGAAAGGGCCGGCAGGACAAGGTCGAGAAGAACAAGACTCCCGCGCTGAAGGGTTCCCCGCAGCGCCGTGGGGTCTGCACGCGTGTGTACACGACCACCCCGAAGAAGCCGAACTCGGCTCTCCGCAAGGTCGCCCGTGTGCGCCTCACCAGCGGGATCGAGGTCACCGCTTACATCCCGGGCGAGGGCCACAACCTGCAGGAGCACTCCATCGTGCTGGTGCGCGGTGGTCGTGTGAAGGACCTTCCTGGTGTCCGCTACAAGATCATCCGCGGTTCGCTTGACACCCAGGGTGTCAAGAACCGCAAGCAGGCTCGCAGCCGCTACGGCGCCAAGAAGGAGAAGTAAGAATGCCTCGTAAGGGCCCCGCCCCGAAGCGCCCGGTCATCATCGACCCGGTTTACGGCTCCCCGGTCGTCACCCAGCTGGTCAACAAGATCCTGCTGCACGGCAAGCGTTCCACCGCTGAGCGGATCGTCTACGGCGCCCTCGAGGGCGTCCGTGAGAAGACCGGCTCGGACCCCGTCGTGACGCTGAAGCGCGCGCTGGAGAACGTCAAGCCGGCCCTCGAGGTCAAGTCCCGCCGTGTCGGTGGCGCGACCTACCAGGTTCCGGTCGAGGTCCGTCCGGGCCGCGCCAGCACCCTGGCGCTGCGCTGGATGGTCGGGTACTCCCGCGCCCGTCGCGAGAAGACCATGACCGAGCGCCTGATGAACGAGATCCTCGACGCCAGCAACGGCCTGGGCGCTTCCGTGAAGCGTCGCGAGGACACCCACAAGATGGCCGAGTCCAACAAGGCCTTCGCGCACTACCGCTGGTAGTCCGTACCCCGTCACTAGACAGAGAGAGAACGAGCCACAATGGCTGCAACCTCCCTTGACCTCGCCAAGGTCCGCAACATCGGGATCATGGCGCACATCGACGCGGGCAAGACCACCACCACCGAGCGGATCCTGTTCTACACCGGTGTGTCGTACAAGATCGGTGAGGTCCACGATGGCGCTGCCACCATGGACTGGATGGAGCAGGAGCAGGAGCGCGGCATCACGATCACGTCGGCCGCGACGACCTGTCACTGGACGGTCGACGACGCCGACCACACCATCAACATCATCGACACCCCGGGTCACGTCGACTTCACCGTCGAGGTGGAGCGTTCGCTGCGCGTCCTCGACGGTGCCGTGACGGTGTTCGACGGTGTCGCCGGTGTCGAGCCCCAGTCCGAGACCGTGTGGCGGCAGGCTGACCGCTACGGCGTCCCGCGCATCTGCTTCATCAACAAGCTGGACCGCACGGGCGCGAACTTCTTCTTCTGCGTCAAGACCATCGTGGACCGCCTCGGCGCCACCCCGCTGGTCATGCAGCTCCCGATCGGTGCCGAGTCGGACTTCCAGGGCGTTGTCGACCTGGTCCGCATGAAGGCGCTGGTCTGGTCCGCCGAGGCCGCCAAGGGCGAGATGTACGACATCGTCGACATCCCGGCCGAGCTGCAGGAGCAGGCCGACGAGTACCGCGAGGCGCTCATCGACACGGTCTCGAACGTCAGCGACGAGATCATGGAGCTCGCCCTCGAGGGCGAGGAGATCCCGGTCGAGCTGCTGCAGGCCGCGATCCGCAAGGGCACCCTGAACTCGGACTTCACCCCGATCTTCTGCGGTACCGCCTTCAAGAACAAGGGCGTTCAGCCCCTGCTCGACGCGGTCGTCAAGTACCTGCCGTCCCCGCTGGACATCGAGTCCATCGAGGGCACCAAGCCGGGCGACGACAGCGTCAAGATCTCCCGCAAGGCCTCGGACGACGAGCCGCTCGCCGCGCTCGCGTTCAAGATCATGTCGGACCCGCACCTCGGCAAGCTCACCTTCGTCCGGGTCTACTCGGGCCGCCTGGAGTCCGGCACCTCGGTGCTGAACGCCGTCAAGGGCAAGAAGGAGCGCATCGGCAAGATCTACCGCATGCACGCGAACAAGCGTGAGGAGATCGACTCGGTGGGCGCCGGCGACATCATCGCCGTCATGGGCCTGAAGCAGACCACCACCGGTGAGACGCTGTCCGACGAGAAGAACCCGGTCATCCTGGAGTCCATGGACTTCCCGGCCCCGGTCATCCGCGTCGCGATCGAGCCCAAGTCCAAGGGTGACCAGGAGAAGCTGGGTGTTGCCATCCAGCGTCTCGCCGAGGAGGACCCGTCCTTCCAGGTCAACACGGACGAGGAGACCGGCCAGACCATCATCGCGGGTATGGGCGAGCTGCACCTCGAGGTGCTGGTCGACCGTATGCGCCGTGAGTTCAAGGTCGAGGCCAACGTCGGCAAGCCGCAGGTCGCGTACCGCGAGACCATCCGCCAGGCGGTCGAGCGCATCGACTACACCCACAAGAAGCAGACCGGTGGTTCCGGTCAGTTCGCCAAGGTGCAGATCGCGATCGAGCCGCTCGAGCAGGCCGAGGGCTACGAGTTCGTCAACAAGGTCACCGGTGGCCGCGTTCCGCGGGAGTACATCCCGTCGGTCGACGCCGGTTGCCAGGAGGCCATGGAGTTCGGCATCCTCGCCGGCTACCCGCTGCAGGGTGTCCGCGTGAGCCTGCTGGACGGCCAGTCGCACGACGTCGACTCCTCCGAGCTCGCGTTCAAGATCGCCGGCTCGATGGCCTTCAAGGAAGGCGCGAGGAAGGCCAAGCCGGTCCTCCTCGAGCCGATGATGGCCGTCGAGGTCACCACGCCCGAGGACTACATGGGCGACGTGATCGGCGACATCAACTCTCGCCGTGGCCAGATCCGGTCCATGGACGAGCGTCACGGTGCCCGCGTCGTCACGGCGCTGGTGCCCCTCTCCGAGATGTTCGGCTACGTCGGTGACCTGCGCAGCAAGACCTCTGGTCGCGCGAGCTACTCGATGCAGTTCGACTCGTACGCCGAGGTTCCGAAGAACGTGGCGGACGACATCATCGCCAAGGCCAAGGGCGAGTGACGTCCCGATAATCGGGACGATTGCGAAGCCTTAGGCTATTCGGAGGCGTCTCGGGAGGATCCGGTCGGATCCTCCCGGGAGCCTCCGGCCCCCCCACCAGCGGGACGGCACGGGATGTCCTCCGGGCAACCCGCACCAAAACCGATCAAAGACCAACTGGCGTCAGCACGGCGTACAGGAACTGTCCTCAGGAGGACTCAGTGGCGAAGGCGAAGTTCGAGCGGACGAAGCCCCACGTCAACATCGGCACCATCGGTCACATCGACCACGGCAAGACCACGCTGACCGCGGCCATCACCAAGGTGCTGCACGACGCGTACCCGGACCTGAACCCCTTCACGCCGTTCGACCAGATCGACAAGGCCCCGGAGGAGCGTCAGCGCGGTATCACCATCTCGATCGCGCACGTCGAGTACCAGACCGAGGACCGTCACTACGCGCACGTCGACTGCCCGGGTCACGCCGACTACATCAAGAACATGATCACCGGTGCCGCCCAGATGGACGGCGCCATCCTGGTGGTCGCCGCCACCGACGGCCCGATGCCGCAGACCAAGGAGCACGTCCTCCTGGCCCGCCAGGTCGGCGTTCCGTACATCGTTGTCGCCCTGAACAAGGCCGACATGGTGGACGACGAGGAGATCCTGGAGCTCGTCGAGCTCGAGGTCCGTGAGCTGCTCTCCGAGTACGAGTTCCCGGGCGACGACCTGCCGGTCGTCCGCGTCTCCGCGCTGAAGGCCCTCGAGGGCGACGCCGAGTGGGGCCAGAAGCTCCTCGGCCTGATGAAGGCTGTCGACGAGAGCATCCCGACCCCGGCCCGCGCCGTGGACCAGCCGTTCCTGATGCCGATCGAGGACGTCTTCACGATCACCGGTCGTGGCACCGTCGTCACCGGTCGCATCGAGCGCGGCATCCTCAAGGTCAACGAGACTGTCGACATCATCGGCATCAAGGAGACCAAGACCACCACCACGGTCACCGGCATCGAGATGTTCCGCAAGCTGCTCGACGAGGGCCAGGCCGGTGAGAACGTCGGTCTGCTGCTCCGTGGCATCAAGCGCGAGGACGTCGAGCGCGGCCAGGTCATCATCAAGCCGGGTTCGGTCACGCCGCACACCGACTTCGAGGCCCAGTCGTACATCCTGTCGAAGGACGAGGGTGGCCGTCACACCCCCTTCTTCAACAACTACCGCCCGCAGTTCTACTTCCGTACCACGGACGTGACCGGCGTCGTGACCCTCCCCGAGGGCACCGAGATGGTCATGCCGGGCGACAACACCGCCATGACGGTCGCGCTGATCCAGCCGATCGCCATGGAGGAGGGCCTGAAGTTCGCCATCCGTGAGGGTGGCCGCACCGTCGGCGCCGGCCAGGTCACCAAGATCATCAAGTAATTGACGATCTGACCTGCCTGCCTCGTACAGGCTCGTCCGAAGGGCCCCGCGCACCGCACGGTGCGCGGGGCCCTTCGGCGTCTCATGGGCAGTTCACCGGAGCGCACCGCCTTTCAGCGGCCGCTCATCGCAGACTGTTATGGTCGGGCCACCATCCAGCCCGCCGTCGCGGAAAGTGGGACCAACGCATGTCAACGGCACCGCTGTTGTCGGTCGTGATGCCGATCTACAACGAGCAGGAGGCGCTCCCGCTGACCGTCGAACGGCTGCGGCCGATCCTCGACGGGCTCGACGTGGCCTACGAGGTGGTCGGGGTGGACGACGGCAGCACCGACGTCACCCCGGTGCTGATGCAGAAGATCCGCCAGGACTGGCCGGAGTTCCGCATCGTCCGCTTCGCCCGCAACTCCGGGCACCAGGCCGCCCTCACCGCCGGCATCCACCGCGCCCACGGCGACTACGTGGTCTCCATCGACGCCGACCTCCAGGACCCGCCGGAGAAGATCCCCGAGATGCTGGAGCTCGCCCGCGAGCAGCACCTGGACATCGTCTACGGCGTGCGCGGCGACCGCGGCACCGACACCTTCTTCAAGCGGCACACCGCCGGCGGCTACTACTGGCTGATGCGCAAGCTGGTCGGCAAGCGGATGCCCAACCAGGCCGGCGACTTCCGGCTGCTCAGCCGGGCGGCGGTGGACGCGCTCAAGGCGATGCCCGAGCACCAGCCGGTCTACCGGCTGCTGGTGCCGTGGCTGGGCTTCCCCAGCGGCGAGGTGGTCTACGTGCGCGAGGAGCGGGTCGCGGGCAGCACCCACTACCCGCTCTCGAAGATGCTCCGGCTCGCGCTGGACAGCGTCACCAACTTCTCCGCCGCCCCGCTGCGGCTGGCCACCTGGCTGGGGCTGTTCAGCTTCCTGGTCTGCCTCCTGCTGGCGATCTACACCACGGTCGCGTACGCCGTCGGCTCCACCGTGCCCGGCTGGTCCTCGCTGTTCATAGGGATGCTCTTCATCGGCGCCGTGCAGCTGGTCTGCGTCGGCCTGCTCGGCGAGTACGTCGGCCGGATCTACTCGGCGGTCCAGGCCCGGCCCGCGTACTTCGTCGGCTACGACTCCGCCGAGGAGCAGGACCGGTACGGTACGGGCGCGTGAACGAGACCCTCTCCGCGGACCGGGGCGAGCGCGACGAGCCCGCCGGGGCGGCCCGGCCGGTCCGCCGGCAGCTGCCGTCCTTCCTGGTCATCGGGGTGCTGAGCACCCTCTTCTACCTGGCCCTGTTCGTCCTGCTGCGGCTGGTCGCCTCCTCGCAGACGGCCAACCTGGTGGCCCTGGCGGTCAGCGCGGTGGCCAACACCGCGGCGAACCGCCGCTTCACCTTCGGCATCACCGGCTCGGACGGCGCGGTGCGCCACCAGCTCCAGGGCGCGGTCGCGTTCCTGATCGGGCTGGGCCTCAGCAGCGGCGCGCTGGCGCTGCTGGACGCGGCGCTGCCGCACGCCTCCCGGGTGGTCGAGGTGGCCGGGCTGGTGGCGGCCAACGGCCTCGCCACGGTGGCCCGGTTCGTGCTGCTCAAGCTGTGGGTCTTCCGGAGGAGCTGAGCCCGGCGCGCGGCCGGCGGCCGGTACGACGACGGAGGGGACGCGTGCCGCTGCACGCGTCCCCTCCGTGGGTCGGGCTCCGCCGTTACTGCTGCTTCAGCGAGTCCGTGTAGGCCTTGCAGGCCTGGTAGTCCGGCAGCAGGCCGGTGGCGAGCGCCTCCGCGAGGGTGGGCGCGACCGCGTCACGGGCCGAGAGCTGCGGGGCGTCGGTCGGCCACTCGATGCCGAGGTCCGGGTCCAGCGGGTGCACGCCGTGCTCGCCGGTCGGGTTGTACGTCGCCGAGCAGAGGTAGGTCAGCGTGGCGTCGTCGCTCAGGGCGCAGAAGCCGTGGCCGAGGCCCTCCGGGATGTAGACGGCCGTGCGCTCGGTGTCGTCCAGCCGGACGAACTCCCACTTGCCGAAGGACGGCGAGCCGACCCGCAGGTCGACGATGACGTCCAGCACCGCGCCGCGGGTGCAGGCCACGTACTTGGCCTGGCCGGGCGGGACGTCGGCGAAGTGGATGCCGCGGACGACGTCCTTGGCGGACAGCGACAGGTTGGCCTGGGCCAGGTCCAGCGGGTGGCCGACGACCTCGGCGAGGAGGTCGAAGCGGTACCACTCGGTGAAGTGGCCGCGGGCGTCGCCGTGCACCTGCGGGGTGATCTCGAAGGCGCCCTCGATGGAGAGCTCGCGGAACTTCACTTGGCGGCCGCCTCGTCGAGCAGGTCCACCAGGTACTGGCCGTAGCCGCTCTTCAGCAGCGGCTCGGCGAGCTCGCGCAGCTGGGCGTCGTCGATCAGCCCGGCCCGCCAGACGGCCTCCTCGATGCAGCCGATCTTGAAGCCCTGGCGCTCCTCGATGACCCGGACGAACTCCGAGGCCTGGACCATCGACACGAACGTGCCGGTGTCCAGCCAGGCGGTGCCGCGGTCGAGGGTCGTCACGTGCAGGTCGCCGGTGCGCAGGTAGGCGTCGTTGACGGCGGTGATCTCCAGCTCGCCGCGGGCGCTCGGCTCCAGGGTGCGGGCGATCTCGACGACCCGGTTGTCGTAGAAGTACAGGCCGGGGACGGCGTAGCGGGACTTGGGCTCGGTCGGCTTCTCCTCGATGGAGATGACCTGGCCGCTCTCGTCGAACTCGACCACGCCGTACGCGGTCGGGTCGGCCACGGGGTAGGCGAAGACCCGGCCGCCCTTGATGTCGGAGTGCTCGGTGAGCGAGGTGCCCAGGCCGGTGCCGTGGAAGATGTTGTCGCCGAGGATCAGGGCCACCGGCTCGTCGCCGATGAAGTCCGCGCCGAGCACGAAGGCCTGGGCGATGCCCTCGGGCTTCTCCTGGACGGCGTACTGCAGCTTCAGGCCGAACTGGGAACCGTCGCCCAGCAGCCGTTCGAACTGGTCCCGGTCGTTCGGGGTGGTGATGATCAGGATTTCGCTTATCCCGGCCATCACGAGGGTCGAGAGGGGGTAGTAGATCATCGGCTTGTCGAAGACCGGGAGGAGCTGCTTCGACACCGCACGGGTCAGGGGCCACAGCCGCGAGCCGGTGCCGCCGGCCAGGAGGATTCCACGCATGGGAGCACCCTATTCGAGATCGGTGAACGCGGGAGGGGCCGGGTCGGAGGGGCGTTCGGGCGGCGGTAGACTACGCGCATTATGCGCATCCTCGTGACCGGCGGCGCCGGGTTCATCGGTTCGGAGTTCGTCCGTCAGCTCCTCGGGGCTGACGAGAACGCCCGGATCACGGTCTTTGACAAGCTCACCTACTCGGGCGTCCTGGAGAACCTCGCCCCGGTGGCCGACCACAAGGGCTACACCTTCGTCCAGGGCGACATCTGCGACGCGGACGCCGTCGACCAGGTCATGCCGGGCCACGACGTGGTGGTGCACTTCGCCGCCGAGTCCCACGTGGACCGCTCGATCGCCGGTGCGGGCCCGTTCGTGCTGACCAACGTCGTCGGCACCCAGGTCCTGCTCGACGCCGCGCGCAAGCACGGCGTCGGCCGCTTCGTGCACATCTCCACCGACGAGGTGTACGGCTCGATCAGCGAGGGCTCCTGGACCGAGACCTGGCCGCTGGAGCCGAACTCCCCGTACTCGGCCTCCAAGGCCTCCTCCGACCTGCTGGCGCTGGCGTACCACCGCACCCACGGCATGGACGTCGTGGTGACCCGCTGCTCCAACAACTACGGGCACTACCAGTTCCCGGAGAAGGTCATCCCGCTGTTCACCACCAACCTGATCGACGGCAAGAAGGTGCCGCTGTACGGCGACGGTGGCAACGTCCGCGACTGGCTGCACGTCTCCGACCACTGCCGGGGCATCGAGCTGGTCATGCGCGGCGGCCGCGCGGGTGAGGTCTACAACATCGGCGGCGGCACCGAGGCCACCAACAAGGAGCTGACCGGCCTGCTGCTGGAGGCCGCCGGCGCGGGTTGGGACATGGTCGAGCACGTCGAGGACCGCAAGGGCCACGACCTCCGCTACTCGATCGACATCAGCAAGATCCGTGAGGAGCTCGGCTACGAGCCGCAGGTCCGCTTCGAGGACGGCCTCGCCGCGACCATCGCGTGGTACCGCGAGAACCGCGCCTGGTGGGAGCCGCTGAAGCAGAAGGCGGCCCTGGCCAAGTGACCGCGAACGCCGCCGCGCCCGTGCGCTGGCTGGTCACCGGCGCGGCCGGGATGCTCGGGCAGGACCTGCTCTCGGTGCTGGGCGCCGACGGGACCGCCGAGATCACCGCGCTGCGCCGGGCGGACCTCGACATCACCGACCCGGCGGCCGTCCAGGCCGCCGTCGAGGGCCACGACATCGTGGTCAACTGCGCCGCGTGGACGAACGTCGACGCCGCGGAGGCCGAGGAGGACGCCGCCACCGCCGTCAACGGCACCGGTGTGCGCCACCTGGCCGAGGCCTGCGCCAAGAGCGGCGCGCGGCTGCTGCACGTCTCCACCGACTACGTCCTGCCGGGCGACGCCACCGAGCCCTGCCCGGAGGACGCCCCGACCGCGCCGGTGAACGCGTACGGCCGCGGCAAGCTGGTGGGGGAGCGGGCGGTCGCCGAACTGCTCCCCGAGCACGGCTACGTCGTGCGCACCGCCTGGCTGTACGGCGAGCACGGCCCGAACTTCGTGGCCACCATGCTCAAGCTCGCCGCCCAGCGCGACACCCTGGACGTGGTGGACGACCAGCACGGCCAGCCGACCTGGTCGTACGCGCTGGCCGGCCGCCTGGTCGAGCTCGGCCGGGCCGCGCTCGCCGGGCAGGCCCCGGCCGGGGTCTACCACGGCACCGCGAGCGGCCGGACCACCTGGTGCGGACTGGCCCGCGAGACCTACGCGCTGAGCGGGCTGGACCCGGAGCGGATCCGCCCGACCACGTCGGAGGCCTTCGTCCGCCCGGCCGCCCGCCCCGCCTTCAGCGTGCTGGCCCACGACCGCTGGGCCGCCGCCGGGCTGGCGCCGCTGCCCGAGTGGCGGACCATGCTGGCCGAGGCCCTGGCCACGCCCGTCTTCGCCGAACTGGCCGCCACGGCCCGGACCACGGAGAGCGACAGACCTCAGTGAAGAACGCACTGACGAAGGTGGCTGCCGCGCTACCGCCGGGAACCCTGGCGGTGGCCGGCGGCACCGTCGTACTGGGTGCCGCCTCCTACATCCACCTCGGAGTGGCGGGCCACAGCCTGTCGGTCGACGACATGGCGAACGTCTCGCTGCTGTGGACGATCGTGATGTCGGTCGGCATCGGCGTCTTCTTCCCGATCGAGCAGGAGCTCACCCGGATCGTCTCGGCGCGCGCGGCGCTCGGCCACGGCGCCGCGCCGGTGCTGCGCCGGGCGACCCTGCTCACCGGCGGGATCCTCGCGGCGACCCTGGTCGCCCTCGGCGCCGCCTCCGGCCCGATCGCCCGGTCGATGTTCCACGGCGACCGCTCGCTGGTGCTGGCGCTCGGCGGGGCCTTCACCGGCATGGCCGTCTGCTACCTCACCCGCGGCGTGCTGGCCGGCCTCGGCCGCTTCGGCGCGTACGGCACCCAGCTCGGCCTGGACGGCGGCCTGCGGATCGGCCTGGCCTTCGCCTTCGCCGTGGCCGGTGTGCACTCGGCGCTCGCGTTCAGCCTGATCCTGGCCGTCGCGCCGATCATCGCCACGATCGTCACGCTGCCGCCGCTGCTGCGCGCGGTGAAGCCCGGCGAGCAGGTCGGCTGGTCCGAACTCTGCTCCGGGCTCGGCCTGCTGATCTGCTCGACGCTGCTCTCCCAGGTCGTGGTGAACGCGGCCGTGGTGAGCACCAAGCTGCTCGCGCCCTCCGACTCCGCGCTGATCGCCGCCCTGCTCAACGCGCTGGTGCTGGCCCGGGTGCCGCTGTTCGTCTTCGGCTCGCTCCAGGCCTCGCTGCTGAACGGCCTCTCCGCCGCGATCGCGGTCGGGGACCGGGCCGCCTTCACCGGGATGCTCAAGAAGATCGGCGCCGTGGTCGGCGGACTCGGCGTGCTCGGCGGCATCCCGGCGGTCGCCCTCGGCCCCTGGCTGATCCAGGTGCTGTTCGGCGCCAAGCCGGTGCTCGGCTGCCTCGACTTCTTCTGGATGTCCGCCGGAACCGTGGCGTACATGTTCGCGATGGTGCTCGGCCAGGCGCTGATGGTATTCAAGCGGCACAACCTTCAGCTGCTCTGCTGGGCGGTCGGCACGGCGGTCCTCGCCGCGATCACCTTCATGCCGGGCGACGTGTCCACCCGCGTGGTCGTTGCGTACACGGCGGGTTCCGTGGCCACCGTCCTCGGTATGCTGGCGGTCCTGAGGCAGAGTTTCGCCCGTTCGGCGACGAACTCCGCCGGCCTCGTCCAGCAGTCGGGGGACCCGAACGCCGCGGTGTTGAGCAGCCGGACGGCCGGTGACTGACCGTGTCCGCCCCTCATCTTCAGATCGCCGCGCAGCAGCGCGGGCCAGACCCCATTCATGGAGCCTCCGTGTCCCAGTACGACGATGTTTGGCTGGTGATCCCGGCCTACAACGAGGGCCAGGTGATCGCCGACGTTGTGGAGGGGGCGCGAAAGACGTTCCCGAACATCGTGGTCGTCGATGACGGCAGCGGCGACGACTCGGCCAAGCACATCATGGAGACGGGCGCGCACCTGGTGCGCCACCCGGTCAACCTCGGCCAGGGTGCCGCCCTCCAGACCGGCCTCGCCTACGCCCTGGCCCAGCCGGGCGCCAAGTACTTCGCCACCTTCGACGCGGACGGCCAGCACCAGACCGCCGACGTCGAGAAGATGGTCGCCCTGCTGCGGGAGGGCGACACGGACGTCGTCCTCGGCTCGCGCTTCATCGAGCAGAACGGGCAGGTGCCGTGGATCAAGCGGGTCGTCCTGCGCACCGCGGCGACCGTCAGCCCGACCGCTCGCAAGCTCAAGCTGACCGACGCCCACAACGGTCTGCGCGTGCTGAACCGCGAGGCCGCCGGCCGGCTGCGGATCACCATGAACGGCATGGCGCACGCGTCGGAGATCGTCAGCTTCCTCGCCGGCTCGGACCTCCGGGTCGCCGAACTCCCGGTGGACATCCTGTACACCGACTACTCACGCGCCAAGGGTCAGTCCCTGATCAACGGCGTCAACATCATCTTCGACATCTCGCTGCGGGAGCGTAGCCGCCGATGAAATTCTTCTGGATCCAGCTGGTTCTCATTCTCGGCTCGGTCACTCTCGCCTTCATGTTCATCCGGCGTTGGGACCGTGCCAACACCCGCGCCTGGAAGCGCATCGCGTTCTCGGTCTTCGTGGTCGTGAACATCTACGCGGTGCTGCGTCCCACCGACGTGACCTGGCTGGCCCACCAGCTCGGCGTCGGCCGCGGCACCGACCTGGTGCTGTACGGGATGGTGCTGGGGATGGGCTTCCTGACCCTGAACACCTTCCTGCGCTTCCGCTCGCTGGAGAAGAAGCTCACCGACCTGGCGCGGACCGTGGCGATCAACGAGGGCGCCCGTCTGAACGAGGAGCGCTTCGACCTGGACCTGCCGGTCTCGGCGCCGGTCGACCGCAGCAAGGCCTGATCCCGTGGCGACCTTCGAGTTCATGCTGCCGTACTACGGCGACGTGGCACTGATGCAGGCCGCGGTGCGGAGCATCCTCGCGCAGACCGACCGGGACTTCCGGCTGACCGTCATAGACGACGGCAAGGAGCCGGACGTCCCGGGCTGGTTCGCCTCGCTCGGCGACGACCGGGTGAGCTACCTGCGCAACGAGCACAACCTCGGCATCACCAAGAACTTCCAGAAGTGCGTGGAGCTGTCCACGGCCGACCACGTGGTCATCATGGGCTGCGACGACCTGCTGCACCCGCACTACCTGGAGACCGTCCGGGCGATCGTCAAGGACAACCCGGACCTGGGCATGGTGCAGCCGGGCGTCGAGGTCATCGACGGCAACGGCGAGGTCAGCCGCTCCGGCCTGGCGGACAACGTCAAGGAGAAGATCTACGCGCCGACCGTCAAGGGCCGGCGGCTGATGGGCGGCGAGGAGCTGGCCGCGAGCGTGCTGCGCGGCAACTGGCTCTACTTCCCGTCGATCTGCTGGCGGGGCGAGGCGCTGCGCGCGGTCAACTTCCGCGACGAGTACTCGGTGATCCAGGACCTGGCCCTGGTCGTCGACCTGCTGGAGCGCGGCGAGCAGATGCTGGTGGACAACACCACCGTCGTCTTCCAGTACCGGCGGCACGCCGTCAGCGAGTCCTCGGTGCAGGCCTTCTCCGGCACCCGGTTCACCGAGGCGGAGCGGTACTTCAACGCGGTGGCGGAGCGGATGGACGCCCGCGGCTGGCCGAAGGCCGCCCGTGCGGCCCGGTTCCGCAGCGCCTCCCGCCTGCACGCGCTGACCATGCTGCCGGGCGCCCTGAAGCGCGGCGAGCGGGCCGGCGCCAAGGTGCTGGTCCGCCACGCGCTGACCGGCGGCGACCGGCACTGACCGCTCGCACCCACTGGTACGGCACTGGGCCGGTAGTCCGAGTTCGGACTACCGGCCCAGTGGCGTTCGCGGGCGGCCCGCCGGGGGCTACTCGCCGAAGCCGGAGGGGCCCAGCGGGTCGGGCTGCCGGGGCGGGTACGGGTTGACCTTCGGGCACATCAGCTTCCCGGGGTCGGGCAGCGGCACGAGCAGGTCGCTGATGTCCCGCGGCTGCTTGCACTGGCCATTGGGCGCGTAGCGCGAGCAGTGCCCCTTGGTGTCGGCGGTGCTCTGCGCGATCCAGGCCAGCGCGCCGGGGCCCCAGTGCGGGTCCGGCATGTACTTGCTGGCGGTGGCGGAGCCGGCCATGCCGAAGAGCAGGCCCAGCGCGCAGATGGCGCCGACGGCCACACCGCGCGGGTTGAGGCGCAGCGGCAGCCGGCGGCCGGTGTCCTCGGCCGACTCGGCGGCGGGGGCCGCGGCGGGGCCCTGGCGGCGGCGGACGACCAGGTAGCACGCCAGGCCGACGAGGACCAGCAGGCAGTAGAGCAGCTGGGCGCTGGTGCGCGGGTAGAGCATGACGGCCTGGTCGCGCTCCATGTGGGAGGCGTACCAGTAGCGCATCAGCAGGGCGCTCGCGGTGCAGGCGGCGGCGGTCAGGACGGTGGTCCGGCCGATCCCGAGGGCCAGCGCCACACCCAGGCCGACCAGCAGCAGGATCGTGAAGAGGCCGACCCCGCC
Source organism: Kitasatospora sp. SC0581 (assembly GCF_048159585.1). Lineage (NCBI taxonomy): Bacteria > Bacillati > Actinomycetota > Actinomycetes > Kitasatosporales > Streptomycetaceae > Kitasatospora > Kitasatospora sp. SC0581. The sequence goes on along the minus strand of NZ_JBLRWA010000003.1, from coordinate 192,495 downwards.
GATCTCACCGGGGACCGGCCAGGTGCTCTGGCCGTCGGTGCCGGGGAGGTCGTCGCGCCACATCGCGAAGTAGGTCGGCTCGGTGTAGGTGTCGAAGTAGCAGTACCGGTCGATGGTGCTGCCCGCGGAGCCGAGCAGCCGGACCAGGTAGACGCCGGAGACGAGCAGGAAGACCCCGCCGGCGGCGCCGATCGCGCACAGGCCGTTGAGCAGGCCGCGGGTGCCGCCGGTCCGGCGGGCGCGCAGCAGCAGCACCACGGTGAGCACCACCACTCCGGCCGCGGACCACACGAACCAGCCGGAGTAGAGGAGGAACAGCAGCCCGATCCCGAGGCCGAGCACGGCGCCGCGCACGGCCGCGGTGCGGCGCGGGAGCTCCGGGGCGCGCTGGAGGAGCTGCATCAGCTTCGCCAGCACGGGGAGGAAGGCGACGAGCACGAAGGTGGTGTACGGCTTGTACGGCTGCGCCATCGGCAGGGCGGCGGTGACGCCGATCCCGAGCGCCCAGAGCGGGGGCAGCAGCAGGCGCCAGGACAGGTAGGCGAGCGGGCCGAGCATCGCGACGAACAGCAGGTCGACGAGCTTGAGCGCGTAGCCGACCTGCCCGTGGGTGACGTGCTCGGCGACGAAGGCGACGATGTGCGGGAACAGCGGCGGGTAGGCGCCGTCGAGGGACTTGCCGTCCATCAGGGCGCCGACCCAGGCCTGGAGGCTGCCGGAGTCGCCCTGCTGGGCGTACAGCGGCCAGTTGGTGTCGCGCAGCGCGAGCGAGATGCCGGCGGCCAGGACGCCGGAGGACAGGCCGGCGACCGCGGCGGCGGCGAACCGCACCGGGAGGTCCGCCCAGCGGCGCATCGCCGGCACCAGGACCAGGACGACGACGCCGATCAGCAGCAGGAGCCGGAGCTGGAGCGCGGCGAGGCCGCTGACCTGGCCGACCCTCGACATGGGGTTCAGCCGGACGGACCAGGCCAGCCCGGTCATCAGCAGCGCCGCCGTGGCCGCGGTCAGGATCTCCGCGGTCCAGAGGACGGCGGGGAGGCGAAGAGCGGCGGCCCGTCTCCTCTGACTGGGCGGTATGCCCTGATGCCTGCCCTCGGCGGGGGCGGGCTGGACGCTCGTCGTCACTGTTCGGTCCTTCTGCTCTCCCGCAGCGGTTCGGATGCGGGGGCGGTGTGTGGTTTCGGTGGCCGGACACCGCGATTCTGCCAGCACCTCGGTCGGGGGATCCGCACGGGCCGAACCACCGTTCCCGTACGGGCCGTTGTCGTCAACGGGGGAGGAGCGCGTTGGCTCCGGCCGATCACCGCGTGGCACACTGCCGATGCGCTTCGACGAGTGGTGGGAACCGTGGCGCGCCGTCCGGAGCCGGCCATGACGAGATCGTCAACTCATACAAGTAGGGAAGTGTCTCGGTGCAGCCGCTGATCGACTCTGCCCACACGTCCGACGGGCCGGGCCGGGGTGAGGAAGGCGGCGGGAGCGCGCCCGCCACCCGGGCCCTGGCCGTGCCGCCCCGGCTGCGGGCGCTGGCCGCCCACCGCTGGTTCTGGCCGGTGGTCCTGCTGCTCGGGTACGGCGGCCAGGTGGCGTTCCGCCTGGTGCTGTCGATCCACAACTACTTCCCGTCGGTGCACGCCGACGAGGACTCCTACCTGGTGATCGCGCGGGTGCTGGCCGGACGGCCGACCACCGAGATGCCGGTCGGCGTGGTGATCCCCGGCGGGTACCCGCTGCTGATCTCGCCGGCGCTGCGGATCGCCGACACCCCGGCCGCCGCGTACCACCTGATCATGGGCATCAACGCGCTGCTCAACGCGCTGGTGTTCCCGCTCGCCGTGGCGGCGGCGCGCCGGGTGGGCCTGTCCCGGCCGCACGCGTACCTGGTGGGCGCCGCCGTGGCGCTGGTGCCGCCGGTGGTCTTCTACTCCCAGTTCGTGATGTCGGACACCGTGCTGCCGGTGGTCCTGCTGGCCTGGCTGCTCGCGATGCACGGCTGGCTCTCGCCCGGCACGACGCGCCGCCGCGCGCTGTACGCGGCCGGGACGGGCCTGGCGGCCGGCTTCTCGATGGCCACCCACGACCGCGGCGGCGTGGTCGTGGCGCTGACCGCGCTGGTCCTGGTGGTGGTGCTGGCGCTCGGCTGGGCGCCGCGGCTCGCCTCGCTGGCCGGCGTCGGCGGGCTCGGGCTGTCGTACCTGGGCGCGAAGCTGCTGGCGCGCTTCGTCGAGAACCAGTTCAAGGACGTGCCGCCGAGCACCGTCGGCAACAAGGTCTTCGAGAACCTCGGGGACAGCAAGTACATCGGCACGATCATCGCCCGCACCTTCGGGCAGCTCTGGTACTTCATGACCTCCACGTACGGCTTCGGGGCGGTCGCCCTGGTGCTGTGCGTGGTGGTCGTCTTCCGGCGCCGGTACACGGTGGCCGAGCGGGTGGTGGCCTTCACCATGGTGGCCCTGCTGTTCGGCACCGCGCTGGCCTCGGCGGCCGGGCTGGCGGACAACGACCGGACCGACAACTGGGTGTACGCCCGGTACTGCGCGGTGCTGGTGCCGATGTTCATGGTGGTCGGCCTGGCCGCGCTGTGGCGGGCCGGGGTCCGCGCGCTGCTGTGGACGGCGCTGGCCGGCGTGGCGGCGATCGGGATCATCCAGCTGTCGGTCGGCGCGTACGCGGGCGCCGCGCTCAAGCTCTGGGTCAGTCCGTGGACGGTGCCGGACGCGATGTTCCTGGCCTCGACCTGGGACGACCTGCACATGGTCCGGACGAGCTTCGGCGCGCTGGCGGTGCTGGGCGCCTGCCTGCTGCTGCGGGTGGCCGGCGGGCGCCGGGTGGTGGCCGCGGTGGTGGGGTGCGTGACGCTGTTCGCCGCCTACGCGACGGTCGCCGTCACCGACAACGTCTCCGAGCCGCACGCCAAGGCCCGCAAGTACCAGGCGGTGGGCGTGGCCAAGGAGGCGGGCCTGCGCAAGGGCGACAACGTCGTCCTGGACATGGACCTCGACTGGGACACCCGGATGTCGATGGCCTACGAGGTCTACTGGGGCCGGGTCTGGTCGGACGACCTGAAGGACGGCTCCGCCCCGCCGGAGGCGGCCACCGCGTACCTGGCCGGCTGGAGCAAGGGCGACCTGCCGCAGACCAGCTGGCCGGACGCGCGGCCCGGCTGGCACGTCGCGAAGTTCAACAAGGACCGGGGCTGGGTGCTCTGGCGCAAGGACTGAGCGGGGACGTCACCCCATCGGGGCCGGTGAGGAGCGCCTCACCGGCCCCGATTGGCATCCGGGCTGCTCCATGTGGCAGTATGTCCAAGTTGCTCGGTTGAGTGCCGATGCTGCGCGCCTCCCGCCGGGAGGACCGGAAGCGAGTCCCATGTACTCGTCGTTCCCGTGATGGCCGTCAAGCGTGAGTTCTACGCCACGGCAGCTGCGGGGCGAAAGTACGGGAATCTTCCGGGAAGCGTGTGCGGGGCCTCGACCCGGCACCCCTCACCCCGAAAGTTTTAAACCGACGAATTACTTCGCCGGTTTTTTGCAAGCGCGAGTGCGACACGCCCGAGCGCGGGGGTCGGAGGGGGAGTCGCGAAGTGACTAAGGACAAAGGACTACTGAGTAGCCATGGCGGGACAGAAGATCCGCATCCGGCTCAAGGCCTACGACCACGAGGTCATCGACTCCTCGGCGAAGAAGATCGTCGAGACGGTGATTCGTACTGGTGCGCAGGTCGCGGGCCCGGTGCCGCTGCCCACTGAGAAGAACGTGTACTGCGTCATCCGCTCGCCGCACAAGTACAAGGACTCGCGCGAGCACTTCGAGATGCGTACTCACAAGCGTCTGATCGACATCCTCGACCCCACGCCGAAGACGGTTGACTCGCTCATGCGTCTCGACCTGCCGGCTGGCGTCGACATCGAGATCAAGCTCTGAGAGGCGCACCGAAGATGGCTAAGCAGATTAAGGGCATCCTGGGCGAGAAGCTCGGCATGACCCAGGTCTGGGACGAGAACAACCGGGTCGTCCCGGTGACCGTCGTCAAGGCTGGGCCCAATGTCGTGACCCAGGTCCACACCGCCGACAGCCCGGCCGGCTACGACGCCGTCCAGATCGGCTTCGGCGAGATCGACCCCCGCAAGGTGAACAAGCCCCTCGCGGGCCACTTCGCCAAGGCCGGTGTCACCCCGCGCCGCCACCTGGTCGAGCTCCGTACCTCGGACGCCTCCGAGTACACCCTGGGCCAGGAGATCACCGCCGAGCTGTTCGAGGCGGGTGTCAAGGTCGACGTGACCGGCACCTCCAAGGGCAAGGGCTTCGCCGGTGTCATGAAGCGCCACAACTTCCGGGGCCTCGGCGCCGGTCACGGTGTGCAGCGCAAGCACCGCTCGCCCGGCTCGATCGGTGGCTGCGCCACCCCGGGTCGCGTGTTCAAGGGCGTACGGATGGCCGGCCGGATGGGCCACGAGCGTGTGACCACCCAGAACCTGACCATCCATGCCGTTGACGCGGAGAAGGGGCTGCTCCTGATCAAGGGCGCAATCCCGGGCCCGAACGGCGGCCTCGTCCTCGTCCGCACCGCGGCGAAGGGGCTGTGAGGATATGAGCACCATTGACATCCTGTCGCCCTCGGGCGACAAGACCGGCAGCCTCGAGCTTCCGGCCGAGATCTTCGACGCGAAGGTCAGCGTTCCGCTGATGCACCAGGTCGTCGTGGCGCAGCTCGCTGCGGCCCGTCAGGGCACCCACAAGACCAAGACTCGTGGCGAGGTCCGCGGTGGCGGCAAGAAGCCGTACCGCCAGAAGGGCACCGGCCGCGCCCGTCAGGGCTCGACCCGTGCGCCGCAGTTCGCCGGCGGTGGCGTCGTGCACGGTCCCGTGCCGCGCGACTACTCGCAGCGGACCCCGAAGAAGATGATCGCCGCCGCTCTGCGCGGTGCGCTCACCGACCGGGCCCGCCACAACCGCATCCACGTCGTCACCGACGTGGTCGCGGCCGAGGTGCCGTCGACCAAGGCCGCCAAGAGCCTGTTCGGCAAGATCACCGAGCGCAAGAACGTCCTCCTGGTCGTCGAGCGCGAGGACGAGCTGGGCCTGAAGTCCGCTCGCAACCTGCCGCACGTGCACATCCTGGACGCCGGTCAGCTGAACACCTACGACGTGCTCGTCTCCGACGATGTGGTCTTCACCCAGGCCGCCTTCGAGCGTTTCGTGGCCGGTCCGGCCGCGTCCGCCAAGGCCGTTGCCGCTGAGGGCGAGCTCGAAGGGAGCGCCGCCTGATGAGCGACGTTACGAGCAAGACGTTCACGGACCCCCGTGACGTCCTGGTGAAGCCGGTCATCTCCGAGAAGAGCTACAGCCTTCTCGACGAGAACAAGTACACGTTCATCGTGTCGCCGGGCGCCAACAAGACCCAGATCAAGCAGGCCGTCGAGGCGGTCTTCTCGGTCAAGGTCGAGGCTGTCAACACGATCAACCGTCAGGGCAAGCGCAAGCGCTCCAAGACGGGCTTTGGCAAGCGCAAGGACACCAAGCGCGCCATCGTGACGCTGGCCGAGGGCAACCGCATCGACATCTTCGGTGGTCCGGTCTCCTAACGGAGATCGTGATCGTCGATAAGGACGAGGACGAGAGAGCCAAATGGGCATCCGCAAGTACAAGCCGACTACGCCGGGCCGTCGTGGCTCCAGCGTGGCCGACTTCGTAGAGATCACGCGGTCCACCCCGGAGAAGTCGCTGGTTCGCCCCCTGCACAGCAAGGGCGGCCGTAACAACGCCGGTCGGATCACCGTTCGCCACCAGGGTGGCGGTCACAAGCGCGCCTACCGCGTGATCGACTTCCGTCGTCACGACAAGGACGGCGTGCCGGCGAAGGTCGCGCACATCGAGTACGACCCGAACCGCACCGCGCGCATCGCGCTCCTGCACTACGCGGACGGCGAGAAGCGCTACATCATCGCGCCGCGCGGCATCACGCAGGGCGACCGGATCGAGAACGGCGCTGGCGCCGACATCAAGCCGGGCAACAACCTGCCGCTGCGCAACATCCCGGTCGGTACCACCATCCACGCGGTGGAGCTGCGTCCCGGCGGCGGTGCCAAGCTGGCCCGCTCGGCCGGCTCCGGCATCCAGCTGCTGGCGCGTGAGGGCAAGATGGCGCACCTGCGCATGCCCTCCGGCGAGATCCGCCTGGTCGACGCGCGCTGCCGCGCCACCGTCGGCGAGGTCGGCAACGCCGAGCAGTCGAACATCAACTGGGGCAAGGCCGGCCGCATGCGCTGGAAGGGCGTTCGCCCGACCGTGCGTGGTGTCGCCATGAACCCGATCGACCACCCGCACGGTGGTGGTGAGGGTAAGACCTCTGGTGGTCGCCACCCGGTCTCGCCGTGGGGCCAGAAGGAGGGTCGTACCCGTCGCCCGAAGAAGGCGTCGGACGCTCTCATCGTGCGCCGCCGCAAGACCAACAAGAAGCGCTAGGAGCAGGTCAGATGCCGCGCAGTCTCAAGAAGGGCCCCTTCATCGACGGCCACCTTCTCAAGAAGGTGGACGCGCAGAACGAGGCGGGTACCCAGAACGTCATCAAGACCTGGTCCCGCCGCTCCGTGATCTTCCCGGCCATGCTCGGCCACACGATCGCGGTTCACGATGGTCGCAAGCACGTCCCGGTGTTCGTCACCGAGTCGATGGTCGGCCACAAGCTGGGCGAGTTCGCTCCGACCCGCACCTTCCGCGGCCACGTCAAGGACGACCGCAAGTCGAAGCGTCGCTAGTCGCCTGAGCTTCACCGCCAGAACGACTCAATGACTTACTCCATTAAGGGGACAACCATGGAAGCCAGGGCCCAGGCGCGGTACATCCGCGTCACGCCCATGAAGGCCCGCCGCGTGGTGGACCTCATCCGTGGCCTGCCGGCCACGGAGGCCCAGGCCGTCCTGCGTTTCGCTCCGCAGGCCGCCACCGTGCCGGTCGGCAAGGTGCTCGACAGCGCCATTGCCAACGCCGCGCACAACTACAACCACTCCAACGTGGACGACCTCGTCATCAGCGAGGCGTACGTTGACGAGGGTCCGACCCTGAAGCGGTTCCGCCCGCGTGCCCAGGGCCGCGCCTACCGGATCCGCAAGCGGACCAGCCACATCACCGTGGTCGTCAGCAGCAAGGAAGGGACCCGGTAATGGGCCAGAAGGTTAACCCGCACGGGTTCCGCCTCGGCATCAGCACGGACTTCAAGTCCCGCTGGTACGCCGACAAGCTGTACAAGGACTACGTCAAGGAAGACGTTGCCATTCGTCGCATGATGACGAAGGGCATGGAGCGCGCCGGCATCTCGAAGGTTGAGATCGAGCGCACCCGCGACCGCGTCCGCGTCGACATCCACACCGCCCGCCCCGGCATCGTCATCGGTCGCCGTGGCACCGAGGCCGACCGCATCCGCGGCGACCTCGAGAAGCTGACCGGCAAGCAGGTCCAGCTGAACATCCTCGAGGTCAAGAACCCCGAGCTGGACGCCCAGCTCGTGGCTCAGGGCGTCGCGGAGCAGCTGTCCTCCCGCGTCTCCTTCCGCCGTGCCATGCGCAAGTCGATGCAGGGCACCATGAAGTCCGGCGCCAAGGGCATCAAGGTCCAGTGCTCCGGTCGTCTCGGCGGCGCCGAGATGAGCCGGTCGGAGTTCTACCGCGAGGGTCGTGTGCCGCTGCACACCCTGCGTGCGAACGTCGACTACGGCTTCTTCGAGGCCAAGACCACCTTCGGCCGCATCGGCGTGAAGGTCTGGATCTACAAGGGCGACGTCAAGAACATCGCCGAGGTCCGCGCTGAGAACGCCGCTGCCCGCTCGGGCAACCGCCCGGCCCGTCCCGAGGGTGGTCGTCCCGCCCGCGGTGGCGACCGCCGTGGTGGCGAGCGCGGTGGCCGTGGCCGTCGTCCCGCCGCTGCCGAGGCCCCCGCGGCCCCGGCCGCTGAGGCGCCGGCTGCCGAGAACACCGGAACGGAGGCCTGACTCCCATGCTGATCCCCCGTCGGGTCAAGCACCGCAAGCAGCACCACCCGAAGCGTCGTGGCGCTGCCAAGGGTGGCACCGAGCTCGCCTTCGGCGAGTACGGCATCCAGGCCGTCACCCCGGCCTACGTGACGAACCGGCAGATCGAGTCCGCTCGTATCGCCGTCACCCGTCACATCAAGCGTGGCGGCAAGGTCTGGATCAACATCTACCCGGACCGTCCGCTCACCAAGAAGCCGGCCGAGACCCGCATGGGTTCCGGTAAGGGTTCGCCCGAGTGGTGGATCGCGAACGTGCACCCGGGTCGGGTCATGTTCGAGCTGTCGTACCCCAACGAGAAGGTGGCTCGTGAGGCGCTGACCCGCGCAGCTCACAAGCTCCCGATGAAGTGCCGGATCATCCGGCGCGAGGCAGGTGAGAGCTGATGTCGGCCGGCACCAAGGCTGCTGACCTCCGCGAGCTGGACAACGAGGGTCTCGTTGCCAAGCTCCGTGAGGCCAAGGAGGAGCTGTTCAACCTCCGCTTCCAGGCGGCGACCGGGCAGCTCGACAACCACGGACGGCTCAAGCTCGTCCGTAAGGACATCGCGCGGATCTACACCCTGATGCGCGAGCGCGAGCTGGGCATCGAGACGGTGGAGAGCGCCTGATGACTGAGAACACCAACGAGACGCGCGGTTTCCGCAAGACCCGTGAGGGTCTCGTCGTCAGCGACAAGATGGACAAGACCGTCGTCGTCGCCGTCGAGGACCGCGTCAAGCACGCTCTGTACGGCAAGGTCATCCGCCGTACGAACAAGCTGAAGGCGCACGACGAGGCGAACGCCTGCGGCATCGGCGACCGGGTCCTCCTCGCGGAGACCCGCCCGCTGTCCGCGACGAAGCGCTGGCGCGTCGTCGAGATCCTCGAGAAGGCCAAGTAACGAAGTTGATGCGGTACGGCCGTATGTGCACCAGGTCCCTCGCGGGCGCTGGTGTGAGCAGCGGCCGGCCCGTCAGCTCTCGTTGACGATCAGGAGAAAGCTGTGATCCAGCAGGAGTCGCGACTGCGTGTCGCCGACAACACGGGCGCGAAGGAAATCCTTTGCATCCGCGTTCTCGGTGGTTCCGGTCGCCGCTACGCCGGTATCGGGGACGTCATCGTCGCGACCGTCAAGGACGCGATCCCCGGCGGTTCGGTGAAGAAGGGTGACGTCGTCAAGTGCGTCGTCGTCCGTACCGTGAAGTCGCGCCGTCGTCCGGATGGCTCGTACATCCGCTTCGACGAGAACGCCGCGGTCGTTCTGAAGAACACCGATGGTGACCCCCGTGGTACCCGCATCTTCGGCCCGGTGGGCCGCGAGCTGCGTGACAAGAAGTTCATGAAGATCATCTCGCTTGCGCCGGAGGTGCTCTAACTCATGGCGAACAGCATGAAGATCAAGAAGGGTGACCTGGTTCAGGTCATCACCGGCAAGGACCGCGGCAAGCAGGGCAAGGTCATCCAGGCCATGCCCGCCGAGAACAAGGTCCTGGTCGAGGGTGTGAACCGGGTCAAGAAGCACACCAAGCCGGGCCCGGGCACTCAGGGTGGCATCGTCACCGTCGAGGCGCCGGTGCACGTCTCCAACGTCCAGCTGGTCGTGGAGAAGGACGGCAAGAAGGTCGTCACCCGCGTTGGCTACCGCTTCGATGACGAGGGCAACAAGATCCGCGTTGCCAAGCGAACCGGTGAGGACATCTGATGTCTGAGACGACTGTTGAGAAGGTGACCCCCCGTCTCAAGGAGCGTTACAACTCCGAGATCAAGGGTCAGCTGCAGGAGCAGTTCTCGTACGAGAACGTCATGCTGACGCCCGGCCTGGTCAAGGTCGTCGTCAACATGGGTGTCGGCGAGGCCGCCCGTGACAGCAAGCTGATCGAGGGCGCGATCCGCGACCTGACCGCGATCACCGGTCAGAAGCCGGCCGTGACCAAGGCTCGCAAGTCCATCGCGCAGTTCAAGCTGCGCGAGGGCCAGCCGATCGGCACCCACGTCACCCTCCGTGGTGACCGCATGTGGGAGTTCCTGGACCGTCTGGTGTCGCTGGCCCTGCCGCGTATCCGTGACTTCCGTGGCCTCTCCCCGAAGCAGTTCGACGGCCGTGGCAACTACACCTTCGGTCTGACCGAGCAGGTCATGTTCCACGAGATCGACCAGGACAAGGTCGACCGTCAGCGCGGTATGGACATCACCGTCGTGACCACCGCCCAGACCGACGACGAGGGCCGGGCGCTCCTGCGCGCTCTGGGCTTCCCGTTCAAGGAGGCGTAACACATGGCGAAGAAGTCCCTCATCGCGAAGTCCGAGCGCAAGCCGAAGTTCGGCGTCCGGGCCTACACCCGGTGCCAGCGCTGCGGCCGTCCGCACTCGGTGTACCGCAAGTTCGGCCTGTGCCGTGTCTGCCTTCGTGAGATGGCGCACCGCGGCGAGCTGCCGGGCGTGACCAAGAGCTCCTGGTAGTCCTCTCCCAACAGAGGGACCAGGCACTTTAGGCACACAGCGAAGCAGAGGTGCCCGATCCCACACCGGCCCGTTTTGGGCCTACCGTACGGATTCCCGTAAGGTAGTGGGGTCGGGCCCCCTGCCACGGCTTCCCCATGGACGCCCGTGGCCCTTCTGGAGGGCTCGCACCCAGTCTTACGACGTCGCAGGTCCCCTGCGCTTGTGCCCCTGACGAACTCGCAAGAGTGCGGCAGGGGGACCTGGCGCGGAGAAACCGCGGCGAGAGAGGCCTGAGGCCATCATGACCATGACCGACCCCATCGCAGACATGCTCACGCGTCTGCGTAACGCGAACTCGGCGTACCACGACTCCGTGGCGATGCCGGCCAGCAAGATCAAGGCGCACGTCGCCGAGATCCTGCAGCAGGAGGGGTACATCTCCTCCTACAAGGTTGAGGAGCCCGTCGAGGGCGAGGTCGGCAAGAAGCTGACCATCGAGCTCAAGTTCGGCCCCAACCGTGAGCGCTCCATCGCCGGCATCAAGCGCATCAGCAAGCCGGGTCTGCGCGTTTACGCAAAGTCCACCAACCTGCCGAAGGTGCTCGGCGGCCTGGGCGTGGCGATCATCTCCACGTCTTCGGGTCTCCTCACCGACAAGCAGGCCGCCAAGAAGGGCGTAGGCGGAGAAGTTCTCGCCTACGTCTGGTAATTCGGGAAACGGAGGTACAGCAATGTCGCGCATTGGACGGCTGCCCATCCAGGTCCCCGCTGGCGTGGACGTCACCATCGATGGCCAGGCGGTCTCGGTGAAGGGCCCGAAGGGCACCCTCACCCACGTTGTCGCCGCGCCGATCGAGATCGGTAAGGGCGAGGACGGCACGCTGCTCGTCACCCGCCCCAACGACGAGCGTCTGTCGAAGGCCCTGCACGGCCTTTCCCGCACGCTGGTGGCGAACATGATCACCGGCGTGACCGCGGGCTACCGCAAGTCGCTGGAGATCAGCGGTGTCGGCTACCGAGTTCTGGCGAAGGGCTCCAACATGGAGTTCCAGCTGGGCTACAGCCACCCGATCCTCGTCGAGGCCCCCGAGGGCATCTCCTTCGTCGTCGAGTCGGCCACCAAGTTCCACGTGGACGGCATCGACAAGCAGAAGGTCGGCGAGGTCGCCGCGAAGATCCGCAAGCTGCGCAAGCCGGACCCGTACAAGGCCAAGGGTGTCAAGTACGCGGGCGAGGTCATCCGCCGCAAGGTCGGAAAGAGTGGTAAGTAAGCGATGAGTGTCTCTGTCAAGATCGGCAAGGGCAACGCCTACAAGAGCGCCGCTCGCAAGCGCCGCGCGATCCGCGTTCGCAAGCGCGTCGTCGGCACCGAGGTGCGTCCGCGCCTCGTCGTGACGCGTTCGAACCGTCACATGGTCGCCCAGGTCATCGACGACGCCAAGGGTCACACCCTGGCGTCGGCGTCCACCCTCGACGTGTCCATCAAGGGCGCCGAGGGCGACAAGACCGAGCTGGCCAAGAAGGTCGGGAGCCTGGTCGCCGAGCGCGCCAAGGCCGCCGGCATCGAGTCGGTCGTCTTCGACCGCGCGGGCAACCGGTACGCCGGCCGCATCGCCGCCCTGGCGGACGCGGCTCGTGAGGCCGGGCTCGACTTCTAAGCCGCTCGTCGGCTCAGTCGACGGACGTAATCGAGAGAGGTAATTCCAATGGCTGGACCCCAGCGCCGCGGTAGCGGCGCCGGCGGCGGCACCGGCGGTGGCGAGCGGCGCGACCGTAAGCGTGACGACCGGGGCAACGCCCCCGCCGTCGAGAAGACCGCTTACGTCGAGCGCGTTGTCGCGATCAACCGTGTCGCCAAGGTTGTCAAGGGTGGTCGTCGTTTCAGCTTCACCGCGCTGGTCGTGGTGGGCGACGGTGACGGCACCGTGGGTGTCGGTTACGGGAAGGCGAAGGAGGTTCCGGCCGCCATCGCCAAGGGTGTTGAGGAGGCCAAGAAGAACTTCTTCAAGGTCCCCCGTATCCAGGGCACCATCCCGCACCCGATCCAGGGTGAGAAGGCCGCCGGCGTCGTGCTCCTGAAGCCCGCCGCCCCCGGTACCGGTGTTATCGCCGGTGGTCCGGTGCGCGCCGTCCTGGAGTGCGCCGGCATCCACGACATCCTGTCGAAGTCGCTCGGCTCGGACAACGCGATCAACATCGTGCACGCCACCGTGGCTGCTCTGAAGGGCCTCGTGCGCCCCGAGGAGATCGCCGCTCGTCGTGGCCTGCCGCTGGAGGACGTGGCCCCCGCCGCTCTGCTGCGGGCGCGTGCTGCTGGGGTGAGCGCCTGATGGCTCGCCTGAAGATCACGCAGACCAAGTCGTACATCGGCAGCAAGCAGAACCACCGTGACACCCTGCGTACGCTTGGTCTCAAGCGCATGCACGACGTCGTGGTGAAGGAGGACCGTCCCGAGATCCGCGGGATGGCCCACACGGTCCGTCACCTGGTGACGGTTGAGGAGGTGGACTGATCATGGGCGACAACCCGATCAAGATCCACAACCTGCGTCCCGCCCCGGGTGCCAAGACCGACAAGATCCGCGTGGGTCGTGGTGAGGGCTCCAAGGGTAAGACTGCCGGTCGTGGTACCAAGGGCACGAAGGCCCGCTACCAGGTTCCGCAGCGCTTCGAGGGTGGCCAGATGCCGCTCCACATGCGCCTGCCGAAGCTGAAGGGCTTCAAGAACCCGTTCAAGATCACGTTCCAGGTTGTCAACCTCGACAAGCTGGCCGAGCTCTACCCGCAGGGTGGCGAGGTCACTGTCGAGGACCTGGTCGCCAAGGGCGCGGTTCGCAAGAACTCCCTCGTCAAGGTGCTCGGCACCGGCGAGGTCTCGGTTGCGCTGCAGGTGACGGTCGACGCCGTCTCCGGCTCCGCCGCCGAGAAGATCAAGGCCGCCGGCGGTACGGTCACCGAGCTCGTCTGAGCCCGCTGAGATCCGCCTTCGAGCCCCGCACCTCCTCCGGGAGGTGCGGGGCTCGTGCCGTTCCCGGGGACATCGGGCCGGAAGGCGCTCGTTCTTTTGTGTGGCAAACCCGGGCATCCCGTACCCCGTGAGTGGGGGAGGGGCGGTACGCGCTTCTTCCGAGTGGCTGCGCACTGTTAGAGTCCGTGGAGTTCCCTTGTAGGCTGCGCGTAGGCTCGCCTGTGCCGTCTGTACGGGGGCCCGAACCGCAAACTCCCCATTCAGGACCGACCCTCCCGCCGACGACGCGCGGGAGGCGCAGGAGGCACCGTGCTCAGTGCGTTCGCGCGGGCGTTCCAGACGCCCGACCTGCGCAAGAAGCTGCTGTTCACGCTGGGCATCATGGTGCTGTTCCGCCTGGGCTCGCACATTCCGATGCCGGGCGTGAGCTTCACGGCCGTGAACGAGTGCGTGAAGGAGACCAAGAACAGCGGTCTCTTCGGGCTCGTCAACCTGTTCAGCGGCGGCGCGCTCCTCCAACTGACGATCTTCGCCCTCGGCATCATGCCGTACATCACGGCGAGCATCATCCTCCAGCTCCTCACCGTCGTGATCCCGCGACTGGAGATGCTGAAGAAGGAGGGCCAGGCCGGCCAGGCCAAGATCACCCAGTACACCCGTTACCTGACCATCGCGCTCGCCGTGCTCCAGGGCACCGGCATCGTGGCGACGGCCTCCAGCGGCGCGCTGTTCTCCGGCTGCCCGCTGGCCAACCAGATCGTCCCGGACACCAGCGTGTTCCGGATCGCCGTCATGGTGCTCACGATGACGGCCGGCACCACGGTCATCATGTGGCTCGGTGAGCTGATCACCGACCGCGGCATCGGCAACGGCATGTCGCTGCTGATCTTCACCTCGATCGCGGCGCAGTTCCCGTCCTCGATGTGGGCGATCAAGACCTCCGGCACCATCGGCGGCGGCTGGGTCGAGTTCCTCTCCGTGGTCGCGGTCGGCGTCATCGTCGTGATGCTGGTCATCTTCGTCGAGCAGGCCCAGCGCCGGATCCCGGTCCAGTACGCGAAGCGGATGATCGGCCGCCGCGCGTTCGGCGGGACCTCGACCTACATCCCGCTCAAGGTGAACCAGGCCGGTGTCATCCCGGTCATCTTCGCCTCGTCGCTGCTGTACATCCCCGCCCTGGTGGTCCAGCTGACCAACAGCCAGGCCGGCTGGGCCACGTGGATCCGGACGAACTTCGTCAAGGGTGACCACCCGATCTACATGGCCACGTACTTCCTGCTGATCGTCTTCTTCGCCTTCTTCTACGTCGCCATCTCCTTCAACCCCGAAGAAGTTGCCGACAACATGAAGAAGTATGGTGGGTTCATCCCGGGCATCCGGGCCGGCCGACCGACGGCCGAGTACCTGAACTACGTGCTGACCCGAATCACGTGGCCGGGTTCGCTCTACCTGGGCCTGATCGCGTTGATCCCGATGATCGCCCTGGTCGCCTTCGGACAGCAGACCAACTTCCCGTTCGGCGGCACCAGCGTGCTCATCGTCGTCGGCGTCGGACTCGAAACTGTGAAGCAGATCGAGAGCCAGCTCCAGCAGCGCAATTACGAAGGGTTCCTCCGCTGATGCGTATCGTCCTCGTTGGTCCTCCCGGGGCCGGGAAGGGTACTCAGGCGCACCTGCTCGCCAAGACCCTGTCCATCCCCCACATCTCCACCGGCGACCTGTTCCGTGCGAACATCAGCCAGGGCACCCCGCTGGGCCTCGAGGCCAAGTCCTACATGGACGCGGGGCGCCTGGTGCCGGACGAGGTCACCATCGGGATGGCCAAGGACCGCATGCTCCAGGCGGACGCCGTCAACGGCTTCCTGCTCGACGGCTTCCCCCGCAACCTGGGGCAGGCCAAGGCGCTGGACGAGTTCCTCGCCGAGCAGGGCATCAAGCTGGACGGCGTGCTGGACCTGGAGGTCCCCGAGGACGAGGTCGTCCGCCGGATCGCCGGCCGCCGCCTGTGCCGCAACGACGGTGGCCACGTCTTCCACGTGGACTACAACCCGCCGAAGGTCGACGGCGTCTGCGACGAGTGCGGCGGCGAGCTGTACCAGCGCTCGGACGACACCGAGGACAAGGTGCGCACGCGCCTGGAGGTCTACCACACGGAGACCGAGCCGATCATCGACTACTACGTCCAGCAGGGCCTGGTGGCGACCATCTCGGCCCTCGGCAAGGTGGACGAGGTCACCGCCCGCTCGATCGAGGCGCTGAAGCAGGACAGCTGAGTCTCTCGGCGAACGTACGACGGTACGGCCGGGTCGCCCGCCCCACGCGGGTGGCCCGGCCGTTTCGGCGTCGTACGGTGGTAGCAGTGGTAATCCGGACTTGGAAGGCGTGACCAGATGGTGGAGATCAAGACCCCCGAGCAGATCGCGAAGATGCGAGCGGCCGGGCTGGTCGTCGCCGAGGCCCTGAAGGCCTGCCGCGAGGCGGTCGCCCCCGGGGTGACCACCCAGGAGCTCAACGACGTCGCGGACAAGGTCATCACCGACCACGGCGCCACCTCGAACTTCCGGGCCAACCACGGCGGGCTCTGGTTCCCGGGCGTGATCTGCGCCTCGGTGAACAACGAGGTCGTGCACGGCATCCCCGGCGACCGGGCCCTCCAGGAGGGCGACATCATCTCGATCGACTGCGGCGCCATCCTGGACGGCTGGCACGGCGACTCGGCCATCACCGTGGCGGTCGGCGAGGTCCGCCCGGAGGTCGAGATGCTGAGCCGGGTGACCGAGGGCTCGATGTGGGCCGGCATCGCCCAGATGAAGAAGAACAACCGCCTGGTGGACGTCTCCAAGGCGATCGAGGGCTTCATCCGCCGCCAGCCGCTCCCGCCCAAGGGCAAGTGGGGCATCACCGAGGGCTACGGCGGCCACGGCATCGGCACCGCGATGCACATGGAGCCGCACGTGCTGAACTACGTCGAGCGCGGCCGCGGCAAGGGCCCGAAGCTCGTCCCCGGCACCGTGCTGGCGATCGAGCCGATGGTCTCGCTCGGCACCCCGCACACCACCGTGCTGGAGGACGACTGGACGGTCGTCACCAACGACGGCACCTGGGCCTCGCACTGGGAGCACTCGGTGGCCGTCACCGAGCAGGGCCCGCTGGTGCTGACCGCCTTCGACGGCGGCAAGGCGGAGCTGGCGAAGCTGGGCATCACCGCAGCTCCGGACCCCCTCGGGTAGTCCTGACGGCGCTCAACTGCCGCTGCTGACAAGGGATCAGGGCCCTGGAGGTTTGGACCTCCAGGGCTTTTGTCCTATTTTTATGCGCTGGCAGTGGTCGGCTCCGGCCGGTCCGGTTACGAGCGATGCAGGAGAGAGCACGTGCTCAAGGGATTCCGCGACTTCATGATGCGCGGCAACGTCGTCGACATGGCGGTCGGTGTGGTCATCGGTGCCGCGTTCACCGCGGTGGTGACCGGCTTCGTGTCCGCCTTCCTCACCCCGCTGGTGGGTGTGGTGGTCGGCGCCGCCGGCGACTTCAGCTCGTACAAGGCGCACATCGCGGGGGTGACCTTCCCGTACGGGCAGTTCCTCAACGTGCTGATCGCGTTCTTCATGACCGCCGCGGTGCTGTACTTCTGCGTGGTGCTGCCGATCACCAAGGCGACCGCGCGCTACATGCCGAAGAAGCCGAAGACGCCGAAGCGCCCGTGCCCCGAGTGCCTGACCGACATCCCCGAGGCCGCCCGCCGCTGCTCGGCCTGCACCGCCCACGTCGAGCCGCTGACGGTCCTCAGCAAGGCCTGACGTAGCAGATGTGACGGCGACCGCTTTCCGGGACCCCCGTTTTGGTGCACCGGACGCGCTGGCGTAGGATGGACCGTCGGCTCACTCGTAGCGTGCTTCAGCGCGCCCTCTTCCCCCCGGGGAAGGGGTGAACCCAGGTTCGCACGAGCGTTCCGCATACGGTAGCCGGTCCCGGAAGGTGGATCTCGCAGTTCATGGCTAAGAAGCAAGGCGCCATTGAGATCGAGGGCACCGTGATCGAGTCTCTGCCGAACGCGATGTTCAAGGTCGAGCTGCAGAACGGTCACAAGGTCCTCGCGCACATCAGTGGCAAGATGCGCATGCACTACATCCGCATCCTGCCGGACGACCGGGTCGTCGTGGAGCTCAGCCCCTACGACCTCACGCGCGGGCGGATCGTCTACCGCTACAAGTAAGAACGTCAGATCTAGACCCGGAGAACCTGAAACATGAAGGTCAAGCCGAGCGTCAAGAAGATCTGCGACAAGTGCAAGGTGATCCGCCGCCACGGCCGGGTCATGGTGATCTGCGACAACCTGCGCCACAAGCAGCGCCAGGGCTGATCACTCTTCAGCATTTCTCGTAGTACTTCGCGCGACGCGAAAACGTCATAAGCGGGCTACCCGATCCGTCCGTTCCCGGACGGACTGCCACCCCCGGTCAGAGGCCGGGGCTCCCTCACCGTGAGGTGTCGGAGTAGGTAGCACGCAAGACCTCTGAAGAACCACAGGAGCCTTGAATGGCACGCCTCGCCGGCGTTGATCTCCCCCGTGAGAAGCGGATCGAGATCGCCCTTACGTACGTGTACGGCATCGGCCGTACCCGCGCCCAGCAGACCCTGGCCGAGACCGGTGTCAACCCGGATGTCCGCGTTCGCGACATCTCCGAGGACGACCTCGTCAAGCTGGGCCAGTACATCGACGCCAACTACACGGTCGAGGGTGACCTCCGCCGTGAGGTGGCCGCCGACATCCGCCGCAAGGTCGAGATCGGCTGCTACGAGGGTCTGCGTCACCGCCGCGGCCTGCCGGTCCGCGGCCAGCGCACCCACACCAACGCGCGTACCCGCAAGGGCCCGCGTCGCGCGATCGCCGGTAAGAAGAAGCCGGGCAAGAAGTAGTCCGTCCCGTAACCGGACATCCCTCCGGCCCGCGGGTCAGCGGACCGACCACCTCAGTAGGAGAACAGACTTATGCCCCCCAAGGGTCGTCAGGCTGCCGGCGCGAAGAAGATCCGCCGCAAGGAAAAGAAGAACGTCGCTCACGGCCACGCGCACATCAAGAGCACGTTCAACAACACCATCGTTTCGATCACCGACCCCGCGGGCAACGTGATCTCCTGGGCCTCCGCCGGCCACGTCGGCTTCAAGGGCTCGCGCAAGTCGACCCCGTTCGCCGCGCAGATGGCCGCCGAGGCCGCTGCCCGTCGCGCGCAGGAGCACGGCATGCGCAAGGTCGACGTCTTCGTCAAGGGTCCGGGCTCCGGCCGCGAGACCGCGATCCGTTCGCTCCAGGCCACCGGCCTGGAGGTCGGCTCGATCCAGGACGTCACCCCCACCCCGCACAACGGCTGCCGTCCGCCGAAGCGCCGCCGCGTCTGACGCAGCGCCTTCGGGCACGCGGGTGATGTTTTAAACCTCGTACGGGCTCCCACGCAGTGATTGGTCGCTGCCTACGGGAGCCCGTACGCTTGGTCCTGTCGGCATCAAATAGTGGGTGCCGAAGACAACTGGAGGATTCCCCCCATGCTTATCGCTCAGCGCCCCTCGCTGACCGAAGAGGTCGTCGACGAGTTCCGCTCGCGGTTCGTGATCGAGCCGCTGGAGCCGGGCTTCGGCTACACCCTCGGCAACTCCCTGCGCCGCACGCTCCTGTCGTCGATCCCGGGTGCCGCTGTCACCAGCATCCGCATCGACGGCGTCCTGCACGAGTTCACCACCGTGCCGGGCGTCAAGGAGGACGTGACCGACCTCATCCTCAACATCAAGCAGCTGGTCGTCTCCTCGGAGCACGACGAGCCGGTCGTGATGTACCTGCGCAAGCAGGGCCCGGGTGTCGTCACCGCCGCCGACATCGCCCCGCCGGCGGGTGTCGAGGTGCACAACCCGGAGCTGGTCCTCGCCACGCTGAACGGCAAGGGCAAGCTGGAGATGGAGCTGACCGTCGAGCGCGGTCGCGGCTACGTCTCCGCCGTGCAGAACAAGGCCTCCGGCCAGGAGATCGGCCGCATCCCGGTCGACTCGATCTACAGCCCCGTGCTGAAGGTCACCTACAAGGTCGAGGCCACCCGTGTCGAGCAGCGGACCGACTTCGACAAGCTGATCGTCGACGTCGAGACCAAGCCCGCCATGCGTCCGCGCGACGCCATGGCCTCGGCCGGCAAGACCCTGGTGGAGCTGTTCGGCCTCGCCCGCGAGCTGAACATCGACGCCGAGGGCATCGACATGGGCCCGTCCCCGACGGACGCCGCCCTGGCCGCCGACCTGGCGCTGCCGATCGAGGAGCTGGAGCTCACGGTCCGCTCCTACAACTGCCTCAAGCGCGAGGGCATCCACACCGTGGGTGAGCTCGTCGCCCGCTCCGAGGCCGACCTGCTCGACATCCGCAACTTTGGTGCGAAGTCGATCGACGAGGTCAAGGCGAAGCTGGCCGGCATGGGCCTGGCCCTCAAGGACAGCCCGCCCGGGTTCGACCCGACCGCTGCCGCCGACGCCTTCGGCGCCGACGACCTCGACGACTCGCACTTCGCCGAGACCGAGCAGTACTGAGAGAATTGGCCGCGGGGGCGGTTCCACGAACCGCCCCCGTCGTCGTGAAAGTCGTACGGGCAACAGTGCCCGTACGCCCGCTGCGGTACCTGATACGGCCGTAGTCGGAGATTCAAGGAGTAATCCATGCCGCGTCCCACCAAGGGTGCCCGCCTCGGCGGCGGCCCGCACCACGAGCCGCTGCTGCTCGCCGGTCTGTGCCGGGAGCTGTTCCAGTACGGCCGCATCACCACGACCGAGGCCAAGGCCCGTCGGATGCGCCCGCTGGCGGAGAAGCTGATCACCAAGGCGAAGAAGGGCGACATCCACAACCGTCGCCTGGTGCGCAAGACCATCACCGACGTGTCGGTGCTGCACACCCTCTTCACCGAGATCGCGCCGCGCTACGAGAACCGCCCGGGTGGTTACACCCGTATCACCAAGATCGGTCCCCGTCGTGGCGACAACGCCCCGATGGCCGTGATCGAGCTGGTCGAGGCGCTGACCGTCGCGCAGACCGCCGTCGGCGAGGCCGAGGCCGCCACCAAGCGTGCCGTCAAGGAGGCCGACGCCAAGGTCGAGGAGACCAAGGCCGACGCCGCCGAGGCCGAGCAGGCCTGACACCTCTAGGTGTGTTGCGGGCCCGCTTCCCCAGTGATGGGGGAGCGGGCCCGTTCCTTGTTCTTCGAGGTCCCGGGAGAAGAGAAGCAGTGGTCAACGAGTGCGCCGAGCAGCCGCCGGTGAAGGACGGCCCGGCCGACGGGTACGTCCGGGTCCGGCTCGACCTCGCCTACCAGGGTGCCGAGTTCTCCGGCTGGGCCCGCCAGAAGGGCGGCCGCCGGACGGTCCAGGAGGAGATCGAGAGCGCGCTGCAGGTCGTCACCCGCAGCCCGGAGCTGTTCCCGCTGACCGTGGCCGGCCGCACCGACGCCGGGGTGCACGCCCGCGGCCAGGTCGCCCACGTCGACCTGCCGGCCGAGCTGTGGGCGGAGCACCGGGAGAAGCTGCTGCGCCGGCTGGCGGGCCGGCTGCCCGGGGACGTCCGGATCTACCGGGTCGGCGAGGCGCCGGCCGGGTTCGACGCCCGCTTCTCGGCCGTCTGGCGCCGGTACGCGTACCGGGTCTCCGACCACCCCGGCGGGGTGGACCCGCTGCTGCGCGGCCACGTGCTCTGGCACGACCGGCCGCTGGACGTGGAGAAGATGAACGCCGCCGCGAAGCTGCTGCTCGGCGAGCACGACTTCGCCGCGTACTGCAAGAAGCGCGAGGGCGCCACCACCATCCGCACCCTGCTGGAGCTGCACTGGGACCGCGTCCCGGTGGACCCGTACGCCGCCCAGGAGGGCTCGCTCGCGGTCGCCACCGTGCGGGCCGACGCCTTCTGCCACAACATGGTCCGGGCGCTGGTCGGCGCGATGCTGCTGGTCGGCGACGGGCACCGGCCGGTGGAGTTCCCCGGCGAGGTGCTGGCCGGCGGGGTGCGCAACTCCGCCGTCAACGTGATCCGGCCGTACGGGCTCACGCTGGAGGAGGTCGGCTACCCGCCGGACGACCAGCTGGCCGAGCGCAACCGGGCGGCCCGGCGGATGCGGACCCTGCCCGGTCAGCCGGCCATCGGTTAATCCGTTTTGGCCCGGCGCGTCCGCTTGGGAGAATCGTTCCCATGGGACACGTCGAGATTTCGCACCTGGAGTACTACCTGCCGGACGGGCGCGTGTTGTTCGACGACGCGTCCTTCCGGGTCGGAGAGGGCGCCGCGGTCGCCCTGGTCGGTGCCAACGGCGCCGGCAAGACCACCCTGCTCCGGATGATCGCGGGGGACATCCAGCCGCACGGCGGCACGGTGACGATCAGCGGCGGGCTCGGCGTGATGCGCCAGTTCGTCGGCACCACCGGCCGCGAGGACCAGCAGTCCACCCCGGGCGCGCTGCCGGCCGACGCCTCGGTGCGCGACCTGCTGGTCTCCGTCGCCCCCGAGCGGATCGCCAAGGCCGCCCGCGCGGTGGACGCCGCCGAGCTGGCGATGATCGCCCAGGACGACGAGAAGACGCAGATGGCCTACGCCCAGGCGCTCTCCGACTGGGCCGACGTCGGCGGCTACGACTACGAGACCGACTGGGACGTCTGCACCATGGCGGCCCTCGGGGTGTCCTTCGACAAGGCCCAGTGGCGCGGCCTGAACACCCTCTCCGGCGGCGAGCAGAAGCGGCTGGTGCTGGAGGCGCTGCTGCGCGGCCCCGAAGAGGTGCTGCTGCTCGACGAGCCCGACAACTACCTGGACGTCCCGGCCAAGCGCTGGCTGGAGGAGGCCCTCAAGGCCACCTCGAAGACCGTCCTGTTCATCTCGCACGACCGCGAGCTGCTCTCCAAGACCGCCGACAAGATCATCTCCGTGGAGTCCGGCGCGGCGGGCAGCAGCGTCTGGGTGCACGGCGGCGGCTTCGACTCCTTCCACGAGGCCCGCAAGGACCGCTTCGCGCGGTTCGAGGAGCTCGGCCGGCGCTGGGACGAGGAGCACGCCAAGCTCAAGAAGCTGGTCGTCACCCTGCGCCAGGCCGCCGCCGTCAGCCACGCCCTGGCCACCCGCTACGCCGCCGCCCAGACCCGGCTGAAGAAGTTCGAGGAGGCCGGGCGGCCGGAGGAGCCCCCGCGCGAGCAGAGCATCACCATGCGGCTCAAGGGCGGGCGCACCGGTGTGCGCTCCTTCACCCTGGAGCAGCTGGAGCTCACCGGCCTGATGCGGCCCTTCGACCTGGAGGTCTTCTACGGCGAGCGGGTCGCGGTGCTGGGCGCCAACGGCGCCGGCAAGTCGCACCTGCTGCGGCTGCTCGCGGGGGACGAGACCGTCGAGCACACCGGCGCCTGGAAGCTCGGCGCCCGGGTCGTGCCCGGCCACTTCCGGCAGACCCACGCCCACCCGGAGCTGTTCGGCCGCACCGTGCGGTCGATCGTCGAGGAGGAGCACGCGCTCAGCCGCGGCGCCGCGATGGGGGCGCTGCGCCGGTACGAGCTGGACCGCCAGGAGGAGCAGAAGTTCGAGTCGCTGTCCGGCGGGCAGCAGGCCCGGCTGATGATCCTCAAGCTCGAACTCTCCGGTGTCACGGCCCTGTTGCTGGACGAGCCGACCGACAACCTGGACCTGGAGAGCGCCGAGGCCCTGCAGGCCGGCCTGGAGGCCTTCGAGGGCACCGTGCTGTGCGTCACCCACGACCGCTGGTTCGCCAAGACCTTCGACCGTTTCCTGGTGTTCGGCGCGGACGGCCGGGTGTTCGAGTCGCCGGAACCGGTCTGGGACGTGACCCGCGTGGAGCGCGAACGCTGAGTGACGGCCGGGCCTCCGGCCGGAAGGAGCCGACCCATTTTTGACCCCTTCGGATCCGGCCGGTAACCTGGACGCTTGATGTGCGTATTGGCTCGCTCTATCTCACGTGAGAGGTCGGTACGCCGGAGACATCAGGTCGTCGACCAGCGGTCACCCTTGAATTGCGTCCAAGGTTGGCCAGGCTGCTCTGCCGTCCGGGTGCTCCTGTCAGGACTCACTCACTGAAAAGCGAAGGCTACGACCGTGCGTACGTACAGCCCCAAGCCCGGCGACGTCCAGCGTCAGTGGCACGTCATCGACGCGACCGACGTCGTGCTCGGCCGCCTGGCCTCCCAGGCCGCCAACCTCCTCCGGGGCAAGCACAAGGCGATCTACGCGCCGCACGTTGACACTGGTGACTTCGTCATCATCATCAACGCCGACAAGGTGCACCTGTCCGGTAACAAGAAGACCCAGAAGCTGGCCTACCGCCACTCGGGCTTCCCGGGCGGTCTGCGCTCGGTGCGCTACGACGACCTGCTGGCGAACAACCCGGAGAAGGCCGTCGAGAAGGCCATCAAGGGCATGATCCCCAAGAACAGCCTGGGCCGCCAGATGCTCTCGAAGCTGAAGGTCTACTCGGGCGACCAGCACCCCCACGCTGCCCAGCAGCCGGTGCCGTTCGAGATCACCCAGGTCGCGCAGTAATTCGGCCACCAAGCCCCCCAACACTGAAAAGAGCTGAGGAACACCGTGGCCGAGACCACTGAAACCCTTGAGGTCGACTTCGACGAGGCCGTTGAGGCCGTCGAGGGCGAGTACACCTCCGAGGAGAGCTACACCTCCGAGTCGCTGGCCGGCCGCTTCGGCGAGGCCGTCCCCGGCGCCGGCCTGGGCCGTCGCAAGGAGGCGATCGCCCGCGTGCGCATCGTCCCCGGCACCGGCCAGTGGAAGATCAACGGTCGCACCCTCGAGGGTTACTTCCCCAACAAGGTGCACCAGCAGACCGTGAACGAGCCCTTCAAGCTCCTCGAGCTGGACGGCCGTTACGACGTCGTCGCCCGCATCAGCGGTGGCGGCGTCTCCGGCCAGGCCTACGCGCTGCGCCTCGGCGTCGCCCGTGCCCTGAACGAGGCCGACGTGGACAACAACCGCGGCGCGCTGAAGAAGGCCGGCTTCCTGACCCGTGACGCCCGCGCCGTCGAGCGCAAGAAGGCCGGTCTGAAGAAGGCCCGCAAGGCGCCGCAGTACAGCAAGCGCTAATCGCCTCCCCCGGGGGTGCGGTCCGCCCTGGCGGCGCACCCCCTGGTTGCGCGAAAAACCGTCGCCCCGGAGTACCTCGCGTACTCCGGGGCGACGTGTTCCCCGGCTACTGCGCGGCGGCCGGGATCATCGGTTTGGGTTCCGAGCAGTGGTGATGGAGGACGGGACAGTGGGACGACTCTTCGGTACGGACGGCGTGCGCGGGGTGGCCAACGAGGGCCTGACGGCGGAGCTGGCGCTCGGCCTGTCGGTCGCCGCGGCCCATGTGCTCGGCGAGGCCGGCGCCTTCGACGGCCACCGGCCGGTCGCGGTGGTCGGCCGTGACCCGCGCGCCTCGGGCGAGTTCCTGGAGGCCGCCGTCATCGCCGGTCTGGCGAGCGCCGGCGTCGACGTCCTGCGGGTCGGCGTCCTGCCCACCCCGGCCGTGGCGTACCTCACCGGCGCGCTCGGCGCCGACTTCGGCGTGATGCTGTCCGCCAGCCACAACGCCATGCCGGACAACGGCATCAAGTTCCTCGCCCGCGGCGGCCACAAGCTGGACGACCGCATCGAGGACGCGATCGAGACCCACTACCGCAAGCACACCCTCGGCGACGAGGACTGGAACCGTCCGACCGGCGCGGCCGTCGGCCGGGTGCGCGAGTACACCGAGGGCTTCGACAAGTACGTCGCCCACCTGATCGGCGTGCTGCCCAACCGCCTGGACGGCATCAAGGTCGTCATCGACGGCGCCCACGGCGCGGCCGCCTACGTCGCCCCCGAGGCCTTCGCCCGGGCCGGCGCCGAGGTGGTCCACACCCTGGGGGCCGAGCCCACCGGCCTCAACATCAACGACGGCGTCGGCTCCACCCACCTGGACCGGCTGCGCGTCGCCATGAAGGAGCACCGGGCCGACCTCGGCATCGCCCTGGACGGGGACGCCGACCGCTGCCTGGCCGCCGACGCCGAGGGCAACGAGGTGGACGGCGACCAGATCATCGCCATCCTCGCGATCGCCATGAAGGAGGCCGGCACCCTGCGCGGCAACACCGCCGTGGCCACCGTGATGTCCAACCTCGGCTTCAAGCTGGCGATGGAGCGCGAGGGCGTCGAGCTGGTGGAGACCGCCGTCGGCGACCGCTACGTGCTGGAGGCGATGAAGGAGCACGGCTTCGCGCTGGGCGGCGAGCAGTCCGGCCACGTGATCCTGCTGGACCACGCCACCACCGGTGACGGCACCCTGACCGGCCTGATGCTGGGCGCCCGGCTGGCCGCCACCAAGCAGCCGCTGGCCGACCTGGCCGCCGTGATGACCCGGCTGCCGCAGGTGCTGATCAACGTCAAGGGCGTCGACAAGTCCCGGGTGAGGACCAGCACCGAGCTGGCCGCCGCGGTCGCCGAGGCCGAGGCCGAGCTGGGCTCCACCGGCCGGGTGCTGCTGCGCCCGTCGGGCACCGAGCCGCTGGTCCGGGTGATGGTCGAGGCCGCCGACCCGGCACAGGCCGAGACGGTCGGGCAGCGCCTGGCCGAGGCCGTGCGCACCCACCTGGGCTGAGCCCCGGAGACACGGTGAAGGGCCCCCGCGCGCCGCGGGGGCCCTTCGTGTCGTGCGCTCCTCCGGAGGTGCCTCCCCGGGCGCGCCCCTCGGGGGGCGCTCTTCGGGACGCGCCCGTCGGGGTGGGCTCGTCGGGGTGGGCTCAGAGCTTGCGCAGCAGGGCCCGGCGGACCTTGTGGTCCTGGCCCTTCTGGAGGATCAGGGTGGCCCGGCCGCGGGTCGGCAGCACGTTCTCCAGCAGGTTGGGCTTGTTGATGGTGCGCCAGACCTGCCGGCCGTACTCCATCGCCTCCTCCTCCGGCACCTCGGTGAAGCGGCGGAAGTAGGAGTTCGGGTCCTGGAAGGCGGTCTGCCGCAGCTTGCGGAAGCGGTCCAGGTACCAGTGCTCGATGTCGTCGGTCCGGGCGTCGACGTAGATCGAGAAGTCGAAGTAGTCGGCCACCGCGAGGCGGGTGCGGCCGTCGCTGCCGGGCAGGGCCGGCTGGAGCACGTTCAGGCCCTCGACGATCAGGATGTCCGGGCGCTCCACGGTCAGCCGCTCGCCCTGCACGATGTCGTACACCAGGTGCGAGTAGACCGGCGCGCTGACCCGCTCCTTGCCCGCCTTCACATCCGCGACGAAGCGCATCAGCGCCCGGCGGTCGTACGACTCCGGGAAGCCCTTGCGGGCCATCAGGCCGCGGCGGCGCAGCTCGGCGTTGGGGAGCAGGAAGCCGTCGGTGGTGACCAGTTCGACCCGGGGGTGCTCGGGCCAGCGGGCCAGCAGCGCCTGCAGCAGACGGGCGGTGGTGGACTTGCCGACCGCGACGGAGCCGGCCACGCCGATGATGAACGGGGTGCGGGTGCGCTCGGTGTCCGGGGTGTCCAGGAAAGTGCCCAGCGTCCCGCGCAGCTCGTGCGTGGCGTGGATGTACAGGTTCAGCAGGCGCGACAGCGGCAGGTAGACGTCGCGGACCTCGTCCAGGTCGAGGGCGGTCCCGAGGCCGCGCAGCCGTTCCACCTCCTCGGCGGTCAGCGGCAGCGGCGTACGCTCGCGCAGCGCGCTCCACTCGGCCCGGCTGAGGTCCACGTAGGGGGACGGGGACGGGCCGGGCGTGGCGGCGCCCGGCGTACAGAGTTCGGTCAGCACATGCTCCATTGTGAGCCGTCGCGGCGTTCACGGTGGCTGTGGTGTCGGTCACGCAGTGTTCCCGCGCGGCGGGAAAACGGCCACAGAACCGCCCTTATGCTGGCACGCATGTGCGGAATTGTTGGATACGTGGGCGCTCAGACCGCCCTCGACGTAGTAATCGCAGGCTTGCAGCGACTGGAGTACCGGGGCTACGACTCGGCCGGTGTCGCGGTGCAGGTCCAGGACTCCGAAGGGCAGTGGAGCCTGGCCACCGACAAGCGGGCGGGCAAGCTCGCCAACCTGGAGAAGTCGCTCGCCGAGACCCCTCTGCCCGGCGGCACCACCGGCATCGGCCACACCCGCTGGGCCACCCACGGCGGCCCGACGGACGCCAACGCCCACCCTCACCTGGACGACCGCGGGCGGGTCGCGGTGGTGCACAACGGCATCATCGAGAACTTCGCCCAGCTGCGCGCCGAGATCGCCGAGCGCGGCCACACCCTCCGGTCCGAGACCGACACCGAGGTCGTCGCCCACCTGCTGGGCGAGGCCTACGCGGGCGACCTCGCCGAGGCCATGCGGGCGGTCTGCCGTCAGCTGGAGGGCGCCTTCACCCTGGTCGCCGTGCACGCGGACGCGCCGGACGTGGTCGTCGGCGCCCGCCGCAACTCGCCGCTGGTGGTCGGCCGCGGCGAGGGCGAGAACTTCCTCGCCTCGGACGTCGCCGCCTTCATCGCCCACACCCGTGAGGCGATCGAGCTGGGCCAGGACCAGGTGGTCGAGCTGCGCCGGGAGGGCGTGACCGTCACCAACTTCGACGGCACCCCGGCCGACGTGCGCGAGTACCACGTGGACTGGGACGCCTCCGCCGCCGAGAAGGGCGGCTACGACTACTTCATGCTCAAGGAGATCGCCGAGCAGCCGAAGGCGGTCGCCGACACCCTGCTCGGCCGGATCGGCACCGACGGCCGGCTGACCCTCGACGAGCTGCGGATCTCCGACGCCGACCTGCGCTCGGTCGACAAGGTCGTCATCGTGGCCTGCGGCACGGCCTTCCACGCCGGCATGATCGCCAAGTACGCGATCGAGCACTGGACCCGCATCCCCTGCGAGGTCGAGGTCGCCTCCGAGTTCCGCTACCGCGACCCGATCATGGGCCCGGGCACGCTGGTCATCGCCATCTCGCAGTCCGGCGAGACCATGGACACCCTGATGGCCCTGCGGCACGCCCGCGAGCAGGGCGCCAAGGTGCTGGCGATCTGCAACACCAACGGCTCCACCATCCCGCGCGAGTCGGACGCGGTGCTGTACACCCACGCCGGTCCGGAGGTCGCGGTCGCCTCCACCAAGGCGTTCCTGACCCAGCTGGTCGCCTGCTACCTGGTCGCCCTGTACCTGGGCCAGGTGCGCGGCACCAAGTGGGGCGACGAGATCTTCGCCGTCATCAAGGAGCTCGGCGACGCGCCGAAGCAGGTCGAGCAGGTCCTGGAGACCATGGAGCCGGTGCGCGAGCTGGCCCGCTCGCTGGCCGACGCCCGCTCGGTGCTGTTCCTCGGCCGCCACGTCGGATTCCCGGTGGCCCTGGAGGGTGCGCTCAAGCTCAAGGAGCTGGCGTACATGCACGCCGAGGGCTTCGCGGCGGGCGAGCTCAAGCACGGCCCGATCGCGCTGATCGAGGAGGGGCTGCCGGTCGTGGTGGTCGTGCCCTCGCCGCGCGGGCGGTCGATCCTGCACGACAAGATCGTCTCCAACATCCAGGAGATCCGGGCCCGCGGCGCCCGCACGATCGTGATCGCCGAGGAGGGCGACGAGGCCGTCGTCCCGTACGCGGACCACCTGATCCGCATCCCGGCCACCCCGACCCTGCTCCAGCCGCTGGTCTCCACCGTCCCGCTGCAGGTCTTCGCCTGCGAGCTGGCCACGGCCAAGGGCCACGAGGTCGACCAGCCGCGCAACCTGGCGAAGTCGGTCACCGTCGAGTAGCCGCTCGGCCGTACGGCGCCCCTGCGGTGGCTGCGTCCTACCGCAGGGGCGCCGTGTCGAGTGCGAACGAGAAGGGGGCGGGCAGGTCGATCGTTCTGCCGAAACCGGTCTCGACGAGGGCGGTGTAGTCCCCGTTCTCGGGCTCGGTGAACAGCGTGACCCTCCCTTCGTCGCGGTCGGCCAATAGATAGCAGGGGATGCCTGCGGCGGCGTAGCCAAGCCGCTTCGGCTCGCGCTCCTTGAGCGGATTGGTCGACGTGATTTCCAGGACCAGCGCGACGCCCGTCGGTGGTGACCACGGTTCCTGGCCCCGGAAGCGGCCGACGGGGGCTACGGTCGCATCCGGGATGAATCGGCCGGTCGGGGTGATCAGGCCCTTGTGCGTGCTGACGTACAGGTCTCCGGCTGCTTCCCGTGCCACGGTACGGGCGAACCGGGCGACGACGTCCTCGTGCGCACCGCCCTGATGAGGAGTCACGATGATCTCTTCCCAGGCCTGGAAGAGTTCGATCTTGCACCCCTGGGGCACGTGCAGCCTCAGGAACGACTGAAGGATGTCCACAGGCGACAACGTAGGCGTACAGCCGGGTGTGCGCGGGGGATCGTTGTAGGGGTCACTCGAAAGTGCGCCCAGGTCTGATACCGGCCGGCTTCTGAAGGAGTCCCCGAATGCGTCATGCACACCCTGTGGAAACCGTCCGGGCCGCCGAGGCCGAGCTGATGGCGCGGCTGCCGGAGGGCACGCTGATGCAGCGGGCGGCCGTGGGGCTGGCCGCGACGTGTGCGCGGCTGCTGACCGGGCGTCGGGGGCGGGTGTACGGCAGTCGGGTGACGGTGCTCGCGGGCAGCGGGGACAACGGGGGTGACGCCCTGTACGCGGGGGCCGCGCTGGCCCGGCGCGGGGCGCGGGTGACGGCGGTGCTGCTGGTGCCGGAGAAGGCGCACCCGGGCGGGCTGGCCGCGCTGCGGGCCGCCCGTGGGCGGGTGACGGTGGAGCAGGAAGTCGGCCTGGCCGACTTCTCGCGCGCGGACCTGGTGCTGGACGGCATCGTCGGCATCGGCGGCCGCGGCGGGCTGCGCCCCGCGGCGGAGCCGTACGTGCG
This sequence comes from Kitasatospora sp. SC0581, assembly GCF_048159585.1. Classification (NCBI taxonomy): domain Bacteria; kingdom Bacillati; phylum Actinomycetota; class Actinomycetes; order Kitasatosporales; family Streptomycetaceae; genus Kitasatospora; species Kitasatospora sp. SC0581. The sequence goes on along the minus strand of NZ_JBLRWA010000003.1, from coordinate 162,236 downwards.
GGCGGCGCGACGCGGGGCGGTGGTCGCGGTGGACCTGCCGAGCGGGGTGGACGCCGACACCGGCGAGGTGCCGGGCGTGGCGCTGCGCGCGGACGTCACGGTCTGCTTCGGCACGTACAAGCCCGGTCTGCTGATCGACCCGGGGGCCTCGTACGCGGGCGCCGTGCAGCTGGTCGGCATCGGGCTGGAGCCGCCCGCCGCGGAGGTGACGGCGCTCCAGCACGCGGACGTGGCGGCGCTGCTGCCGGTGCCGGGCGCGGAGAGCGACAAGTACCGGCGCGGCGTGGTCGGGGTGGCGGCCGGCTCGGCGACCTACCCGGGGGCGGCGCTGCTCGCGGTGGCCGGGGCGCTGCACGGGGGCGCGGGCGCCGTCCGGTACGTGGGCACGGCGGCCGAGGAGGTGGTGCGGCGCTTCCCGGAGGTGCTGGTCACCGAGGGCGGTCCGGCCGGGGCCGGGCGGGTGCAGGCCTGGGTGGTCGGGCCGGGCGGCGGCGAGGGGGCGCGGCAGGCGCTGGCCGAGGCGCTGGCGAGCGACGTCCCGGTGCTGGTGGACGCGGACGGGCTGACCGAGTTGGGCCGGCTCGGCCCGGACGCGCTGGCCGGCCGCACCGCGCCCACCCTGCTCACCCCGCACACCGGCGAGGCCGCCCGGCTGCTCGCGGGTGCCGGGGGCGGCACGCCGCCGGCCGCCGACCACCTGGCCGCGGCCCGGCTGGCCACCGCCCGCCGGCTGGCGGCCGCCTACCGCGCGACGGTGCTGCTGAAGGGCTCCACCACGGTGGTCGCCGACCCGGGCGGGGCCGTCCGGGTGAACCCGACCGGCACCTCCTGGCTGGCCACGGCCGGCAGCGGCGACGTGCTGGCCGGGCTGGCCGGCTCCCTGCTGGCGGCCGGTCTCGCGCCGCTGGACGCCGCGTCGGCGGCCGCCTACCTGCACGGCCTGGCCGGCCGCGAGGCGGCGGGCGAGCCGGGCGCCCCGACGACGGCGCTCGCGGTGGCCGGCGCGCTGCCGGCGGTGTGGCGGGCGGTCCGGACGCCCTGACCGGGAAGGCCGGGAAGGCGCCCGGAGGGCCGGCAACCGGAACCGGACGGTCCGTCGAACGCGTCCGTGCAAGGGACGGACGAGCGGTTCGCCGCAGGTCGGCGCGGTGCGCGCGGCCCGGTCGTCGGCCGCCGCGCCGACGGGCCGTTCGGCGAGGACTCCGGGACGTCTGGGAGACTGACCCTGATGACAACTGCGAACACGATCGGCACAGCCACCCTCACCGACGGCGTACGGGCCGAGGCGACCATCGATCTCGCCGCCCTGCGCGGCAACCTCGCCGCGTTGCGCGAGCGCGTCGGCAGCACGGCGGTGATGCTCGCGGTCAAGGCGAACGCCTACGGCCACGGCGCGGTCGAGTGCGCCCGGGAGGCGGTCGCGAACGGGGTCGGCTGGCTCGGCTGCGCGACGCCGGACGAGGCGCTGGCCCTGCGGGCCGCGGGCATCCGCCCCGAGCAGGCCCGCATCCTGTGCTGGCTGTGGACGCCGGGCGGGCCGTGGCGCGAGGCGCTGCGCGCGGGCCTGGACATCTCGGTCAGCGGCCAGTGGGCGCTGGACGAGCTGCTGCCCGCCGTGCGCGAGACCGGCATCCCGGCCCGGGTGCACCTGAAGGCCGACACCGGCCTCGGCCGCAACGGCTGCCAGCCGCACGACTGGCCGCGGCTGGTGGCGGCCGCCCGCCGGGCCGAGGCGGAGGGGCTGCTGACGGTCGTCGGCGTCTGGTCGCACTTCGCCGCGGCGGACGAGCCCGGCCACCCGTCGATCCAGGCCCAGCTGGACTCCTACCGCGTCGCGCTGGCCACGGCCGAGGCCGCCGGGCTGCGCCCCGAGGTCCGGCACCTGGCGAACTCCCCGGCCACCCTGCTGCTGCCGGAGTCGCACTTCGACCTGGTCCGCACCGGCCTGGCCGCGTACGGGCTGTCGCCGGTGCCCGAGGTGGGCTCGCCGGCGGACTTCGGGCTGCGCCCGGTGATGGCGCTGACCGCGCGGCTGGCGCTGGTCAAGCACGTCCCCGGCGGGCACGGGGTCAGCTACGGCCACCACTACACGACGCCGGGCGAGACGACGCTGGGCCTGGTCCCGGTCGGCTACGGCGACGGCATCCCCCGGCACGCCAGCGGCACCGGCCCGGTGCAGATCGACGGCAAGTGGCGCACGGTGGCCGGCCGGGTCGCGATGGACCAGTTCGTGGTGGACCTCGGCGGCGACGCCCCGGCGATCGGCGACGAGGTGCTGCTGTTCGGCAACGGCGAGCGCGGCGAGCCCACCGCCGAGGACTGGGCCCGCGCCTGCGGCACCGTCTCGTACGAGATCATCACCCGGATCGGTGCCCGGGTGCCCCGCCGCTACCTGGGCGGCAGCCACGCCGAGGTCCGGTCGGCATGACCGGGGGGCCGGCCGAGGGCAGTCCGGTCGCGGCGGTCGCCAGGGCGGCCGGTGCCGCCTCCGGGGTGAGCCGGGCGGGTGTGATCGGGATCTCGGTCGGCGTGCTGGCAGCCGGGGCGGCCGCGGGCGTCGCGATCGAGCGGCTGACCGTCGGCCGGGCGATGCGCCGCCGGGCCCGGGCCGAGCTGGACGCGAACGCCCCGTACGGTTCGCTGCGCGGGCGCCCGAGGACGGTGGCCGCGCCGGACGGCACCGAGCTGTACGTCGAGCTGGACGGCACCGGCTGGAGCGGGCCGGACGGCGGGACCGGTGCCGAGCCGCTGACCGTGGTGTTCTGCCACGGCTACTGCCTCAACCAGGACAGCTGGCACTTCCAGCGGGCCGCGCTGCGCGAGGGCCTGCGGCTGGTCTTCTGGGACCAGCGCAGCCACGGCCGCTCCGAGCGCTCCCGCTCGTACCTGGCGGGCGAGCCGGCCGGCATCGACCAGCTGGGCGGCGACCTCAAGGCGGTGGTCGACGCCGTCGCGCCGACCGGGCCGCTGGTGCTGGTGGGCCACTCGATGGGCGGCATGACGGTGATGGCGCTGGCCGACCAGCACCCGGAGCTGTTCCGCGAGCGCGTCGCCGGGGTGGCGCTGATCGGCACCCTCGCCGGGGACTGGAACGAGGTCAGCCTCGGCCTGCCGAAGGCCGGCGCGAAGCTGTTCAAGAAGGTCGCGCCCGGGGTGGTGAAGCTGCTGGGCCGCCAGGTCGACCTGGTCGAGGCGACCAGGCGGCTGGGCTCGGACGTGGCCGCCGTGTTCTACCGGAGGTTCTCCTTCGGCGGCCGGGACGTCGACCCCGGTGTGGTGCGCTTCGCCGAGCAGCTGCTGGACGCCACCCCGATCGACGTGGTCGCCGAGTTCTACCCGGTGTTCGGCGCGCACGAGAAGTACGGGGCGCTGGACGCCCTGCGCGGCCTGCCCGCACTGGTGCTGGCCGGGACGAAGGACCTGCTGACGCCCTCGACGCACAGCGAGGCGATGGCCGAGCGGCTGCCCGGCGCAGAGCTGGTGCTGGCCGAGGGCGCCGGGCACCTGGTGATGCTGGAGTGCCCGGAGCTGGTCGACCACGAGCTGGCCCGGCTGCTGCGCCGGGCCGTCGGCTTCGCCGGGGCCGCGCCGCTGCCCGCGGCCGTCCTCGACCTGGCCGGGGAGCGGACCGCGGAGACCGTCGTCGACCCCGCCTGAGGCCCGGGTGCCCGTCCGAAGGGCCCACCCGCCGCGCGGGTGCCCGCCGATGTGGCACGGTAGCGGTGGCGGCCGGTGGTCGGCGCGCCGTACGGACCGAAGGGCAAGACACGCGCATGGGCTCGCACGCCACTCTCACCGTCCCCACCCCGGAGCGGATGGGCCGGCTCGGCCGGGAGCTGGCCGCGCTGCTGCGGCCGGGTGACCTGGTGCTGCTCTCCGGCGAGCTGGGGGCGGGGAAGACCACGCTGACCCGGGGCCTGGGGGAGGGGCTGCAGGTCCGCGGGGCGGTGACCTCGCCGACCTTCGTGATCGCCCGGGTGCACCCCTCGCTGGTCGGCGGCCCGGCGCTGGTGCACGTGGACGCGTACCGGCTGGGCGGGGACCTGGACGAGATGGAGGACCTCGACCTGGACGTCTCGCTGCCCGAGTCGGTGGTCGTGGTCGAGTGGGGCGAGGGCAAGGTCGAGCGGCTGTCCGAGGACCGGCTGGAGGTCCGGATCGAGCGCGCCATCGGCGGCACCGAGGGCGGGGACGACCAGGACCCGCGCCGGGTGGTGCTGACCGGCATCGGCCCGCGCTGGGCGGACGCGGCGCTGGCGGAACTCGGATAGCCGGGAGGGCGCCGACGACCCGCCGACGGGGCTCGGACGACTCGCCGACATCTTGCCGACAGACTGTCGGCAAGATGTTGCGGCCGGGGTGCCGGGCGTGGTGGGATGGGTGCTGCGGTTAGGTCTGCCTAACTAGGGAGGCGCCATGTCGAGCACCACCCCCGCCCCGCAGCGCGCGGTCACCGCCGCCGGGGCCGGAGAGTCCGCCCGTCGCGTTCCGGGAGAGCCGATGCGGGCGCTGCTGGCCGCCTGCGCGGCCGCCGAGGCGGTGTCCACACCGCCCGGACCGCGCCCCCGGCAGGACGGACCGCGGCCCGGACACGACGAACGGCCCGAGGCGCGGACGCCCCGGGCCGCCTGAGGCCGCTCCTCCCGAAGCCGAAGCCGAACCCGAATTCGAACCCGAATCCGGGCCGCCCGGTCCCGTCCGGGCTCAGGCGATCACGACCACCTTGGTGTCCTTCGGCGCGAAGTCCCAGAGCAGCTGCCCCTCGGCGCGGCCGCTGCGGATGCCGCCGGTCTTGGCGCTCGGGTCGGTGGTCGGCGTCGCGCCGTCCACCGCCGCGCTGAAGCCGAACACCACGCCGTTCTGCTGCGCGAAGCGCACCACGTGCTCGATCTGCTTGCCGTCCGTCCCGGTGGTGGTCGGGGTGCGGCTGTACACCGCGTAGCTGCCCGGGGCGGGCTCGACCGAGCCCGGGGTGACCGGGAAGGCGGCCGCGACCTGCGGGCTCTTCTTCGGGTCGACCAGCCAGACGTAGTGGCTGCCGACCGAGTACACCACCCGGGTGCCGGTGCCCGAGGTGGCCGGCAGCGGGGGGACGGTCGGGGTGGCCGCGGCGGTGGGCGCCGCGGCGGTGGCCGTGCCGGTCGCCGTGGTGGTGGCGGTGGGCTTGGGGCCGCCGGCCCGGTCCTGGGCGCCGTTGGCCTGGAAGGCCAGCAGGCTCACCACCGCCAGGGCCCCCAGGGTCAACCCCGTGACCACCACTCCAGGACCCATCTTCGCCACGTTGCCGCTCCCGCCGCCGTCCCTTTACGTACGGCCCCATCGTGCCAGGTTCATCCGCGCGGGTCGCAGTGCCTCGGATCTGTGTTCCCGCCTGGTACACCCTGCCGATCGGCCGGTCGGCCCAACGTCGGTCTAACCTTGACCCGTGCTGCTGCTCGCGTTCGACACCGCTACCCCCGCCGTCACCGCCGCCGTCCACGACGGCACGGCCGTCCTCGCCGAGACCCACCAGGTCGACGCCAGGCGCCACGGCGAACTGCTGCTGCCCGCGATCGACCAGGTGCTGCGGGCCGCCGGGGTGGACAAGCACCGGCTGACCGGCATCGCGGTCGGCGTCGGCCCCGGCCCCTACACCGGCCTGCGGGTCGGCCTGGTGACCGCCGCCGCGCTCGGCCACGCCCTCGGGCTGCCGGTGCACGGCGTCTGCACGCTGGACGCGATCGCCTTCCAGGCCCGCGCCGAGGGCCTGGCCGGGCAGCCGTTCACGGCCGCCACCGACGCGCGCCGCAAGGAGGTCTACTGGGCCTCGTACGACGCGGAGGGCCGCCGCACTGAGGGCCCCGCCGTGGACCGCCCGGCCGAGCTGACCCCGCAGCCGCGCTCCGTCGGCGCCGGCGCGCTGCTCTACCCCGACGCCTTCCCGGGCGGGCACGGCCCCGAGCACGTCTCGGCCGGCGCCCTGGCCGGCTTCGCCGCCGCCGAGCTGGCCGCCGGGCGCGAGCTGCTGCCCAACCACCCGCTGTACCTGCGCCGCCCGGACGCCCAGGTCCCCGCGGGCTACAAGGCGGTGCTCCCGGCGTGAACCACGGCACCACCCTGCGCCCGATGCGCTGGTGGGACATCGCGCCGGTGCTGGAGCTGGAGCTGCGGCTCTTCCCCGAGGACGCCTGGTCCGCCGGGATGTTCTGGTCCGAACTGGCCGAGTCCCACCCCGGCGGCACCCGCCACTACACCGTCGCGGCCGCCCCGGACGGCAGGATCGTCGGCTACGCCGGACTGATGGCGATCGCCGGCGAGGGCGACGTCCAGACCATCGCCGTCGACGAGCGCCACCAGGGCGCCGGCCTCGGCACGGCGCTGCTCACCGACCTGATCCGGGAGGCCGCCCGGCGCGAGTGCGCCGAGCTGCTGCTGGAGGTGCGGGTGGACAACCCGCGCGCCCAGCGGCTGTACGAGCGCCACGGCTTCGAACCGGTGGGCATCCGGCGCGGCTACTACCAGCCCGCCAACGTCGACGCGCTGGTGATGCGCCTCGACCACCCGAGCACTGACAGCACTGACCCGAAGGACATTGAGGACACCCGCCATGGCTGACGAACCGCTCGTCCTCGGCATCGAGACCTCCTGCGACGAGACCGGCGTCGGCATCGTGCGCGGCACCACGCTGCTGGCCGACGCGGTCGCCTCCAGCGTCAACGACCACGCCCGCTTCGGCGGCGTCGTCCCGGAGATCGCCAGCCGCGCGCACCTGGAGGCGATGGTCCCGACCATCCAGCGCGCCCTGGACACCGCCGGGATCAAGGCGAGCGACCTGGACGGCATCGCCGTCACCGCCGGCCCCGGCCTGGCCGGCGCGCTGCTGGTCGGCGTCAGCGCCGCGAAGGCGTACGCCTGGGCGCTGGACAAGCCGCTGTACGGGGTCAACCACCTCGCCTCGCACATCTGCGTCGACCAGCTGGAGCACGGCCGGCTGCCCTCGCCGACGATGGCCCTGCTGGTCTCCGGCGGGCACTCCTCGCTGCTGCTCAGCGAGGACATCACCAGCGACGTCCGCCCGCTCGGCGCGACCATCGACGACGCGGCCGGCGAGGCCTTCGACAAGGTCGCCCGGGTGCTCGGCCTCGGCTTCCCCGGCGGCCCGATCGTCGACCGCACGGCCCGCGAGGGCGACCCGAAGGCGATCGCCTTCCCGCGCGGGCTGAGCGGCCGCAACGACCCGGCGTACGACTTCTCCTTCTCCGGCCTGAAGACCGCCGTCGCCCGCTGGGTGGAGGCCAAGCGCCGGGCCGGCGAGGAGGTGCCGGTCGCCGACGTGGCGGCGTCCTTCCAGGAGGCGGTCACCGACGTGCTCACCCGCAAGGCCGTCAAGGCGTGCAAGGACAACGGCGTCGACCACCTGATGATCGGCGGCGGCGTGGCGGCCAACTCGCGGCTGCGCGAGATGGCCCAGCAGCGCTGCGACCGGGCCGGCATCCGGCTGCGGGTGCCCCGGCCGGGCCTGTGCACCGACAACGGCGCGATGGTCGCGGCGCTGGGCGCCGAGATGGTGTGGCGCGACCGCACGCCGTCCGCCCTCGACCTGTCGGCGGACTCCTCGCTGCCGGTGACCGAGACCCACGTGCCCCACACGGACTTCCACGGCCAGGCCTACGACGCCCTCGGCGGCGGCGCGGCATGACCGTCGCCGCGATGTGGGAGGCCCGGGCGGCGACCGGCCGGGGCGACGAACTCGCCGCCTGGGTACGGGAGTCGGTGCTGCCCGCGGTCCGCGGCTCGGCCGGTCTGGAGCGCCTCGAACTGCTCTCCGCCCCGGGCGAGCGGGTGCTGCTGATCACCTGGTGGAACGGCGAGCCGGTGCCCGTCGCCGACCCGCCGGCCGGGCTGCTCGGCCGTCCGGTGCACCGCTGGTCCTTCACCAGCGAGCACGTCGAGTAGCCCCTGGCCGGGAACCGCCGCGGCGGTCGGTACCGTGCATAGCTGAGAGAAGGCTGGACGGGAACCGGGAGCGCGCAGCGGTGATCAGGCGGAGCAGGACCAGGACGTACGGGGTGGGGGCGCTGGCCCTGCTGGCCTTCGCCACCGCGTGCGGGGACAACGGGGGCGGTGGCGGTGCCGCCCCCGCCGCCACGACGGCGGCGGCCACGCCCCGGCCCACCGGCGCGGCGCCGACCAGCGCCTCCGCGCCCCCTTCGGCGGGCGCCCCGGCGGGCGCCGACGCGGCGGCCTGGGCCAAGTGGAACCTCACCCCGCTCGCCCCCGCCCCGGCGCCGCCCGCCGACAAGCCGATCAAGCTCGAACGGACCGGCCCCGTACCGGTGTTCAGCGATGTGAAGACCAGCGACAAGGTCGTCTTCATCACCATCGACGACGGCGCCGAGAAGGACCCGAAGTTCGTCGAGATGCTCACCGACCTCAAGGTGCCGATCTCGATGTTCCTGACGAAGGACATCGTCAAGAACGACTACGGCTACTTCAAGCCGCTCCAGGCCCTGGGCAACCACATCCAGAACCACACCGTGGACCACCCGGTGATGAGCAAGCTGTCGGCCGACAAGCAGAAGGCCGAGATCTGCGACGACCAGGCCGCGCTCACCCAGCAGTACGGCACCGCCCCGCTGCTGTTCCGCCCGCCGTTCGGCGACGGCGCCAACACCCCGATGCTCAACACCTCGGTGCAGCAGTGCGGCCCGCGCGCGATCGTGCTCTGGCGCGAGTCGATGCAGATCCACGACATGCAGTACCAGGCCGCGGACAAGAAGCTGAAGCCCGGCGACATCGTCCTGGCGCACTTCCGCGGCCCCAAGGAGCTCAAGGGCGCCACGATGACCCAGATGTTCGGCGACCTGCTGGCCCGGATCCAGGAGCAGGGCTTCTCGGTGGCCCGGCTGGAGGACTACATCCAGGCGCCCGCCTCGTAGCCCCGTCCCGGTCCTGGGGCCGCCGCGTCGGGGGTCAGACCGGCTGCCCCAGCATCATCAGCGGCCCGTTGTCGGTGCGGCTGAGGATCACCGTGACGGTGTTCGGCCCGGAGGGCTTGAGCTGGCGGCGCAGCTCCTCCGGGGTGATCGCCATCCCGCGCTTCTTGATCACCACCGTGCCGACCGCCCGCTCGCGCAGCAGCGCCTTCAGCTTCTTGATGTTGAACGGCAGCACGTCGGTGAGCTCGAAGGCGTGCGCGTACGGCGTCGCGACCAGCTCGTCCGAGGTCAGGTAGGCGATCTTCGGGTCGATCAGCCGGCCGCCCACCTGCCCGGCCACCTCGGCCACCAGGTGGGCCCGGATCACGGCGCCGTCCGGCTCGTACAGGTAGCGCCCGACCGGGCCGGCCGGCGGGTCGGGCAGGTCGCCGCCGGTCAGGCTGGCGCCGTGCGGCAGCAGGGTGGCGCGGTGCGGGCTGGTGGCCCTGGTGCCGAACCAGAGCACCGCCTCCTTGACGTCGCCGTGGTCCGAGACCCACTCGGCCTCGGCGTCCTCCGGCACGGCCTCGTGCGGGATGCCCGGCGCGACCTTCAGCGCGCCGATCGGGGTCCGCCGGCCGGCCTCGATCGCCCAGGAGAGCGGCGGGGCGTACGCCTCCGGGTCGAACACCCGGCCGCGCGCGGTGCGCCGGGCCGGGTCGGTGAACACCGCGTCATAGCCGGCGACGTCCACCTCGGCGACGTCCGCGCAGCGCACCTCGACCAGGTCGGCCAGGCCCAGCGCGGCCGCGTTGGCCGCGGTGGCGGCGCAGGCCGCCGGGTCCCTGTCGACGGCCAGCACCTCGATGCCGGCCCGGGCCAGCGCCAGCACGTCCCCGCCGATGCCGCAGCACAGGTCCGCCAGCCGCCGTACGCCCAGGTCGGCGAACCGCCGGGCCCGCCACTCGGCCACGCTGCGCCGGGTGGACTGCTCGACCCCGTTGGGCGTGAAGTACATCAGGTCGGCGTCCGCCCCGAACTTCGCCCGCGCCCGCTGCCGCAGCCGCGCCTGCCCGAACGCGGCCGACACCAGCTCCGCCGGGTGCTCCCGCCGCAGGCGGGTCGCCAGCGCGAGCTCCTCCTCGGGGGTGAACTCGCGCAGCTCGGCGAGCAGGGCCTGGCCCTCGGGGGTCAGCAGCGGCTGGAGGTTCTCGGTGTCCACGGGGCCATTCTCGCGGGTCGGCCGGGTGGCCGGTCGGCCGGAGCGGCCGCGCGGCGTTCACCGGCCGATGACGGGGACGTCGGAGGTCAGCCAGAACACCAGCGGCATCAGCGGCGCGGCCGCCAGCGCGGCGTACGGGGTGATCCGGTACCCGAGCCGCCGGGTGCCCCGGCCGGTCAGTGCCAGCAGGACGAGCATCACCACGACGCCGAAGACGTCCAGGGCCTCCACCCCGGGGCCGTACAGGGCGAGCAGCTTCAGCCAGTTGAGCACGAACGACCCGACGGACGCCGCCGCGACGGCCCCGGCGACCACCACCGCGGCGAGCACCAGGTCCGGCGCCCAGTGGACCGGCGGCCGCCCGGGCGCGCCGTGGGGCCGGCTCACCGGAGCCACCCCGCGCCGGCGAGGGCGGTCAGCAGGGCGGGGCTGACCGCGGCGGCGACCGGGGTGATCCGGTAGCCCCGCCGGTGGGTGTACCGGGCCACCGCCACGACCGGGACGAGCAGCAGCGCGGTCGCGGCGCCCCGGGCCGCCCAGCCGCCGATCGCGGGGTGGGCCTCCAGCGCGAGCGCGGCCAGGAAGGCCGCGATCCAGCCGAACCCCAGCAGCGAGGCGGCCCCCAGGACCGTCAGCAGCGCGAGCAGCAGGTCCGTCGGACGGCCGACCGGGCGCAGCGGGTCGGCGGGCGGCAGCCGGTTCACCGCCACAGCACGCCCGAGGAGAGGACCGCCGGCAGCGCGAACGGGGCGAGCCCGGCGGCGACCGGGAGGAGCCGGTAGCCGGACCGCCGGCTGCGGAAGGCCACCACGAGGCCCGCCGCCAGGGCGACCACCGGGGCGGCCAGCATCCCGATGCCCAGGAAGGCCCACCCGCGCCCGTCCCCGTCGTCCCCGTAGCCGGGGATGCTGCCGAGGCAGGCGACGAGGAGGAAGGCGACGAACGGCAGCACGCCCCCCAGCAGGGGCAGCGACAGCAGGGCGAGGGCGGCGTCCTTGGGCCGGGACGGGCCGATGCGCACCGGGATCGAGGTCATGGCAGGAGTCTGGTGGGGCCGGGCCCGGTCGTACATGAGTACGGCTACTCATTCGCGAACCGGGGACTTCCGGGACTCGCCGTTGGCACTCTGGTTGACTGAGTGCTAACACGGCCCTATGGTCATCCTTGGCACTCACCACTAGGGGAGTGCTAACGCGACGACGTGTGTCTGACCCCCGCGACGGCAGGCCCGCAGGATCGCCCCTACCCGTTAGAAAACCCCGTAATCTCCGAAGGGGAGCTCGGACGTGACCACCAGCAGCAAGGTTGCCATCAAGCCGCTCGAGGACCGCATCGTGGTCCAGCCGCTCGACGCCGAGACCACCACGGCCTCCGGCCTGGTTATCCCGGACACCGCCAAGGAGAAGCCCCAGGAGGGCGTCGTCCTGGCCGTCGGCCCGGGCCGCTTCGAGGACGGTCAGCGTCTGCCGCTCGACCTCGCCGTCGGCGACATCGTCCTGTACTCGAAGTACGGCGGCACCGAGGTGAAGTACAAGGGCGAGGAGTACCTCGTCCTCTCGGCCCGCGACGTTCTCGCGGTCATCGAGAAGTAAGACGTACCGACCCGCCCCGGATCCGTGTCCCAGTGACAGGGGCCCGGGGCGTGGTTGTTGGTTCACGTAGTTCGGCGGCCGGTGGGCCGGCCGCAGCCCCGAGGGAATAGGGAACATGGCGAAGATCCTGCAGTTCGACGAGGACGCCCGCCGCTCGCTGGAGCGCGGTGTCAACAAGCTGGCCGACACCGTCAAGGTGACCATCGGCCCCAAGGGCCGCAACGTCGTCATCGACAAGAAGTTCGGCGCCCCGACCATCACCAACGACGGTGTCACCATCGCCCGCGAGGTCGAGCTGGACGACCCGTACGAGAACCTTGGCGCGCAGCTCGTCAAGGAGGTCGCCACCAAGACCAACGACGTCGCGGGTGACGGCACCACGACCGCCACCGTGCTGGCCCAGGCCCTGGTCAACGAGGGTCTGCGCAACGTCGCCGCCGGTGCCGGCCCGGCCGCCCTGAAGAAGGGCATCGACAAGGCCGTCGCCGCGGTCTCCGAGCACCTGCTGTCCGTCGCCCGCGAGATCGAGGGCAAGGACGACGTCGCCGCCGTCGCCTCCCTCTCCGCGCAGGACACCCAGGTCGGCGAGCTGATCGCCGAGGCGATCGACAAGGTCGGCAAGGACGGTGTCATCACCGTCGAGGAGTCGAACACCTTCGGCGTGGAGCTGGACTTCACCGAGGGCATGCAGTTCGACAAGGGCTACCTGTCGCCGTACTTCGTCACCGACGCCGAGCGCCAGGAAGCGGTCCTCGAGGACCCGTACATCCTGATCAACCAGGGCAAGATCTCCTCCATCCAGGAGCTGCTGCCGCTGCTGGAGAAGATCCTCCAGGGCGGTGCCTCCAAGCCGCTGCTGATCATCGCCGAGGACGTCGACGGCGAGGCGCTGTCGACCCTGGTCGTGAACAAGATCCGTGGCACCTTCAACGCCGTCGCCGTCAAGGCCCCGGGCTTCGGCGACCGCCGCAAGGCGATCCTCGGCGACCTGGCCGTCCTGACCGGTGGCCAGGTCATCTCCGAGGAGGTCGGCCTCAAGCTCGACCAGGTCGGCCTGGACGTGCTGGGCACCGCCCGCCGCGTGACCATCACCAAGGACGAGACCACGGTCGTCGACGGTGCCGGTGACTCCGAGGCCGTCGCCGGCCGCGTCGCCCAGATCAAGGGCGAGATCGCCGCGACCGACTCCGACTGGGACCGCGAGAAGCTGCAGGAGCGCCTGGCCAAGCTGGCCGGCGGCGTCTGCGTCATCAAGGTCGGCGCCGCCACCGAGGTGGAGCTGAAGGAGCGCAAGCACCGCCTGGAGGACGCCATCTCGGCGACCCGCGCCGCGGTCGAGGAGGGCATCGTCGCCGGCGGTGGCGCCTCCCTGGTCCACGCCGCCAAGGTGCTGGACGAGGGCCTGGGCCTGTCGGGTGACGAGGCCACCGGTGTCGCCGTGGTCCGCAAGGCGCTGCACGAGCCGCTGCGCTGGATCGCCCAGAACGCCGGCCTGGAGGGCTACGTCATCACCTCCAAGGTCGCCGAGCTGGAGATCGGCCAGGGCTACAACGCCGCCACCGGCGAGTACGGCGACCTGGTGAAGGCCGGCGTCATCGACCCGGTCAAGGTCACCCGCTCCGCCCTGGAGAACGCCGCCTCGATCGCCTCCCTGCTTCTCACCACCGAGACCCTCGTGGTGGAGAAGAAGGAGGAGGAGGCCGACAACGGTCACGGCCACGGCCACGGCCACTCGCACTGAGGCTCCGACGCCTGACCGGAGGCCCGGTCCGCTCCCCCCGGGGGGCGGGCCGGGCCTCCGGCGTTCCGTCCGAGGTTCCGCTTGAGGCTTCAACTATCAGCAGAATTTTGCAGAATGCAAAGATTGCCTTATAACTAAGGCATGATCGAGGCCCGCCATCTGCGCGTTCTGCGTGCCGTCGCCCGCACCGGCTCCTTCTCCGCCGCCGCCCGCGAGCTGGGGTGTACGCAGCCCGCCATCAGTCAGCAGATGAAGGCCCTGGAGAAGTCGGTGGACACCCCGCTGGTGGTCCGCTCGGGCCGCGGGATGCAGCTCAGCGAGGCCGGCCGGGTCCTGCTCAAGCATGCCACCGGAATCCTGGCCGGGCTCTCCGCCGCCGAGGAGGAGGTGGCCGCGATCGCCGGGCTGCGGGCCGGACGGGTGCGGCTGGTCTCCTTCCCGACCGCGAGCTCCACCCTGGTGCCGCCCGCGGTCGCCCGCCTGCGGGACAGCCATCCGGGGGTGCGCGTGTCGCTGGTCGAGGCCGAGCCGCCGGAGTCGCTGGCGATGCTGCGCGGCGGTGAGTGCGAGATCGCGCTGGCCTTCCGCTACCCGCAGTCCGACGGCGCCGTCGCGCTCCCGGCGCCCGCCCACGGCACGCCGCGCGAGGCCCGGGCCGAGGCCAACCTGGAGGCGCAGCAGCTGACCGCCGGGACCGACTGGTCCGACCTGGTGGTCACCCCGTTGCTGGACGACCCGCTGGTGGGCGTGCTGCCGGCCGCCCACCCGCTGGCCGGGCGGGGCGGGGCGGTGGGGCTGGCCGAGCTGGCGGAGGAGCAGTGGATCGCCGGCTGCCCGCAGTGCCGGGGGCACCTGGTGGAGCTGTGCACCGGGGCGGGCTTCGAGCCGCGGATCGACTTCGCGACGGACGACTACCCGGCGGTGGTCGGCCTGGTGGCGGCCGGTCTCGGGGTGGCGGTGCTGCCCCGGCTGGCGCTGCGGTCGGTGCGTCCTGACGGCGTGTCGACGGTGCCGGTGCGGACGGCCTCCGGGGCGCCCGCGGTGCGCCAGGTGGTCGCGCTGACCCTCCCGGACCTGGCCGAGGTGCCGGCCGTGGCGCTGATGCTGGAGCGGCTGGCGGGGGCGGCCGCCGACCGCTGACGCTGGGTGACGGGGCTGCCCGGGCCCGGTACGTACGGTGAGCCAGAAGACTGAAGCGCCGCGAAGAAACGTTTCTTCACGGCGCTCAAGGAGACGGGTCTACCGCTGGGCGACCGCCGGCGGGGCCAGCGGAACCTCGACCAGTCGGTGTCGCGAGCGCCCCAGCATCTCCTCGCGTTCGTCCTCCGTCATCCCGCCCCACACGCCGTACGGCTCGCGGACCGCCAGCGCGTGCGCCGCGCACTCGGCGATCACCGGGCAGCGCATGCAGACCTCCTTGGCGCTGGCCTCGCGAGAACTGCGCGCGGCCCCGCGCTCGCCCTCGGGGTGGAAGAAGAGCGAGCTGTCCACGCCACGGCAGGCTGCGGAGAGCTGCCAGTCCCAGAGGTCCGCGTTGGGACCGGGGAGGCGGGAGAAATCTGCCATGGCTCATTCCCTTCAGAGGCTGTCGGCCGTCGGCCGGGCGTTCGGCGGGGCTGCTGCCGAGCGGTGCGGCGGGGCTTCGATGCACTGGTGTGGACACCTGGAAATATGACTTAAGGCAACTCCATGGACAAGTCACCCACACACTGGCACAACAGTCAATGACCATACGAAAGCTATAAAAACGGGCATAGTGGGCAAGGGGCTCCAGCGGGCGCGGACGTGGCAATCGGGTGGTCGACGGGCGCGCGGGGTGCCGAATCGATGTGCGGGTCGTACGCCGACCGCGCGCGAGCTGCGCAAAAGAGCGGCGTGTGCACCGCGATGCGGCTGATCGGTAATGGGTTGGCCACGTACAGTGGTGGAGATGGCCCCGAAGGCCGTAACTCATTCGAGTGACGGTCGTTGGAAGTGCGGAGGCGGTTAGCGGGCGCCGGACGTCGGGAACGATCGCGGGCAGGTTGGGGCGATCACCGCGGAGTCCGTCGCCGATCGGCCGTGTCGTAGAGGTTCGTACCAGCCAGGAGGCTCAACGTGACGCGGATCAGCTGCGGAGGACGACGGTCATGACTTCCGTTCTCGTTTGCGACGATTCCCCGCTCGCCCGCGAGGCGCTTCGCCGCGCGGTCGCGACCGTACCCGGTGTGGACCGGGTCACCACCGCGACGAACGGGGAGGAGGTCCTCCGCCGCTGGGTGGCCGACCGCTCCGATCTCGTTCTGATGGACGTCCGGATGCCCGGCCTCGGCGGGGTCGAGACGGTCCGGCGGCTGCTGTCCGCCGACCCGGGCGCGCGGATCATCATGCTCACCGTCGCCGAGGACCTCGACGGGGTCGCGCTCGCGGTGGCCGCGGGCGCCCGCGGGTACCTGCACAAGGACGCCTCGCGCGCCGAGCTGCGGGCCACCGTCACCCAGGCCCTCGCCGACCCGACCTGGCGGCTCGCTCCCCGCCGGCTGCGCAGCCCCGACATGGGCGCGGCGCCCACCCTGACGGCGCGTGAGATCCAGGTGCTGGAGGGCATGAGCCACGGCCGCAGCAACGCCGAGATCGGCCGCGAGCTGTTCCTTTCCGAGGACACCGTGAAGACCCACGCCCGACGGCTGTTCAAGAAGCTCGGGGCCTCCGACCGGGCGCACGCGGTGGCGCTGGGCTTCCGCTGGGGCCTGGTCCGCTGACCACCGGCGGCGCCGCCGGTTGCGGCGTGCCGCCGGAGGTTCCCGGAGCGGGCGCCGCACGGGCGTGTGACGTTACGGTCCCGAGGTTGCACCATGGAGGAGTGGAGCACCTCGGGGACCAGCGGACAGGCACTGCGGCGAACCACGCAGCCGCAGGACACTCGGCGGACGGCGCGACGGACGGGACCGCCGACGGCGGCGGGGCGGGAGGCGGCACGGTGCAGGAGGGGCCGGTGGTGCGCGGGACGCCGGACGGTGCCGCAGCGCATAACGTTCCGGTGCACAACTCCGGACGCGGTGCCGCGTTTTCCCGCTCGACCAGGCACCATGGACCGATGCGCGACGACGTCGCCGGTGCGACCGGCCAGGCGGACCCGGTGGAGGCCGAGCCCTCCGGTCCGGGCCACGGTCCGTCGTACGCCGAACCCGGCGGTTCCGCCGGTGGGACCGGGCCGGGCCGCCGGCCGGTGCTCGGCACGGGCGGCTCGCCGCTGGTGGGCGAACTGGTCGCGGCCGCGGTGCGCGGCGAGAACCCGGCGATCGACGCGCTGCTCGCCTACGTCCACCCGCTGGCGCTGCGGTACTGCCGCGCCAAGCTGGTCCGGCTGCCCGGCGGGGCCCGCCACCACGTGGACGACGTCGCGCAGGAGGTCTGCGTGGCGGTGCTCTGCGCACTGCCCCGGTACAAGGACCAGGGGCGCCCGTTCGAGGCCTTCGTGTACGGGATCGCCGCGCACAAGATCGCCGATCTCCAGCGGGCCGCGATGCGCGGGCCCGGCTCGACCGTCGTGCCGCAGGACGACCTGCCGGAGGTGCCGGACGAGGCGCTCGGCCCGGAGGAGCAGGCGCTGCTGAGCAGCGACGCGGCCTGGGCGAAGGAGCTGCTCTCCAATCTGCCGGCCCGTCAGCGCGAGCTGGTGCTGCTGCGGGTGGCCGCCGGGCTGTCGGCGGAGGAGACCGGCGAGGTGCTCGGGATGTCACCGGGTGCCGTCCGGGTGGCCCAGCACCGGGCGCTCAGCCGGCTGCGGGCGCTCGCGGAGGAGTCCTCCTGACCACTCCTCCCGTTGCGTGCCGTTTCCGCCGGTTGCGGGCGGAATGATCCACGGGGCGGGGTTGTTGTCAAGGGCACACGAGGACACATTCGCGGTGCCAGTACCATGGGGTATCGGCGCCTGGGCGGGTTGCCAAAGTTTGACGGGTGCGCGCGGGGTCCCCTTGGAGGATCCTCCTATTCGTACCCGGCTTCGGCGGTCTGCGCGAGTGAGCGATGAATGCGCCCCCACCCTCAGGGCGTGAGCGGATTAGGCCGGCCACGGAAGGTACCCCCCAAATGTCTTACAACGCCGCAGGCGTACCCGAGAAGTTCGCCATGCTCGGGCTCACGTACGACGACGTCCTGCTGCTGCCCGGGGCCTCCGAGGTGCTGCCGAACCAGGTGGACACCTCCTCCCGGGTCTCCCGGAACGTGCGCGTCAACATCCCGCTGCTGTCCGCGGCGATGGACAAGGTCACCGAGTCGCGCATGGCCATCGCGATGGCCCGCCAGGGCGGCGTCGGCGTGCTGCACCGCAACCTCTCGGTCGAGGACCAGGCCAACCAGGTCGACCTGGTGAAGCGCTCCGAGTCCGGCATGGTCACCGACCCGATCACGGTCGGCCCGGAGACCACCCTGGGCGAGGCCGACGCGCTGTGCGCCAAGTTCCGCATCTCCGGCGTGCCGATCGCCGACGAGGCGGGCAAGCTGCTCGGCATCGTCACCAACCGCGACATGGCCTTCGAGTCGGACCGCACCCGCCAGGTCCGCGAGATCATGACCCCGATGCCGCTGATCACCGGCAAGGTCGGCATCTCCGGCGTGGACGCGATGGCCCTGCTGCGCCGCCACAAGATCGAGAAGCTGCCGCTGGTCGACGACGAGGGCCGGATCAAGGGCCTGATCACCGTCAAGGACTTCGTCAAGGCCGAGCAGTACCCGAACGCCGCCAAGGACGCCGAGGGCCGGCTGCTGGTCGGCGCCGCCGTCGGTGCCAGCGCCGAGGCGTTCGACCGGGCCCAGGCCCTGGTCGAGGCCGGCGCGGACTTCCTGGTGGTGGACACCTCGCACGGCCACAGCCACAACGCGCTGGCCTGGATCGCGAAGATCAAGTCGGCCGTCGGGATCGACGTGGTCGGCGGCAACGTGGCCACCCGGGACGGCGCCCAGGCGCTGATCGACGCCGGCGTGGACGGCGTCAAGGTCGGCGTCGGCCCCGGCTCCATCTGCACCACCCGCGTGGTCGCCGGCATCGGCGTCCCGCAGGTCACCGCCATCTACGAGGCCGCCCAGGCCTGCCTGGCGGCCGGCGTGCCGGTCATCGGCGACGGCGGCCTGCAGTACTCGGGCGACATCGGCAAGGCGCTGGCCGCCGGTGCCGACACCGTGATGCTCGGCTCGCTGCTGGCCGGCTGCGAGGAGTCCCCAGGCGAGCTGATGTTCATCAACGGCAAGCAGTTCAAGTCCTACCGCGGCATGGGCTCGCTGGGCGCCATGCAGTCCCGCGGCCAGGGCCGCTCGTACTCCAAGGACCGCTACTTCCAGGCCGAGGTGGCCTCGGACGACAAGCTCGTCCCCGAGGGCATCGAGGGCCAGGTGCCCTACCGCGGCCCGCTGTCGGCCGTGCTGCACCAGCTGGTCGGCGGTCTGCGCCAGACCATGGGCTACGTCGGCGCCGGCACCGTCGCCGAGATGGAGAGCAAGGGCCGCTTCGTCCGGATCACCTCGGCGGGCCTCAAGGAGAGCCACCCGCACGACATCCAGATGACCGTCGAGGCGCCGAACTACTCGGCCCGCTGAGCCACCGGCCACCGAGGGGCCCGCTGCCGCACCGCGGCGGCGGGCCCCTGCCGGTGCGCCCGGGCGCGGGCCGTCGGGGCGGGACCAGCGGCAGTACGGGATACTGGGGGGCGGCCGGGGTGACCCGGCGGGCATGAGCAACAAAGCAGAAGGGCTCGAAGTGACTGAGATCGAGATCGGGCGAGGCAAGCGCGGCCGACGGGCGTACGCCTTCGACGACATCGCCGTCGTCCCCAGCCGCCGGACCCGGGACCCGAAGGAGGTCTCGATCGCCTGGCAGATCGACGCCTACCGCTTCGAGCTGCCGTTCCTGGCCGCCCCGATGGACAGCGTGGTCTCGCCGCAGCAGGCCATCCAGATCGGCCGCCTCGGCGGTCTGGGCGTGCTGAACCTCGAAGGCCTGTGGACCCGCTACGAGGACCCCCAGCCGCTGCTGGACGAGATCGCCGCGATCACCGACGAGTCCACCGCGACCCGCCGGCTCCAGGAGATCTACGCCGCGCCGATCCGCGCCGAGCTGATCAAGCAGCGGATCCAGGAGGTCCGCGACTCCGGCGTGGTCACCGCCGCCGCGCTCTCGCCGCAGCGCACCGCCGAGTTCTCCAAGGCCGTGGTGGACGCCGGCGTCGACGTCTTCGTCATCCGCGGCACCACCGTCTCGGCCGAGCACGTCTCCAGCGCCGCCGAGCCGCTCAACCTCAAGCAGTTCATCTACGAGCTGGACGTCCCGGTGATCGTCGGCGGCTGCGCCACGTACACCGCGGCCCTGCACCTGATGCGGACCGGTGCCGCCGGTGTGCTGGTCGGCTTCGGCGGCGGCGCCGCCCACACCACGCGGAACGTCCTGGGCATCCAGGTGCCGATGGCCACCGCCGTGGCCGACGTGGCGGCCGCCCGTCGCGACTACATGGACGAGTCCGGTGGCCGCTACGTGCACGTGATCGCGGACGGCGGCGTCGGCTACAGCGGGGACATCCCGAAGGCCGTGGCCTGCGGCGCGGACGCGGTCATGATCGGTGCCGCGCTGGCGCGGGCGACGGACGCCCCGGGCAAGGGGATCCACTGGGGGATGGAGGCCGTCCACGAGGAGCTGCCGCGCGGCAAGCGCGTGGACCTCGGGACCGTCGGTACCACCGAGGAGATCCTGACCGGGCCCTCGCACACGCCGGACGGGACCATGAACCTGTTCGGCGCGCTGCGTCGGGCGATGGCCACCACGGGCTACACGGAGCTCAAGGAGTTCCAGCGGGTCGAGGTCACCGTCAACCCGGCGCTCGACCACCGCTGAGTCCTGACCTGACCTGATCGAGGGGCCCCTGCCGGGTGACGGCGGGGGCCTTCTCCCTTTCCCGGTGCGGGAGGCGGGTGCGGTGCGGTGCGGGGAGGGGACGGGGCGGGCGGTCAACTCCGCGTGGCGCTGCGGCGGGTGAGGAGGAAGCCGCCGATGAGGGCGATGGCGTAGAAGGCGGCGTCGAGGGGGCGGAGGTCGGCGCGCCAGGCGGTGACGGTGTCGTGCAGCAGGCCGCCGGGGGCGGGGCCGTCGGCGTGGACGCGGCGGAGGTGCTCGATCAGCTGGCCGAGGAGCAGGGCGCCGGCGGCGAGGAGGGCGCCGAGCGGCGGGAGTAAGCGGCCCTGGCCGCCGAGCCGGCCGAGCGGGAGGGCGACCAGGCCGGCCGGGGCGATGGCCAGCCAGCCGAGGCTGTCGGCGGCGCGCAGCGGGGCGCTGCCGTAGGCGAGGCCGCCGAGGAGCATGGCGAGGAGGGCGAGGGAGACGGCCAGGGCGGTGCGGTGCCGGGGGGTGGTCCTGGGCGTGGGTTCGACGGGGTCGAAGCCGGCCACGGGGGCGCCGGGCATGCCCGGGGCGACGTAGCCCTCGGGGGAGACGGGGGGTGGTGCGACCGAGTAGTGCTGGGCGGTGTGCGGCCGGATCGATGGGCCGTCAGTGCCCGGTGCGGGTGCGGTCATGGGCGTCGAATCCCCCCGGAATACGATGAGCTGCCGAACGGTAGCAGTGGTCCGGACAGATCTTGGCGAGTTTTCGATCACAGATCGGGCACGGAGCGCCGCCTCCGTTCCGGTTCGTACCGGCTCGATGCGGGGGCCGGGTGGTCGCGGGCCCTCCGGACAGGAGATGATGGAGGCTTGGGCGTCCGGGCCCCAGGTCGGGCCGACGCGCCGTCACCACGACCGCCAGCAGCACATGGGGGAACGTTCCGAATGACCCAGGCGCAGGGTTCCACCGGCCGCCTCCTGGCCGGCCGCTACCGCCTGAACGGCGTGCTCGGGCGCGGCGGCATGGGCACCGTCTGGCGCGCCGAGGACGAGATGCTGGGCCGGACCGTCGCGGTCAAGGAACTGCGGATGAACGCCAGCGTCGACGAGGAGGAGAAGCACCGGCTGATCACCCGGACGCTGCGCGAGGCCAAGGCGACCGCGCGGATCCGGCACAGTTCGGCGGTGACGGTCTTCGACGTGGTCGACGAGGACGACCGGCCGTGGATCGTCATGGAGCTGGTCGAGTCCCGCTCGCTGGCCGACGTGGTCCGGGAGGACGGGCCGCTGGCCCCCGCCCGGGCGGCGGAGATCGCGCTCGACGTGCTGGGCGTGCTCAGCGCGGCGCACGCGCTCGGCATCCTGCACCGGGACGTCAAGCCGTCCAACGTGCTGATCGGCGAGGACGGCCGGGTCGTGCTCACCGACTTCGGCATCGCCAGCGTGGAGGGCGACGCCTCCGTCACCTCGACCGGGATGCTCGTCGGCGCGCCCTCGTACATCTCCCCGGAGCGGGCCCGCGGGCAGAAGCCCGGGCCGCCGGCCGACCTGTGGTCGCTGGGCGGCACGCTGTACGCGATGGTCGAGGGCCGGCCGCCCTACGACCGGGGCTCGGCGCTGGCCACGCTGACCGCGGTGATGACCGAGGACCTGATCGCACCGGTGAACGCCGGGCCGCTGCAGCCGGTGATCGAGGGGCTGCTGGCGAAGGACCCGGCCGAGCGGCTGGACGCCTCGCAGACCCGGTCGATGCTCAAGCGGGTGGTCGCGGAGGCGACCGCGCGGGCCGAGTCCACCACCGAGCACGCGGTGCCGCTGGAGAAGCCGGCCGAGGAGCCGGAGCCGAAGGCGTCGAAGGCGTCGGGGCTGTCGAAGGCGGCGGGGCCGGCGGAGGCGTCGAACGCCGCGGAGCCGTCCGAGTCGTCGGCGTCGGCGTCGACCGCGGCGGAGTCCGCGGAGCCCTCGGAGTCTTCGCCGAAGGAGCCGGAGCAGACTGGGAGCGGCCGCAAGCGGTCGGTGGGCGGGCTGCTGGGGACGGTCCGGGTCGGGAGTCGGGCCCAGGACGCGGAGCCCGCCGGGACGCCGTCCGAGGAGCCGGGCGCGGAGCCGATCCGGCCGGTGACCAGCGAGTGGACGATGGGCGCGACCCAGGCGGCCGGGGCCGATCCGCGCACCGGCCGGCGACGGCTGGCCATCGCCACCGTGATCGTGGTGCTGCTGCTGATCGCGGGAGTGGTGGCGGTCGTCCGGATGGTCGGCACCGACGACGGCGGCGCGAACGGCGCGGCCTCGCAGAGCGCGGTCGCCACCTCGCCGGGGGCGACCGGTACCGAGCCGGTGCCGACGTCGGCACCGACGGGCGAACCCGCGCCCGCCCCGGCGCCCGCCCAGCCGACCGGCGACCCGGCCGCGGCGCCGGACGCGCCCGCGCAGTCCGCCGGTGCGCCGGCGGCTCCCGTCCAGCCCCCGGCGGCACCGGCGCAGCCCGCGCCGGCCGCGCCGGGTGCCGTACCGGCCGGGTACCACGAGTACAAGGACCCGAGCGGCTTCTCCGTCGTGCTGCCGGACGGTCTGCAGCCGACCGGGTCGGACGCCAACCGGCGGATCTTCAAGAACGCGGCCGACGGCAGCCAGCTGCGGATCGAGTGGACCACGTCGCCCGGGGCGAGCGCGGTCGCGGACTGGCAGGAGTCGGAGCCGAACGTCCGCGGTCAGGTCAGCAACTACCAGCGGCTGAACCTGGCGGCGATCACCTACCGGCAGTGGACCAACGCGGCGGACTGGGAGTGGACCAACGGCACGCCCAGGATGCACTCGCTCAACCGCGGCTTCGTGACCGGGACCCCGCCCAAGTACGGGTACTCGATCTACTGGATAGTCCCGGACGCGGAGTGGGCCGCCCAGGCCCCGCTCCGGGACGTCGTCTTCAACAGCTTCCAGCCCGCGCCGTAGGGCGGCAGGTCCTAACCGATCAGGCGCTGCTTGGCGCGGGTGAACTCGTCCTCGGTGAGCGCACCGGAGGCGCGCAGGGCGGCCAGCCGTTCCAGCTGGCCGATGAGCTGCTCGCCGGCGGACGCCTCGACCGGGGCGGCGGCGGGCCCGGCCTTCGGGGCGTTCCGGGCGGCCCGGGCGGAGGCCCGGAGCTGCTCGGCGAAGAACTCGGCCTTGGCCACGTCCTCGAAGCGGTGCGAGCCGCTGAGCGCCACCACCAGGAGCACTTCGCCGTTGAGCTTGGTGCGGGTCACGGTGACGTCGGTGACGGCGGCGAGCGGAACCGGGACCGGCGGCTTCCCGTCCTTCAGGAAGAGCAGCCGATGGGTGGTCAGCACGAGCACTCCCTTGCGGAAGTGGTCGGGGTGGCGCCCGGCGGTGGAGGCGACCGGCTTCTCGCCGTCGATGACGGTCGCCTCGACGGCGCGGACGGCCTCGGCCTGGTTGGCTTTGCTGCTGTTCCCGGATGCCTCGAAGGCGGTGTCGATCAGATCGGTCCAGTCCATGGGATCGAGCCTAGAGGAGCCGCTCAGTAGGCTGCTCGGTGAGTGAGAGGAACTGGCATGCGAGGCGGCCCCGGTCAGTTGCTGGCGGGGCGGTACCGGCTGACGGACCGCCCCGAACCCTTGCGCGCCCAGGCGGTGGACGAGCGGACCGGTGAATCGGTGCTGCTGGGCGCCCTGGAGCTGCCGGGGGTGCTGACGGCGGGCCAGGATCCGGAGGCGGCCGCCGCGGCGCAGGCGGACCGGATGGTGCGCCGGGTGGCGGCGGTCGGTTCGACCGCGCCGGTCGCGCATCCGCGGCTGCTGCGCGGGGTCGGCGCGTTCGTCGAGGGCGAGCTGCTGTGGACGGTGGAGGAGCGGCCGGTCGGGCGGACGGTGGCCGAGCTGCTCGCCGAAGGGCCGCTGCCGCCGTACCGGGCGGCCGAGTTGGCGGCGGACCTGGCCGGGGCGCTGCGGGCGCTGCACGCGGCCGGGCTGACCCACGGCGCGCTGACCGCGGAGGCGGTGCTGGTCTGCGAGGACGGCGCGGCGATGCTCGGCGGGCTGCTCGCCGGGGTGGCCGAGGAGGCGCTGGCCGAGGAGCTCGGCGGGCCGGGCGGGCGGCGCCGGTACGAGGTGCGGGCCACCCTGGTCGGCCCGGTGGCGGAGCGTTGGCCGCTGGACGGCGGCCCGGCGGGCGACTGCTGGGCGCTCGGGGTGCTGGTGCACCGGCTGGTCACCGGCCGTTCGCCGTACCCGGAGCGGGACGTGCCGGAGCTGGTGACGGCCGTACGGGACGGGCGGCGGGAGCCCTCGGTGGTGTGCGGGCCGCTCGCGCCGCTGGTGGAGCGGCTGTTGCAGCCCGATCCGGTGCTGCGGCCGACGGCGGAGGCGGTGCGCGAGGAGCTGGCGGGGCTGCTGGCGGGGGCGCCGGAGCCGGTCGACGGGGAGGCGGAGGAGCGGAGCCGGGCCGCAGGGGGGCCGGTGCCGGTGCCGGAGACGCCGGCGGTGCCGCGCGGGCGCGGTGGGAGGGCCGTCGGCTCCAGGGCCGGGAGGAGTGCCCGAAAGGGCCGGAACGGTGGGGACTTGGGGGCAGGGAGCGGGGCGAAGCCGCCCCGGATACCCCCCTCCCTGTGGGGCCCGCTGCTGGTGGGCGGAGTGTTCGTGCTGCTGGTGCTGGGAATCGTCGCGGTGGTGCTGTTCGCAGGCTGACGGCCCGCCCGGATTCCGTTCCACCGGTCCGGGGGGTGGGCGTGATTACCGGGGGCGGCAAGGTGCGCCTAATGTGTGCGTGGGATTTGTTCGAACAGTGGTCTGCACCAGGCCCTCCGTCGCGGTGACGGCAGGCGGAATGTGTGGGGGAGCGGGCGCAGATGGGCGTGCAGGACCGGCCGGAGGCGGCCGAGGCGGAGCGTTTGCTGGCCGGGCGGTACGAGCTCGGCGAGCGGCTCGGCCGGGGCGGCATGGGCACCGTCTGGCGGGCCTGGGACCGGATGCTCGACCGGGAGGTCGCGGTCAAGGAGCTGACCGTCAACCACCTGCCCGAGGAGGACCTGCAGATCCTGCACACCCGGATGAAGCGCGAGGCCAGCGCGGCCGCGCGGATCAAGCACCCCGGTGTGATCACCGTGCACGACGTGCTGGAGCAGGACGGCCGGCCGTGGATCGTGATGGAGCTGGTCGACGGCCGCTCGCTGGCCGACGTGATCAGCCAGGACGGCACCCTGCAGCCGCGCGCCGCCGCCGAGGTCGGCAGCCAGGTGCTGGCCGCGCTGCACCGCGGCCACCAGCTGGGCGTGCTGCACCGGGACGTGAAGCCGGCCAACGTGCTGCTGGAGCGCGGCACCGGGCGGGTGGTGCTGCTGGACTTCGGCATCGCGAAGTACGAGGGCTCGACCGAGCTGACCCGGCCGGGCGACCTGGTCGGCTCGCCGGACTACCTGGCGCCGGAGCGCGCCCAGGGCGAGCGGCCCGGTCCCGCCTCCGACCTGTGGGGCCTCGGGGCGACGCTGTACGCGGCGGTCGAGGGCCAGTCGCCGTTCCGGCGGGACTCGCCGATCACCACGCTCGCCGCGGTGGTCGACGAGCCGCTGCCGGAGTCGCGGCGGGCCGGGCCGCTGGGGCCGGTGCTGGCCGCGCTGATGGCGAAGGACCCGGCCGAGCGGCCCACCGCGGACGAGGCGGCCGCGATGCTGGCCGAGGTGCGGGCCGGGCACACGATGGGCCTGAAGTCGGTTCCGTCGGTGCGTACGCCCACCCGGTCGGTGCCGGTGGTGGACCGCACCGAGGGCCCGGTGGCCGTGGCAGAGCCGGTCGAGGGCTCCGAGGAGCCGACCGAGCCGAAGGCCTCCGGGGCCGCCGTCCCCGCTGTCCCCGCTGTCCCCGCTGTCCCCGCTGTGCCCGCCGTCCCTGCGGTCGCCGCTGTTCCTGCCGCGCCCGTCCTCGCCGAACCGGACACCGCCGGGGGCGCGCAGGACGCTGCCCGGGCGCACACCGGGCCCGTCGCGCCGGTGCCGCACTCCATTGCGCCGGAGCGGGGACCGGCCAAGCGCCGCAACCTGCTGAAGATCGTCGGCATAGCGGTGGCCGTCGGCCTGCTGGCCGCCGCGGGCACCTTCCTGGTCACCCGGCACGTGGTCGGCGGCGACACCCCCGACGACCCGACGCCGACCGCCGCCGAGTCCACCGGACCGGAGCCCACCAGCGACGCCACCCCCGCGGCGGCGCCGCCCAGCGGCTACCACTGGGTCGACGACCCGGCCGGCTTCCGCTTCCCGCTGCCGAACGGCACCCCGTCCTGGCAGCGGATCAGCGCCGGGGACAACCAGATCTACTACAGCCCCGACGGCAAGGTGCACTACCTCCAGTTCGCCGTCACGGTCGGCCAGTCGGTCAAGCCGCTGGAGCACATGCGGCAGATGGAGGCCACCGTCGCCAAGTCGCTCAAGGACTACAAGCAGCACCGGATGGCCGGCACGGCGGTGAAGGGCCAGGAGGCGGCGGTCTGGGAGTTCAGCTACCTGGCCAAGGAGGGCGGCCGCCGGCGCGCGATCGAGACCGAGTTCATCAGCCAGGACGGCACCAGCTACGCGATCTACTCGTCCAGCCCGGACCGGGGCAACGAATGGAACGAGGCCGAGCAGCGCTTCTACGCGGTGCTCAACAACTTCGCCCCGAGCCGCTGACCGGGTCGGGCGGGGGCGCCCGCTTTCGCCCGACTGCGGCAGATTCTTGTTACCGACGGGTACCGGACCGGCCGCCGAGCGCCTAGGCTGCGCCGTATGTCGGACCTCACAGCAGACGCAGTGGCCACCGAACCCTCCGGCGCCGGCAACCCGGCGGCCCCCGGCGGCGGCCGGACCGTCGCCGCGGCCGTCCCGCCGTCCCTGGTCGCCAGGCTGGCCACCGGCGTCACCGCCACCGGTGAACCCGACCTGGTGGAGACCGTCGCCCCGCTGACCGGCGAACGGCTGGCCAGCCTGCCGCAGTCCACCCCGGCCGACGTCGAGGTCGCCTTCCAGCTGGCCCGCCGCGCCCAGGGGGCCTGGGCCGCGCTGCCGGTGCGCCGCCGCGCCGCCGTCCTGCTGCGCTTCCACGACCTGCTGCTCAAGCGGCAGGACGAGGTGCTGGACCTCGTCCAGGCGGAGACCGGCAAGGCCCGGCTGCACGCCTTCGAGGAGGTGCTGGCCGTCGCCATGGCCGCCCGGCACTACGGGCGGGCCGCGCACGGGTACCTCAAGGACAAGCGGCACGGCGGCGCGCTGCCGGTGCTCACCCACGCCGTCGAGGCCCGCCGCCCCAAGGGCGTGGTCGGCCACATCTCGCCGTGGAACTACCCGCTGGAGCTGTCCGTCGGCGACGCCCTGCCGGCCTTCGTGGCCGGCAACGCGGTGGTCAACAAGCCCGACACCCAGACCGCGCTGACCGCGCTGTGGGCCCGCGAGCTGCTGATCGAGGCCGGACTGCCCGCCGACCTGTGGCAGATCGTGATCGGCGACGGCCCGGTGATCGGCCCCGCCGTGGTGGAGCACGCCGACTACGTCTCGTTCACCGGCTCCACCCGCACCGGCCGCGACGTCGCCCAGCGCGCCGCCGCCCGGCTGGTCGGCGCCTCGCTCGAACTCGGCGGCAAGAACGCCATGCTGGTGCTCGCCGACGCCGACCTCGACGCGGCCGCCGCGGGCGCCGTACGGGCCTGCTTCTCCTCCGCCGGACAGCTCTGCATCTCGATCGAGCGGCTGCTGGTGCACCGCTCGGTGGCCGACGAGTTCCTGGAGCGCTTCGCCGCCCGCACCCGGGCGCTGCGCCTCGGCGGCGGCCTCGCGTACGGCGCGGACATGGGCTCGCTGGTCTCCGCCCGCCAGCTGGAGACCACCGGCCGGCACGTGGAGGAGGCGGTCAAGGCGGGTGCCACCGTGGTGGCCGGCGGGCGCGCCCGGCCGGACCTCGGCCCGCTCTTCTACGAGCCGACCATCCTCGACGGCGTCACCCCGGAGATGGCGGTCTGCGCCGAGGAGACCTTCGGCCCGGTCGTCTCCCTCTACCGCTTCGACACCGAGGAGGAGGCGGTGGCCGCCGCCAACTCCACGCCGTACGGCCTGAACTCCAGCGTCTGGACCAGGGACCTGCGGCGCGGCCGGGCGGTCGCGGCCCGGCTGCGCACCGGCACGGTCAACGTCAACGAGGCGTACGCCGCCGCGTACGGCTCGGTCGGCTCGCCGATGGGCGGCATGGGCGACTCCGGGCTGGGCCGCCGGCACGGCGCGGAGGGCATCCTGCGCTTCACCGAGGCGCAGACCGTCGCGACCCAGCGGCTGATGCCGATCGCGCCCTCGTTCGGCCTGGACGACAAGCAGTTCGCCGCCCTGATGACCGGCGGGCTGCGGATGCTCAAGGCGCTGCGCTTCAAGTAGGCCCCCGCAGACAGGTCCAGGGCCCCGCACCTGCGGCGGGGCCCGGTTCGCGGTACCCACAGGCAGGTTCACCCGGTGAAGGAGCGGTGGCAGATGGTGCAGTCCGGCGGTGCGGCGGAGTTCGACTACGACGTGGTGGTGGTCGGGTCCGGCTTCGGCGGTTCGGTCGCGGCCCTGCGGCTGACCGAGAAGGGCTACCGGGTCGCCGTCCTGGAGGCCGGCCGGCGCTTCGACCGGGACGAACTGCCCAGGAACTCCTGGGACCTGCCGAACTACCTGTGGGCGCCGGCGCTCGGGCTGTACGGCATCCAGCGGATCCACCTGCTGGCCAACGTGCTGATCCTGGCCGGCGCCGGGGTCGGCGGCGGCTCGCTGAACTACGCCAACACCCTGTACGTGCCGCCGAAGGCCTTCTTCGAGGACCGCCAGTGGCGCCACATCACCGACTGGCAGCAGGAGTTGGCGCCGTTCTACGACCAGGCGCAGCGGATGCTCGGGGTCCGGCTCAACCCGACCCTCACCCCCTCCGACGTCCACCTCAAGGCGGCCGCCGAGCGGATGGGCGTCGGTGACACCTTCCACATGGCGCCGGTCGGGGTCTTCTTCGGCGACGGCGAGGACACCGACGGCACCGCCAAGGCGGCCCCCGGGAGCGAGGTCGCCGACCCGTACTTCGGCGGCGCCGGCCCGGCCCGCAAGGCCTGCGTGGAGTGCGGCGAGTGCATGACCGGCTGCCGGCACGGCGCCAAGAACATGCTCACCGAGAACTACCTGTACCTGGCCGAGCGGGGCGGGGCGGAGATCCACCCGCTCACCACGGTGGCCCGGATCCGGGAGATCGAAGGGGCCGACGGGAGCGGCGGCTACGCGGTGGACGTGCGCCGCACCGACGCGCGGTCGAGGACCGACCGGGTGAAGGCGGGCGCGCGGACCGTCACCGCGGCCCGGGTGGTCGTCGCGGCCGGCACCTACGGCACCCAGTCGCTGCTGCACCGGATGCGGGACGGCGGCCACCTGCCCCGGATCTCGGCGCGGCTGGGCGAGCTGACCCGCACCAACTCCGAGGCCCTGGTGGGCGCGCAGACCACCGACCGGCGCTACGGCGGCAAGGCGGACTTCACCAAGGGCGTGGCGATCACCTCCTCGATCCACCCGGACGCCAACACCCACATCGAGCCGGTCCGCTACGGCAAGGGCTCCAACGCGATGGGCGCGCTGTCCATCGCCCAGGTCAGGGGCGGTGGGGCGGTCCCGCGCTGGCTGCGCTACCTGGGCAACACGGCGCTCCACCCGGTGACCTTCGCCCGCTCGATGAACCAGCGCCGCTGGTCCGAGAAGACGATCATCGGCCTGGTGATGCAGTCGCTGGACAACTCGATCACCGTCTCGCTGAAGAAGGGCCCGCTCGGCAAGGCCCGGCTCACCTCCGGCCAGGGCCACGGCGAACCCAACCCGACCTGGATCCCGGCGGCGGAACAGGGCGCCCAGGCGCTGGCCGACGAGATCAACGGCTTCCCGGGCAGCACCGTCGGCGAGATCTTCGACATCCCGATGACGGCGCACTTCCTCGGCGGCTGCCCGATCGGCGACGCCCCCGAGACCGGCGTGGTGGACCCGTACCACCGGCTGTACGGCTACCCCGGGATCAGCGTGGTGGACGGTTCGGCCGTCTCCGCCAACCTGGGCGTCAACCCCTCGCTCACCATCACCGCCCAGGCCGAGCGCGCCATGTCGATGTGGCCGAACAAGGGCGAGGCGGACCAGCGCCCGGCCCAGGGCGCGGAGTACCTGCGGGTGGCGGCGGTGGCGCCGGCCCGGCCGGCCGTGCCCGAGGGCGCGTTCGGCGCGCTGCGGCTGCCGCTGCTGCCCGTCCCGGAGGTCCCGAAGAAGCGCGGCTGAGACCGGCCCGACGGGCCAATCCGCCTGCCCCGGTTCCCGGTTGACATCCGTTCGGGTCCGATGGGATAAACGGGCTCCCTGGAGCGGCCAGGGACTCGTCGAGCGGGGGGAACGCGGGCCATGGCCAACTGCACATCGTGCGGGGCGACTTCGGAGGAGGGGGCGCCCGCCTGCGGGTCGTGCGGTCGGCCGTTCGCGCCCCCTGCCCCGGCGGCCGCCGCCCCGCCCGCCGCCCCGCCCGTCCCGCCGCCTCCGCCGGGTGCGGCTCCGCCCGTCCCGCCGCCGTACGGACCGCAGCCCGGGTACGGACCCCAGCCGGGGTACGGGCCGGTGGCCGCGGTCCCGCCCGCCCTGGGCAGCTGGGGTGCCGGGCAGGAGTACGACAAGCAGCCCGCCTTCCAGCGCCTGCTGACCGCCGCGGACTGGCGCCCGGCCGTCAAGGTCGCCGTCGCGCCGACCCTCGTCCTGCTGGCCGCCGCGCTCATCGCGGCGATCCCGAGCGACTACCAGTACGAGTACCGGTTCCAGTCGGCCGGCTTCGGCGAGCGCTTCGGCTCGGCGGTGTCGATGGCCCTGAACGCGCTCGGCGCACCGTTCCGGCTCGGCTACCAGAGCCCGCTGGGCCACGACCGGACCGACCGGCTGGAGATCGCCCTCCGGGTGCTGCCGATGACCGTCACCGTCCTGTGGTGCCTGGCGCTCTGGCTCGGCCTGCGGGCCGGGCTGCGCCGGCGCAAGGCCGTGGTGGGCCAGCTCACCCGGGGCCAGGCCGCCGCCGAGGCACTGCGCACCGCCCTGGTCCTCGCGGCGGTGAGCGGACTGCTCGGGCTGCTCGGCGGCACCGAATGGAACCCCTCGGGCCGCGCCGCGAAACCCGACTACTTCGGCGACTTCGGCTCCGGCGCCCAGAAGTCCGGTCAACCGCTGATCACGGCGGGCTCCGGCTGGCTGGAGGCGGTCGCCTGGACCGCGGTGCTGGCCGGCCTGCTGGCCTTCCTCGTCCACGGCACCGACGCGCTGCGCTGGGCCGCCTGGCGCAGCCGCGCGGTGCGCGGCTGGGCGGTGTCCGCGCTGGCCGCCGGCCAGGCGCTGGCGGTCACGGTCGGGCTGTCCTCGGTGACGGCCTTCGTCCTGGTCGCGGCCACCAGCGAGAGCGGGGCGCAGACCGGGATCTCGCTGGCCTTCCTGCCCAACCTCGGCCTCAACCTGCTCGGCTTCGGCTCGGGGGCGACCTTCCGGGCGCACTCCGGACTGTCCGGCAGCGACGGCTCCCGCGGCGACTCCTCCTGGGGCGACCGCAGCAGCGAGACCGACTTCTCCTTCTTCGACCTGCACGACCTGACCGGCGACTGGCGCTGGGCCGGGCTGCTCGCGCTCGTCTCGGCGGCCCTGCTCGGCCGGGTGGCGTTCCGGCGGGGGCTGGACTCGGCCGACCGGCTGCGCCTGGCCGCCGTGCACGCCGGGGCGCTCACCCTGCTGATGACGGTCTCCGGGGTGCTGATGACGCGGACCACGTCCAGCTCGGGCTGGATCGGCTCGGCGCGGATGGAGATCTCCCAGGAGGAGTCGGGCGGGCTGGCCTTCGTGAGCGTGCTGGTGGCCAACGCGGTCTGGGCGCTGGCCGGCGCGCTGCTGGTGCCGCCGCTGCTGGCGGCCTTCCGCGGCCGGGGCGCGGGTGCGCCGCAGGGCGCCGTGCCGTACGCCGAGTCCCCGTTCGCCCCGGGGCGGGGCACGGTGCCCCATCCGGCGGTGCCGCCGCAGGTGCCGTACGCGACGCCGCCGTACGGCGTTCCGGCCCAGGGGGTGCCGGCTCAGGGCGTTCCGGGGCACGGGGTGCCGACGCAGGCCGCCGCGCCGCAGGACGCGCCGTTCGCCCCCGGCGGCGGGGTGAGCGAGGTGCTCGGCTCGCACGAGGAGCCGCCCGCCCCGGCCGGCGGGAGGCCGGTGCCCGGCGCGGTGCCGCCGCCTCCGGCCGAGGAGCCGGTCGACCCGAGCGTGTGGCGCGAGCACCCCTGAGCGGGTGCCCCTGAGCGCGCATCCCTGAGCGCGCATCCCTGAGCGCGCATCCCTGAGGAAGAGGAAAGGGCAAAGGGCCCCGCGGGGGAACGGGGCCCTTTGTCGTTCAGCACTCGGCGTCAGGGCCGCGCCGGTGCTGGGGTGACGGCGCCGGGGGAGGAGCGCCGTCGGGTCGGTCGGCTTCGGGGCGCGCCGCGCGGCTCCGGCGTGGGTGGCCGGCCGCGCGGGGCGCGCACGCCCGTGCGCGGTGGCTCGGCGCACAGGTCTGCGCCGGTCCTACGCTCACGGAGCGTGAACTGAGGAACCGCGGCCGCCTTCCGTGGCGCGGCTGCGGAGAACGCCGTCGCGGGCCCCCTCGGTGAGCCGTGAGGCGCCGGGAGAACCGCGTACAACGAGCATCGTGCTGGACGGAGGGCTCGCTCTGCAACCGGTTCGGCACAGTTCGGCACAGAGCATTTCCTGCCGGGGCCGCCGCCGATGATCACGGTGCGTAGTGGTCCGGATGGTTGTGGCGCACGGGGACGCGCGTAGCGGCGCGGGGCGGAGGGGGGAGTGCGCCCGGGCGCGCACCGGACCGGACCGGGGGTGCGACGGCCGGCCCCGGGCGTCCCCGGACTCCGGCCGTCCCACCTCTCGGCCCAGTCGCGGCCGGGGTCGCTGTCCCCTGCTGGCCGGCCGCGGCACCCGCGCACGGTCCCACGGTGCCGCTGCCCGGCGGGCCGGGCGGCGGCACCACGTGCGCCGGTGGACTGGGATGGAACTCCACGCGTGGTCCTGCTGCCGTACGGCGGTGCCCCCGCGGGGGCGGGCGGCGCGTCTGGCGGACGCGGCGCGGCCGTACGTTCGTAGGAAGCAACGAACCGCCGCCCCGCCCGGTCACGGTCGTTCGGACGGGCAGACGAGTGAAACCGGACAGCCCGGTAGAATCGGTGTCCAGACACCCCACACCGTCCGCCGCAGCCGCAGCCCCCCTGCCGGGGAGGCGGTCACGCGCGGGCACCTCGATACCGCTGCCGGAAGGCCGTCTGTGTCCTCTGCAATTCCCGTCCAGTCCGCGCCGGACAACGACCCCGTTCTGGTGGTCGACTTCGGCGCCCAGTACGCCCAGCTCATCGCCCGTCGGGTGCGTGAGGCGCGGGTCTACAGCGAGATCGTGCCGAGCAGCATGCCGGTCGCCGAGATGCTCGCCAAGAACCCCAAGGCGATCATCCTCTCCGGCGGCCCGTCGTCGGTCTACGAAGAGGGCGCGCCGCAGATCGACCGCGCGATCTTCGAGGCCGGTGTCCCGGTCTTCGGCATGTGCTACGGCTTCCAGCTGATGGCCAAGACCCTCGGCGGCACCGTCGACAACAACGGCGCCCGCGAGTACGGCCGCACCCCGCTGACCGTCTCCCGCAGCGGCTCCACCCTGTTCGAGGGCGTTCCGGCGCAGCACTCGGTGTGGATGTCGCACGGCGACGCCTGTTCGGCCGCCCCGGAGGGCTTCGCCGTCACCGCCTCCACCGACCTGGTCCCGGTCGCGGCCTTCGAGAACGACGAGGCCCGGCTGTACGGCGTCCAGTACCACCCCGAGGTGCTGCACTCCGACCACGGCCAGCAGATCCTGGAGCACTTCCTCTACCGCGGCGCCGGCATCGCCCCCACCTGGACCACCGGCAGCGTGGTCGAGGAGCAGGTCGCCCTGATCCGCGAGCAGGTCGGCGACAAGCGCGCCATCTGCGGCCTGTCCGGCGGCGTGGACTCCGCGGTCGCGGCCGCGCTGGTCAACCGCGCCATCGGCGACCAGCTGACCTGCGTCTACGTCGACCACGGCCTGATGCGCAAGGGTGAGACCGAGCAGGTCGAGAAGGACTTCGTGGCCGCCACCGGCGTCCAGCTGAAGGTCGTCGACGCCTCCGAGCGCTTCCTGAACGCGCTGAAGGGGGTCACCGACCCCGAGGAGAAGCGCAAGATCATCGGCCGCGAGTTCATCCGCGTGTTCGAGCAGGCCCAGGCCGAGATCATCGCCGAGGCCGGCGAGCACGGCGAGTCGGTCGACTTCCTGGTCCAGGGCACCCTGTACCCGGACGTGGTGGAGTCCGGCGGCGGCGAGGGCACCGCCAACATCAAGTCCCACCACAACGTCGGCGGCCTGCCCGAGGACCTCCAGTTCCAGCTGGTCGAGCCGCTGCGCAAGCTGTTCAAGGACGAGGTCCGGATGGTCGGCCAGGAGCTGGGCCTGCCGGAGGAGATCGTCCAGCGCCAGCCGTTCCCGGGCCCGGGCCTGGGCATCCGGATCGTCGGCGAGGTCACCAAGGAGCGTCTGGACCTGCTCCGCGACGCCGACGCGATCGCCCGCGAGGAGCTGACCGCGGCCGGTCTGGACCGCGAGATCTGGCAGTGCCCGGTCGTGCTGCTCGCCGACGTCCGCAGCGTGGGCGTGCAGGGCGACGGCCGCACCTACGGTCACCCGATCGTGCTGCGCCCGGTCTCGTCCGAGGACGCCATGACCGCCGACTGGTCGCGCCTGCCGTACGACGTGCTGGCGAAGATCTCCACCCGGATCACCAACGAGGTCCGCGACGTGAACCGCGTCGTCGTCGACGTCACCAGCAAGCCGCCGGGCACCATCGAGTGGGAGTGACCCCTCCCACCGGTCGCCGGGGCGCTTCCTCGTCCTGAGGCCGATGCCTGAACGGCCGCGCCGTCGTTCCCGTACTGAAGGGAGCGACGGCGCGGCCGTTTCGCGGTGCGGGCGCCGCTCTCCGGGAGGGACCTCCCACCGAAAGCGGTCGGGAGCGGGCAGAATGCGGACCGGACCTGTCAGGGAGTGGCGGGCGGCGAGGGAAGGTGTGAGGGATGTCGGAGGCCAGCAACCCGGTGCCGGCCGGTGGGGGAGCGGCCGGCCGGGCCGCCCGGGCGGCGCAGCGGAGGGCGCTCGCGTCCAGGTACGCGCTGCTGCCCCTGCGGCTCTTCCTCGGCGTCACGTTCGTCTACGCCGCCCTCGACAAGCTCTCCGACGCCCACTTCCTGGCCGGAGCGGGCGACCCGGCCTCCTTCGTCTCGCAGACCCAGGCCGCCAAGGCGGGCGGCAGCCCGATCTCCTTCCTGCTCGGCCCCGCCCTCGACCACCCGACCCTGTTCGCGCTCGCCATCGCCTTCGGCGAGCTGGCGGTGGGCCTCGGCACCCTGGTCGGCCTCTGGGGCCGGGCCGCCGCGCTCGGCGGCGCCCTGCTCAACCTCAGCCTGTGGCTGACCGTCAGCTGGAGCGTCTCGCCGTACTACCTCGGCAACGACCTGGCCTACCTGATGGCCTGGACGCCGCTGCTGCTGGCCGGCACGCCGTACCTGTCGGTGGACGGCTACCTGGCCCGCCGGGCCGGGCGGGACCGCGAGCGCGGGCTGGGCGAGGACCACGTCAAGCGCCGGGCCCTGGTGGACGGCGGGATCGCGGCCGTCGCGATCGGCGGGGCCGGGCTGCTCACCGGCTCGCTGACCCGCACCTTCGGCCGGGACCGGACGGCCGCGCCCAAGCAGTCGGCGGCCCCGGCCTCCGGCGCCCCGGCCCCCGGTGCTCCGGCCGCCACCGCCCCGGCCCCCGCGGTGCCCGCCGCGAGCGTGCCGGTCGGCGGCTCGGCCCAGGTCAAGGACCCGGCCACCGGGGACGCCGTCTACATCGTCCAGCCCAAGGCCGGCCAGTACTGCGCCTTCTCCGCCGTGTGCACCCACGCGGGCTGCGCCGTGGACGCGCCGAAGAACGGCCAGCTGTACTGCCCCTGCCACGGCTCCCGGTTCGACGCCGCGACCGGCGCGGTGGTCAACGGGCCGGCGGTCAAGCCGCTGCCCAGGTACGCCGTCAGCAAGGACGGGGACCGGCTGACCCTGGGCCCGCAGCAGAGCTGACGGCCCGGGGCGGTCGGGCGGGGCGGGTCACTCCTCGCGGTCGGGCCGGCCGCGCCGGGCCACCGCCGCGACCGCGCCGGCCAGGCCGCCGACGCCGAGCACGATGAAGGTGACCGGGATGACGATCCGCCCGTTCACCGACTGGTCGTTGAGCGCCGCGACCAGGTAGAGCACGGCGATCACCGTGAACAGCGCGCCCGCGATCAGCGAGAACAGGTCGAGCCGGTGCTTCCTCACTGCTGGACCACCTTGATGTTGCCGAGCCCGATCCCGAGTTCGAGATTGAGGGTCCCCTTGGCCGGCTGCCCGTTGGCAGGGCCGATCAGGTAGGTGTGCCGCCCGGTGCCGTCGCTCCGGTCACCGGGGAGGGCGACGTTGCCGAGGCCGATCCGGGTCACCAGGTTCACCGTCACGTCGTCCGGCACGGTGACGGTCATGTCGCCGACGCCCAGGTCGACCTTGGTGGCGAGGGCGGCCCCGGCCGGGTCGAGTCCGGACAGGTCCAGCCTGATCTCCCCGGCGCCCAGGTTGTACCGGTCGTGCAGGTCGGAGACCGAGGCGACGGTCCAGGCGCGGTCGCCCACCGCGTCGCGCACGGAGTCCGGCGAGTGGCCGACGAAGGCCAGCGCCAGGGTGAGCAGCAGACCGGTCACCGCCAGCCGCCGGGCCCGGCCGAACTTCGCGCCGACCAGCAGCGTCAGGCCCACCACCAACAGCGCGGTGGCCAGCACCGTCGCGCTCAGCACGGTGGGGTTGTGGCCGCGGTCGACGGAGGCGGACCAGACCGCGGCGGCGGCGCCGATCGCCAGCAGGAAGCCGAAGAAGCCGAGTGCCGAGCGCTCCCGGGGGCGCCGTGCGGCGGCGGCCTCGGGGCGGCGCTTCGCGCCCTCCTTGCGCAGCGGGTCGCCCTCCGGCAGGTCGGCGCGCTGCCACCAGGGCTGGGCCGGGGTGCCGGCCGGCGGCACCGGGGTGCCGTACGGCGGGGTCGGCGTGCCGTGGGGCGGGGTCGGGGCGGCCGGGGCGGTGGCCCCGTACGGGTTGCGCTCCGGGTGGCGCGGGTCCCACAGGTAGCCGCCGGCGCCGTCGGCGGGGGCCTTCCCGGCGGCCCGGGCGGACCCGTCCTGCTCCGGCCGCGGCCAGCGGTAGGCCCCGGCACCGTCCGCGGCGGTGCCGCCGGTGCCCTCGGACCCGGGGAAGTGGCGGTCGTACGGGCCGCCGTTCCGGTGCTCGCGCCCCCGGCCCCGGCGGCGGTCCGGGTCGTAGCGCACCGCCAGGAAGACCAGGGCGGCGAGCAGCAGCAGCGGGAACAGCTGGCCGCCGTCACCCATCGAGGAGAAGAAGACCCCGGTGCCGATCACGGTCAGCAGCACCGCGCCGACCGACTGGCCGTCCACCCGCCCGGTGAGCACCCGCTGGAGCTCGGTGCGCCCGCCGCGGCCCTTGGCCCCGTCGTCGGTCGGGACGATCAGCCAGGCCAGGCCGTACAGGAACAGCCCGAGGCCGCCGGAGAGGCAGAGCACCACCGTGACGACCCGGAAGACCACCGGGTCGATGTCCAGGTGCCGGCCGAGGCCGCCGCAGACGCCGGCCACCACGCGGTGGTGCTCGGTCCTGGTCAGTGGCGGGCGGTCCGGTTCCGGCGGGGCGGCGGGCCCGGTTTCCTCGATGCGGGGGTCCTCGGTCATGGACACCATCCTTCCGGCAGAGGACCGCCCGGCCCAACCGGGTCGAGCCCTGTCCGTACCCTGACTTGTCCCTGATACGGGATGGGGACACACCCTGATGCGCCCGCGGGTGCCCGCGTGGAACCATCGGTGGCGTGGCAGCCCCCGGTACCGATCCCCGATCCATCGCCCCCGACACCGCGTCGTCGGCCGGCGCCGACCCGAGCGCGCCCGACGACGGGCGGCCGCCCTACCGCCGGCTCTACCGCAGCCCGCAGGGACGGATGCTGGGCGGCGTCGCGCACGGCCTGGCGGTGCACCTCGGGCTGCCGGTGCGGTGGGTGCGGATCGCCTTCGTCGTGCTGTTCTTCGCGCAGGGGATCGGCGCGCTGCTGTACGCCGCGTTCTGGTTCGTGGTGCCGATCGGCATCGGCGAGCCCTCGCAGCGCGCCGGCGCCCAGTGGGTGTACTTCAACGGGGCGTTCGTCCCGGCCTCGCCGGGGGTGCAGGGCGGCCTGCTGAGCAAGGCCGGCCAGGCCGGCGGCTGGGTGGGCCGGATGCGCCGGCTGCTCCAGCTCACCCTGCAGGGCGAGCCGGTGGGCGCCCCGGCGGAGGGGGAGGAGGCCGAGTCGGCCGGCAAGGCCGGGCAGGGCGGCCTCGGCCAGCTCGCCGCCCTGGTGATGACGGTGGTCGGCGTGATCGCCCTGCTCAACGTGCTCGGCTGGCAGACCGCCAAGCCGTACACCTGGCCGCTGCTGGCGATCGGCGTCGGCGTGGCGCTGGTCTGGCGGCAGGCCGACGACTCGCGCTGGCAGCGCTGGTTCGGCATCGAGGAGGGCGAGAAGCGGCGCGGCGCCTACACCCGGGTCGGCGCCGGCGTGCTGCTCGCGGTCGCGGGCACCATCGCGCTGCTCGCCATGCAGGGCAGCGGCTCCACGCTCGCCTCGGTGATCGAGGCCTCGCTCGCCGTGCTGGCCGGTGTGCTGGTGCTGCTCGGCCCGTACGGCCTGCGGCTCTGGCAGGACCTCGGGGCCGAGCGCACCGCCCGCATCCGGGCCCAGGAGCGCGCCGAGATCGCCGCGCACATCCACGACTCCGTGCTGCACACCCTGACCCTGATCCAGCGCCGGGCCGAGGACCCCAAGGAGGTACTGCGGCTGGCCCGCTCGCAGGAGCGCGAGCTGCGGCTGTGGCTGTACCGCCCGGAGGCCGCCGCCGAGGCGGCGCCGGACACCATGGCGGAGAGCCTGCGGGCCGCCGTCGCCGAGGTCGAGGACCGGCACGGCGTCCCGGTCGAGCTGGTGATCGTCGGCGACTGCCCGATGGACGAGCGGATCGCGGCCCAGATGCAGGCCGCGAGGGAGGCGACCGTCAACGCGGCCAAGTACGGTGGCGGGGGACCGGTCCAGGTCTATGCCGAGGTCGAGGGGAGGACGGTGTCGGTGTTCGTCCGCGACCACGGCCCCGGCTTCGACCCCGACACGGTGCCCGAGGACCGGATGGGCGTACGGGAGTCGATCATCGGCCGGATGAAGCGCAACGGCGGCACCGCACGGGTGCGGCCGGCGGCGGGCGGCGGCACCGAGGTCGAGCTGGAGATGGAGAGAACGAATGACTGAGGCAGCTCCGGAGCGCACGGCCCGGGTCGTGCTGGTGGACGACCACCGGATGTTCCGGACGGGGGTCAGGGCCGAGATCGGCCGCACCGAGGTGACCGGCATCGACGTGGTCGGCGAGGCCGACGACGTGGACTCGGCGGTCCGCGTGGTCGCCGAGACCAGGCCGGACGTGGTGCTGCTCGACGTCCACCTGCCGGGCGGCGGCGGCGTCGAGGTGCTGCGCCGCTCGGTCGGGGTGATGGGCGAGCAGGGCGGGGTGAAGTTCCTGGCGCTGTCGGTGTCGGACGCCGCCGACGACGTCATCGGCGTCATCCGCGGCGGCGCGCGCGGCTACGTCACCAAGACCATCACCGGCACCGACCTGGTGAACGCGATCTTCCGGATCGCCGACGGCGACGCGGTGTTCTCGCCCCGGCTGGCCGGCTTCGTGCTGGACGCCTTCGCCGCCACCGACACCCCGCCGGTGGACGAGGACCTGGACCGGCTCACCCAGCGCGAGCGCGAGGTCCTGCGGCTGATCGCCCGCGGCTACGCCTAC
Source organism: Kitasatospora sp. SC0581 (assembly GCF_048159585.1). Classification (NCBI taxonomy): domain Bacteria; kingdom Bacillati; phylum Actinomycetota; class Actinomycetes; order Kitasatosporales; family Streptomycetaceae; genus Kitasatospora; species Kitasatospora sp. SC0581. The sequence continues at coordinate 121,934 of NZ_JBLRWA010000003.1, read as the reverse complement.
AAGGAGATCGCCAAGCAGCTCTTCATCTCGGTGAAGACGGTCGAGAGCCACGTCTCCGCCGTCCTGCGCAAGCTCCAGCTCAGCAACCGCCACGAGCTGACCCGCTGGGCCACCGCCCGCCGCCTGGTCTGAGGCACCCCGGCGTCCTGGGGCGCCGCCACGGAGCCCGCCCGCCCCGGATCGTCCGGGGCGGGCGGGCTTGTCGGTGGGTGGCCATAGACTCGATGTGCCATGAGTAGCCTCTTTGACGACCTTCCGCTCCCCGGTTTCGAGGCACCCGCCGCCGGGTCGAAGCAGCCCGACGCGCCCGTCGACGCCATCGGTGAGGAGCCCCCGCCGTACGAGGAGGAGGCCCCGTACGACGCGTACGAGGAGGCCATCCCGGACGGCCTGTTCCAGACCGACCACGCCGCCGAGGCGGAGCGGGACGCCTGGTACCGCAACGGTGCCGCGCGGACGGTGGTGGACCCGGCGCAGCTGCTGGAGGGGATGAACGACCCGCAGCGCGAGGCGGTGCTGCACGCGGGCTCGCCGCTGCTGATCGTGGCCGGCGCCGGCTCGGGCAAGACCCGGGTGCTGACCCACCGGATCGCCCACCTGCTGGGCGCCCGCGGGGTGCAGCCGGGGGAGATCCTGGCGATCACCTTCACCAACAAGGCGGCCGGCGAGATGCGCGAGCGCGTCGAGGCGCTGGTCGGCCCGCGCGCCCGGGCGATGTGGGTCTCCACCTTCCACAGCGCCTGCGTGCGCATCCTGCGCCGCGAGTCCAAGCAGCTGGGCTTCACCTCCAGCTTCTCGATCTACGACTCGGCCGACTCGCAGCGGCTGATGTCGCTGGTCTGCCGCGACCTCGACCTCGACCCGAAGCAGTACCCGCCGAAGTCGTTCACGGCGAAGGTCAGCAACCTCAAGAACGAGCTGATCGACGAGGAGACCTTCGCCGACCAGGCCGCCAACCCGATGGAGAAGAAGCTCGCCGAGGCGTACGCGCTCTACCAGCGGCGGCTGCGCGAGGCCAACGCGCTGGACTTCGACGACATCATCATGACGACGGTGAACCTGCTGCAGGCCTTCCCCGACGTCGCCGAGCACTACCGGCGCCGGTTCCGGCACATCCTGGTCGACGAGTACCAGGACACCAACCACGCCCAGTACATGCTGGTCCGGGAGCTCAGCGGAGGATCCGTCGCCGCCGCGCCCAGGCGCACCGTGGACGGGGAGCTGGTGAACCCGGCGGCCGGGCGGCTGGCCGAGGTGCCGCCGGCCGAGCTGTGCGTGGTCGGTGACGCGGACCAGTCGATCTACGCCTTCCGCGGCGCGACCATCCGCAACATCCTCCAGTTCGAGGAGGACTACCCGAACGCGACCACGATCCTGCTGGAGCAGAACTACCGCTCCACCCAGACCATCCTGAGCGCCGCCAACGCCGTCATCGAGCGCAACGCCAACCGCCGCGAGAAGAAGCTGTGGACGGCCGGGGACCACGGCGAGAAGGTCGTCGGCTACGTCGCGGACGACGAGCACGGCGAGGCCCAGTTCATCGCCGACGAGATCGACCGGCTCACCGACAAGGGCGAGGCCAAGCCCGGCGACGTCGCGATCTTCTACCGGACCAACGCCCAGTCCCGCGTGTTCGAGGAGGTGTTCATCCGGGTCGGCCTGCCGTACAAGGTGGTCGGCGGGGTGCGCTTCTACGAGCGCAAGGAGGTCCGGGACGTCCTGGCGTACCTGCGGGTGCTCTCCAACCCGGAGGACACCGTGCCGCTGCGCCGGATCCTCAACGTGCCCAAGCGCGGCATCGGCGAGCGGGCCGAGGCGATGATCGACGCGCTGGCCTCGCGGGAGCGGATCTCCTTCGCCCAGGCGCTGGTGCGGGTCGACGAGGCGTACGGGATGGCCGCGCGCTCGGCCAACGCCGTCAAGAAGTTCAACACCCTGATGGCCGGACTGCGCCAGGTGGTCGAGTCGGGCGCGGGCCCGGCGGCGGTGCTGGAGGCCGTCCTGGAGGAGACCGGCTACCTGGCCGAGCTCCAGGCCTCCACCGACCCGCAGGACGAGACCCGGGTGGAGAACCTCCAGGAGCTCGCCTCCGTCGCCCTGGAGTACGAGCAGGACCCGGGCGAGCGGCCGGACGCCGACGAGGAGGGCACGCCGCCGGTCGGCTCGCTGGCCGACTTCCTGGAGCGGGTCGCGCTGGTCGCCGACTCGGACCAGATCCCGGACGACGACGAGGACGGGCAGGGCGTCATCACGATGATGACCCTGCACACCGCCAAGGGCCTGGAGTTCCCCGTCGTCTTCCTGACCGGCATGGAGGACGGGATCTTCCCGCACATGCGGGCGCTCAACCAGGTCAAGGAGCTGGAGGAGGAGCGCCGGCTCGCGTACGTCGGGCTCACCCGGGCCCGCGAGCGGCTGTACCTGACCCGCTCGGTGCTGCGCAGCGCCTGGGGGCAGCCGGCCTACAACCCGGCCTCGCGGTTCCTGGAGGAGATCCCGGAGACGCTGGTGGAGTGGAAGCGCACCGGGGCGGCCCAGGCGCCGGTCCAGCGCGGCTACTCCTCGGGCTCGTCCTGGGGCAAGTCCTCGTCCGGGGGCGGGAGTTCGCGTTCCTCCTCGTCGGCCGCGGCGGCCAAGCCGAAGGCCGGCTGGGGGCAGTCGGCGCGGCGCGGCGGCCAGCTGGTGGAGCGCGAGGCGGTCTCGCTCGCGGTCGGCGACCGGGTCACCCACGACAGCTTCGGGCTGGGCACGGTGGTGGCCGTCACGGGCGTCGGCGACCGGGCGCAGGCCACCGTCGACTTCGGCACCGACGGGCGCAAGCAGCTGCTGCTGCGCTACGCGCCGGTGGAGAAGCTCTGAGCGGCGGAGCGGCTCTGCTCCGCGGAGCCGCTCCGACCCGCTAGCGCGGGTCCAGCCCGTTCGAGAGGAGCCAGGGCAGCGGGTCGATCGGCCCGTTGCCCTGCGGCCGGATCTCGAAGTGCAGGTGCGGGCCGGTGCTGTTGCCGCTGCTGCCGACGAAGGCGATCACGTCGCCCTGCTTCACCGGGCCCTTGCGCACCTTGTACGCCCGCAGGTGGCAGTACCAGGCCTCGGTGCCGTCGGGCATCTTGAGGATCGTCATGTAGCCGTAGAACGGGTTCCACTGGGTGCGGATCGTGCCGTCGGTCACGGCGTAGACCTCGGAGCCGCCGTCCACCGGGAAGTCGATGCCGGTGTGGCGGTTGGCCCAGTGGGTGCCGGCCTCGCCGAACAGTTCGCCGAGGCCGTGCCGGGCGACCGGCATGACCACCGTGGGCTTCACCGGTTCGGGGGCCGGCTCGGCGGTGGGCTGCGCGGTGGGGGCCTCGGTGGGCTGGGCGCCGGCCAGCGGCTGGCGGGCGTCGCCGCGCGAGGCCTGGGCCGGCGCGCCGGCCGCGAGCGCCTGGGTCGCCGCGTGCGCGGCCGCGGTGTCCGGCGCCGTGGCCTGCGGAGTCCGTCCGGCGGCCTGGGCGCGCTGCTGATCGGCCTCCCCCTGCACGGTGACCGCCGCGGCGGCGGCGACCCCGAGCGCGGCCACCGACGGCAGCGCGACCCGGAACAGGGCCGTCCGGGTGGCCGCCTTGGCGGCGCCGCGGCGCTGGGCACGGGACTGCTCGCGGGCGGCGAGGCGCAGCTCCGCGCGGGTCGGACGGGCGGCTGCATCGGGAGCCATCGGGGGCTGCCTCCTCGGTGGGCCTCGGGCGTCGTCGGACGAGGGGAGAACAGCCGTGACTGTAGTCCCAAGGGCAGCCGTGACTGTAGTCCCAAGGACGACGCCCCGGAAAAACCTCCGGATGTCAAGGGGTCGGCCGGGGGGTCTGTGCGGAGGTTGCGGGAAGGACGGGTATACCCGCTGGTAGCAAGGCCCGGAGCTGTGACTTTGCCCTCCTCTTCGGGGGCGGCGCGGTCAACCGTGCCGGGTGGCGCTAACCTCCCCTCAGGTTGGTTATCGACCGTTAACCGCGCCGGCGGCCCACGAGGCCCGGTCGGATGGTGGACGACGAGGTCCAGGAGGCAGTCATGAGTGTGTCGGGGCCGATCCGTGTGGTGGTCGCCAAGCCCGGGCTCGACGGTCACGACCGTGGTGCCAAGGTCATCGCGCGAGCCCTGCGCGACGCCGGTATGGAGGTCATCTACACCGGACTGCACCAGACGCCCGAGCAGGTCGTCGACACCGCGATCCAGGAGGACGCGGACGGCATCGGGCTGTCGATCCTCTCCGGAGCCCACATGACGCTGTGCGCCCGGGTGTTGGAGCTGCTGAAGGAGCGCGACGCGGAGGACATCAAGGTCTTCTGCGGGGGGATCATCCCGGACGAGGACATCGCCGAGCTCAAGGCGCTGGGCGTCGCGGACATCTTCACCCCGGGCACGCCGACCCGGGACGTGGTCGCCTGGGTCGAGTCGAACCTGCGGGCCGGCTGAGCCACGGCGCGTCGAGCGGGCCGGCCCTCCCGGGGGCCGGCCCGCTCCGTCGTCTCCGTCGTCTCCGTCGTCTCCGTCGTCTTCGGAGGCGTACCGCGGGCCCGGCCCGCCCTCAGCCCGCCAGCTCCGCGAGCATCGCCGCCCGGAAGCGCAGGGTGCCGGCCAGCCGGGAGAAGGTCTCGGACCACGCGGAGTCCGGGGCGGCCCCGGCGGCCAGCTCCTCCACCGCGGCGGCCGTCTCCGGGGCGAGCGCGCGCTCCGTCATCCCGAGCACCCCGCTGTGGCTCCACGGGTACGCCCCGGAGGCCGCCGCGCGGGCCAGGGCGGTCACCACGGCGGTGGACAGCGGCGGCGTCCACGGGGTGGCGCAGGCGCCGAGCAGCTGGAAGGCCTCGCCCAGCCCGTGCACCGTGATGAACGCGGCCGTCCAGACCGCCCGCTCCTCCGGCGGGAGGACGGCCAGCAGCTTGGCCGGGGCGCCGGTGGTGCGCAGCGCGCGGGTCCGGGCGCCGCGCCCGGACGGGACCGGGGCCGGGCCGAGCAGCGCCCGGGCCCAGTCGGCGTCCTGCTGGCGGACGGCGGCCCGCGCCCAGGCCTCCCGCAGGTCGTCGGCCCAGCTGCTGCTGGTCTCGTCGATGCTGTCGCCGACCCGCAGGGCGAGCAGCTGCCCGGGCGTCAGCCCGGTGCTCTCCGGCCACAGCGACAGCGGTGCGGCGGCCACCAACTCGCCGAACCACCAGGCCCGTTCACCGCGCCCGGTGGGCGACTTGGGGGCGATCCCGTCGCGCTGCATCTGTGCGTCGCACGCGGTGGGCGGGGTGACCAGCAGGTGCGTGCCGGTGTCGGCGAGCCGGACGGCGGCCCGCGCCCGCTCGGCCATCCGGCGGGCCAGCGCGGAGCCGGGCAGGGTGGAGAGCAGCTCGGCGGCGGTGGCCCGGACGTTCTTGCTGCGGTCGCCGAGGGCGGCCTCCAGGAACGGTTCGTCGGCGGGGGAGAGGCCGTCCTGGAGGGCGTCCAGGAAGAGCAGGCGGTCCTCGGCGCGCTCGGTGGACCAGGTGCCGCGCAGCAGCTCCAGGCCGGCCGCGGGATCGCGGCGGCGCAGCTGCGTGAGGTGGGTGACCCGTTCGGCGAACAGGCCCTCGTGCCAGAGCCGGTCGTCGGTGGGCCGCTGCGGCAGCTCGGGGGCGGTGGTGCGCAGCACGAACCGCCAGTCGGGGTTCTGCTCGGCCAGCCAGCGGCCCGGCGGACCGGCCAACGCCACGGCGTCGGAGCGCAGTTCGCTGCGGGCGCGGGCGGCGTCGAGCAGGCCGGGGATCAGCGCGGCGGGCGGGCGCAGGCCGCTCGCCCGGGCGGTGGCGAGCCACTGCGGCAGCAGCTCGGACAGGTTGGCCAGGGTGCCGCCGGCGCCGGTGCCGCCGCCGGTGCGCCCCGAGAGCAGGACGGCCAGCCGGCGGGCGGCCGGCTCGGGCAGCTCCGGGCGGGTGTCCTCGGCCGCGGGCGGGCCGGGCGGCCCGTCGGCCGGTACGGGCAGCGCGCCGGCCCGGCGGCGGACGGCGGCCAGCGCGGCCAGCTCCAGCAGGGCGGTGGCCGGATCGCCCTGGTCCACGGCGTCGGCGAGCGGCAGGGCGGTGGCCGGGAGCGGACGGCGGTCGGTGCCGAGCAGGGCGCTGGTGTGCAGGGTCTCCCACGGGTCCTGGGTGATCGTCATTCCTGGTGCTCCTAAACGTTGGTGAGGCCGACCGGGCGCTGGTCGGCGGCCCAGGCCGTGACCGGGGCGAAGCCCTGGTGGCCGTACTCGCCGAAGACCGTCAGCGGGCGGCCGGTGGAGACCGCGGCCAGCCGCCACAGCGCGGCCTCCGGGACGGCCGAGGCGCGGACCGGCACGGTGTGGTGGCCGTCCGTCAGGAACCAGCCGTCCGGGGTGCGGACCGGGACGACGTCGCCGAGCACGGTGGGCCGGCTCTCCAGCCACGGGTCGTCGGCGACGGCGGTGCCGTAGCCGGCCACCGCCTCGGCGACGGTGAGCCCGGCGGGCGGGCCGGCGGGGCCAGGCTCGGGGGCGCCGTAGCGCTCGCGGAGGTCGGCGCGCAGCGGGTGGGCGGCGGGGAAGTAGGCGAGGTCGGCCTCGACCAGGCGGCCGGTGGGCAGGGCGAGGGCGGGGGCCTGGCCCTGGTGGCCGAAGGAGAGCAGCAGGGCCGGGCGGCCGGTCTTGGCGCCGCGCAGCCAGACCCGGCGGGTGGTGAGCCGCTCGTCCGTGGTGTCCCGGGTGCCGAGGACCAGCCAGCGGTCGCGGACGGTGGGGCCGGCCGTGCCGGGGTCCGCGGGGAAGCCGACCCGGGTGCGGACGGTGGCGGCCAGTTCGGCCGGCAGTTCGTCCATCCGGGTGGCGGCGGTGGCGAGCAGGTGCAGCATGGCGTACTCCTCCAGCAGCCGCTCCTGCGGCAGCGCGTCCAGTTCGCGGACCCGGGCGGCCAGGCCGGGGGCCTGCGCGTCGACCATCCGGGCGGCGACCTCCTCCCAGGGGCCGGCGGTGGACTGGTCGGCCAGGCCGTGCCGGACCCGGTCGGCCAGCCGCAGCCGCAGCTCGGCGGCGCCGACCGCGACCTTGGCGCCGCGCTTCTCGAGCCGGCGCCGGGTGGCCTCCGGGTCCTCCTCCTTCTTCTCCGCGCGCTTCTCGGCGCGCTCCTGGCGGGAGGCGAGCCACTCGGAGACCCAGTCGGCGGGCTCGCCGGCCGGGACGGCCGCCGGGGTGCCGCTCCACAGCAGGAGGAGCCCGAGCGCGTGCTTGCACGGGAACTTCCGGCTGGGGCAGGTGCACTGGTAGGCGGGCGTGGCGAGTTCGATCGCGGTGCGGTACGGCGTGCGGCCGCTGCCCTTGCACTCGCCCCAGAGCGCGGTGCCGTCGGTGCCGGTGCCGGACCACGGCGCGGGCGCGGAGAGCTTGCCCGCGGCCTTCTGCGAGGCGGCGTCAGGTGCCAGGGACAGGACGTGTTCGGTGCTCCAGCGTTCCTCCATGCGACCGACCGTAGGCGGCGGCACTGACAGTGGCTGACGGCCCGTCCGCGGCCCCCGGCGGGTTGTCAGTGGCTCGGTGCAGGGTTGGTTCCACAGGCCGGGACGCCGACCTGGCTCCCCCCGATCACCACTCCGCCCGGGGCACCCGTGTGCCCGGCGGCCGACCCGAAGGAGCCCCCATGACCGACGTTCTGCGGCAGCACGCCGAGGACGCGTTCGCCGGTGAACTGGCCGCGCTGGCCGCGCAGGACGACCGTCCGCGCCCCGAGCGCTGGAAGCTCTCGCCGTGGGCCGTGGCGACGTACCTGCTCGGCGGCGAACTGCCCGACGGCACCCGGATCACCCCCAAGTACATCGGCCCGCGCCGGATCGTCGAGGTCGCCGTGACGACCCTGGCGACGGACCGGGCGCTGCTGCTGCTCGGCGTGCCGGGCACCGCGAAGACCTGGGTGTCCGAGCACCTGGCCGCGGCGATCAGCGGCGACTCCACGATGCTGGTGCAGGGCACGGCCGGCACCCCCGAGGAGGCCGTCCGCTACGGCTGGAACTACGCCCAGCTGCTCACCAACGGGCCCAGCCGGGACGCCCTGGTGCCCTCGCCGCTGATGCGGGCGATGGCCGACGGGAAGATCGCCCGGGTCGAGGAGCTCACCCGCATCCCGGCCGACGTGCAGGACAGTCTGATCACCATCCTGTCCGAGAAGACGCTCCCGATACCGGAGTTGGGCGCCGAGACGCAGGCCGTGCGCGGCTTCAACGTGATCGCCACCGCCAACGACCGCGACCGCGGCGTCAACGAGCTGTCCAGTGCGCTGCGCCGCCGCTTCAACACCGTGGTGCTGCCGCTGCCGGGCTCGCTGGACGAGGAGGTCGACATCGTCACCCGGCGGGTCGGCCAGCTCGGCCGCTCCCTGGACCTGCCCGAACTGCCCGGCGGCGCCGAGGAGATCAGGCGCGTGGTCACCGTCTTCCGCGAGCTGCGGGCCGGGATCACGGTGGACGGCCGGACGAAGGTCAAGACCCCGAGCGGCACCCTCTCCACCGCCGAGGCGATCTCGGTGGTGACCAACGGGCTCGCGCTGGCCGCCCACTTCGGCGACGGCGTGCTGCGGGCCGGGGACGTGACGGCCGGCATCCTCGGCGCCGTCGTCCGCGACCCGGTGGCGGACCGGGCCGTCTGGCGCGAGTACGTCGAAGGAGTGGTGCGCGAGCGCGACGGCTGGAAGGACTTCTACCGCGCCGCCCGCGAGGTGACCGTATGACGAGCCCTGAGGTCGCCCTGCTGGGCATCCGCCACCACGGTCCCGGTTCGGCCCGGGCGGTGGCCGCCGCGCTGGCGCAGTGGCGGCCGGACGCGGTGCTGATCGAGGGCCCGCCGGAGGCCGACGCGATCGTCCACCTGGCGGCCGAGAAGGACCTGGTCCCGCCGGTGGCGCTGCTCGCCCACGCGGTGGACGACCCGGCGAAGGCCGCCTTCTGGCCGTACGCCGAGTTCTCCCCGGAGTGGGTGGCGATCCGGCACGCCGTGGACCACGACCTGCCGGTCCGCTTCATCGACCTGCCCGCCGCGTACGGCTTCGCGCCCGCCGAGCCCGTCGATCCCGCCGTTCCTGCCGAGGACGGTGAGGCCGGCGACGCCGAGGAGGACGACGCCGAGGAGGCCGGCGCCGACCCGGTCGCCGACCCGCTGGCGCTGCTCGCCGAGGCGGCCGGGCACGACGACGCCGAGCGCTGGTGGGAGGACGTGGTCGAGCACCGCGCGCCCGGCACCGACGCGCTGGCGCCGTTCGCCGCCGTCGCCGAGGCGATGGGCGCGCTGCGCGCCGAGGGCCTCGGCGAGTCCCGCCGGGACCAGCTGCGCGAGGCGTACATGCGCCAGCAGATCCGCGCCGCCCGGCGCGCCGGGCACCTGCGGATCGCCGTGGTCTGCGGGGCCTTCCACGTCCCCGCGCTGGAACGGATGCCCACCGTCGCCCACGACCGGGCGCTGCTCGCCGGCCTGCCGAAGAAGGTGCGCACGGACATCACCTGGGTGCCGTGGACGCACCGCCGGCTCTCCCAGGCCACCGGCTACGGCGCGGGCGTGCAGTCGCCCGGCTGGTACCACCACCTGTTCACCACCGACGGGGACCCGGTGCCGCGCTGGCTCACCCGGGCCGCCGACCTGCTGCGCGCCGAGGACCACCCGGTCTCCTCCGCGCACGTGATCGAGGCGGTCCGGCTCGCCGAGACCCTGGCCGTGCTGCGCGGCCGCCCGCTCGCCGGGCTGACCGAGACCCTGGACGCCGTGCGCGCGGTGCTCTGCGAGGGCTCGGACGTCGCCCTGGAGCTGGTCCGGGACCGCCTGGTGGTCGGCGACGCGCTCGGCGAGGTCCCGGACGCCGCACCGGCGGTGCCGCTCCAGCGCGACCTGACCCGCTTGCAGCGCTCGCTGCGGCTCAAGCCCGAGGCCGCGCCGAAGGACGTCGACCTCGACCTGCGCAAGGAGAACGACGCGGCCCGCTCCCGGCTGCTGCACCGGCTGCGGCTGCTGGGCGTGGACTGGGGCGTGCCCGCGCGCTCCTCGGTGAACTCGACCGGGACGTTCCGGGAGAGCTGGCGGCTGTGCTGGCAGCCCGAGTTCGCGGTCCGGATCGCCGAGGCCGCCCAGTGGGGCACCACGGTCGAGGAGGCGGCGGCCAACAAGGCCGTCGGCACCGCCCGGGCCGCCGAGGAACTCGCCGAACTGACCGGCCTGGTGGAGACCTGCCTGCTGGCCGGGCTGTCCGGCGCCCTGCCCGCGGTGATGCGGGTGCTCGCCGACTGCGCGGCCCTGGACACCGACGTCGCGCACCTCGCGGGCGCGCTGCCCGCCCTGGTCCGGGCGCTGCGCTACGGCGACGTGCGCGGCACCGACCACGGCGCGCTGGCCGGGGCGGCCTCGGGCCTGGCCGAGCGGATCTGCGTCGGGCTGCCGCCCGCCTGCGTCGGCCTGGACGCCGAGGGCGCGGCGACGATGCGCGGCCGCCTCGACGAGGTGCACGGCGCGATCGGCCTGCTGGCCGCCGATCCGGGCACCGCCGCCGACACCGCTGCCGCCACCGCCGGCACCGCCTCCGACGCCGTGCCGGAGCCCGACGGCCTGGCCGGCCTGGCCGACCGCTGGGCCGCCGCCCTGGGCTCGCTGGCCCGCCGCGAGCCGGCCGGCGGCCCGGCCACCGGAGCCCCCGGGCTGCTGCGCGGCCGGGCCGTGCGACTGCTGCTGGACGACGGCCGGCTCGACTCCGAGGAGGCCGGCCGCCGGCTCCGGCTGGTGCTCTCCGTCGCCAACGCCCCGGCGGACGCGGCCGGTTGGGTCGAGGGCTTCCTGACCGGCGGCGGCGCCCTGCTGCTGCACGACCCGCGGCTGCTCGCCCTGCTGGACGAGTGGCTGACCGGGGTGGGCGACGAGGTCTTCACCGACGTCCTGCCGCTGCTGCGCCGCACCTTCGCCGCCCTGGAGGCGGGTGTGCGCACCACCATCGGCGGCCGGGTCGCGGCCGGTCCGCTCGACGAGCTCCCGGCCGTCCGGGCCGAGGCCGGCGAGCTGGACCGGGCCCGCGCCGACGCCGCCGTCCCCGTGGTGGCCCTGCTGCTCGGGATCCGTCCGACGATCCCCCGGCAGGCCGCCGGCCGGGACACCTGACCCCCGGCCCACGACCCCCGGCCCGCACACCCCACCCGTGACACCCGACACCCACGACACCCGACCCATGACGCCCGACCCGGCGAAGGAGGACGAGATGGCAGCGCCCACGACCGACGAACGGCTGCGCCGCTGGCGGCTGGTGCTCGGCGGTGAGGCCGACGGCACCGGCTGCACCCTGCGCGGCCGCGACGCCGCGATGGACGGCGCCCTCGGCGCGCTCTACCGCGGCGCCCCCGAGGAGGGCGCCCGGGCCGCCCGCGGCGGCCGCCGCAGTGCCGGGCTGGGCGGCTCGGCCCCGCAGGTGGCCCGCTGGCTGGGCGACATCCGCACGTACTTCCCGTCCACCGTCGTGCAGCTGATGCAGCAGGACGCGATCTCCCGGCTCGGCCTGGACCGGCTGCTGCTGGAGCCGGAGATGCTGGAGGCCGTCGAGCCGGACGTGCACCTGGTCGGCACCCTGCTGTCGCTCAAGCACGCGCTGCCCGAGACCACCCGGGAGACCGCCCGGGCGGTGGTCGGCAAGGTGGTCGCCGACCTGGAGCGCCGGCTCGCCGACCGCACCCGGGCCACCCTCGGCGGCGCCCTCGACCGCAGCGCCAAGGTCAACCGGCCCCGCCACCGCGACATCGACTGGGACCGCACCATCCGGGCCAACCTGAAGAACTACCTGCCCGAGCACGGCACCGTCGTCCCCGAGCGGCTGGTCGGCTACGCCCGCGCCCAGCGCGCCGTGAAGAAGGACGTCATCCTCTGCGTCGACCAGTCCGGCTCGATGGCGCCCTCGGTCGTCCACTCGGCGGTCTTCGGCGCGGTGCTCTCCTCGATGCGCACCCTGGACACCCGCCTGGTCGTCTTCGACACCTCGGTGGTCGACCTCACCGAGCAGCTCACCGACCCGGTCGACGTCCTGTTCGCCACCCAGCTCGGCGGCGGCACCGACATCAACCGCGCGCTCGCCTACTGCCAGTCGAGGATCACCCGGCCCTCCGAGACCGTCGTGGTGCTGATCAGCGACCTGTACGAGGGCGGCATCCGGGACGGCATGCTCAAGCGGGTCGCCGCGATGAAGGCGGCCGGCGTCCAGTTCATCGCCCTGCTGGCGCTCTCCGACGAGGGGGCCCCGGCGTACGACCACGCGCACGCCGCCGCCCTGGCCTCGCTCGGCGCCCCGGCCTTCGCCTGCACCCCGGACGCGTTCCCGGAGATCATGGCGGCGGCCATCGAGAAGCGCCCGATCCCGCGGGGCCTGATCAGGGGGGCCGACCAGGGGGCGTGAGGAATTCACCCGGACGCGCTAATCCGCGTGATCGGCGGACCGGCCGTCCACCCCGTCCCGCCGGGCTGTTTGTGACGGTTCTCACCCGGGGCGGACAGGCCCCGGGCGGAACTGCCCGGCCCTGCGGGGATAACCTGCCAGACGGACGTGACGCGCGTGTTGATTGACGTGAGCGCCCGTGGCTGTGTGGGCCGCAAGGCCGTACCTCTGCGTACCCGCACCGCCCCGACGACCCGCAGCGAAGATCCTGCCGTGGCACGCTCGTAGAGACACAATCCGCGACCACGAACAAGGACAAACACGTGGACCTGTTCGAGTACCAGGCGAGGGACCTCTTCGCCAAGCACGGTGTGCCCGTGCTTGACGGCGATGTCATCGAGACCGCCGCAGACGCTGCCGCCATCGCGGAGCGCTTCGGCGGCCGCGCCGTCGTCAAGGCTCAGGTGAAGGTGGGCGGCCGAGGCAAGGCCGGCGGCGTCAAGCTCGCCGCCGACCCGGCGGACGCCGTCGCCAAGGCCGAGCAGATCCTCGGCATGGACATCAAGGGCCACACCGTTCACAAGGTGATGCTGGCCCAGACCGCGGACATCAAGGACGAGTACTACGTCTCGTTCCTGCTGGACCGCACCAACCGCACCTTCCTGGCCATGGCCAGCGTCGAGGGCGGCGTGGAGATCGAGGTCGTCGCCGAGCAGAACCCCGAGGCGCTCGCCAAGATCCCGGTCGACGCCAACGAGGGCTGCACCCCGGAGAAGGCCGCCGAGATCGTCGCCGCGGCGAAGTTCCCGGCCGAGGTCGCCGACCAGGTCGCCGAGGTCCTGCAGAAGCTGTGGACCGTCTTCATCAAGGAGGACGCCCTCCTCGTCGAGGTCAACCCGCTGATCAAGTCCGGTGACGGCAAGATCATCGCGCTCGACGGCAAGGTCTCCCTGGACGAGAACGCCGAGTTCCGCCAGCCCGAGCACGAGGCCCTGGAGGACAAGGCCGCGGCCAACCCGCTGGAGGCCGCCGCCAAGGCCAAGGGCCTGAACTACGTCAAGCTCGACGGCCAGGTCGGCATCATCGGCAACGGCGCGGGCCTCGTCATGAGCACCCTCGACGTGGTCGCCTACGCCGGTGAGAACCACGGCGGCGTCAAGCCCGCCAACTTCCTCGACATCGGTGGCGGCGCGTCCGCCGAGGTGATGGCGAACGGCCTGGAGATCATCCTGGGCGACCCCGACGTCAAGTCGGTCTTCGTCAACGTCTTCGGCGGCATCACCGCGTGCGACGCGGTCGCCAACGGCATCGTGCAGGCCCTGGCGCTCCTGGAGAGCAAGGGCGAGAACGTCTCCAAGCCGCTGGTCGTCCGCCTGGACGGCAACAACGCGGAGCTGGGTCGCAAGATCCTCGACGACGCCAACCACCCGCTGGTGCAGCGCGTGGACACCATGGACGGCGCCGCTGACCGCGCCGCCGAGCTGGCCAACAAGTAAGGAAGGGGACTTAACACCATGGCTATCTTCCTTACCAAGGACAGCAAGGTCATCGTCCAGGGCATGACCGGCGCCGAGGGCATGAAGCACACCCGCCGCATGCTCGCCTCCGGCACCCAGATCGTCGGCGGCGTCAACCCGCGCAAGGCCGGTACCACGGTCGACGTCGACGGCACCGAGATCCCGGTCTTCGGCACCGTCGCCGAGGCCATGGAGAAGACCGGCGCCGACGTCACGGTCCTCTTCGTCCCGCCGGCCTTCACCAAGGCCGCCGCGATCGAGGCCATCGACGCCGAGATCGGCCTGGCCATCGTCATCACCGAGGGCGTCCCGGTGCACGACACCGCCGCCTTCTGGGCGCACGCCGGTGCCAAGGGCAACAAGACCCGCATCATCGGCCCGAACTGCCCGGGTCTGATCAGCCCCGGACAGTCGAACGCCGGCATCATCCCGGCCGACATCACCAGCTCCGGCAAGATCGGCCTGGTCTCGAAGTCCGGCACCCTGACCTACCAGCTCATGTACGAGCTGCGGGACATCGGCTTCACCTCGGCCGTGGGCATCGGTGGCGACCCGGTCATCGGCACCACCCACATCGACGCGCTCAAGGCCTTCCAGGAGGACCCGGAGACCGAGCTCATCGTCATGATCGGTGAGATCGGTGGCGACGCCGAGGAGCGTGCCGCGGCCTTCATCGCCGAGCACGTCACCAAGCCGGTCGTCGGCTACGTCGCCGGCTTCACCGCCCCCGAGGGCAAGACCATGGGCCACGCCGGCGCCATCGTCTCCGGCTCCTCGGGCACCGCCCAGGCGAAGAAGGAGGCCCTCGAGGCCGCCGGTGTCAAGGTCGGCAAGACGCCGTCCGAGACCGCCCGCCTGGCCCGCGAGATCATCGCCGCCCAGGGCTGATCCCGCCCCGCGCGTGACGAGCGCCCCCGCCCTCCCCGGGCGGGGGCGCTCGCCGTTTCCGGCGCGCCCCGGTCGCTCAGCGCTCCCTCGGCCCCGTGGTGCAGGGCAGCGGCGACCACAGCGGACAGGCCACCGGGCCCTGCGGCGGGGGAGCGGCGCCCCGGGCCGCCGCCGGCAGCTCCCAGCGCGCGGCCGCCTGCGGCCGCGGATCCACCAGGACGGCCTCCAGACCGGGCGCCGGGCTGCACCAGATGCTGGTGATGCCGTTCGGCGCCCCGCCCGGCAGCAGCGGCACACCCGGCCCCGCCGCGTTCGCCGCGTCCGCCGATTCCGCCGCCTCCGACCCGGGGGCGGGCGGAGCGGCGGGCAGACAGGCCGCGGGCGTCGGCGGGGCGGACGGCCGGAACAGCCCCGCCGGGCGCACCCCCGCCAGGGTCGCCAGCACCGCCCCGCCCACCGCGAGCGTCAGCAGCGCCGCCGCACCCGTCCGGCTCGCCGTCCAGAGCCGGTGCCGGGCCCGCAGCACCGCCACCGGCGCACGGTGCGGCTCCGGGCAGCCGCGCACCGCCGCCCGGTGCAGCAGCCCGCTCAGCCCGTCCGCGAAGCCCGGCTCCGCCGGATCCGGCCCGACCAGCTCCGGCACCCACTGCGCCAGCGCCGCCCGCGCCGCCCACACCCGCCCCTCGGCCGCCGCCCGCGTGGACTCCACCTCCACCGCGACCGCCGCCGCCGGGAACCCCAGGCCGTCGTGCAGCACCAGCGCCCGGCGCTGGGGGCGGGACAGCCGCTTCAGCGCCTTCAGCAGCGCCCGGTCCCGGTCGGTCAGCCGGTCGTGGTCCGGCAGGACCGCCTGCGACTCGTCGGCCGGCCGCACCCTGATCCGCCGGTGCGGCAGCCCCCAGGCGTGCGACCGCCGGGGCCCGCCCCGGTGCCACGGGGACAGCGCCAGCTCGCAGGCGCGCACCCGCACCCACCCCTCCGGGTTCCCCGAAGCGGTGACCGCGCCCCAGCTCCGGCGCGCCTCCCCGAACGCCCGCCGTACGCAGTGCACCGCCCGGTGCCGGCAGGCGGTCAGCAGGAACACCTGCTGCACCAGCCGGGTGTGGACGGTCTCGTAGAGCTCCTCGAAGGTGACCGCCGGGGCCTCCGCGTCGAGGTCGTCCTCCGCGCTCGAGGGCGCGGCGGCGGCCAGCGCCGCCCGGCCGGGGCTGACGGGGCCGCGCCCGGCGGGGGTGGCGTGCTCCTTCGGTGCCTGCCCGGGGTCGGCGGACGCGCGCTCCACGGGGGCGGGTGCCGGCTGTCCTCCGTCGGCATCCTGCGCGGCCGGGGCCCGGTACGGTGCGCCGCCGCGGGCGTCCGCGTCCGGGGCGGCCATCGGCGCGTGGCCGGGGCCTGCGGACGGGGAGTTCTCCGTCCGGCCCTGTCCGGTGTCGGGGGCGTCAGCGTGCCGACCGGGGTCGGCAGGGGGCGCCGACTCGCTTCCGCCGCCGGGTGGGCCGGGGTCGGCAGGGGCCGTCGGCTCGTGGTCCGTGGCGGCGCCTCCGGTCGGGAGCGCGGGCGTGCACGCCCCCTGTGCGCGCCCGGGGGTGGCGCCCCTTGTGGAGGCCTGGCGCGGATCCTCGGCCGGAGCCCCGGGGCTCGCGTCGCCGTCCACGCCCCGCGTCGGCCGGGTCGTCCGCGCGCGCTCGTCGGCGGTGGCCCGCGGGGTGCCGCCGGAGGGTGCCGGGGCGGGCTTCCCGCTCCGGGTGCGGCGCCGCTTCCCGGTCGCGTCCCCGCCTGCCCCCGTCCCCGTCCCCACCCCCGCTCCGGGGCCGGCAGCGGCCGGGTCGAGGCCGGCGGGGTTCGCCGGGCGCCCGGTCGGGCCGGGGTCCGGGGGGTGCGGCAGCGCGCCCGCCAGCAGGGCGAAGGCCTCCGCCTCGGTGCGGGTGCCGAGCTTGCGCAGGGCGCGCTGGAGGTAGCTGCGGGCGGTGTTCGGGGTGACCCCGAGGGCGGCGGCGGTGCGGGGGAGGTCGTGGCCGGCCGCGAGGTGGGCCAGGGTCTGGGCCTCACGGGGGGTCAGTTTCCGCAGCAGGCGGCCCGCGTCGGTCCCGGCATGGTCGGGCTTGCGGTGGCGCTCCGGGGTGGGGGAGTCGGCGGTGGGTGGCGTGGTCATCAGACGCTCCGGGCCGGGGCGCCGGCGGCTTGGGGGCAGGGTCTGAAAATGCGCATAAGCCAATAATCTGGGACACGGCGGCGGTTTGGCGCTTCACGGAGCATGGCGAGTCGCCTTGGCACCATGTGGCCCATGACGCAGCTGATGGGTCGTCCGATCCTGGAACCGCCCGGCGTGTTGGGCGGACGCCCCGCGCTGGCCGACCTGTTGGCGGGAGTGCGGACGGCGCTGGTCGGCCTGGCGGCGGTCGGGCTGCCGGTGCTCGGGCTCTGGATCGCGACGCCGTACGCGGACGACGGCGCGGCCGCTGTCACCCGGTTGGCGGGGGTGCTCTGGCTGCTCGGGCACGGGGCGCCGCTGCTGCGCGGGCCGACGGACGCCCCGCTGACCGTCACTCCGCTGCTGCTCGGCGTGCTGGCCGTGGTCCGGCTCCACCGGGCGGCCGCCGGGGTGGCGGCACGGCGCGGGCCGCGCCCGCGCTGGGGCGGCCCGGCGGCGGTGTGGGCGGGGTACTGCGCGGTGGCCGTGGGGGTGGCGCTGCACTGCGCGGGCGACGGGCTGTTCCGCAGCCGGGTGCTGCTGGACGTCCTGGTGGTGGCGTCGGTCGCGGGCCTGGCGACGGCCGCCGGGGCCCGTTCGGTGACCGTCCTCGACGTGCCGGCCGACTCCCCGCTGGACCTCCTCCCGCCCCCGTACCGCCCGGTCGACGGCGCGCCGGTGGTCCGGGCCGCGGCGCTGGCGGCCGGGGCCGGGCTGGTCGCGGCGGGCGGCCTGCTGGTGGTGTGCTCGGCGGTGCTGGACGCGGTGGCCGGCGGCGGGCGCGGGATGGCGCTGCTGGGGAGCGGGCCCGTCGCGGTGGTGGGGCTGCTGCTGCTCGCGCTGGTGCTGCTGCCGAACGCGGTGCTGTGGGGCGCGGCGTACGCGCTGGGTCCGGGCTTCGCGGTGGGCGCCGGGACGGTGGTGTCGCCGGTCGGTACGGCGCTGGGCCCGGTGCCGGAGTTCCCGCTGTTCGCCCTGCTGCCGGCGGACGGGCCGGGCGGCTGGCGGCTCGCGGTGTCGGTGCTGCCGCTGCTGGCCGGGGTGGTGCCGGCGGTGCTGCTGGGGCGGGCGGCGGCGGGCCGGCGGCTGCCGGGCGCCGGGTCGGGGGAGCGGCCCGAGCCGTGGCCGCCGGCCGCGACGGCGGTGGCCGCGCTGGCGGCGGCGCTGTCGGTCGGGGCCGGGGCAGCGGTGCTGGGCTGGCTCTCCGGCGGGGCGCTGGCGGGGGAGCGGCTGGCCTGGGTGGGGCCGGTGCCGTGGACGGGCCCGGCGGCGGCGGGCTGGATCGCGCTGGTCGCCGTCCCGGGCGCGCTGCTGGTCCGGTACCGCACGCTGGGCCCGGCGGACGGCGGGGGCGTGTACGCCCGGCTCGTGCGGCAGGCCCGCCGGGGCGCACTGGAACTGCGCGCCGGTACGTACGCCCTGGTGCTGCGGCTCTCCGGACCGGGCGTCGGGACCGCCGACGAACCGGGCCCCGAGGACCGGGACCCGGCCGGCCCTGAGGATCAGGCCGTCCGTACGGATCAGGCCGTCCGTACGGATCAGGCCGTCCGCACGGATCAGGCCGCCCGCGCGGACCGGACCGAATGAGCCGCCCGGGAGACCCGACCGGTCCCGGAGGCCCGGCTACTCGGCGTTCCCGGTGAAGTCCACGTACCACTGCGGCGCGTACCGGTCGCAGTTCTGGGCGCCGACGGAGGTCAGCGAGTCCTGGACGCAGGTGACGTACTCGCGGTAGTGGTACCCGAGGCCGATCACCGAGGTGGCGACCACGATGGTCATCGCGCCGGTCAGGATGCCGGCGAGCGCGGCCGGGGTGAGCGGGTTCGACGCGGGGGCGACGGGGTACGGGCCGCCCGGCCCGGCGAGCGCGCCGGCGGCCGGGGCGGGCCGCCGGGCCCGCAGCGCGCCGACGCCCCAGACGATGCCGAGCGCCCCGGCCAGCAGGGCGATCCAGTGGAACCCCGTGAACAGGCAGACCAGCGCGAACGGTCCGGCCAGCGCGGCGTTGCGGGCCTTGCGGTGGGCCGGGTCCGCGGGGTCGAGCCGGGGCGGCTGCGGGGCCGGCGGCCGCTGGCCGGGGCGGCCGTCGCCGCCGGGGCCCCACGGCGGCGGAAGCTGCGGGCGCCCGCCGTCCTCGCCGCCGGGGCCTGCGGGTCCGCCGGGGCCGTCCTGGCCCCCGCCGGCCCAGGGGCTGCGCGGCTGCCACGGCTGGTCCGGGGTATCCGCCGGCGGCGGCGCGAAGGGGTTGCGCTCGCCGGTGTCGTCGCCGCTGCTCATGGGTTCAGCCATTCCTTCTCGGTCGGGGCTCGTTCGGAGGTTCTCGGGTCGGAGCGGTCTTCCGCGCCCCAATGATCCCGCAGGCCGATCCGGCGGCCGTCCGGCGGGATGGTCCCGCGGCCGTCCGTCGGGCCGCCCGCTGCCCGTCGGCGGGCCGGTGCGGGCCGGGGCAACTCCGGTGCGGCGGGCCGGAGGAGATCCCCGTCTCAACTACGCGCGTAGCGCCGCCGGGAGGGTGCGGAGGCCGTCCGACCAGCCGTTATCGTGGTGACGGTCAGCAGCCCACAGAGGTTCCCCCGGGCCCGCGTCGCGGCGGGTTTCCCCGGAGTTCCCCCTCGCTCGACCTGCCGTTCGTAGTGGCCCCACCGCCGGTGGACGTACCAGCGGACGGCGCCCGACCTACGGAGAAACGCGCAGTGGCCGCCGCCCCCGCCCAGCACTTCCCGCCCCGTACGCCCGGACCGGCCCGCCTGGTCGTGCTGGTCTCCGGCTCCGGCACCAACCTGCAGGCGCTGATCGAGGCCGCCGCCGATCCGGCGTACGGCGCCGAGATCCTCGCCGTCGGTGCGGACCGGGACGGGATCGCCGGTCTGGAGCGGGCGGAGAAGGCGGGCCTGCCGACCTTCGTCCACCGGGTGAAGGACCACCCGGACCGGGCCGCCTGGGACCGCGCGCTGACCGCCTCCGTCGCCGAGTACCGGCCGGACCTGGTGGTCACGGCCGGTTTCATGAAGATCCTCGGCCCCGAGTTCATCGCCGCCTTCACCGGGCGGATCGTCAACACCCACCCCGCACTGCTGCCCGCCTTCCCCGGCGCCCACGGCGTCACCGACGCGCTCGCGTACGGGGTGAAGGTCACCGGCTGCACCGTCCACCTGGTCGACTCCGGCGTGGACACCGGGCCGATCATCGCGCAGGGCGTCGTCGAGGTCGTCGACGCCGACCACGCCGATGGCGGCGAAGCGCTGCACGAGCGCATCAAGACTGTCGAGCGCAAGCTGCTCGTCGACATCGTGGGCCGGCTGGCCCGCGAGGGTCACCGCATCGAGGACCGAAAGGTATGGATTCCGGCATGAGTGCCAGCTCCACCACGCCCGTTTCGGAGAACGTTCGTCCGATCCGTCGCGCGCTGATCAGCGTGTACGACAAGACCGGTCTGGAGGAGCTGGCCCAGGGCCTGCACGCCGCCGGGGTCGCCATCGTCTCCACCGGCTCCACCGCCGGCCGGATCGCCGCCGCCGGCGTCCCGGTGACCGAGGTCTCCGAGCTGACCGGCTTCCCGGAGTGCCTGGACGGGCGCGTGAAGACGCTGCACCCCCGCGTGCACGCCGGCGTGCTGGCCGACCTGCGACTGGAGTCGCACCGCGCCCAGCTGGCCGAGCTCGGCGTCGAGCCCTTCGACCTGGTCGTGGTGAATCTCTACCCGTTCAAGGCCACCGTCGCCTCCGGCGCCACCCCGGACGAGTGCGTCGAGCAGATCGACATCGGCGGCCCGAGCATGGTGCGCGCCGCCGCCAAGAACCACCCCTCGGTGGCCGTGGTGGTCGACCCGGCCCGCTACGGCGACGTGCTGAAGGCCGCCCAGGAGGGCGGCTTCGACCTGGCCACCCGCAAGCGCCTGGCCGGTGCCGCGTTCGCCCACACCGCCGCCTACGACGTGGCCGTCGCCTCCTGGTTCGAGGCCGGCTACGCGCCCAGCGACGAGCGCTTCCCCGAGTTCCTCGGCGCCACCTGGGAGCGCCAGAACGTGCTGCGCTACGGCGAGAACCCGCACCAGGGCGCCGCGCTGTACAGCGACGGCACCGGCGGCCTGGCCGGCGCGCAGCAGCTGCACGGCAAGGAGATGTCGTACAACAACTACGTCGACACCGACGCCGCCCGCCGCGCCGCCTACGACCACGCCGAGCCGGCCGTCGCGATCATCAAGCACGCCAACCCGTGCGGCATCGCGACCGGCGCCGACGTCGCCGAGGCGCACCGCAAGGCCCACGAGTGCGACCCGGTCTCCGCGTACGGCGGCGTGATCGCCGTCAACCGCCCGGTCACCGTGGCGCTGGCCGAGCAGATCGCCCCGATCTTCACCGAGGTCGTCGTGGCCCCCGGCTACGAGGAGGGCGCCCTGGAGGTGCTCACCCGCAAGAAGAACCTGCGGGTGCTGCTCGCCCCCGAGGCCCCGGCCAACCGCCAGGAGGTGCGCCCGGTCTCCGGCGGCGTGCTGCTCCAGGACGCCGACCGGGTGCACGCCGAGGGCGACGACCCGGCGAACTGGACCCTCGCCACCGGCGAGGCGCTGACCGCGGCCGAGCTGGCCGAGCTGGCCTTCGCCTGGCGGGCCTGCCGGGCCGTCAAGTCCAACGCGATCCTGCTGGCCAAGGACGGCGCCTCGGTCGGCGTCGGCATGGGCCAGGTCAACCGGGTGGACTCCTGCAAGCTCGCGGTCGAGCGGGCCGGCGAGCGCGCCAAGGGCGCCTACGCGGCCTCGGACGCCTTCTTCCCGTTCGCGGACGGTCCGGCGATCCTGATCGCGGCCGGCGTCAAGGCGATCGTCCAGCCCGGCGGCTCGATCCGTGACGAGGAGGTCGTCGCGGCGGCCGCCGAGGCCGGCGTGACCATGTACTTCACCGGCGCGCGGCACTTCTTCCACTGATCCCGCCGCCGGCGTGACGGCGTGACGGAACGACAGAGCGGCCCGGCCCCCTCCGAGGAGGGAGCCGGGCCGCTCCGGCGTGGTCCTGCGGGCCGGTCAGTACCGCGGCCGGTTGAACCAGTTGACGCCGTCCTGGACGCACATGGCGGTGATCCAGATGATGCTGATCGCCAGCCAGAGCAGGGCCATGACCAGGCCGACCGCGGTGCCGCCGGTGATGGCGCCCAGCAGGATCAGCAGGCCGATCAGGGCGCCGAGCGAGCCGTACACGATGGTGGTGACCCGGACGGCGTTGCCGCCCTTGCCGAACTTCGCGCCGAGCGTGATGGAGAGCGCGGCGAACAGGCCGAACAGCACGGCGACGACGATCAGGACGCCGGCGGCGGCGTCGCCCAGCGCGGTGAACGGGTTGTCCTCGCTCGCGGCCCGGGTGGCGTTGGTGGCGTCCTTGGCGACCGCCCCGATGACCATGTAGAGGATCGCGAGCAGCGTCTGCACGCCGCCGACTATGAACAGCAGCACGCGGGCGGTGGTCACCAGGCCCGGCATGGACGGCGGGGCCATCGGCGCGTAGCCGTAGGCCGGGGCGGCCTGCGGGTAGCCGTAGCCCGGGGCGGCCTGCGGCGGCGGGGCCTGCTGCGGGTAGCCGTAGCCCGGGGCGGCCTGCGGCTGGCCGTACGGGTTGTTCGGGTCGGGCGGGTAACTCATGGATGCCTCCGGGCAGTTGCGGGGACGCGGGGACGGGACGCTGACGGCCCGGTGCCGACCGGTGACAAGGGTCACCGGCCGAAGGGGACGTTAGCCGAGCGGGGTGACAGCCCGGCGGCGGTGACGGGCGCCGCGGCTCGGCAGCGTGGTGAGCGTCAGGGGCGCGAGGCAGCCGACGGGTGCGGTGCGGGCGGGACGGTGCCCCCGCGGTCGGACTGCTGGCTCTGCTCTGGTCGGCTCACTGGCTCTTTCCCCCGGGTACGCCCCACCGCGGGTCCGTCGGCCCGTCACCGGGCCGGTTCGCGGCGGGAATGCGCTTATCGTCATCCGGACGACGGCGCCCTGTCCAGCCGGTTCCGCGTGCCGCGCCGAGACTGTGGCGCAACCGCAATGTGCGGTGGACCTTCGTACCCGTCCGTTCACCCGCCGGTTCCCCCACCCGGCCACCAGCCCGGCCGGGCGCCCGTTCCCCGGCCCGGCCACCCCCGGAACCGTGGCCCGAGCGGTCGGACGCCCTCGGTACGGAGACCCCCGGCGATCCGGGAGAATGGGGTCATGACTGCCCAGATTCTCGATGGCAAGGCCACCGCCGCCGCGATCAAGTCCGAACTCGCCGCCCGCGTGGCGGCCCTCAAGGCGAAGGGCGTCACGCCCGGCCTCGGCACCGTCCTGGTCGGCGACGACCCGGGCAGCCGCTGGTACGTGAACGGGAAGCACAAGGACTGCGCCGAGGTCGGCATCGCCTCGATCCAGCGCGAGCTGCCCGCCACCGCCACCCAGGAGGACGTGGAGAACGTCGTCCGCGAGCTCAACGCCGACCCGACCTGCACCGGCTACATCGTCCAGCTGCCGCTGCCCAAGGGCCTGGACCAGAACCCGGTCCTGGAGCTGATGGACCCGGACAAGGACGCCGACGGCCTGCACCCGACCTCGCTCGGCCGGCTCGCCCTGGGCATCGACGGCCCGCTGCCGTGCACCCCGCTCGGCATCGTCGAGCTGCTGCGCCGCCACGACGTCGAGATCAACGGCGCCGAGGTGGTCGTGGTCGGCCGCGGCATCACCGTCGGCCGTTCGATCGGCCTGCTGCTGACCCGCCGCAGCGAGAACGCCACCGTCACCCTGTGCCACACCGGCACCCGGGACCTCGGCGCCCACCTGCGCAAGGCCGACATCATCGTGGCCGCCGCCGGCGTGCCGCACCTGGTCAAGCCGGAGGACGTCAAGCCGGGCGCGGCGGTGCTGGACGTGGGCGTCAGCCGCAGCGAGGGCAAGATCGTCGGCGACGTGCACCCGGGGGTGGCCGAGGTGGCCGGCTGGATCTCCCCGAACCCCGGCGGCGTGGGCCCGATGACCCGCGCGATGCTGCTCAACAACATCGTCGAGGCGGCCGAGCGCCGCGCCGGCATCTGACACCCCAGGGACGGCGAGCATGACTGAACCGCGATCGGCCCGGTCCCGCCGCAGGCCGGTCAAGACCACCGGCACCCTGCCGCCCGAGGGCTCGGCCGCGGCCCTCGGACGCGATCACGCCCTGCCGGTCCGGCAGTGGCCGATCACGCTCGTCCTGCTGGTCGTCGGCGCCGGCCTCGCGGTCACCTGGTTCGCCGACTTCAAGGACGGCTTCAAGTACGGGCTGCTGATCCTCGGCGGCGGCGTGCTGCTCGGCGCGGTGCTGCGGCTGGTGCTGCCCGAGGTCGGGATGCTGGCGGTGCGCAGCCGCTTCACCGACGTGATCGTGCTGAGCTTCCTGGGCCTCTCGATCGTGCTGCTGACCCTGGTGGCGCAGCCGAACCCGTGGGTGCAGATCCCGTTGCTCGACAACATCGGCCAGCTGATGGGCCGGCCCCGGCACTGACCCGCGGCCCGTGACGGCCCCCGCCCGACGCCATGGAAATCCAGGGCCCGGGCGGGGGCCGCCTTTCTTCTGTGACGCATCAGCCACGCCGGGACACCAGGCGTACGCTTCCCTTTGCGATAACCTGACGCCGGTCTCTCGACGTCGAGAGAGATCATCCTGGCTCCAGTGCCGGTGTGCCTGGGGCGCCTGGCGATTTGCTGGAGAAGGTAGAAATGACCCGCACCCCCGTCAACGTCACCATCACCGGCGCGGCCGGCCAGATCGGCTACGCGCTGCTCTTCCGCATCGCCTCGGGCCACCTGCTCGGCGCCGACGTGCCGGTGAACCTGCGCCTCCTGGAGATCCCGCAGGGCCTCAAGGCCGCCGAGGGCACCGCCATGGAGCTCGTCGACTGCGCCTTCCCGCTGCTGCGCGACATCACCATCACGGACAACCCGAACGAGGCCTTCGACGGCGCCAACGTCGCGCTGCTGGTCGGCGCCCGTCCGCGCACCGCGGGCATGGAGCGCGGCGACCTGCTGCAGGCCAACGGCGGCATCTTCGGCCCGCAGGGCAAGGCCATCAACGACCACGCCGCGGACGACATCAAGGTCCTGGTCGTCGGCAACCCGGCCAACACCAACGCCCTGATCGCCCAGCGCAACGCCCCGGACGTCCCGGCCGAGCGCTTCACCGCGATGACCCGCCTGGACCACAACCGCGCCGTCGGCCAGCTGTCCGCCAAGACCGGCGCCCTGGTCTCGGACATCAAGCGCGTCACCATCTGGGGCAACCACTCCGCGACCCAGTACCCGGACGTCTTCCAGGCCGAGATCGCCGGCAAGCCGGCCTTCGAGGCCGTCGGCAGCGACCTGGCCTGGCTGGAGAACGACTTCATCCCGACCGTCGCCAAGCGCGGCGCCGCCATCATCGAGGCCCGTGGCGCCTCCTCGGCCGCCTCGGCCGCCAACGCCGCCATCGACCACGTGCACACCTGGGTCAACGGCACCGCCGAGGGCGACTGGACCTCCATGGGTGTCGTCTCCGACGGCTCCTACGGCGTTCCGGAGGGCCTGATCTCCTCCTTCCCGGTCACCACCAAGGACGGCAAGTTCGAGATCGTCCAGGGCCTGGAGATCTCCGACTTCTCGCGCGCCCGCATCGACGCCTCGGTCAAGGAGCTGACCGAGGAGCGCGACGCGGTCCAGGAGCTGGGCCTCATCTGAGCCCGCCCCGCACGGCTCCACCGGCGGCCCGCCGCTTCCTTCCCGGAAGCGGCGGGCCGCCGCCGTGTCCGGACCGGGCTCCGCCGTCGTGCGGGCCCGGGTTCCGCGGCGGCGTCCGGACCGGTGCTCCGCCGTCGTGTCCGGCCCCGGCCGGTACCGGCCGTCCTACACTGGCCCGCTGTGAACGAAACACTCGGGGACGCCGCGCTCGTCCTCGTCTTCATCCTGCTGGGCGGGTTGTTCAACGTCGCCGAGATCTCGCTGATCTCGCTGCGCGAGGGCCAGATCCGGACGCTGGAGGCGCACGGCACCCGCCGCGCCGCCCGGGCCGCGCACCTGGCCGCCGACCCCAACCGCTTCCTGGCCGCCGTCCAGGTCGGGGTGACCTGCATGGGCTTCCTGTCCGCCGCCTTCGGCGCGGACACCCTGGCCGGCAAGGTCGCCCCGCTGTTCGTCCGGGCCGGGCTGTCCGAGGGCGTGGCCGCCGCGGTGGCCCTGGTCGGCCTCACCCTGGTGATCAGCTACGCCTCGCTGGTGCTGGGCGAGCTGACCCCCAAGCGGATCGGCCTGCAGCGCGCCGAGTCGATCGCGGTCGTCGCCGCCCCGGTGGTGGACGTGATGTCGGTGGTGCTGCGGCCGGTGATCTGGCTGCTCGGCCACTCCACCAACCTGATGGTCCGGCTGCTCGGCGGCGACCCGACCGCGGGCCGCGGCTCGATGAGCTCCGAGGAGCTGCGCGGCCTGGTCGCCGCCAATACCGAACTCGGAAGCGACGAACGGGCGTTGATCGCCGACGTGTTCTCCGCCGGGGAGCGCCAGCTGCGCGAGGTGATGGTCCCGCGCACCGAGGTGACCTTCCTGGACGCCGAGCGCCCGCTGGCCGCCGTCCGGCACCAGGCCGACACCTCGCCGCACTCGCGCTACCCGGTGGTCGAGGGCAGCGCCGACGCGGTGGTCGGCTTCGTCCACGTCCGCGACCTGTACGGCGCGCGCGGCGAGCAGGCCGTCAAGGTCCGTGACCTGGCCCGCCCGGTGAAGCTGCTGCCCGGCACCAAGCGGGTGCTGGAGGCGATGGGCGAGATGCGCCGGGAGGGCCACCACCTGGCCATCGTGGTGGACGAGTACGGCGGCACCGCCGGGATCGTCACCCTGGAGGACCTGGTCGAGGAGGTGATCGGCGAGATCCGGGACGAGTACGACAGCCCGGCGGCCGCCCCCACCCGGCGGCTGGCCGGCGGCGGCATGGAGCTGGACGGTCTGCTCAACCTCGGCGACTTCGCCGAGGAGACCGGCGTCACCCTGCCCGAGGGCCCGTACGAGACGGTGGCCGGCTGCCTGGTCGCCGCGCTCGGCCGGCTGCCCCGGGACGGCGACCAGGTGCGGGTGCCCGTCGAGGGGGGCGGCGGGGTGCTGCTGACGGTGGCCAAGGTCGAGGGCCGGCGGATCGCCCGGGTGGGGGTGAGTGCGGTCACACTGGCCGAGCCCGCGGGGGCGGAGGTTTCCTGAGCGGTCGGTGGAACTGGAAGAATGGCCCGCATGGTCAACGCAGCGGTCACTGGTCCGGTCAAGGACCGTCCCCGGGTGCTCTCCGGCATCCAGCCCACTTCCGGCTCGTTCCACCTCGGCAACTACCTGGGCGCGGTGCGCCAGTGGGTCGACCTGCAGAAGGACAACGACGCCTTCTACATGGTCGTCGACCTGCACGCGATCACGGTGCCCCAGGACCCGGCGACGCTGCGCGAGAACACCCGGGTCTCCGCCGCCCAGCTGCTCGGCGCGGGCCTGGACCCGGACCACTGCACGCTGTTCGTCCAGTCGCACGTGCCCGAGCACGCGCAGCTCGCCTGGGTGATGAACTGCCTCACCGGCTTCGGCGAGGCCTCGCGGATGACCCAGTTCAAGGACAAGTCCTCCCGGTACGGCGCCGAGGGCACCACGGTCGGCCTGTTCACCTACCCGATCCTCCAGATCGCGGACATCCTGCTCTACCAGGCCGACGCCGTCCCGGTCGGCGAGGACCAGCGCCAGCACGTGGAGATCACCCGCGACATCGCCGAGCGCTTCAACACCCGCTACGGCCGGACCCTCACGGTGCCGAAGCCGTACATCCTCAAGGAGACGGCGAAGATCCAGGACCTCCAGGACCCGGCCGTCAAGATGAGCAAGTCGGCCTCCTCGCCCAAGGGCCTGGTGAGCCTGCTGGACGACCCGAAGGCCAGTGCCAAGAAGTTCAAGAGCGCCGTCACCGACACCGGCACCGTCGTGTCCTACGACGAGGAGGGGAAGCCGGGCGTCTCCAACCTGCTGCGCGTCCACTCCGCGCTCAGCGGCCAGTCGGTCGAGCAGCTGGTCGCGCACTTCGAGGGCAAGATGTACGGCGCCCTGAAGACCGAGCTGGCCGAGCTGTTCACCGAGTGGGTCACCCCCTTCCAGGAGCGCACCCGGCTGTTCCTGGACGACCCGGCCGAGCTGGACCGGGTGCTGGCGATCGGCGCCGAGAAGGCCCGCGAGGTGGCGTCGGTGACGCTGGAGACGGTGTACGACCGGATCGGCTTCCTCCCGGCCGCCAAGCGGTGAATCCCCTCACACGCCTGCCCGGTGGTGACGGCCTCCCCGAGGTCGTCACCATCGGCGTGTCCGTGAGCGTCCCGGACCCGTACGGCACGGCGATCCAGGACGCCCGGGCCGGGCACGGCGACCCGCTGGCCCGGTCGATACCCACGCACGTCACCCTGCTGCCGCCGACCGAGGTGCCCGCGGGGGAGCTGCCGAAGATCGAGGAGCACCTGGCGGCGGTGGCGGCCGCGCACCGGCCGTTCCGGATGCTGCTGCGCGGCAGCGGGACCTTCCGCCCGGTCTCCCCGGTGGTGTACGTCCGGGTCGAGGAGGGTGCGCAGGAGTGCCGGCTGCTGGAGGCGGACGTCCGCTCCGGCCCGCTGGCCCGCGAGCTGGCGTTCCCGTACCACCCGCACGTGACGGTCGCCCACGGTCTGCCGGAGGACGTGCTGGACCAGGCGTACGAGCAGGCGCGCGGCTTCCGGGCGGACTTCCCGGTGCCGGGCTTCGGCCTCTCCCGCTTCGACGCAGACGAGGTCTGGCGGCCCTGGCGGAGCTACCCGTTCGGGTGAACCGGGGTGTGCTCCGGGGCGTGTCCGAGGGTGTGTCCTAGCCCTCCCCGGCCGCCGAGTTCGAGCATCCGGTCGACCACCCGGCGGGCCGCGCCGCCGTCGTCCAGCGCGCAGTGCTCGGCCCGGAAGCGCCGGTAGCGCTCGGCGTAGCCGGGCGGCGGTCCGCCGTCGCCGTCGGCCAGTTCGCGCAGCGCGCCGAGGAGTTCGGCCGACGTGGGCACCAGCGGGCCGGGGGCGTTCGACTCGAAGTCGAAGGAGAAGCCGCGCAGGGTGTCGCGGTAGTGCTCCAGGTCGTAGGTGAAGAAGTACATCGGGCGGCCGGTGATGGCGAAGTCGAACATGATCGACGAGTAGTCGGTCACCAGCACGTCCGCGACCAGCAGCAGTTCCTGCGGGTCGGGGTAGTCCCCGCAGTCGTACAGGAAGCCGTCTCCGGCGCCCGGCAGCGGCTCGCGGACGTGCGCGTGCGGACGGACCAGCAGCACGTGGTCCGCGCCGAGCAGGCGCCGCGCGTGGCCGAGGTCCAGCCGCAGGTCGAGCCGGAACCCGTCGCCGTCGCCGCGCTGCTGGTCCTCGCGCCAGGTCGGCGCGTACAGCACGATCCGCCGGCCCTCGGGGACGCCGAGCCGGCGGCGGACGGCCGCGGCGGCCCGCGGGTCCGGGCGGGCGAGCACGTCGTTGCGCGGGTAGCCGGACTCCAGCAGCTCGCCGCCGTAGCGGAAGGCACGCCGGAGGATCGGGGTGGCGAACGGGCTGGGGGAGAGCAGCAGGCTCCACTGCGGGGTCTCCCGGTCGAGCGCCCGCAGGTAGCCGCGGTCGGCCAGCCAGGGGCTCTCGACGTCGTGGGCGATCCGCTTCAGCAGGGAGCCGTGCCAGGTCTGCACGACGACCTGGCCGGGGCGGCGCTCCAGGAAGTCCGGGAAGTGGGTGTTGCCGACCAGGTACCGGCAGGTGGCCAGCGCGCGGTACCACTCCGGGCTCCAGCTCCGCACCGGGACGACTCCGGGCGGCAGCGCGGCCTGGGCGTCGTCGACCACCCACAGGTGCTCCAACCGGCCGTCCCGGCGGGCGAGTTCGGCGTGCACCGCGCGCGGGGAGTCGGCGTAGCCGCGGCCGCCGAACACGTCGTACAGCACCGCCTCGCGCAGCGGCGCGCGGCGGGCGGCCGGGTAGCGCTCGGTGCGCAGCCGGTGCTGGGTCCAGGCGCTGCGCTCGGTGGCGGTGAGCACCGGGGTGGAGTCCACCACCAGGGTGTCGTGCCACCGGCGTTGCAGCAGGATCCGCTTGCCGCCGGCGGTGGTGGCGGCGGGGACGGCGGTCAGCGCGGCGGGGGCGGCGAGCAGCGGCCGGCCGTCCCCGGGGCGGCCGACCGGCTCCAGCGCGGCCTCCCAGACGCCCTTGCGCAGCGGCAGCGCGACGCCGTCCGAGCCGGTCCGGGTGGCGGGCACCCGGGCCCGGAAGCGGCCGTCCGGGCCGGTGCCGACCGGGGTGCGGACCTCGCTCGCGGAGCCGGGGTGGCGCAGCACCAGCTCCAGTGCCGAGGCCGGGCCCGGGCAGTGGCCGGACAGCTCGAAGCCGCCGTCCCGTACGGCGATCCGGTCGACCAGGCCGGCCGCGGGCTGGACGCAGAGCTGGAGCCGGCCGTCGGCGAGGTGCTTGAGGTAGAGCACCCGGTCCGGGGCGTCGGGCAGCGGGTGCTGGCCGGCCACCGGGCCGCCGCGCTCGTCGAGGCAGGGCTGCACGGCGGCGCCGTCGGGGTACAGGAGTTCGGCGTCCCAGTGCTCCAGTCGGCCGCCGCCCCGCCCGTCGGCGGTGAACGGCCGGTACGGCACCCGGACGGTGAAGGTGTTGCCGGTTCGGGCGAGCGGCCGCTCGACCACCGCGTCGCTCTCCCGGTGGCGCAGCCGCAGCACGGTGCCGGAGGGGCAGGTGTCGGCGACCCCGTCCAGGTCCAGGCCGTCGGGGGCGGGGGCGGCCCGGGTGACCAGGACGGCCGGGCGCTCCAGCCGCAGGTGCAGCCGGCCGTCGGCGAAGAACGGCTGGAGCCGGACGTCGTGGTCCACCCAGTGGGCCGGCGGGTACTCGCCGGACCCGCACCAGTACGGGGCGAGGGCGCCGTACCGGCGGCGCACCCGGGCGGGGCGGGGGCGGGTGAAGAGCGTGGCCTCGATCCGCCAGTCGCCGAGCAGCCAGTGGCCCCCGCGGCGCAGCCGGCCGGGGGCTATCAGGGCGGTGAAGCCGGACCAGTCGTGGTTGTGCTCGGACTGGGCGCTGTCGTCGGTGACCTCGGGCATCCGGCGGGGGCGGGAGCGCAGGTGCAGCGGCGGCTGGGAGCGGTTCTGGTGGCGGAGGGTCAGCCAGGTCCAGGCGGAGCCGGGCCGGCCGGTGTCCTGGCCGTCCGGGCGGGCGAAGCCGGTGAGCTCCAGGCCGCGGCCGTGCCAGCGGGCGCGCAGCAGGCCGAAGGCGACGTCCTCGTCGGCGGCGGGGTGGTCGGCGGCCACCCGGGGGGCGGCGTGCGGCAGGACCAGCCGGGTGAGCACAGGCATGGCGGTGGGAGCCCTTCGGGAGGGAGATCCACATCCCATCCAGAAATGGCGCCGGGGTCAATTGCACGCTTTTTCGAATGCCCCGGGGAATTGCGTTTCCGGGAACGCCCATTCGACATTCGAAATCGGTTTTCCGGTCTTTTCCGGATCCGACTCCGGAAACGCGCGGGCGCCCGGCACCGATCGGTGCCGGGCGCCCGCCGGATCGTGCGCCGGGGCTACTCCTTGCGGAGCATCGCGTCGACCACCCGGGCGGAGGCCTTGCCGTCGTCCAGGTCGCAGTAGGCCTCGCGGAACGCGGCGGCCCGGTCCGCGTACTTCGCCGCGACCTCGTCCACCCGGCCGAGCACCGAGAGGAGCTCCTCGGAGGTGGCCGGCATCGGGCCGGGCGCCTCGGCCTCGAAGTTCAGGCTGAAGCCGCGCAGGTTGTCCCGGTAGTGCTCCAGGTCGTGGGTGAAGAACACGATCGGCTTGCCGGTCGACGCGAAGTCGAACGCGCTCGCCGAGTAGTCGGTCACCAGGACGTCGGCGATCAGCAGCAGCTCCGCCATGTCGGGGTAGGTGCCGACGTCCCAGATGTAGCCGTTGCCGGCGCCCGGGATCTGGCCGCACATCAGGTGGTGCCGGCGCACCAGCAGCACCTGGTCGTCGCCGAGCGCGGCCCTGGCCGCCGCCAGGTCGATCCGCAGGTCGATCTGGTAGCCGCCCTGCGGCCGGCGCCGGTCCTCGCGCCAGGTCGGCGCGTACAGCACGACCTTCTTGCCCTCGGGCAGGCCGAGCCGCTCCCGGACCTGCTCGGCGGTCTTCTCCCGGTCGGTCGCGAACAGCAGGTCGTTGCGGGGCGAACCGCTCTCCAGGATCTCGCCCTTGAAGTCGAAGGCGCGCCGCAGCACCGGGGCCGACCAGCGGTTGCCGGCCACCAGCAGGCTCCAGTTCGGGACTTCCCGGGCCAGGCTCTTGAGGTACTTGGAGTCGGTGAACCAGACCTTCTCGAAGTCGAAGCCGATCTGCTTCAGCGGGGTGCCGTGCCAGGTCTGGACGACCACCTGGTCGGGGCGGCGGACGAAGAAGTCGGGCAGGTGGGTGCTGGCCACGACGTACTTGGCGGTGGCCAGCGCCTCGTACCACTCCGGGCTGCGGTACCGGAGCGCGGTCGCGCTCTGCGGCAGCTTGGCCTGCATGTCGTCGTTGCCCCACAGGTGCTCCAGCGACAGGCCGCGGCGGACCAGCTCCTCGTGCACCGCCCGGGGCGAGCCGGAGTACGTGCCGTACTTGCCCGTGTGGTACAGCACCGTGTCGCGCACCGGCAGCCGGCGGGCGGCCGGGTAGTCCACGCTCTGCAGCTGGCGCTGCCGGTAGCCGGCCCGCTCCTCGGGCAGCAGCACCGAGTGCGACTCCAACGACAGGGCGTCGTGGTCGCGGCGCTCCAGCACTATCCGCTTGCCGCGGGACTCCACCTCGACCGGCAGGACGTCGAAGCAGTCCGGGGTCACCAGCGCGGCGGCGTCCGGCAGTTCGGGCACCGGCACGCCGACCGGGCGGAAGACGACGTTCCAGGTGCCCCGGGAGAGCGGCACCCGGCCGGCGAAGGAGGCCGTCGGCACGGCGGGCAGCGCGGTGCGGAAGCGGCCGTCGGAGATCTCCACCGGGTAGGCGTGCTCCTCCTCGCGCCACTCGTGACGGACCACCAGCTCCCAGCGGTGCGCGCCGGGCAGCGGGAACGAGCCGCTCAGCAGGAAGCCGTCGGCGCCGCGCGAGGACACCTCGTCCACCAGCGGCTGGAGCACCTGGTCGGTGAACTGGAGGTGCCCGTGGGGGGAGGGCTTGGAGTAGAGCGCCCGGCGCTCGGCGACCGGGGCCTGCGGGTTCAGCGCCAGGTGCAGCCGCTCGGGCGCGTTGCGGTCGTCCCAGGCCAGCTGGACGGTGCTGCCGTCGGCGAGCAGCAGCGCGCCGTCCCAGTGGTCGCGGCTGCGCTCGGCGGCCACCGGGTCCAGCTCGGCCCAGGCCTCGCGGACGGCGGTCAGCTCGGCGACCGGGAAGGCCGCGGTGAACGGCTGGAGCGAGCCGACCGGAGCGCCCAGCTCCAGCGGGAAGGTCAGGTGGCGGTCCGACTCGGTGTGGGTGAGCCGCAGCCGCGCCCCGGCGAAGCTCGGGCCGGAGCGGGCCGCGCCCGAGACCTCCAGCCGGTCGCCGTGGGCGGCCAGGCCGGTCACCCGGGCCTTGACCGTCTCCACCCGGAGGTAGACGAAGTTGTCCCGGATCCACGGCACGATCCGCACGTCCGGCTCGACCCAGTGCGACGGGAGGTACAGCGCGCTGTCGCTCCACCCGGCCGAGATCCGGCCCTTGTAGACCCCGCCCTTGCCCGCGCCGGCCACCAGGAGGCGCCAGTTGCCGTCCTTCCACTGGCCGCGGTGCCTCAGCTTCTTCGGGTCTATGGCCACGGTGAAGCCGGACCAGTCGCAGCTGTACAGGTCGTGGTGGCAGCTCGCGGTGGCCTCGGGGCTGTACGTCGTCCGCATCGGCACCGCGATGACCCGGCGGCCCTTGGCCTCGCGCAGCACCAGGGTGCGGACCATGTCGTGCTTGCCGGCCGCGCCCAGCTGCTCCGGGTACGCGTGCCCGGTCAGCCGGAGCTTCCCGTCCTCCCAGGTGCTGCGGTACAGCCGGCTGCGGATCACCAGCGAGTTGTCCAGCTTGAGCACCCCGGCCGGCACGCTCTTGCGCCCGCCGCGCAGGAACGGGTAGTCGGCGTACGGGCGCAGCAGGCCGCGGGCCTGGACACCGCCGCCGCTCTCGCGCTCGTACGTGATCTGCTCGACCAGCTCGTCCATCCGGCCGGACAGGGTCAGGTGGTACTTCAGCCGCAGCGGTGCGCGCAGCCGGGCGACGTGCTCGGCGCCGATCGACCGGAGCAGCCGGCCGACGTGCTGGAGGTAGGCGTCCCGGTACTCCTTGTCCCCTTCGACGAGGGACGAGAAGAACATCGGGATCTCCTCGACGAGGGTGTTCTCGTCGTAGGAGCGCAGGTACTCGGCGAAGCGCGGCTCGGTCTGCTTCGTCAGCCAGGCGCGGACCAGCTCGACCGAGGCGACCCGGTCGATCAGGCCCCTGGGGTTGGTGCGCATCTGCGTGATCGACATCTCGCCGACCTCGCGCTCGCGCCAGTGGTAGATCGGCTCGGAGAGCACGTCCACGCTCTTGGCCAGGTAGTGGTGCGGCACGCTGACCGGCGCGTCCTCGTAGAGGATGCCCTCGGGGTAGAGCAGGCCGGCCGCGTCGAAGAACGAGCGGCGGTACACCTTGTTCCACGCGGTGCGGTCGGTGACCAGCGCCGGGATCTCGGTGATGTGGGTCTTGAGCCTGGTCTCCTTGAACGGCTTCAGGTGGCCGCCGGACTGGTAGTAGCCCACGGCGCGGAAGCGCAGCACGTTGCCGGTGCAGAAGTCCGAGCCGGTCTCGTCCAGCGTGTTGATCATCAGCTCGTACGCGCTCGGCGGCATCGAGTCGTCGCTGTCCACGAAGCAGAGGAACTCGGAGTCCGGGTCGATGTGCCGGATGCCGGTGTTGCGGGCCGCGCCGAGGCCCTTGTTCACCTGCCGGACCAGCCGGAACCGGGAGTCCTGGGCCGCGTACGCCTCGGCGAGCGCCGCGCTGCCGTCCTTCGAACCGTCGTCGACCATGACGCACTCGAAGTCCGTGAAGGTCTGGGCGGCGATCGAGTCGAGGCATTCGACGAGGTAGCGCTCGACGTTGTAGATCGGGACGACGATGGAGAGGCGGGGAGCCATCGGCTACGCAGGCCTTTCTCTGGAGGAGCGTGGCAGCCCGTACGGGGTCTGACCGCACTTGGATCGGTGCGTACGTGCGCCCCCGATCCTACCTCCGGGGACCTCGCCCACCCGGGGACCACTACGCTGGGTCCGTGTCCCGTTTCAGCGTGATCGTCCCCGTGTACCAGGTCCAGGACTACCTCGCCGAGTGCCTCGATTCGGTGCTCGGCCAGGACGGCCCGGACGTCGAACTGATCGCGGTGGACGACCGCTCCCCGGACGGCTGCGGCGCGATCCTGGACGGGGCCGCCGCCGCCGACGCCCGGGTCCGGGTGCTGCACCTGCCGGAGAACGTCGGCCTCGGCCGGGCCCGCAACGCCGGCCTGGAGGTCGCCACCGGGGACTACGTGGTCTTCCTCGACAGCGACGACACGCTGACCCCCGGATTGCTGAAGAGCATCGACGAGCGGCTCACCGCCACGGGTGACCCGGACATCCTGGTTTACGACTACGCCCGCACCTACGCCGACGGCCGGATCACCCGGGCCGCCTCCGCGCACGTCTTCGGCGCCGCCTCCCCGGACGTCTTCGACCTCGACGCCCGCCCCGACCTGCTCGACCTGCTCCAGGTCGTCTGGAACAAGGCCTACCGCCGTGATTTCATCACCGAGCAGCGGCTGGTCTTCCCGGCCGGCTACTACGAGGACACCCCCTGGACGTACCCGGCGCTGCTCGCCGCCGCCCGGATCACCCTGCTCGACCAGGTCGGCGTGCACTACCGCCAGCGCCAGGAGGGCGGCAACATCCTGGCCACCGCCAGCCGCAAGCACTTCGACGTGTTCGCCCAGTACGACCTGGTCTTCGCCTTCCTCGACGGCCGCCCCGACCTGGACCGCTGGCGCCCGGTCGTCTACGGGCGGATGCTGCACCACCTCAACACCGTGGTCTCCAAGCCCGGCCGGGTCCCGCCCGGCGACCGCCGCGAGTACTTCCGCCGGGCCGCCGAGCACTGCGCCCGGCTGCGCCCGGCCGGCTACCGGCCGCCGGCCGGCGTGGACGGCGTGCGCACCGAGCTGCTCAGCCACGGCCGCTACGGCGCCTACCAGGCCGTCCGGGCCCTCGCCAAGGCCCGGCGACTCGTCAAGCGCTGAGCGCGAACTGACGCCCGTTCGGGGGACGGACCGGCTATAACCGGTAGGTGGACTTCCTGACCCGCCTGCCGGTCGTCGGCCCGCTCGTGGCCCGGGTGCTGCGCAGCCGCCCGTACCGGGTGTACGAGTACTTCTCCGCCGCCCGGGGCAACCGGCTGGCCGGCGCCGTCACCTTCTTCGGCTTCCTCGCGCTCTTCCCGCTGCTCACGGTGGGCCTGGCGGTCGCCGCCGCGACACTGAGCGACAGCCGGGTCCACGAGCTGCAGGAGCACATCTCCGACCAGCTGCCGGGGCTCTCGGACGCGCTCAACCTGCCCGCCCTGGTGGCCAACGCGGGCACCGTCGGACTGGTCGGCGGGGCGCTGCTGCTGGTCTCCGGCCTCGGCTGGGTGGACACCATGCGCACCTCGATCCGCGACCTGTGGCAGCTGCCCCAGGAGGAGGGCAACCCGGTCCTGCGCAAGGGGTGGGACGTGGCGGTGCTGGCCGGCCTCGGCCTGGTGTCGCTGTTCTCGCTGGCCACCTCCGCCGCCGGCACCACGCTCGCCGGCCGGATCGCCGACGCGATCGGCCTCAACAGCG
Source organism: Kitasatospora sp. SC0581 (assembly GCF_048159585.1). Lineage (NCBI taxonomy): Bacteria > Bacillati > Actinomycetota > Actinomycetes > Kitasatosporales > Streptomycetaceae > Kitasatospora > Kitasatospora sp. SC0581. The sequence continues at coordinate 85,083 of NZ_JBLRWA010000003.1, read as the reverse complement.
GGTACCTGCTGACCGCGGTCGGCGTGCTGATCGCCATAGCGTGCGACATGCTGCTCTTCGCCTACCTGCTGGCGCCCTTCCCCGGGATCACCGACCAGCGCCGGCGGGACCTGCTGCAGGCCGCGCTGATCGGCTCGGTCGGCTTCGAACTGCTGAAGCTGCTGCTCGCCTCCTACCTGGGCTCGGTCGCCGGACGGAGCCTGTACGGGGCGTTCGCCACCCCGGTGGCGCTGCTGCTGTGGATCAACTTCGTCTCCCGGCTGCTGATGTACTGCGTGGCCTGGACGGCGACGGCGGACCCGGTGGCCGCCCGGGACCGGACCAGGGCGCACGGGCGGGCGCTGCTGGAGGCGGCCGACGAGGCGGAGGCGGCGGCGGAGGCGGACGCGGCGGAGCGGGCCGCCCGGTCCGAGCAGCGGAAGAAGGAGCAGGAGATCGGGGAGGACGAGGACGAGGGGAGGGCCCGGCCCCGGGACTGAGGCCGAGCCCTCCCACCCGTCGGCGGGTCAGCCGGCGGAGCGGCGCCGCAGCAGCACCAGCGAGCCGTACCCGGCCGCGGCCCCGGCCAGCACCACGGCCGACCAGCCGCCGAGGCCGAGCCCGCCGCGCGTGCCCATCGCCGCCGTCGGGGCGGTGGTGGCCGCGGGGTGCGGCGGCGGTGCGGGCGTGCCCTCGGCGCCGCCGGCCTGGCCGGTCGGCTCGGCGCCGGCGGGCGGGAGCTCGTCGACCAGCCTGCCGACCGGCTGGACCTTGCCGGCCGCGGCGAAGCCCCAGTCCAGCAGGGCGGCCGTCTCGTCGTACACCCGCTGGTAGCTGGCCGGGTGCATCACCGTCACCAGCAGGGTGCGGCCGTCGCGCTCGGCGGCGCCGACGAAGGTCGAGCCGGCGTTGGTGGTGGTGCCGTTCTTCACCCCGATCAGGCCGGGGTACTTGCCCAGCAGCCGGTCGGTGTTGGCGATCCCGAAGCTGCCGCGCTGGCCGGTGTTCCGGTCGACGGCGCCCGGGAACATCGCGTCCCGGGTGGCGCAGTACGTCCGGAAGTCCGCGTTGCGCAGGCCGGCCCGGGCGAACAGCGACAGGTCGTAGGCCGAGGAGACCTGGCCGTCCATGTCGTAGCCGTCCGGGGAGATCACCCTGGTGTCCCGGGCCTGGAGCGCGTCGGCGCGCGCCTGCATCTCGGTGACGGTCTGCTGGACGCCGCCGTTCATGTGCGACAGGACGTGCACCGCGTCGTTGCCGGAGCTCAGGAACACCCCGCGCCACAGGTCCTCGACCCGGTAGTCCAGGTTCTCCTTGATGCCGACCAGGCTGCTGCCGGGGCCGATCCCCTGGATCTCCTCGTCGGCCACCCGGTGCACCGCGTTGCGGTCGAACTTGGGCAGCACGGTGTCCGCGAAGAGGATCTTCAGGGTGCTCGCCGGGGGCAGCCGCAGGTGCGGGTTGCTGGCCGCCAGCACGTCGCCCGACGCCGCGTCGGAGACTATCCAGGACTGGCCGGTGAGGTCGGAGGGCAGCGGCGGGGCACCCGCCATCGGGGCGACCTGGACCCCGGGGAGCCCGAGCCGCTCGCCGCCGACCGCGGCCGACGGGGGCGGCTGCTGCGGGGTCGCGCCCGCCGGGGCGGCGAGCAGGACCGGGAGGGCCGCGGTGACCGCGGCGCACAGGCGCGCGAACGTGAGTCGGGGTGTGGGCACCAGCTGACCGTACCCACTCGGGGCTCCCGCTGCCCTCCCCTCGGAGCCCGTCCTCCGCAGGAGGGGCCCGCCGTACGCCGATCGGCGGCCCGCGCATACTGGGGACGCACACCGCCTTCACAAGCCGAGGACCCCCATGAAGCTCAGCCGTCGCACCTCCTGGTTCCTGACCGCCTTCGGGGTCTGGTCGATCATCATCTGGACGACCTTCGTGAAGAACCTCTGGAAGGACTCCGGCGGCCAGGCCTTCACCAACGGCGACCACTCCCAGCCCACCGCCTTCTTCTGGGTCCACCTCCTCCTCGCCGTCACCTCCTTCGCCCTCGGCATCGCGGTCGGCGCCATCGGCCTGCGCGGCCTGCGCGCCACCCGCCGCACCCCGGCCACCGACTGACCCGGAGGACGGCAACGCGAAGGCCCCCGCCCGATCCGAGGATCGGGCGGGGGCCTCCGGTGTGGCGGGTGGGATCAGAAGCGGCGGGTCACCAGGGCCCGCTTCACTTCCTGGATCGCCTTGGTGACCTCGATGCCGCGCGGGCAGGCCTCCGAGCAGTTGAAGGTGGTGCGGCAGCGCCACACGCCCTCACGGTCGTTGAGGATCTCCAGGCGCTGCTCGGCACCCTCGTCGCGCGAGTCGAAGATGAAGCGGTGCGCGTTGACGATGGCGGCCGGGCCGAAGTACTGGCCGTCGTTCCAGAACACCGGGCAGGACGACGTGCACGCGGCGCACAGGATGCACTTGGTGGTGTCGTCGAAGCGCTCGCGGTCCTCGGCGGACTGCAGGCGCTCGCGGGTCGGCTCGTTCCCCTTGGTGATGAGGAACGGCATGACGTCCTTGTACGCCTGGAAGAACGGGTCCATGTCCACGACCAGGTCCTTGAGGACCGTGAGGCCCTTGATGGCCTCGATCGTGATCGGCTTCTCCGGGTTGACGTCCTTGATCAGGGTCTTGCACGCCAGCCGGTTGCGGCCGTTGATCCGCATGGCGTCGGAGCCGCAGATGCCGTGGGCGCAGGAACGGCGGTAGGTGAGGGTGCCGTCCTGCTCCCACTTGATCTTGTTGAGCGCGTCGAGGATGCGCTCCTTCGGGTCCATCGTCAGCTGGTAGTCGACCCACACCGGGTCCGGGTGCTCCTCCGGGTTGAACCGGCGGATCCGGACGGTGACGGTGATCGGCTGGACGGCACCGGCTTCGACCGCGTCCAGAGCGGCCGAGTGCTTCTCCACGGTCGGAGTGCTCATCAGTACTTACGCTCCATCGGCTGGTAGCGGGTCGTGACGACCGGCTTGTAGTCGAGGCGGATGGAGGTGCTGCCGTCGGCGGCGACCTCCTGGTACGCCATGGTGTGCTGCATGAACTTCACGTCGTCACGGGTCGGGAAGTCCTCGCGGTAGTGGCCGCCGCGGGACTCCTCGCGGGCCAGCGCGGAGACGGCCAGCACCTCGGCCAGGTCGAGCAGGTTGCCCAGCTCGACGGCCTCCAGGAGGTCCGTGTTGTAGCGGAAGCCCTTGTCCTGGATGGAGACGTTCTTGTAGCGCTCCTTCAGCGCGGCGATGTCCTCGACCGCCTGCTTCAGGGTGGCGCCGGTGCGGTACACCATGGCGTTGGTGTCCATGGTCTCCTGCAGCTCCTTGCGGATCTGCCCCACGGACTCGGTGCCGGTGCCCTCGCGCAGGCCGTCGACCAGGGCCTGGACCTTCTCGGCCGGGTTCTCGGGCAGCTCGACGAAGCCGTTCGCGTTGGCGTAGTCGGCGGCGGCGATGCCCGCGCGGCGGCCGAACACGTTGATGTCCAGCAGCGAGTTGGTGCCCAGGCGGTTGGCGCCGTGCACGGACACGCAGGCGACCTCGCCGGCCGCGTACAGGCCCGGGACGATGTCGGTGTTGTTGCGCAGGACCTCACCCTCGACGTTGGTCGGGATGCCGCCCATGGCGTAGTGCGCGGTGGGCTGGATCGGGATCGGGTCCGTGTAGGGCTCGATGCCGAGGTAGGTGCGCGCGAACTCGGTGATGTCCGGCAGCTTGGCGTCCAGCTGCTCCGGCGGCAGGTGGGTCAGGTCCAGGTAGACGTGGTCGCCGTCCGGACCGCAGCCGCGGCCTTCGCGGATCTCGGTGTAGATCGCGCGGGAGCAGACGTCACGGGACGCGAGGTCCTTCATGACGGGGGCGTAGCGCTCCATGAAGCGCTCGCCGTCCTTGTTGCGCAGGATGCCGCCCTCGCCGCGGGCGCCCTCGGTGAGCAGGATGCCCATGCGCCAGATGCCCGTCGGGTGGAACTGGAAGAACTCCATGTCCTCCAGCGGCAGGCCGCGGCGGTAGACCAGGGCCTGGCCGTCACCGGTGAGGGTGTGGGCGTTGGAGGAGACCTTGAAGAACTTGCCGGTGCCGCCGGAGGCGAACACGACCGACTTGGCCTGGAAGACGTGGATCTCGCCGGTGGCCAGCTCGTACGCGACGACGCCGGCCGTCTTGCCCTCGTTGATCAGCAGGTCGAGGACGTAGTACTCGTTGAAGAACTCGACGCCGTGCTTGACGCAGTTCTGGAACAGCGTCTGGAGGATCATGTGGCCGGTGCGGTCGGCCGCGTAGCACGAGCGGCGGACCGGGGCCTCGCCGTGGTTGCGGGAGTGGCCGCCGAAGCGGCGCTGGTCGATCCGGCCCTGCTCGGTGCGGGAGAAGGGAAGGCCCATCTTCTCCAGGTCGAGGACGGCGTCGATGGCCTCCTTGCACATGATCTCGGCGGCGTCCTGGTCGACCAGGTAGTCACCACCCTTGACCGTGTCGAAGGTGTGCCACTCCCAGTTGTCCTCCTCGACGTTGGCCAGGGCGGCGCACATGCCGCCCTGGGCCGCGCCGGTGTGGGACCGGGTCGGGTAGAGCTTGGTCAGGACGGCGGTGCGGCTGCGCTGCGTCGACTCGATGGCCGCGCGCATGCCGGCGCCGCCGGCGCCGACGATGACGGTGTCGTACTGGTGAATCTGCATGGGGGGTTAACTCGCCTCTGGCCTCTGCCGATGGTCGATGGTGCTCGCGGCTCAGATGTTGGGGTCGAAGGTGAAGATCACCAGGGTGCCGAGCAGCACGGTGAAGACCGTGGCGGTACCCATGAGCCCCTTGAGCCAGAGCCGGGTCGAGTCCTTCTCGGCATAGTCGTTGATGACCTGACGCATGCCGTTGGCGCCGTGCAGCATGGCGAGCCAGAGCATCAGGAGGTCCCAGCCCTGCCAGAACGGCGAGGCCCAGCGGCCGGCCACGAAGGCGAAGCCGATCTTGGAGACGCCGCCGTCGAGCACCAGCATGATCAGCAGGTGGCCGAGGATCAGCACGACCAGAACGACACCGGACAGGCGCATGAAGAGCCAGGCCAGCATCTCGAAGTTGGTGCGGGTGCGACGCGGGGTCTTCGTGGTCCGCTTGCGCGGAGGTTCGATGACGAACGCGTCGGCCGGGTTGCCGGTGCCCAGTCCCTTGCCGGTGTGCGCCTGCTTCGAGGGGACGACGATGGCGTCGGAGTATTCCGTGGACATGTCTCGGCTCACTTCCCGAACCAGGAGATCAGCGTGTGCTGGAGGATCCCGTAGAAGGAACCGGCCATCAGGACGACCCAGACGCCGACGACGCTCCAGAGCATCTGCTTCTGGTACTTCGGGCCCTTCGACCAGAAGTCCACTGCGACGACGCGCAGGCCGTTCAGGGCGTGGAACAGGATGGCGGCCACCAGGCCGTACTCCATCAGGTTCACGAGCGGAGTCTTGTACGTCTGGATGACGGTGTCGTAGGACTCCGGCGACACTCGCACGAGGGCGGTGTCGAGGACGTGGGCGAACAGGAAGAAGAAGATGAGGACGCCGGTGACTCGATGAGCCACCCAGCTCCACATGCCTTCCCGGCCGCGGTACAGCGTTCCAGCCGGCACGGAAAAACCCTCCGGAAGCGATTGGGGGCTCGGCCGGCTTCGGTGTCGGTCAGCCCGGCCGGGTACGGTCCACCGGCCGCCAGCATCCTATCGACGCCTTGTCGTGAACCGCCTCCGGGGGCCCCAGGTGTGATCAATCAGGCACTTCTGGCCTAGTGGGGCGGGAACCAAACCCGGAGTCATCACGATGGGTGACGGCATGCTCGCGCCCCGCGTCGGTGGGCGCGGGGCGCGGCGGTCGGATCCGGTGGCGGGGTCGGTTCACTCGTCCGGGCGGTTTCGTGATCGTTGTCACCCGGCAGGGTGAAGAGGGGGCGTGATGCGGGTTCAGCGCGCCGCGGTCTCCGGGTGGGTGGCGACCAGGTGCTCCAGTCGGGTGAGGGCGATCCGGCGGAGTTCGTCGGACGCGATCAGCCGCTCCTCGTCCGGGTCGTTGGCGAGGCGGGTGCGGATCGAGGAGAGCACGGTGTCGAGCATCTCCTCCGGGGCGACCCCTTCCAGGCAGACCACGAAGACGTGGCCGAACCGGGCCTCGTACGCGGCGTGCGCCGCCCGCAGCGCGGTGTGGGCGGCCTGGCTGCCGGGAGCCCGCATGCCGAGCAGCGGCTGCGGCATCCAGCTCTCGTCCGCCAGGGCCTCGGTGAGGTCGGCCGGTCGGAGGTCGTAGGAGGCCTCGCTGGCGGCGGCCAGCAGGGACTCGATGTCGGGGTAGGGCCGGTGCGCGGTCAGGCGCAGGGCCCAGCGGTGGCTGCCGCAGCAGGCCAGGAGGGCCTCCTCGGCGGCGCCGGCGTCGGCTTCGTTGAAGCGGTGCAGCCCGAGGAGGGTCGGCTCTGTTCTGACGTCGAGCCGCTGTGACGGGATGTCGCTGGCCAGCGGGTCCTCCTCGTGAGGGCGGGAAGGTGCCGGTGGAACGGGGTGGTGCGCAGGTGGGATGGGGGCTGCCGAGGGGCGCGCGAGCGCCGGTCGTTCAGCGCCTCAAAGGTAGTTGAGCGGTCATCAGTTGGGGAGGGCGCGCGCCGAATTCATCCGGACGAGCTATCAAGTTGTGACGTTGACACCTGCACGTCAGCGCCCTCCCTGCCCGTTCCCGGGCTCAGTCGCGGTGGACCTTGTGGTTGGCGGCCTGCGCCCTCGGGCGGACCACCAGCAGGTCGATGTTCACGTGCGAGGGCCGGGTGACCGCCCACGCCACGGTGTCCGCGATGTCCTCCGAGGTGAGCGGTTCGGCCACGCCCGCGTACACCGCGGCGGCCTTCTCCTCGTCGCCGCGGAAGCGGGTGACCGCGAAGCCCTCGGACTTCACCATGCCGGGGGCGATCTCGATCACCCGGATCGGCTCCCCGCACAGCTCCAGCCGCAGCGTGGCGGCGATGGTGTGCGCGGCGTGCTTGGCGGCGACGTACCCGCCGCCGCCCTCGTACGCGGCCAGCGCGGCGGTCGAGGAGAGCACCAGGACCGTGCCGTCGCCGGTCGCCCGCAGGGCCGGCAGCAGGGCCTGGGTCACCTGCAGCACGCCGAGCACGTTCACCTCGTACATGGCCCGCCAGTCGGCCGGGTCGCCGTGCTCGACGGTCTCGGCGCCGATCGCGCCGCCGGCGTTGTTCACCAGGACGTCCACCCGGCCGACGGCGGCCGCGAAGGCGTCCACCGCGGCCCGGTCGGTGACGTCCAGGGTGACGGCCCGGGCGGAGCCGCCCCGGTCGGCGATCTCCTTGGCCAGCGCCTCGACGCGCTCGGTGCGGCGGGCGGTCAGCACCACGTCGAAGCCCTCGGCGGCCAGCCGGCGGGCGGTCGCCGCGCCGATTCCGCTGCTGGCACCGGTGACCACGGCCACCTTCTGCTCGGTCATTGCCACTCCCTGGGGCTCATCGGTCGTTCACCCGATCATCTCAACCGCGCCGGCGCTCCGGCGGGCCGGTCGCCTCCCGCACGGCGGGGAGCCCGATAGTGCGAGGACCCCGTTCCCCCAGCCCCGGAGGGCCCCCATGGCAGCCGAGCCGCGCCGCGCCGAGTCCGGCTTCGAGATCGAGCCGGTGTACGGCCCCGGGTCGCCGGCCGGCTGGGACGCCGAAGCCCGGCTGGGCCGGCCGGGGGAGTACCCCTTCACCCGGGGCGTCTACCCGACGATGTACACCGGCCGCCCGTGGACGATGCGCCAGTACGCGGGCTTCGGCACCGCCGCCGAGTCCAACGCCCGCTACCGGCAGCTGATCGCGGGCGGCGGCACCGGCCTCTCGGTCGCCTTCGACCTGCCCACCCAGATGGGCTACGACTCGGACGCGCCGCTCGCCGCCGGGGAGGTCGGCCGGGTGGGCGTCGCCGTGGACAGCGTCGAGGACATGGCGGTGCTGTTCGACGGCATCCCGCTCGGCGGGGTGTCCACCTCGATGACCGTCAACGCGCCCGCCGCGCTGCTCCTGCTCCTCTACCAACTGGTCGGCGAGGCCCAGGGGGTGGCGCCGTCGGCGCTCACCGGGACGGTCCAGAACGACGTGTTGAAGGAGTACATCGCCCGCGGCACCTACATCTTCCCGCCGGAGCCCTCGCTGCGGCTGGCCGCCGACGTGTTCCGCTACTGCCGGGCCGAGGTCCCGCGCTGGAACACCATCTCGATCTCCGGCTACCACATGGCCGAGGCCGGGGCCGATCCCGCGCAGGAGGTCGCCTTCACCCTGGCCAACGGCATCGCCTACGTCCGCACCGCGCTCGCCGCCGGGATGGCCGTGGACGACTTCGCCCCCCGGCTCTCGTTCTTCTTCGTGGCCCGCACGACCCTGTTGGAGGAAGTGGCCAAGTTCCGCGCCGCACGCAGGATTTGGGCCAGAATCATGCGGGAAGGATTCGGCGCCCGGGACCCGCGCTCGCAGATGCTGCGCTTCCACACCCAGACCGCGGGGGTGCAGCTCACCGCCCAGCAGCCCGAGGTCAACCTGGCCAGGGTCACCGTCCAGGCGCTCGCCGCGGTGCTCGGCGGCACCCAGTCGCTGCACACCAACGGCTTCGACGAGGCGATCGCGCTGCCCACCGAGAAGGCCGCCCGGCTCGCCCTGCGCACCCAGCAGGTGCTCGCGTACGAGACCGACGTGACGGCCACCGTCGACCCGTTCGCCGGCTCCTACGCCGTCGAGTCGCTCACCGACGGGGTGGAGGCCGCCGCGCGGGCGCTGATGGACCGGATCGAGGAGCAGGGCGGCGCGGTGGCCGCGATCGAACGCGGCTACCAGAAGGGCGAGATCGAGCGCACCGCCTACCGGCTCCAGCAGGAGACCGACTCCGGGGAGCGGACCGTGGTCGGGGTCAACCGCTTCCGGTCGGACACGGAGGAGCCGTACCAGCCGCTGCGGGTGGACCCGGCGATCGAGGTGCGGCAGGCGCGGCGGCTGGCCCGGCTGCGGGCCGAGCGCTCGGCCGGCGCCGTCACCCGGGCGCTGGACGGGCTGCGCCGCACCGCCGAGGGGACGGGGAACGTGCTGTACCCGATGAAGGAGGCGCTGGCCGCCCGGGCCACCGTCGGCGAGGTGTGCGACGCGCTGCGCGGGGTGTGGGGGACGTACGCCCCGGTGGAGCGCTTCTGACCACCAGCTGAACGGCCGTCAACCCGTCGGTGCCGTCAGGGGGGTTGGCGGCCGTGACCGCCGGCCCGGGGGATCGTTGCACAGGGCACGCAACCCGGGGAAGGCGGCTGAAACAAGATGTCATACCCACGTGTCCGGCCGGTATGCGCCCATCCGGGGACTAGTTTTCCGGAAGTCGGGCCAAATCCCCCCAACAGGCCTACGATTGGGGAGATGAACCGTCCTGAGCCCGCTCAGTCGGGCGCCACTCTGGCCGCCGTACGCCCCGCCGCCGATCTGCGCGACCGGGTCCGGGCGCTGGAGCCCGAGCTGATCGCCTTCCGTCGTGATCTGCACCGGCACCCGGAGCTGGGCCGCCAGGAGTTCCGAACCACCGGGCTGCTGCGCGACCGTCTGGTGGCCGCCGGCCTCGAACCCCGGGTGCTGCCCGGCGGCACCGGCATGCTCGTCGACATCGTCCCGCCCGGCACCACGCCGGGGACGGAGTTCCTGGCCTTCCGCGCCGACATCGACGCGCTGCCGATCGACGACGCCAAGACCGATGTGCCGTACCGCTCCACCGTCCCCGGCCGGGCCCACGCCTGCGGCCACGACGTGCACACCTCGGTGGTGCTCGGCACCGGCCTGGTGCTGGCGGAGGCCGTCCGCACCGGCGAGCTGCGCCGGCCCGTCCGGCTGGTGTTCCAGCCCGCCGAGGAGGTCATGCCGGGCGGCGCGCTGGACGTGATCAAGGCCGGCGGGATGGCGGGCGTCGGGCGGATCTTCGCGGTGCACTGCGACCCCAAGGTGGAGGTCGGCCGGATCGCCCTGCGGGTCGGGGCGATCACCTCGGCCTGCGACCGCCTGGTGCTCCACCTGGACGGCCCCGGCGGGCACACCGCCCGTCCGCACCTGACCACCGATCTGGTCACCGCGGTCGCCAGGATGGCCGCCGACCTCCCGGGCGCGCTGGCCCGCCGGATGGACCCGCGCTGGGGCGTCAGCCTGGTCTGGGGGCGGATCGCCTCCGGCTCCGCGCCCAACGTCATCCCGCAGCACGCCGAACTGGAGGGCACCGTCCGCTGCCTGGAGCTGGACGGCTGGCGCGAGGCGCCGGACCTGTTGCACGAGCTGATCGCCAAGGTGTCCGAGACCTACCGGGCCAAGTGGACGCTGGACTACCACCGCGGGGTGCCGCCGGTGGTCAACGAGGCGGTCTCGGTCGCGCGGTTGGACGAGGCGATGAACGCCCGCTTCGGCGCGGACGGGGCCCAGGTGGTCGAGGGAACCGAGCAGAGCCTGGGCGGCGAGGACTTCTCCTGGTACCTGGAGCACGCCCCGGGCGCGCTGGCCCGGCTCGGTGTCCGGGCGCCCGGCGACGCCACCGTCCGGGACCTCCACCAGGGCCGGTTCGACGTGGACGAGCGGGCGATCGGCATCGGGGTGGAGCTGTTCTCGGCGCTGGCCCTGGAGGCGGACGGCAGCTGACGGCGGGCCGGGCGCGGCGGGGCGGGGTGACGGTTCCGGGGGCGGCGCGGGTGAAGCGGAACGGTCGGATCCGGGGGGTCCGGAACGGTTCCGTAAACTGTGCCGCACCGACCTCGGATCACCGTCCGCGCATGGGATAGAGCCTCAGGAAGAACATCAGACCACGGTTTGATAACAACCCGAACGCTCTGGCACCCCGTAACACAACCGTGTTCTACGCGCGTTACGGTGGCGACCGACCACGCCAAACGGTTGCGTGTAGAAGGAGATATCCCCTTGCGCCGTTCAATGAAGCTCGCCGCGGTTGTGCTCTCGGGTTCCCTGGGCATGGCCTCGCTCGCCGCTTGCGGCGCAAAGAGCACCGACAACTCCTCCTCCGCCGGCTCGGGCGACGGTTCGCTCAAGGTCGGCATGGCCTACGACATCGGCGGCCGCGGCGACCAGTCGTTCAACGACTCCGCCGCCCGTGGCCTCGACAGGGCCAAGTCCGAGCTGGGCGTCTCCGTGACCGAGGCCGAGGCCAAGCAGGGCGAGGCCGAGGCCGACAAGGAGACCCGTCTCAAGAACCTGATCGACGCGGGCTACAAGACGATCGTCGCGGTCGGCTTCGTCTACCAGCCGGCCGTCAACAAGGTCGCCAAGGACAACCCGAACGTGAAGTTCGCGATCATCGACTCGAACGACAAGGACCAGCCGGCCAACGTCACCTCGCTGCTCTTCGCCGAGCAGGAGGGTTCGTACCTGGCCGGTGTCGCCGCCGCGAACAAGTCGAAGGCCAAGCACGTCGGCTTCATCGGCGGTGTGCAGTCCGAGCTGATCAAGAAGTTCGAGGCCGGTTACAAGGCGGGTGTGAAGTCCGTCGACCCGAACATCACGGTCGAGACCACCTACCTGAGCACCCCGCCGGACTTCACCGGCTTCGCCTCGCCCGACAAGGGCAAGGAGTCCGCCCAGGGTCAGCTCGACAAGGGCGCGGACGTCATCTACACCGCCGCCGGCTCCTCCGGCAACGGCGCCATCGAGGCCGTCGCCAACAAGCAGGGCGCCTGGGCCATCGGCGTCGACTCCGACCAGGCCAGCCAGCCGGCCCTGGCGAAGTACAAGAACAGCATCCTGACCTCGATGGTCAAGAACGTCGACACCGCGGTGTTCTCGTACGTCCAGTCGGTCAAGCAGGGCCAGACCCCGACCGGCATCAAGCTGTTCGACCTGAAGGCCGACGGCGTCTCGCTCGCCACCACCGGCGGCAAGATCGACGACATCCAGGACAAGCTGAAGGCCGCCGCCGACGCGATCAAGTCCGGCGCCACCACGATCCCGACCGCGCCGGCCGGCCAGTAAGGCCCGCGCGTCCCGGACGCCGCAGCGCCTGCCGCCTGCCCGGCAGCGCGACGCAACACGACACAGTTCACGGGAGGGGCCCGGCAGGGTGCGCTCAACGCGTACCCCCGGGCCCTGTTCCGTCTCCCCATGTTCCCCCTTGGCCCTCCCAGCGCAACGACGCGCCTCCAGACCACCAGGAGATCGCCATCACCGCATCCGACCCCGTCCCCCCGCGCGAGGACGGCACCCCCAGCGCGGGGACGGCGACACCGGCCGTCGAGCTGCGCGGCATCACCAAGCGCTTCCCGGGTGTCGTGGCCAACCACGACATCAACCTCACCGTCCGCACCGGCACCGTGCACGCCCTGATGGGTGAGAACGGCGCCGGCAAGTCGACGCTGATGAAGATCCTCTACGGCATGCAGAAGCCGGACGAGGGCACCATCGCGATCAACGGCGAGCTGTGCGAGTTCCACACCCCCGGCGACGCCATCTCCCGCGGCATCGGCATGGTGCACCAGCACTTCATGCTCGCCGACAACCTCACGGTGTGGGAGAACGTCGTCCTCGGCGGCGAGAAGCTCCACGGCATCGGCGCCAAGGCGAAGGCGAAGATCAAGGAGATCTCCGACCAGTACGGCCTGGGCGTGCGCCCGGACGCCCTGGTCGAGGACCTCGGCGTCGCCGACCGCCAGCGCGTCGAGATCCTCAAGGTGCTGTACCGCGGCGCCAAGATCCTGATCCTGGACGAGCCCACGGCCGTGCTCGTCCCGCAGGAGGTCGACGCGCTGTTCGACAACCTGCGGGACCTCAAGTCCGAGGGCGTCACCGTCATCTTCATCTCGCACAAGCTGCACGAGGTGCTCGCGGTGGCCGACGCGATCAGCGTCATCCGGCGCGGCACCACGGTCGGCGACGCCGACCCGAAGGCCGTCACCGCCCGCCAGCTCGCCGAGCTGATGGTCGGCGCCGAGCTGCCCTCCCCGGAGAGCCGCGAGTCGACCGTCACCGACACCGTGATGCTCGACGTCGAGGGCCTGCGGATCGCCAAGACCGACGCCGAGGGCATCGAGCGCGTCGTCCTGGACGACATCTCGCTGCGCATCCGCAAGGGCGAGATCCTCGGCATCGCCGGTGTCGAGGGCAACGGCCAGGCCGAGCTGGTCGAGGCCGTCATGGGCATGCTGCCGCTGAACGCCGGCACCGTCACCCTGGACGGCAAGGACCTCTCCGGCACCCTGACCCGGGCCCGCCGCGAGGCCGGCATCGGCTACATCCCCGAGGACCGCCACAAGCACGGCCTGCTGCTGGAGGCCCCGCTCTGGGAGAACCGCATCCTCGGCCACGTCACCGAGGCGCCCAACTCCAAGGGCCTGCTGCTGGACCCGGCCGCCGCCCGGACGGACACCTGGCGGATCGTCGAGGAGTACGACGTCCGCACCCCCGGCATCGAGGTCACCGCGGCCTCGCTCTCCGGCGGCAACCAGCAGAAGCTGATCATCGGCCGCGAGATGAGCCACCAGCCCAAGCTCCTGATCGCCGCCCACCCCACCCGCGGCGTGGACGTCGGCGCGCAGGCGCAGATCTGGGAGCACATCCGGGTCGCCCAGCGGGCCGGCCTGGCCGTCCTGCTGATCTCCGCGGACCTGGACGAGCTGATCGGCCTGTCCGACACCATCCGGGTCATCTACCGCGGCCGCCTGGTCGCCGACGCCGACCCGGCCACCGTCACCGCCGAGGACCTCGGTACCGCGATGACCGGTGCCGCCAGCGGCCACCTGGAGTCCGAGCCGGAGGCCGTCGCCGAGGCGCAGGCCGTCGCGGCCGAGGGCACCGGGGCCGAGGCCGGGCACCAGCCCACCGACACCGCCGACGACCCGCAGGCGGGGGAGTAACCCATGACCAGTCCCAATCCCGCAGCCGCGAAGCCCGGCCTGGCCCAGCGGTTCAGCGGTGAGCGGATCGTGCTCGCGCTGGCGGCGCCGGTGCTCGCGGTCCTGCTCTCCGTGGCGATCTGTTCCGTCCTGCTGGCGACCTCGGGAAAGAACCCGTTCGACGCCTGGAACGTGATGCTCACGTACGCCAGCAAGTCGGACGGCCAGGTGGGCATCCTCAACCGGTCCACCACCTACTACCTGGCCGCCGCGGCCGCCGCGTTCGGGTTCCGGATGAACCTGTTCAACATCGGCGTCGAGGGCCAGTACAAGGTCGCGGCGCTGTTCGCGGCCTTCGTCGGCGCCAAGGTGGACCTGCCGGCCTTCATCCAGATCCCGCTGCTACTGGTCACCGCCATGCTGGTCGGCGGCCTGTACGCGAGCGTCGCCGGTCTGCTGAAGGTCTACCGCGGCGTCAGCGAGGTCATCTCGACCATCATGCTGAACTCGATCGCGACCGCGATCATCGGTCTGCTGCTCGTCCCCGGCATCTTCGCGCCGAAGACCAGCGGCACCACCAACTCGATCCAGACCGAGCCGATCTCGCAGTCCAGCCACTTCTTCGCGATGGAGACGGCCGGCGGGACGCTCTGGGGCTTCATCTTCGTCGCCGCCCTGGTCGGCGTGGTCTTCCAGTTCGTGCTGACCCGCACCCGCTTCGGCTTCGACCTGCGCGCCACCGGCCGCTCGGAGTCCGCCGCGACCGCCTCCGGCGTGAACGTCAAGCGCATGGTGGTCATCTCGATGGTCGTCTCCGGCGCCATCGCCGGTCTGATCGGCCTGCCGGAGCTCCTGCAGAACTCGCACTACTTCGGCCAGAGCTTCCAGCCCGGCCTGGGCTTCCTGGGCATCTCGATCGCCCTGCTCGGCCGGAACAGCCCGATCGGCATCGCCTTCGCGGCGCTGCTGTTCGCCTTCCTGGACGTCACCGGCTCGGTGCTGCCGCTCCAGGGCGGCTTCCCCTTCGAGATCGTCGACGTCATGAAGGGCACCATCGTCATCTGCGTCGTCGTCGCGTACGAGCTGGTGCGCCGCTACGGCCTGAAGCGCCAGCAGCAGAAGGTCGGCGCCCAGCTCGCCGCCCAGGCCGCCGCGACCAGCAACAAGGAGGTTGCGGCATGAGCCAGAACTTCACGGTCGATTACTGGAAGCGGATCGTTTTTCCGCTCGGAGAGCCGTCGGGCGGACCCGCGAAGAAGCGCAAGCTGTCCTGGCCGGTCGTCCTGCTGCTGATCGCGGGCGCCCTGGTGCTGTTCTCCGCCGTGGGCATGGCCACCGGCAACCACTCGCTGACCTCCTCCGGGCAGATCACCGCCGCGCTCGGCGCGGCCGTGCCGATCGGCATGGCCGGTCTGGGCGGTCTCTGGTCCGAGCGGGCCGGTGTGGTCAACATCGGTCTCGAAGGCATGATGGTCGCCGGCACCTTCTGCGGTGCCTGGGCGGGCTACCTGGTCAACCCGTGGGTCGGCCTGCTGGCCGGCATGCTGGGCGGGGCGCTCGGCGGCCTGCTGCACGCGGTCGTCACCGTCACCTTCGGCGTCGACCACATCGTCTCCGGCGTCGGCATCAACCTGCTGATCCCCGGCATCTGCGCGTACGTCAACCGGATCTACTACAAGGACTACGTCTCGGCCGGTGCCGGCCAGAACCAGTCCCCGCCGGCGGACCCGCTGCCGTACATCACCGTCCCGGGCCTGTCCTCCGGGCTGAAGAGCATCGAGAACCACCACTGGTTCCTGGTCTCGGACGTCGCGGGCGTGCTCGGCGGCCTGGTCACCAACATCTCGGTGGTCGTGCTGGTGGCCGGCGCGCTGATCGTGGTCAGCTACTTCGCGCTCTGGCGCACGGTGTTCGGCCTGCGGCTGCGCTCCTGCGGCGAGAACCCGACCGCCGCCGAGTCGCTGGGCGTCAACGTCTACAAGTACAAGTACCTCGCGGTCATCGCCTCCGGTGCCTTCGCCGGGCTCGGCGGGGCGTACCTCTCGCTGGTCGCGGCGCACTTCTACAAGGACGGCCAGACCCTCGGCCGCGGCTTCATCGGCCTCGCCGCGATGATCTTCGGCAACTGGATGCCGGGCGGCCTCGCCATGGGCGCCGGCCTGTTCGGCTTCACCGACAGCCTCCAGCTGCGCGACCCGGAGTCGGTGCACGTGATGATCCTCATCGTGGGCATCGCGATGGTGCTGCTCGCGCTCTGGCACCTGTACCGCCGCAAGTACACCGCGACGGTGGCCTCCTTCGTGGTGGCGGCCGGCCTGATCGCCTGGTACTCGTTCACCGACGAGGTGCAGCGCCCGCTGATCGTCGCCACGCCGTACCTGATCACCCTGGTGGTGCTCTCGCTGGCCGCGCAACGGCTGCGGATGCCGAAGGCGGACGGCCAGATCTACCGCAAGGGCCAGGGCAAGTGACCGCCGACGGGCCCGCGGCGCCGCCCGCGATCGACTGGGAGCTGCTGCGTTCGGCGGCGCGCGAGGCCATGGGCCGCGCGTACGCGCCGTACAGCAGGTTCCCGGTCGGCGCGGCCGCGCTGGTGGACGACGGCCGGGTGGTCACGGGCTGCAACGTCGAGAACGCCTCGTACGGGCTGGGGCTGTGCGCCGAGTGCGGGCTGGTGTCCGCGCTGCACTCCTCCGGCGGCGGCCGGCTGGTCGCCTTCACCTGTGTGGACGGCGCCGGCGAACTGCTGATGCCGTGCGGGCGCTGCCGCCAGCTGCTGTACGAGCACGGCGGGCCGGGGCTGCTGATCGAACTGGCCTCGGGCATCAAGCCGATGAGCGAGGTCCTGCCCGACGCGTTCGGGCCGGAACGGCTCTAGCCTCCCTTTCTGTTACGCGCGTAGAGTGTCGCGAGTGGGCCGGAACCCGGTCATCTCGCGACACTCTTCGCTTTTGAAACCCCTCTTGGAGCACGCATGGACGCCATCTCCGTCATCAGGACCAAGCGCGATCGCGGAGAACTGAGCGACGCTCAGATCGACTGGGTCATCGACGCCTACACCCGCGGCGAGGTCGCCGACGAGCAGATGTCCGCACTGGCGATGGCGATCCTGCTGAACGGCATGAAGCCGCACGAGATCAGTCGCTGGACCGACGCCATGATCCGCTCCGGCGTCCGGATGGACTTCTCCTCGCTGCCGCTGCCCACCAGCGACAAGCACTCCACCGGCGGCGTCGGCGACAAGATCACCCTGCCGCTCGCCCCGCTGGTCGCCGCCTGCGGCGCCGCCGTCCCGCAGCTCTCCGGCCGCGGCCTCGGCCACACCGGCGGCACCCTGGACAAGCTGGAGTCCATCCCCGGCTGGCGCGCCCTGCTCTCCAACGAGGAGATGATGGACGTGCTGGGCTCCGTCGGCGCGGTGATCTGCGCGGCCGGCGACGGCCTCGCGCCCGCCGACAAGAAGCTGTACGCGCTGCGCGACGTCACCGGCACCGTCGAGGCCATCCCGCTGATCGCCTCCTCGATCATGTCGAAGAAGATCGCCGAGGGCACCGGCGCGCTCGTCCTGGACGTCAAGGTCGGCTCCGGGGCGTTCATGAAGAACCTGGACGACGCCCGCGAACTCGCCCGCACCATGGTCGGCCTGGGCACCACCGCCGGGGTCAACACCGTCGCCCTGCTCACCGACATGTCCACCCCGCTCGGCCTCACCGCGGGCAACGCGCTGGAGGTCCGCGAGTCCGTCGAGGTGCTCGCCGGCGGCGGCCCGGCCGACGTCGTCGAGCTCACCCTCGCGCTCGCCCGCGAGATGCTCGCCGCGGCCGGCGTCCACGGCAAGGACCCGGCGGACGCGCTGCGCGACGGCACCGCGATGGACCACTGGCGCCGCATGATCGCCGCCCAGGGCGGCGACGTCGACGCCCCGCTCCCGGTCGCCCGCGAGCAGCACGTCATCCCGGCCCCCGCCTCCGGCGTGCTCACCACGCTGGACGCCTACGCGATCGGCGTCAGCGCCTGGCGCCTGGGCGCCGGCCGCGCCCGCAAGGAGGACCCGGTGCAGGCCGGCGCCGGCATCGAGATGCACGCCAAGCCCGGCGACACCGTGGTGGCCGGCCAGCCCCTGCTGACCCTGCACACCGACACCCCCGAGCGCTTCGACTACGCCGTCGAGGCCCTGGCCGGCGGCATCGAGGTCGCCCCGGCGGGCACCGCCTTCACCCCGAACCCGATCGTCCTCGACCGCATCGCGTAGTCATACGGCCACCGCGTGTGCGGCAGCGTGCTCTACGCTGCCGCACACGGGAGTCGACCGCTTCAAGAGGCGTATGCGGGGGACTGCCGAGGTCACCCGGGCGCTGTGGGCCCGGAAGGTCTGCGAGCCGGGTGACGAGGAGCCCGCACCCGCCACCCGGGTGCGGGCTCCTGTGCGTCAGGCGTACGTGAGCAGACTGCCGGTGTCGAGCGTCCAGGGGCCGACGGCGATCGTGTCGCCGAAGGCGAACTTCTCCCGGGACTCGTAGCCGGGTTCCGAGTGCACGACGCCCGTGCCCGTGCGGGGATCGACGAGCAGGTAGAACGGGATCCCCATGGCCGAGTAGTCGCGCACCTTGTCGTGGTAGTCGTTCTCCGGGTTGGACTTGGAGACGATCTCCACGACGAGCAGAACCTCGTGCGGGAGGACCGCCCGCTGCTCGCCCTCCAGGGTCGCCTCGGGGAACACCATCAGGTCCGGGTTGCGCAGTCGGCCGAGCCCTGCGTCCTGGAGGTCCGCGCCGTGGTAGGCGATGTGACCCGGGTGGGTCGTCGGCAACTGGGCGTTGAGCTGCCGGGAGAGGCGCAGCACGGCGAGCTCGTGGCGCTTCACGGGCGACATCATCATGACGATCTGGCCGTCGGCGATCTCGATCTTCCCTATCCCCGGCACCTTCGGCAGCTGATCCGCGATCTCGAGCAACCGGGCGTACACAGCAGGATCGATGCTCATATTCCGGAGTGTATCGGCGGCCGCCGTCAAGCGTCCGCGACCGTTCGCCGGGCGGTGGTGTGGGCCTGGCGGGTGGCGTAGAGGGTGACGGCGGCGGCGAGGGTCATGGCGGTGAGGCCGACGGTGGCGGCGCCGGGCCAGCCGGTGGCGTGGTAGGCGTCGGCGCCGAGGGTGCCGCCGAGGCTGTTGCCGAGGTAGTAGGCGATCAGGTAGAGGGCGGAGGCCTGGGCGCGGCCCTCGGTGGCGGTGCGGCCGACGGAGGAGGAGGCGGTGGCGTGGCCGGCGAAGAAGCCGGCGGTGATCAGGACCAGGCCGAGCAGGGCGCAGGTGAGGGATTCGGCGAGGGAGAGCAGCAGGCCGGCCGCGGTCACGCCGATGGAGACGTAGAGGGCGCCGCGCCGGCCGAGGCGGCCGGCGAGCCGGCCGGCCGCGGCGGAGGTGCCGGTGCCGACCAGGTAGACCACGAAGATCGAGGCGGCGATCGACTCCGGCAGGTGGAAGGGCGCGGCGATCAGCCGGTAGCCGACGGTGTTGTAGACCGCGCCGAACACCGCCATGAACAGCATGCCGAGCAGGTACAGCCGTAGCAGCAGC
This sequence comes from Kitasatospora sp. SC0581, assembly GCF_048159585.1. Lineage (NCBI taxonomy): Bacteria > Bacillati > Actinomycetota > Actinomycetes > Kitasatosporales > Streptomycetaceae > Kitasatospora > Kitasatospora sp. SC0581. Next base: position 65,656 of record NZ_JBLRWA010000003.1, on the reverse strand, counting down.
GGGTTGCGCAGGTGCCGTCCGACGGTGCGGGTGAGCGCGCGGGCGTCCACCGGGGCCGGGGTGAAGTGCCGGGCGGCGGGGATCAGCAGCCGGAAGGCGAGGGTGGCGAGCAGGGCGAGGACGGCGGAGGCGGCGAGGCCCCAGCGCCAGCCGAGTCCGGCGGCGGTCCAGCCGGAGAGCAGTCGGCCGCCCATGCCGCCGATGCTGTTGCCGGCCACGTACAGGCCCATCGCGGAGGGCAGGGCGCTGGGGTGGACCTCCTCGGCGAGGTAGGCCATGGCGGTGGCGGGGAGCCCGGCGAGGACGGCGCCCTGGAGGACGCGCAGGACGACGAGGGTGGTGAGGTCCGGCGCGAAGGGCAGGGCGAGGGCGAACGCGGAGGCGGCGAGGGTGGAGGCCGTCATCACCGCGGTGCGGCCGTACCGGTCGGAGAGCGCGCTGGCCGGGAGCAGCCCGAGGGCGAGGCCGAGGGTGGCGGCGGAGGCCGTCCAGCTGGCCTGGCCGGGGGTGAGGTCGAGGTCGGCCGAGAGGATCGGCAGCAGGCCCTGGGTGGAGTAGAGCAGGACGAAGGTCGCGACCCCGGCGGCGAACAGGGCGAGGTTGGCGCGGCGGAAGGCGCGCTGGCCGGGGCGGTGGCGGTCGTCGGCGGTGAGGGTGGCGGTGGCGGGGGCATCCGGGGTGGTCACGGATGCCCCGGTATCGGCGGGCTGCATGTCGTCGACCGTAGGCCTGTCGGCGTTGATGCGTCCAATGCATGAAGTGTGGATGATCGATGCACTGGCGTATGAGTCGAGGTGGTGCGGGGATGTCCGGTCCGGAATCGGTGGACGGCGGGGAACAGCGGTACCGGGTGGCCGAGTTGGGGCCGGAGGAGCCGGCCGTGCTGCTGGCGCCCCGGCTGGCCCGGTTCGCGGCGGTGGCCCGGCTGGAGCACGTGACCCAGGCGGCCGCGCTGCTCGGGGTGCCGCAGCCGACGTTGTCGCGCGCGGTGGCCGGGCTGGAGGAGGAGCTGGGGGTGGACCTGCTGGCCCGCCAGGGCCGTACGGTCCGGCTGACCAGGGCGGGCCGGCTGCTGCTGGCCTCGGTGGAGCGGGCGCTGGCCGAGCTGGAGCGGGGTGCGGAGGCGGCCCGGGCGGAGGCGGACCCGGCGGTGGGCCTGGTGGCCTTCGGGTTCCTGCACACGATGGGGCCGGACGCGGTGCCGGCGCTGCTGCGAGGCTTCCGCGCGGAGCACCCGCGGGTGCGGTTCCAGCTGGTGCAGGACTACGGCGCGGCGATGCTGGAGCGGCTGCGGGCCGGGGAGTTGGACCTCTGCCTGGTCGCGCCGCTGCCGGAGGACCCGGCGTTCGCCGCCCGGCCGCTGGACGAGCAGCGGCTGCACCTGGTCGTCCCGGCGGACCACCGGCTGGCCGGGCGGCGGCGGATCCGGCTGGCGGAGGTGGCGGAGGAGCCGTTCGTCGGGCTGGAGCAGGGGTACGGGCTGCGCGCGATCACGGACGGCTTTTGCGCGGAGGCCGGGTTCGTCCCCCGGCTGGCGTTCGAGGGGGAGGAGGCGGAGACGCTGCGCGGGCTGGTGGCGGCCGGGCTGGGGGTGGCGCTGCTGCCGCCGGCCCTGGTGCCGCGGCCGGGGGTGGTGGAGCTGGAGGTGACGGCGCCGCGGACCCGGCGGGCGATCGGGTTGGCCTGGGCGGCGGGGCGGCCGCTGGCCCCGCCGGCGCGGGCGTTCCGGGACTTCGTGCTGTCCCGGCGCGGGCGGCTGCTGCAGCACGACTGAGAACGCCGTCGTGCGGCGCGACTGACGTCGTGGTGCGGTAGGGCCGGCGCCGTCGTGCGGCGCGACCGGGCCCGTCGCGGCGGCGGGTTGACGCTTTGGTGGATCGTATGGACCGGTCGGTGGAATTCCGGGTGGAGTTTGGACCATCCGGCGGTGTTCGCGGTGGTCGGTCTACGCGCGTAGGGGCTATATTTCCGCAATGGAACAGCAGATCCCCGTCACCACCGCGGGCACCGGCCCGCGCATCCCCACTCCCGACCAGATCCGCCGCGCGCCGAAGGTCCTCCTGCACGACCACCTGGACGGCGGGCTGCGCCCGGAGACCGTGGTCGAGCTGGCCGCCGCCTGCGGCTACCAGGGCCTGCCCACCACCGACCCCAAGGAGCTCGGCGAGTGGTTCCGCGAGGCCGCCGACTCCGGCTCGCTGGTCCGCTACCTGGAGACCTTCGCGCACACCTGCGCCGTGATGCAGACCCGTGAGGCGCTGATCAAGGTCGCCGCGGACTGCGCCGAGGACCTGGCCGCCGACGGTGTCGTGTACGCCGAGGTCCGCTACGCCCCCGAGCAGCACCTGGAGGCCGGACTGAGCCTGGACGAGGTCGTCGAGGCCGTCCAGGAGGGCTTCCGCCTCGGCGAGGCCAACGCCCGCGCGGCCGGCCACCGGATCCGCGTCGGCACCCTGATCACCGCGATGCGGCACGCCGCCCGCTCGCAGGAGATCGCCGAACTGGCCAACCGCCACCGGGACTCGGGCGTCGTCGGCTTCGACATCGCCGGTGCCGAGGCCGGCTACCCGCCCACCCGCCACCAGGCCGCCTTCGACTACCTCAAGGGCGAGAACAACCACTTCACCATCCACGCGGGCGAGGCCTTCGGCCTGCCGTCGATCTGGGAGGCCCTGCAGTGCTGCGGCGCCGACCGGCTCGGCCACGGCGTGCGGATCGTCGACGACATCACGGTGGGCGAGGACGGCACGGTCGAGCTCGGCCGGCTGGCCGCGTACGTGCGCGACAAGCGCATCCCGCTGGAGATGTGCCCGACCTCCAACATCCAGACCGGCGCCGCCGCCTCGTACGCCGAGCACCCGATCGGGCTGCTCAGCCGGCTGAAGTTCCGGGTCACCGTGAACACCGACAACCGGCTGATGAGCGGCACCAGCATGAGCCGGGAGTTCGGCCACGTGGTGGACGCCTTCGGCTACACCCTGGGCGACCTGGAGTGGTTCACGGTGAACGCGATGAAGTCCGCGTTCCTGCCCTTCGACGAGCGGCTGGCGATGATCAGCGACGTGATCAAGCCGGGCTACGCCGAGCTGAAGGCGGAGTGGCTGTTCAGCGCGGGCACCGGCGGCAACTGAGCCTCCGGGGCGCGGCGCCCCGGCGCGCGCCGGTCGGATGAACTCCAGGCTCCTGCAAGGGGGTTGGTGTTCATCCGACTACTCACTCGGGTGAGTGAACGCCCTTTGGCTCCCGCGTGACCTGCTCACTACGGTGTGCCAGTCATGCCGAAACGTCGCGGCGGCGGTCGCCCGTCCGCCGGTCCCGTGCGCGAAGTCGGCGACCGACGAGGACCCAAAGGGGACCAACCATGAAGCAGGCTCTCAAGGCCGCCGGTACCGCGGCGCTCGGCATCGCCATCGTGGCGGTCGGCGCCGGTGCCGCCTCCGCGGCCGACGGCCAGGCGGCCGGCGGCCTCGGGCTGCCCACCGGCGCGTTGACGAACCCGGCGGTGACCGGTGCGGTCACCGACACCGCCGCCAAGCTGCCCGCCGCAGGCAAGGTGACCGAGACGCTGGGCACCCTCGCCCCGAGCGTCGGCAAGGCCGTCCCCGCCGGGGACACCCCGCTGGCCGGCGTCACCGAGCAGCGCGCCGCCCAGCAGCGCGCCGCGCTCCCGACCATCCCCGGTCTGGACAAGACCCCGATCGGCGGGCTGACCAGCACCCTCCCGGCCATCCCCGGCCTGACCGGCTGAGCCACGGCCCACGGCACGGCGACGGGCCGCCCACCCCGGAGACCCCGGGGCGGGCGGCCCGTCGCCGTGCGGTGAGGCCCGGTCGCCCCCGGGCCGCTTGGTCGAGGGCGGGTCCCCGGGCCGCCGGGCTTACGGCTCCTGGGGGAGCAGCACCCAGAGGGCCAGGTAGAGCAGGAACTGGGGGCCGGGCAGCAGGCAGGAGAGCAGGAAGATCACGCGGACGGTCCACGGGGTCAGGCCGAAGCGTTCGGCGATCCCGGCGCAGACACCGGCGAGGACGCGGTTGCGGCGAGGACGGGCGAGGCGCGCACTCATGATTCTCTCCCTGTGGTGGCGGCCCGGTCCGGCAGGTCCGGTGGGCTGGTTCCATCCTCCGCCGCCGTCGGCCCCCGGGCCTCAGCCCGGCAGGTGATTCCCGGCCCCGAAGGGTCACCGGTGAGTCGTAGCCGGATGTCGGGGTTCCCTCGGGGTGGTCCCGGGGAACCGAGTGCGGTCCTCGGTCCGGACCGCCGGACGGGGCTCGGTAGGATGCTGCCGATCGCGGTCGGCCGGGGGGCGGACGAAAGCCCGACACTGTTGCGAAACGATCTCCCGTGCAAGCGATTTCACGTCCTGATGGGTTCTCTCCCGCATTCTCCCGTGAGGTTGGATTGCACATTCGGCAGCGCAGATTCCTGACCGCGACCACCGCCGTCACCCTGGCCTCCGGCCTGGCCGCCGTCGGGGTCGCGGCCGTCTTCGCCGCGCCGGAGGCCGTCGCGCTGTCCCCGGGCGCCCGGACCCGCCCCTCGCCGGTCACGATCGCCTTCGGCGGCCTTCCCGGCACCGTCACGGCGGGGGGCGCGCCGGTGGAGTTCACCGCGACGCTCCGGAACACCGCCGACCACCGGCTGGACGTGCCGTCCTCGGCCTTCGTCGTCGCGGACGCCGGCGCCGGCGCGGGGCAGGGCCACTTCCGGCTGGAGTACCGGGCGCCCGGCGGCACCCGGTGGCAGGACGCCAGGGCGAACCCCGCGGGCACGGGCGCCGTCTGGGCGCTCGACCAGCCCGCCGTGCTGTCGCTGCCGGCCGGCGCCGAGGCCGTCTACCGGCTGCGGCTCACCGTCACCGCCGACGCCCCGGCCGGCCGGGTGGCACCGGGCTTCGACTCCGTGGTCTCGGACCCGGCCCTGCCGCCGGAGCAGCGCGCCACCGACGCGAGCAGCGGCCGCCCGGAGCTGGTCATCGTTCCGGCGGGGGCGCCGACCACCGCGCCGGCCACCGCACCGGCCACGGCGCCGCCCGCCCCGGCGGCCACCGCGGAGGTCGGGCTCCACGGGGTGCCCGTCGTGTTCACGGTGGGCGGCGAGGCGAAGCCGTTCACACTGGTCCTCACCAACCGGAGCGGCCGGGAGCTGCGGGTCGTGCCCGCGGTCGTGTTCCAGGGGGCGGCCGAACTTCCTTCGGACACGGTCGAGTTGGAGTTCCGTGCCGCCGACGGGCAGTGGCGGGGCGCCACCCCGGGCCGCGGCCCGGACCACCCGAACCGGCTCGACTTCGCGCTGCGGACCGGGGACGGGGACGCCGACGTCATCACGCTGGCGAAGGGCGAGAGCCGCACCGTCGACCTCCGGCTGGCCTTCACCAAGGACGCGCCGATCCTGTTCGAGTCCCTGACGGCCGTGTCGCGCACCCTGCCGGAGCGGGGCGAGAGCGCGGCCGAGGCGGCCGGTCCGGCGGCCGACTTCATCACCGTGGCCGCGACGGGCGCCACCGCCGCACCCGCTCCGACCTTCGTGGACGCCGCCCCGGACCCGGACGTGCCGGAGCGGGCCGCCGCCCCGGTCCTCCCGGTCGTGCGGGCCACCGGCACGTCGCCGAGCCCGGCGGGGGCCGGCTCGCCGATGGTCACCGCCGCCGCCCCGGCCGGGGACGGCGGGCTGGCCTCCACCGGCGGCGGCAGGGCCACGGAGCCGATGGCGATCACCGGGGCGACCGCGATCGCCCTCGGCCTCGGCACCCTGGTGGTGGCGTGGCGCCGCAACCGCGTGCGGGGCGGCACCGGGGACTGAGCCGGACACGCCGGAAGGCCCGTCCGTCGCCGCTTCGCAGCGGGTGACGGGCGGGCCTTCCGGCGTTCGTACGGCGGTACGGCTCGGCGCGATCAGCCGGCCGGGTGCTGCGGCGGCTGCGGCTGCGCGTACGGGTTGTCCGCCACCGGCTGCGGCGGGACACCCGGCTGGTACGGCGAGGCGCCCGGCGCCGGGGCGGGCGGCACGGGGGCACCGGCCGGCGGCGGGACGGGCGCGCCCGGCTGCGCGGCGTACGGGGCCTGCGGGGCGTTGGGGTTGAACGGCGCCTGCTGGGCGGCGTTCGGGTTGAACGGCGCGTTCGGGTTGAACGCCCCCTGCGGCGCGTTCGGGTCGAACGGGGCGGCCGCCTGCGCGGGCTGCTTCTTGGCGTTGCTGCGCTCCACCAGCGCCTTCACCGAGGCGACGATCATGCCGACCGGCAGGATGAACGCCTTGAAGAAGATGGTGTACGTGCCGCCCTCGAAGACGAACGCCAGGTAGTAGGCGTACCCCAGGAACGCGAGGCCGAGGACGAGGTTGAGGATGCGCAGGCCGACCTTCAGTCCGCCGGCCGCGACCCCGAGGGCCACCATGATGGCGCCGCTGAGGGCCAGCAGTACGACGTACCAGGAGAAGAGCGGTTCGGCGCTGAAGTCGAGATTGTTCACGGGGGCTTTCCTGGGAGGGGAAGGAGAAAAACGGCGGGAACCGTTCGGGGACGACAGCGCACAGTACTGGAGGCGGCCGACATCCGTCGCCGCCTTTGTGTCACGGTGTCATTGCGCCGGTCCGGAGCGGGAGTAGACGAGGTGGGGAAATGACGGGGTTTGAGGTGCTGCGGGTCTTTTGCGGGCCCGACGGGAGCCACGGGAACGCGCTCGGGGTGGTGCGCGACGGCGCCGCCGTGCCGGGTCGCGCGGACCGGCAGCGGGTCGCGCGCGAACTGGGCTTCAGCGAGACGGTGTTCGTCGACGACCCGGAGCGCGGGGAGATCGACATCTACACCCCGTCGGTGCGCCTGCCGTTCGCCGGCCACCCTTGCGTGGGCGCCGCCTGGCTGCTCGGGGTGGACCGGTTGGTCACGGCCGCCGGCGAGGTGGCCGTGCGGCGCGAGGGCGGGCTGATCCGGATCGAGGCCCGGCCCGAGTGGGCCCCGGGGCGCACGCTGCGGCCGTACGGTTCGGCGGCCGAGGTGGAGGCGCTGGAGGTGCCGCCGCCGGGGGAGTGGGTCTACGCCTGGGCCTGGCAGGACGAGGCGGCCGGCACCGTCCGGGCCCGGGCCTTCCCCGGGCGGGGCGACGGGATCGACGAGGACGAGGCGACCGGTGCGGCCGCCCTGCTGCTGGCCGCGCACCTCGGCCGGGCGCTGACCATCACCCAGGGCCGGGGCTCGCGGCTGCTGGCCGGGCCGCGCCCGGGCGGGCTGGTCGAGGTCGGCGGCCGGGTGGTCCGGGACCCGCGGCCGGATCAGCCGGCCGGGGGCGTCGGCTCCGCGTAGGCGCGCCGCCGGGCGGCGGGCGTGACGGCGGCGACCGAGGTGGCGGCCGCGGCCGAGGTGGCGGCGGCGACCGAGGCGACGGCCGGCGGCACCGAGAGCACCGTCATCCGGGGCACCCGCGGCCGCCGGTCCCGCAGCAGGTGCCGCAGGCCCGGGACGAGCGCGAGGTGGACGACGGCCACGCCGACCACGGCGAGCAGGATGTGGTCCACGTTGAGGACGTGCCCGGGTGCCCAGGAGGAGAGGAACTCCAGCGCGGTCGCCAGCAGCGCGGAGGCGCCGGTGGTGCGCAGGAAGGACGGCAGCCAGGGGGCCCGGAGCCGGCCGCCGGCCAGCGGCAGCAGGACCCCGAGCGGGGCCAGCAGCAGGAGTTCGCCGACCACCTGCCAGCCGCTGGAGGAGCGGAGCGAGGCGAACGGCGTCAGGTTGGCGTCGTACACCCAGGCCACCGGCAGCGGTCTCAGCACCAGCCAGAGCACCAGTGCCAGGTGGCCGGTGAGGCCCGCCAGTCCGGCCAACCGGAGGGGACGGTGGACGGCCGCCGCCGGGTTGCTCTCGGTCCCCGCGCCGGAACGCTCGTCGCGTGTCCTGGTGCCATCTCGCTGCACGGGGGGAAGGACGTGGGCCGACGTCACGTCGGTTCCACACCCGGCGTGAACATTCCCAAACGCGCCCCCGAACCCCCTTCCCGCCCCCCTCCCGCCCCTTGCCGGCGGCCTGCCCGCAGGGCGGCCCACTTACTGGGCGGCCCACCCCCAGGGCGGGCTACCGGCAGGGCGAGGCCGTCGGCACCGCGCTGAACACGTTGTCCGGCGGCGGGCTGCCCGGCGCCACCGGGGTGGGCGACGGGCTCGGGCTCACGCCCGCCTTGGTGCCGCGGGTCGGGGACACGGTCGGGGCCGGGCCCGGCGGGGTGGCCAGGGCCGCCGGTATGTGCGGGGAGGTCGGGCAGGCCGTCCGGCTGGCGGGCGCGCCGGCGTCGACCGGCACGGCGGTCGGCCGGATGCCGCAGCCGGAGGCCAGCGCGACCAGCAGCAGCACGCCGGCGCCGCGGCGCAGGACGGTGCGGGGGGCAACGGTGTCGGTGGGGCTGGTCACGTGGCGTCCTTGTCCTCGGCGGCGTCGCCGGCGGGGCCGCCCTCGGCCTCGCCCGCGGACGGCGGAGGCGGCGGGGCCAGCGGCAGCGTCAGGGTGAACACCGCGCCGACCTCCCCGTTCGCCGCCGTGATCGTTCCCCCGTGTATCTGCGCGTTGGCCATCGCGATCGACAGGCCGAGGCCGCTGCCCTCCGAGCGGGCCCGCCCCCGGTCCGCCTTGTAGAAGCGGTCGAAGACGTGCGGCAGCACGTCCTCCGGGATGCCCGGGCCGCTGTCGGAGACCTCGACCACGACCGACTCCCCGTCCTGCCGGACCTTGACCCGCACCGGCGAGCCGCCGTGCTTCAGCGCGTTGCCGATCAGGTTCGCGAAGACCACGTCGAGCCGGCGCGGGTCGACCACGGCCAGGATGCCGCGCGGGGCGTCCAGTTCGACCGCGTCGTACCAGGCCCGCCCGTCGATGCAGGACATGATCAGGTCGGCGATGTCCACCTCGTCGGCGACCAGCCTGGCGGTACCGGCGTCGAAGCGGGTCACCTCCATCAGGTTCTCCACCAGGTCGGACAGCCGCCGGGTCTCGCTGACCACGAGCCGGACGGCCGGCTCGATCATCGGGTCCAGCGACTCGGCCTCGTCCTCCAGGATGTCCGTCACGGCGGTCATCGCGGTCAGCGGGGTGCGCAGCTCGTGCGACATGTCGGCGACGAACCGCCGGCTCTGCGCCTCGCGCGCGCTCAGCTCCTCGACCTGCTCGTGCAGCTGCTCCGCCGTCCGGTTGAAGGTCCTCGCCAGGTCGGCGAGCTCGTCCGAGCCGTCGACCTCCAGCCGGGTGTCCAGGTGCCCCTCGCCGAGCCGCCGGGCGGCGTCGCCGAGCCGCTTGACCGGCCTCAGCACGGTGGCCGAGGCGGCCTGGGCGAGCAGCGCCGAGCCGATCAGCGCGAACAGCGTGGCGATCGCCAGCGACCAGCCCAGGGTGTTGAGGTCGGCCCGCTCGTTCTCCAGCGACTTGAACATGTACGCCGTCGGGCCGTTCGGCACCACCTTGGTGCCGCCGATCACGAACGGCCGGCCCTCCAGGTTCTGCCGCTGCCAGTACAGGTGGTACGGGTACGGGTTGTTCTCGGTGATCTCGCGCGGCTTGGCGACGGTGGACTGCAGCGCGGTCGGCACGTCGGCCAGCGTGAAGTGCGCGGGGTCGGAGGAGGCCGGGCACTCCGGGTGCGCCGCGTCGACCACCACCACGTCGTACGTCAGGCCGGAGCTGGCCACGGTGGACGCCAGCGAGGCCAGCTCCTGGCAGGTCGCGTTCAGCGGCAGGTCGGAGACGTTGCGGGTGAGCGAGACCCGGAAGTCGTTCAGCACGGTGTTCTGGGCGCGCTTGAGCACCGCGTCGCGGTTCAGCCAGTACGCGATGCCGGAGGCCGAGACGGCGGCGAGCAGCGCGACGGCCGCGAACACCGCGATCAGCCGCACCCGCAGGGAGCGCAGCCGACGCCACCGGCCCGTCGAGAACCGCCGGGCAGTCGTCTGATGGTCAGTCACAAGAGCCTGTCGTGGTACGGGAGTTCAGAGGTCGGAGGAGGGGCCGGCGGCCGGGTCGCGGGGTCAGGCCGGCGGGTCCAGCCGGTAGCCCACCCCGCGGACGGTGCGGATCAGCGTCGGCGCGGACGGCACGTCCTCGACCTTGGCCCGCAGCCGCTGCACGCACGCGTCCACCAGGCGGGAGTCGCCGAGGTAGTCGTGCTCCCAGACCAGCCGCAGCAGCTGCTGGCGGGAGAGCGCCTGGCCGGGGCGGCGGCTGAGCTCCAGCAGCAGCCGCAGCTCGGTCGGGGTGAGCTGGAGGTCGAGTCCGTCCTTGGTGACGGTCATCGCCGCGCGGTCGATCACCACGGTGCCGTAGGCCGAGGAGTCCGAGCTCTCCCGTTCGCCGCGCCGCAGCACCGCCCGGATCCGGGCGTCCAGCACCCGCGGCTGCACCGGTTTCACGACGTAGTCGTCCGCGCCGGACTCCAGGCCCACCACCACGTCGATGTCGTCCGAGCGGGCGGTCAGCAGGATGATCGGCAGCTGGTCGGTGCGGCGGATCCGGCGGCACACCTCGAAGCCGTCGATGCCGGGCAGCATCACGTCGAGCACGATCAGGTCGGGCCGCTGCTCCTTGAAGAGACGCAGACCGTCCTCACCGGAGGCAGCGGTGGCCACGCGGTGGCCCTGGCGGGTGAGGGCGAGTTCGAGGCCGGTCCGGATGGCGTCGTCGTCCTCGATCAGAAGGAGGAAAGGCACGGCCCCATTTTGGCCCACCGGCAGCGCCGAATCACCCCCCGGACCACCCACCGTCCCTTCTGGAACCGGAACGCGTGCCACCGGCGTCAGGTTCACAGGGGGGCGGTCCGGGACTTTCGGACGGCTCCTGTGACACCCCTGTGACAGTCGGCGGACAGCGCCATCACAACCGGCGGGCAGGATTTTCCATGTCGCCGCAGGACAGCGGGCCGCAAGGCCGGCTGAAGGGCGGCTACCGGAACCGCTCGTACCGACCCAGGGGGCGCACGATGAACGCCACGCTTCAGACCCGGACCAACCCGGCTGTCCGCACCGCGCGTTCGTCAGCCACGTCCCACCGGACCCGGTACGAGGTCAGGACCGACGAGAACTCCGGTGCCGTGACCGTGCGGGGGTGCGCGCACAGCACCGGTGGAAACCCTGTCGCCCGTCGGGTGAGCGGCGGCGGCAGGACGGGGGAGCTGTACGGGATCGGCCGTCTGGGGAGTTCGGCCGACTCCGCCACCACCCTCACGCTGCGGGGGATCCTCCCCGTCCGCGTCGAGGGCAAGGACGCCCCGGGGGGGAACCGGGGGACCGGGGGGAACGGTCTGCGGACGGTCGGTTCGGGGGAGCCGACCGGTCGCGAGGCCGCCGGTGCGACGCTGCTGCGGCTGAACCCCGCGGCGGCCCGCACCACCGAGGCCGGGCAGGGAGGCGCGCAGGGGGAGCACCCGGCCGTCGCGGAGGACCACATCACGGAGTTCACCGCGTACGTGCGCGAGCGCCGCGCCTCCCTGTACGCCACGGCCTACCACCTGACCGGTGACCGCTACGAGGCCGAGGACCTGCTGCAGAGCGCGCTCTTCAGCACCTACCGGGCCTGGGGCCGGATCACCGACAAGGCCGCGGTCGGGGGCTACCTCCGCCGCACCATGACCAACCTGCACATCTCCGCCTGGCGGCGCCGCAAGGTCAACGAGTACCCGACCGAGGAGCTGCCGGAGACGGCCGGCGACACCGACGCGATGGGCGGCACCGAGCTGCGCACCGTGCTCTGGCAGGCGCTGGCGAAGCTGCCGGAGAACCAGCGCACCATGCTGGTGCTGCGGTACTACGAGGGCAAGACCGACCCGGAGATCGCCGGCGTGCTGGGGATCAGCGTCGGCACGGTCAAGAGCAGCATCTGGCGCGCCCTGCGCCGGCTGCGCGAGGACGAGCACCTGAACAAGTCCGGCGACACCGTCCGGGCGTTCGGCGAGCTGGTCGCGTAACGAGGACTCCCGTCGGGGGACGGGAAGCGGACGGTCACGGTCCGGGGGCAGCGGCTCGGGGGAGCACGCCCGTGGGGGAGCCGAAGACCGTTCGGGGAAGGCGAAGGGCCCGGTGCGGGGGAGACGCACCGGGCCCTTCGTCATGCCCTGGGGGTTCGGCCGTACCGGGCTCGGCCGTACGGGGTTCAGGCGGCGGAGAGCTCGCCGGCCCGGGTCGCGGCGCGGATCCGCCGCTCGGCCTCCGGCCCGGCGCACGCGTACGAGCCGAGCGCGACCTGCCGTCCGACGATGGACCGCTCGGCCCGCATCAGCCGCAGGCCCCGGCGCAGCAGCACCGGCAGCGACTTGCGGCCCTCCCGGACGTCCCGGCGCAGCCGGCGCCAGGCCGTGGTGAGCGCGCCGTTGCGCAGGCACAGGGCGTCGCCGAGCAGGCCCTGGTCGGCGCACTCGGCGGTGATCTCGGCGGCGAAGATGCCCTCCGCGATGAACGCGTCCGCCCCGTCCAGCTCCAGGCCGCGGGTGCCGATCCGGCCGTTGTCCGGGATCGAGTACACCGGGACGTCGGTGCGGCCGTGCTCGTGCAGGGCGCGGATCGCGGCGACGGCCTGGTCGCGGTGCCAGGCCAGCGGGGAGTCCCAGTCGACGGCGCCATCCGGCAGCCGCGGCAGGGTCGGGTCGTCCCCGTCCTTGTAGAAGTCGTCGAGCTGGAGCACCGGCAGGCCGCTGCGCTCGGCGAGCGAGGACTTCCCCGACCCGGAGGGCCCGGAGAGCAGGATCACCCGGGCATGCCCGGTCGGTGCGGGGTTCATGGGGGAGTCACTCACGGGACACCAGTCTGACGCATCCCGGCCGGTTGCCGAAACCGGCCGGGGCGGACCTTCTACCGCGCCCCTGCCCCTGGCTTCGACTGTGACGCCGGGTCGGCGAGGGCGACGTGGACCATCGGCAGGTAGCGGCTGTCCACCTGGAGGTAGACCGGTTCGTCGGCGCCGGGCGGCTGGTAGGCGGTGGCGGCCCAGTCCGGGCTGTGCCAGGTGTCGGGCTCGGGCTCGTGGAAGGTCCCGCCGGCGGGCAGTTCGCACCGGCCGGTGTCGCGGGTGACCAGGGCCACGGTGTCGGCGCCGGGCCTGATGCGCAGGCTGCCGTTGACGTAGTCGGGCTGCCGCTCGGACCGGGCCGAGCAGGGCACCCTGACCGGGCGGCCCGCGGCCAGCCGCCGCCTGGTGCGGGCCACGTGCCACGTGCGGTAGAAGCCGTCCGCGAACAGTGCCGTCAGCTCGCCGATGAACTCGCCCATGCGTCCCCCCGGTCGTTCCCCTGGCCGTCTCCGTCACCGGTGATTCTGGCCGGGCCGGTGGGGCGGGCGGGAGCGTCGAAAGTCGGCGGCGCGGGTGACGAAAGTCGACGGGCCGACGGCGGGAGCACCCCGGGAACGCCGACGGACCCGCGCCAGGGGGGGAGAGGCGCGGGTCCGTCCTGTGACCGTCCGGGCCCTGGGGGGGTGAGGGCACTGGGGACGGCCAGTCTGTGGAGTTGTTACCCGGAGTACCGGAGGTCAGATCCCCTTCGGGTGCCAGACCGTCTTCGTCTCCAGGAACGAGAGTAGCCGCTTTGTACCCGGCGCATTGGTCCAGTCCTGGGCGAACGGGTCCAGCGCCGGACGGACCACCCTCTTCAGGGTATCCGCGGCGGCCGCCTCCAGCGCGTACGCCGCGCCGGGACCGTCGGCGGCGATGGCCCCGGTGAGGTCCAGCGCGTTGACGTCCTGGTGCGAGGCCAGGATGGGGGCGATGTCCGCGGTCCGGCCCGAGACGATGTTGACCACGCCGCCCGGGACGTCCGAGGTGGCCAGCACCTCGCCCAGCGACAGCGCGGGCAGCGGGGCGTCCGCGGCGGCCGCGACCACGACCGTGTTCCCGGTGGCGATCGCCGGGGCGATCACCGAGACCAGGCCGAGCAGCGAGTGCCCGTACCCGGCCTGCGGGGCGACGACCCCGACCACACCGGTCGGCTCCGGGGAGGAGAGGTTGAAGTACGGACCGGCGACCGGGTTGGCGCCGCCCGCGATCTGGGCGACCTTGTCGGTCCAGCCCGCGTACCAGACCCAGCGGTCGATCGCGGCGTCCACCAGCGCGGCGGCCTTCTTCGGGCCGATGCCCTCGGAGACGGCCACCTCGGCGGCGAACTGCTCGCGCCGGCCCTGGAGCATCTCGGCCACCCGGTACAGCACCTGGCCGCGGTTGTACGCGGTGGTGCCGGCCCAGCCCTTGACCGCCTTGCGGGCGGCCAGGACGGCGTCACGGGTGTCCTTGCGGGTGCCCAGCGGGGCGTTGGCGAGCCACTCGCCCTTGGAGTCGGTCACCTCGTACACCCGCCCGCTCTCGGAGCGCGGGAACTTCCCGCCGACGTACAGCTTGTAGGTCTTGAAGACGTCAAGACGCGTTGCGACATCAGACATCGAGGGCCTCGACATTCAGGTAGGGCTCCAGACCGTGGCGGCCACCCTCGCGGCCGTAGCCCGACTCCTTGTAGCCGCCGAACGGCGAGGTCGGGTCGAACTTGTTGAAGGTGTTGGCCCAGACCACGCCGGCCCTGAGGCGGTCCGCCATCCAGAGGATGCGCGAGCCCTTCTCCGTCCAGATGCCGGCGGAGAGGCCGTACGGGGTGTTGTTGGCCTTCTCGACCGCCTCGGCGGGGGTGCGGAAGGTCAGCACCGACAGGACCGGGCCGAAGATCTCCTCCTGGGCGATCCGGTGGGCCTGGCTGACGCCGGTGAACAGGGTCGGCTTGAACCAGAAGCCGGTGCCCGGGAGTTCGCACTCCGGCGACCAGCGCTCGGCGCCCTCGGCCTCGCCGGCGTCGGTCAGCGCGGTGATCCGGGCCAGCTGCGCGGCGGAGTTGATGGCGCCGATGTCGGTGTTCTTGTCCAGCGGGTCGCCGACCCGCAGGGTGCCCATCCGGCGCTTCAGGGCGTCCAGCAGCTCGTCCTGGACGGACTCCTGGACCAGCAGGCGCGAACCGGCGCAGCAGACGTGGCCCTGGTTGAAGAAGATGCCGTTGACGATGCCCTCGACGGCCTGGTCGATCGGCGCGTCGTCGAAGACGATGTTCGCGGCCTTGCCGCCCAGCTCCAGCGAGAGCTTCTTGCGGGTGCCGGCCAGCTGCTTGGCGATGGCGCGGCCGACCGGGGTGGAGCCGGTGAACGCGACCTTGTTGACGTCCGGGTGGGAGGTCAGCGCGGCGCCGGTGCGGCCGTCGCCGGTGATGATGTTGACGACGCCCTTCGGCAGACCGGCCTGGCGGCAGATCTCGGCGAAGCGCAGCGCGGTCAGCGGGGTGGTCTCGGCCGGCTTCAGGACGACCGTGTTGCCGGTCGCCAGCGCGGGCGCGATCTTCCACGCCAGCATCAGCAGCGGGAAGTTCCACGGGATGACCTGGCCGGCCACGCCCAGCGGCTTCGGGTTGGGACCGAAGCCGGCGTAGTCCAGCTTGTCGGCCCAGCCCGCGTAGTAGAAGAAGTGCGCGGCGACCAGCGGCAGGTCGACGTCGCGGGTCTCGCGGATCGGCTTGCCGTTGTCGATCGACTCCAGCACGGCCAGCTCGCGGCTGCGCTCCTGGATGATCCGGGCGATCCGGAACAGGTACTTGGCGCGCTCGCTGCCGGGCAGCGCCGACCAGTCGGCGAAGGCCTTGCGGGCGGCGGCGACCGCGCGGTCCACGTCCTCCTCGGTGCCCTGGGCGAACTCGGCGAGCACCTGCTCGGTGGCCGGGTTGACCGTCTTCAGGGCCTCGTTGCCGGAGGAGTCGACGAACTCGCCGCCGATGAAGTGGCCGTAGGAGGTGGCGATGTCGCCCGCGGCGGCCGGCGACTCGGGGGCCGGGGCGTAGGCGAAGAGGCCGCCGGCGGGCTTGGCCACGGGCTCCTCGGTGTTCTTCTTCTTGGCCATGGTGATCAGTCCACCGTCACGTAGTCGGGGCCGGAGTAGCGGCCGGTGGCCAGCTTCTGGCGCTGCATCAGCAGGTCGTTGAGCAGGCTGGAGGCGCCGAAGCGGAACCAGTGCTGGGTCAGCCAGTCGTCGCCGAGGGTCTCGTTGACCATCACCAGGTACTTCATGGCGTCCTTGGTGGT
This sequence comes from Kitasatospora sp. SC0581, assembly GCF_048159585.1. Lineage (NCBI taxonomy): Bacteria > Bacillati > Actinomycetota > Actinomycetes > Kitasatosporales > Streptomycetaceae > Kitasatospora > Kitasatospora sp. SC0581. The sequence continues at coordinate 49,597 of NZ_JBLRWA010000003.1, read as the reverse complement.
GCGGATGCCGCCGGCGGGCTTGACGCCGACCTGGACGCCGGTGGCCGCGCGGAAGTCGCGGACCGCCTCCAGCATCAGCAGGGTGACCGGCGGGGTCGCGTTGACGGCGACCTTCCCGGTGGAGGTCTTGATGAAGTCGGCGCCGGCCAGCATCGCCAGCCAGGAGACCCGGCGGACGTTGTCGTAGGTCTGGAGCTCGCCGGTCTCGAAGATCACCTTGAGGTGGGCGGAGCTGCCGTCGGGGCGCTTGCACGCCTCCTTGACGGCCACGATCTCGTTGAAGACGTCGAGGTAGCGGCCGGAGAGGAAGGCACCGCGGTCGATCACCATGTCGATCTCGTCGGCGCCCGCGGCCACCGCGTCGGCGGTGTCGGCGAGCTTGACCGGGAGGGCGGCGCGGCCGGCCGGGAAGGCGGTGGCCACGGAGGCGACCTGGATGTCGGTGCCCTCCAGGGCGGCCTTCGCGGTGGCGACCATGTCCGGGTAGACGCAGATGGCGGCGACGCGGGGGGTGGTCGGGTCGGTCGGGTCGGGGGTCCTGCCCTTGGCGCACAGTGCGCGCACCTTGCCGACCGTGTCCGCGCCCTCCAGCGTGGTCAGGTCGATCATCGAGATCGCCAGGTCGATGGCGTACGCCTTCGCCGTGGTCTTGATCGAGCGGGTACCGAGAGCGGCGGCACGCGCCTCCAGGCCGACCTGGTCGACGCCGGGCAGGCCGTGCAGGAACCGGCGGAGCGAGGCCTCGGACGCAGCAACGTCCTGAAGGCCGCTGCCCGCAACGCCGAGGGCATTGGCTGCAACAGTGGACATAGTCACCAGAGCAGCATATCTACGCGCGTAGTGGGCCGCCAGGGCACCTGCCATTCGTGGCCGGACCGAGACCTCAGGGTGAGGGGCATGGGGCAGAATCGTCGACATGACCGATTCCGACGGCAAGCCCGGCCAGGGCCCCGCCGCCCCCGACGGGGAGCCCGAGTACGCGGACCGCGTGTACCGCTCTGTCCCCGGTGTGATCTCCGGAGTGCTGCTGCTGGTGGTCGCCGCCTGGCTGATCGGCGACGCGGTGGTGAGCGGGACGGGCAAGACGCCGTACGTCTCGCTCGCCGCGGTGCCGGTGTTCGCCTTCCCGGTGATCGCGTACACGCTGCGCCCGGCCGTGACGGCCGGCCGCGACCGGCTGGTGGTGCGCAACCCGTGGCGGACCGTCGTCGCGCCGTGGGCCTCGGTGGACGCGCTGCGCGCGGGGTACTCGGTCGAGCTGCTCGCGGGCGGGAAGAAGTTCCAGGTCTGGGCGGTGCCGGTGTCGCTGCGGCAGCGCAAGCGGGCCACCCGGGCGCAGAACCCCAGCGCCGCCGAGCACGCCTCCCGGACCGGTCTGGGGCTGGGGATGGCCAAGCGGACCAACCCGGTCGTCCAGGGCTCGCCCGACCCCACCCGCGCCTGGTCCGACCAGGTCACCGCCGTCCTCCAGGAGCTGGCCGAGCGCAACGCCGCCCGCCCCGCCGCCGCGGGCCCGGTCGAGGTCCGCTGGTGCTGGTGGGTCATCGCCCCCACCCTGCTCGGCCTGGTCGCGCTGATCACCGTCATCGCGGTCTGACACCGCGCAAACGCGACGGAGGGGCCCGCCGGTCACGACCGGCGGGCCCCTCCGTCGCGTTTGCGCGGGGATCAGGCGGTGATGCCCGCCGCGTCGGCGAGGTCCCGCTTGACGGTGGCGAGCAGGGCGGCGGCGCGCTCGCGGACCGGGGCCAGGTCGGCGGCCGAGGCGACCGGGAGGACGACCTCCAGGTAGCACTTGAGCTTGGGCTCGGTGCCGGAGGGGCGGACCACGATGCGGGCGGAGCGGACGCCCTCGCCGGCCAGGTAGTAGCGCAGGCCGTCGGTGGGCGGCAGCTCGGCGGAGCCGGCCGACAGGTCGTCGGCGCGGGTCACCCGGAGGCCGGCCAGCACGGTCGGCGGCTGCTCGCGCAGGCGGCGCATGGCGTCGGCGATCAGCGAGAGGTCCTGGACCCGGACGGAGAGCTGGTCGGTGGCGTGCAGGCCGTGCTCCAGCGCCAGGTCGTCCAGCAGGTCGGACAGGGTGCGGCCGGACTTCTTGAGGGTGGCGGCCAGCTCGGCGACCAGCAGGGCGGCGGTGATGCCGTCCTTGTCCCGGACGCCCTGCGGGTCGACGCAGTAGCCGAGCGCCTCCTCGTAGCCGTAGCGCAGGCCCTGGGCGCGGGAGATCCACTTGAAGCCGGTCAGCGTCTCGGCGTAGCCCAGGCCCGCGGCCTCGGCGATCCGGCCGAGCAGGGTGGCGGAGACGATGGTGGTGGCGAAGGTGCCCTCGGCCTTCTTCGCGACCAGGGCCGAGCCGAGCAGCGCGCCGACCTCGTCGCCGCGCAGCATCCGCCAGCCGGAGGTGCCGTTGCCGGCGCCGGCCGCGTTGCCGTTGACGGGGACGGCCACCGCGCAGCGGTCGGCGTCCGGGTCGTTGGCGATCACGATGTCCGGGCCGACGGTGGCGGCGGTGCGGAAGGCGAGGTCCATCGCCCCCGGCTCCTCCGGGTTGGGGAAGGCCACGGTCGGGAAGTCCGGGTCGGGCTCGGCCTGCTCGGCGACCACGGTGGGCGCGGGGAAGCCGGCCCGGCGGAACGCGGCGACCAGGGTGTCGCGGCCGACGCCGTGCATCGGGGTGTAGACCACCTCCAGGTCGCGCGGGCCGTGCTCGTCGACGATGGAGACGGCCCGGTCCAGGTAGGCCTCGACGACCTCCTCGCCGAGCACCTCCCAGCCCGACGCGGCGCGCGGGACGTCGTCCAGCGAGCCGATCGCGTCGATCCTGGCGGCGATCCCGGCGTCGGCCGGCGGGACGATCTGCGAGCCGTCGCCCAGGTAGACCTTGTAGCCGTTGTCCTGCGGCGGGTTGTGGCTGGCGGTGACGGTGACGCCGGCGGCCGCGCCCAGGTGGCGGACGGCGAAGGCGAGCACCGGGGTCGGCAGCGGGCGCGGCAGCAGCGCGGCGCGCAGGCCGGCGCCGACCACCACGGCCGCGGTGTCGCGGGCGAAGTCGTACGACTTGTGGCGGGCGTCGTAGCCGATGACGACCAGGTCGCCCAGGCCCTGCTGCTTGACGTACGCGACCAGGCCGGCGGCGGCCCGGATCACCACGGCGCGGTTCATCCGCATCGGACCGGCACCGAGTTCGCCGCGCAGGCCGGCGGTGCCGAACTGGAGCCGGTCGGAGAAGCGCTCGGCGAGCTCCGCCCAGGCGAGCTTGCCGTCGGTCTCGACCTCCGGGGCCTCGGCCCGGGCCAGCAGGGCGGCGAGCTCCTCGCGGGTCTGCGGGTCGGGGTCCTCGGCCAGCCAGGTCCGGGCCCGGGCGAGGAGGTCGGTGGTGGGTGCCTGCGTCATGCCAGCTCCATGGGGACGTGCGTCGGTGTGTCGGCCGGAGGTTCCGCTGTGGGTCGGGAGGGTTCCGCTGGGACCGGAGGGTTCCGCAAGGAAGGGGGTCGCGCATGCGGACGGGGCCCACGGGAGGGCGTGATCAGCGGATCACGCCGCCCGTGGGCCCCGTCAGTCATGATTCTGCGCCCGCCGGGCGTCAGATCCGCTCAAGGACCTTCGCCAGCAGCTCGCCCATGCGCTCGGCGGAGGCCTTGCCGGCCTCCAGCACCTCGGCGTGGTTGAGCGGCTCGCCGGTCATGCCGGCGGCCAGGTTGGTGACCAGGGAGATGCCGAGCACCTCGCTGCCGGCCTCGCGGGCGGCGATGGCCTCCAGGGTGGTGGACATGCCGACCAGCTCGCCGCCGATCACCCGGGCCATGTTGACCTCGGCCGGGGTCTCGTAGTGCGGGCCGCGGAACTGGACGTAGACGGCCTCGTCCAGGGACGGGTCGATCTCGCGGCAGAGCTCGCGCAGGCGCTTGGAGTACAGGTCGGTGAGGTCGACGAAGTTCGCGCCGACGATCGGGGAGTCCGCCGTCAGGTTGATGTGGTCGCTGATCAGGACCGGCTGACCCGGGGTCCAGCCCTGGCGCAGGCCGCCACAGCCGTTGGTCAGCACGATGATGCCGCAGCCGGCCGCGGCGGCGGTGCGCACGCCGTGGACGACGGTGGCCACGCCGTGGCCCTCGTAGTAGTGGTTGCGGCCGAGGAAGATCAGGGCGCGCTTGTCGCCGATCTTCACCGAACGGATCGTGCCGGCGTGGCCGGCGACGGCGGGGGCGGGGAAGCCCGGGAGCTCGGTGACCGGGAACTCGGCCACGGTCTCGCCCAGGGCGTCGGCGGCCGGCACCCAGCCGGAGCCCATCACCAGGGCGACGTCGTGCCGCTCGGCACCGGTCAGCTCGCGCAGGCGCTCGGCGGCGGCCTGGGCGGCGGCGTAGGGGTCGGCGGAGACGACCGACTGAGGAGAAGCGTTCACGGGTCAGAGGATAGACGGGTTTCGGCTACGCGCGTAGAAATTCAGCCGCGGCATGCCGGATCGTTACCCGGTTGACCCGAAAACACAGCTCGGTGACGCTTTTCGGGTGAGCGGGCCGTCGGATCGCACACAACCCGGGTGCCGCGCCGGGCCTTTCCCTCCGGGCGGTCGCTTCGTGCGCGTGCCGTCGTGGCCCGTTTCCCGGGGGGCCGGTCCGGGGCCGGCGGCGTTACGGTGACGGTCGGGGCCCGAGGGGCCGAGGGGGCCGATCCTTCGTCGCCGGTCCGGTCCGCGGCTCCGGCGGGGTACCAGGACGGGGTCGACCGCCATGGGGAACACGGACAGCCGGTACCCGCCGCCCGCGGCGCCGCCCGGGCCCGCGCCGGTGGACCTGGCGGCCCGGGTGGACGCGTTCACCGCGGACTTCTTCCCGAGCGGCCGGTACACCGTGCCGGGCGCGGCCCAGCGCCGGGCGGTGGCCGACGGCGTGCTCGGCGCGCTGGACGGCCGGACCGGGGACGCCGAACGGGCGCTGGCCCGGGCCGGGTACCGGATCACCGGGTTCACCGAGGCCGTGACCGGCCGCCCGGTCACCGAGATCGCCGAGACGGGCGCGACCGCCGCCGACGACGGCGGCAGCGGGGACGGCCGCGGCTGGGGCCGGGTCTACCTGGACCGCTCGGTCCGCCCCGCCTGGTCCGTACAGGTGCCCCACCCGGCCTCGGACGTCCGCACCGAGGCGCTCGGGGTGGAGCTGTTCCGGGCCGTGCCGGGCGGCGTGCTGGTGCTCGCCGGGGCGCACCGCCGGGCCGGGGCGGACGGCTCCTCGGACGTCGCGCACCGCAGTGACACCGTCTTCGCCGCCGTGGTCGAGGCGCTCACCCTGCGCGGCCTGCCCGGCATCCAGCTGCACGGCTTCGGCGCGGCCAGTCTGCCCGGGCGGGACGCGGTGGTCTCCAGCGGCGCCGGGCGGCCGGGCCCGGCCGCCGAGCTGACCGCCGCGGGGCTCGGCGGGGCCGGCCTGGTGGTCCGCCGGGCCTGGCGGGAGCCGGGTGCGCGGCTGGCCGGCGCCACCAACGTGGCCGGCCTGTTCGCGGCCGGGCTCGGGGTGCCGTGGCTGCACGTCGAACTGGCGTACGGGGTGCGCGCCGACCCGGCCCGGCGCGCGGCGGTGGCGCGGGTGCTCGCGGAGACCGTGCGCGGCTGGGACGCGGATCAGCAGGGGCGGCGGCGCAGGTCCATCACGTAGTCGTGCGGGGCGCCGGCGCTCTCCGCGGCGTCGGCGACCAGGCCGAGGTAGCGGGCCGCGGGCAGGCCGCCCTCGTAGTCGTTGAGCACGTACGTCCAGACCGGGATGTCCCCGTCCAGGGTCTGCGCGCGCAGCTTGATCTTGCGGTAGATGCCGAGCTGGACGCCCTCCCAGCGGTCCAGGCCCTCCTCGTCCATCGGCGCGACGTCGTACAGCGAGACGAAGACCTGGTCCTTCTCGTCCTCGACCACGGTGGCCAGCGAGCCCTCCCAACCCAGCTGCTCGCCACCGAAGGTGAGCCGCCATCCGGCTAGCCACCCCGTGCCGCGCAGCGGGGAGTGCGGGGCTCGGCGGGTCATCTGCCGGGCATCGAGGTTGGTGGCATACGCGGCGTAAAGGGGCATGGGGGCCAGGGTAGCCCGGGCGGCGGGCGGGCCGGGGCGACTGGACGAACGTACGGGAGCCCCGACCCCGGCGTGGCGGCGCCGCGGGCGTGCGGGACAATGGGGAACGTGACTCGGATCGTGATCATCGGTGGCGGACCCGGCGGCTACGAGGCGGCCCTGGTCGCCGCACAGCTCGGCGCGGAGGTGACCGTCGTCGACACCGACGGTCTGGGCGGATCGGCGGTGCTCACGGACTGCGTTCCGTCGAAGACCCTGATCGCGACCGCGGAGGTGATGACCACCTTCGACAGCTCGTACGAGGAGCTGGGCATCCTGGTCGCGGACGACACCCCGCCCGTCGAGCAGGCGGCCCGGGTGATCGGCGTGGACCTGGGCAAGGTCAACCGCCGTGTGAAGCGCCTGGCGATCGCGCAGTCCCACGACATCACCCAGTCCGTCACCCGGGCCGGCGTCACCGTGCTGCGCGGCCGCGGCCGGCTCGGCACCGGCGGGCAGGCCGTGGACGGCTCCCGCGAGGTGCTGGTGGACGCGCCCGACGGCACCGTGCAGTCGCTGCACGCCGACGCGGTGCTGATCGCCACCGGCGCCCACCCGCGCGAGCTGCCGGACGCCCAGCCGGACGGCGAGCGGATCCTCACCTGGACCCAGGTGTACGACCTGGAGGAGCTGCCCCGCGAGCTGATCGTGGTCGGCTCCGGTGTGACCGGCGCCGAGTTCGCCGGCGCGTACCAGGCGCTCGGCTCCAAGGTGACCCTGGTGTCCAGCCGCGACCGGGTGCTGCCGGGCGAGGACCCGGACGCCGCCGAGGTGCTGGAGGACGTCTTCCGCCGCCGCGGCATGAACGTCATGGGCCGCTCGCGCGCCGAGAGCGTCAAGCGGATCGGCGACCGGGTCGAGGTCATGCTGGCCGACGGCAAGGTGATCGAGGGCACCCACTGCCTGATGGCGGTCGGTTCCGTCCCCAACACCTCCGAGATGGGCCTGGAGGAGGCCGGGGTCAAGCTCAACGACTGGGGCCAGATCCAGGTTGACCGGGTCTCCCGCACCACCGCCCCCGGCGTGTACGCGGCGGGCGACTGCACCGGCGTCTTCATGCTCGCCTCGGTGGCGGCCATGCAGGGCCGGATCGCGATGTACCACGCGCTCGGCGACGCGGTGCAGCCGCTGAACCTCAAGACCGTGGCCTCCAACGTCTTCACCGACCCGGAGATCGCCACCGTCGGCTACACGGCGGCCGACGTGGAGTGCGGCAAGATGGACGCCGTCGTGGTCAAGCTCCCGCTGCGCGGCAACCCGCGGGCGAAGATGCAGGGCATCCGGGACGGCTTCGTGAAGCTGTTCTGCCGCCCGGGCACCGGCATCGTGGTCGGCGGCGTGGTCGTCGCCCCGCGGGCCAGCGAGCTGATCCACCCGATCTCGCTCGCGGTGGACGCCAATCTGACGGTCGAACAGGTGGCCAGCGCCTTCACCGTCTACCCGTCCGTCTCCGGCTCGACCGCCGAGGCCGCCCGGCAGCTGCACATCCGCAAGCGGGTCGACGGCGAATCCTGAGCGTCCGGCGCACAGTTGAGGGCGGTTGCCGATCGGCGACCGCCCTTCGCGCGGGCATGGCCGTCACCCGGACGGCGGGCGCAGTTCCGGGCCATTGACGGCGCGTATTCTACGGTCACGCGCCGCTCGTGCGTGAGCAATTCCCGCTACTAGCTGCAAACGCCTGAAAGCAGACGGTCACGCAGGTTACCGTCGGTTCTGTGTTTGCAGCAGAACGTCGCCAGTTGATCCTCGAAATGGTGCGCGCCAACGGAGCCGTCTCGCTCCGGGAGTTGGCCCGCGTCGTCCAGACCTCCGAAGTGACCGTGCGCCGTGACGTGCGGGCGCTGGAGGCAGAAGGGCTCCTCGACCGCCGGCACGGCGGCGCGGTGCTCCCCGGCGGCTTCAGCCGCGAACCCGGATACCCGCAGAAGACCCACCTGTCCGCGGCGGAGAAGAGCGCCATCGCGGACTTCGCCGCCGGCCTGGTGGAGGAGGGGGACGCGGTGGTGGTCGGCGCCGGCACCACCACCCAGGAGCTGGCCCGCCGGCTGGCCCGGGTGCCCGGGCTGACGGTGGTCACCAACTCGCTGCTGGTCGCCCAGGCCCTGGCGCACGCCAACCGGGTCGAGGTGGTGATGACCGGCGGCACCCTGCGCGGCTCCAACTACGCGCTGGTGGGCAGCGGCGCGGAGCAGTCCCTGCAGGGGTTGAGGGTCAACAAGGCCTTCATCTCCGGCAGCGGTCTGACGGCCGAGCGCGGGCTGTCGACGGCGAACATGCTGTCCGCGAGCGTGGACCGGGCCATGGTGCTGGCGGCCGCCGAGGTGATCGTCCTCGCCGACCACACCAAGCTCGGCGCGGCCGGCATGTTCCAGACCGTCGCCACCGAGACCATCACCCGCCTGGTCACCGACGAGCAGGCCACCGCGGACGACAGCACCGTCCGCGAGCTGGACGCGCTCGCCGACTGCGGGGTGCAGGTCGACCTGGCCCCGCTGGGCGCCGGCCCGGGCGGTGACGCCCCGGTGCACGGCACCGGCAGCGGCCCGATGCACCAGCCCCAGCCCGGCCCGATGGCCCGCCGCGGCGGCCCGCCCCCCGGCGGCGCCCCGCTGCCCGGCCAGCGCCGCCCCGGCGCGCACGGCGGGCCCGTCGCCCCGGGCGGCATGCCCGCCAGGCTGGCCGAACTGGGCCTGCCGCGCGGGCGCTGAGCCCGTACGGTTACGGTCCGCGGAAACGGGACCGGTCCGCACACCCCCGAGGGGCGTACGGACCGGTCCGGGGTCAGGGACGGTGTCAGTCCTTGATCTCGCAGAGCGCGGCGCCGCTGCTGACGCTCGCGCCGACCTCGGCCTTGAGGCCGGTGACGGTGCCCGCCTTGTGGGCGTTCAGCGGCTGCTCCATCTTCATCGCCTCCAGGACCACGATCAGCTCGCCCTCGGCGACGACCTGGCCCTCCTCCACGGCGACCTTGACGATGGTGCCCTGCATCGGCGAGGCCAGGGTGTCGCCGCTGACGGCCGAGCCGGCCTTCTTGGCGCCCACCCGGCGCTTCGCCTTGGCGGAGCCCGCCGCACCGGCCGCCGGGGCCGCCGTGACGCCCAGCGAGGACGGCAGCGAGACCTCGATCCGCTTGCCGCCGACCTCGACCACCACGGTCTCCCGGGTCTCGGCCTCCTCGCCGTCACCGGCCGCGCCGGCGAACGGCGGGATGGTGTTGTCGAACTCGGTCTCGATCCACCGGGTGAAGACCGTGAACGGCCCGTCGCCGCCGTGCACCTCGGGCGCGAACGCCGGGTCGGTGACGACCGCCCGGTGGAACGGGATGGCGGTGGCCATGCCCTCCACCTTGAACTCGGCCAGCGCGCGGCGGGCCCGCTCCAGGGCCTGCTTGCGGTCGCGGCCGCTGACGACCAGCTTGGCCAGCAGCGAGTCCCAGGCCGGGCCGATGACCGAGCCGGTCTCCACGCCCGAGTCCAGGCGCACGCCCGGGCCGGACGGCGGGGCGAACAGCGTCACGGTGCCGGGCGCGGGCAGGAAGTTCCGGCCCGGGTCCTCGCCGTTGATGCGGAACTCGAAGGAGTGGCCGCGCACCTCGGGGTCGCCGTAGCCGAGCTCCTCGCCGTCGGCGATCCGGAACATCTCGCGGACCAGGTCGAGGCCGGTGACCTCCTCGGTGACCGGGTGCTCCACCTGGAGACGGGTGTTGACCTCCAGGAAGGAGATCGTGCCGTCCAGCGCGACCAGGAACTCGCAGGTCCCGGCGCCCTCGTAGCCGGCCTCCTTCAGGATGGCCTTGGACGCCCGGTACAGCTCGGCGTTCTGCTCGGCGGTCAGGAACGGCGCGGGCGCCTCCTCGACCAGCTTCTGGTGGCGGCGCTGGAGCGAGCAGTCACGGGTGGAGACGACCACCACGTTGCCGTGCTTGTCGGCCAGGCACTGGGTCTCCACGTGCCGCGGGTTGTCCAGGTAGCGCTCGACGAAGCACTCGCCGCGGCCGAAGGCGGCGACGGCCTCGCGCACCGCGGACTCGTACAGTTCGGGGATCTCCTCCAGCGTGCGGGCGACCTTGAGGCCGCGTCCGCCGCCGCCGAAGGCCGCCTTGATGGCGACCGGCAGGCCGTGCTCCCGGGCGAAGACGACGACCTCGTCGGCGCCCGAGACCGGGTCCGGCGTGCCGGCCACCAGCGGGGCACCGGCCCGCTGGGCGACGTGCCGGGCGGTCACCTTGTCGCCGAGGTCGCGGATGGCCTGCGGCGGCGGGCCGATCCAGATCAGACCCGCGTCGAGGACGGCCTGGGCGAAGTCGGCGTTCTCCGACAGGAACCCGTAGCCGGGGTGGACGGCGTCCGCACCGGAGTCGGCGGCCGCCTTGAGGACCTTGGCGATGTCCAGGTAGCTGGTAGCGGGGGTGTCACCGCCCAGCGCGTAAGCCTCGTCGGCCGCGCGGACGTGCAGCGCATCCCGGTCCGGCTCGGCGTAGACGGCGACGCTGGCGATACCGGCGTCCGAGCAGGCACGGGCGACGCGGACAGCGATTTCCCCGCGGTTGGCGATGAGCACCTTGCGCACTGTGGCTCCCTTCTTGAACCTCGTTGAGTTTATGGATTCCTGGGCAGTACCGGCGAGTAGCCCCGGGTTGTGAACTATCCCACACGCTCGGTGATGGGTTTTCCGGGCCCGTGGGCGGTCCCGTGGACGACGCCGCAGGTCGGCGCCGGTCCGCCCGGATCGGCGGGGGCCACAGCGGGTGACCGGCCCGCGGCGCGGCGGGAGGGTGGCATGGGCCACAGTCTCGCGCGGGCCGCTCAAGCGGCGCCGGAGCGGGCGGCGGGCCGCCGCAGCGCCTCGGCCGTCACGTCGGCCGCCACCTCGACCATGTCCGGCCCGTACGCCTCCGGATTGACCACCCGCAGAACGAGCGCGAAGGTGCCGTCCTGCCCGTGCCTCCGGGCGAGTTCGCGGTGGTGGGCGACCAGGTAGCGCACCCCGGCCTGGTTGGCGGTGCCGGTCTGGCCGGAGACCAGGAACACCGGGCGGCCGCCGTCCGGGGTGGCGATCCGGGCGAGCAGGACGTGCGTCTCGTCCGGGCCGGCGGTGAAGTCCCGCTCGCCCACCACGAGGACGTTGCTGCCCGGGCCCGGCCCCGAGGTGATCAGCACGCCCGGCAGGCCCCAGGCCAGGTGCGCGGCCATCCGCTCGTTGCTGACCGGACCGCCCAGGCACAGCTCGGTCTTGGCGCCCAGGCCGCGGTGCGCGGCGTCGTGGGCCACCAGCTCGGGCCGCGCCCCGCACTCCTCGACCAGCCCGGCCAGCCACATCAGCGCGTACGCGTCGCGCCGGGTCACGGTGTGGGCGTGCGAGCCCGTCCCGATGCTGCGCGGCACCACGATCAGGCACTCGCTGCCGCCCGGCAGCCCGAAGAACGCCCGCACCCGCTCGACCCTGCGCCGCCGCCGCAGCGCCTGGGCGAGCCAGCCGAGGCCGGCGCTGATCGCGCTGGCCACCAGGCCGAGCACCACGTTGAGCACGCTGTCGGTCATCTGCCGCGTCCCCTCCCCGTTCGAACGCCGGTCAGCTTAGGGGCACCGCCGCGGTGTTCGGCAGGTCAGTTCGCCCACAGATCCGTGATGCGCACGTCGAGGTCGGCGAGCAGCCGGCGCAGCAGCGGCAGGGAGAGGCCGATGACGTTGCCCGGGTCGCCGTCGATGCCGTCGATGAAGGGCGCGGAGCGGCCGTCCAGGGTGAACGCCCCGGCCACGTACAGCGGTTCGCCGGAGGCCACGTACGCGGCGATCTCGGCGTCGTCCGGGGTGCCGAAGCGGACGGTGGTGGAGGCGGTGGCCGAGGACTGCCGGCCGGTCGCGGTGTCGATCACGCAGTGGCCGGTGCGCAGCACGCCGGAACGCCCGCGCATCGACTGCCAGCGGGCCAGCGCCTCGGTGGCGTCGGCGGGCTTGCCGAGGGCCCGGCCGTCCAGTTCCAGGACGGAGTCGCAGCCGATCACCAGCTCGCCGTCGGCGAGTTCGGCGGCGACGGCCTTCGCCTTGGCCTCGGCCAGGACGAGGGCGAGCTCGGCGGGGGTGGCGGCGGTGATCGCGTCCTCGTCGACGCCGCTGACCACCACGCGCGGGTCGAGGCCCGCCTGGCGCAGCAGCCCGAGGCGGGCGGGGGAGGCGGAGGCGAGGACGAGGGGGCGCTGGTCGGTCATGTCCACCAGCGTAGGGGGTGCCGGTGTCCGCCGTTCGGGTGAACGGCTCAGGTGAAGGAGCGGGAGATCATGATCAGCACGGCGCCGACCAGCACGAGGGCGGCGAGCACCTTGCCGGCCCGCTGCATCCGCTCCTGCATCCGACGGGCCTCGGGCGAGGGCTCGTCACGGGGGTCTGACCAGAGCACCCGTCCAGAGTGCGCCGCGCGGGGGTGCGGGCGCCTGAGTATCCGTACTCAGGTTTCGGGCAAAGCGGGCGCCGGGCGCCCGGTACGGCACGGAGGGGGAGGGCGGCGGGGCCGTCCTCCCCCTCCACGCCGCGGAGTTCAGTGCGCCCAGCCCGAGGTCCGCCAGGCGTTCGGGCCCGGACGGGCGGCGAGACGGAGCCGGCGGGCGCGGTCGCCCCAGGGGGAGTCCGGGCCGGCGCCGGCCCTGCGGGCCGCCTCGGCGGCGGCCTGTGCGGCGGCGGCCCGGGCCTGGACCACCGCCAGGACGGTGGCCAGCTCCTCGGGGGTCGGCTGCCCGTGCAGCACGTGGATCGACATGGCTGGTTCTCTCCCGACAGGGACGGGGCCTACAGGGGGATGTTGCCGTGCTTCTTCGGCGGCAGCACCTCGCGCTTGCCGCGCAGCGCCCGCAGGCCGCGGACGATGTGCCGGCGGGTCTCGCTCGGCGCGATCACCGCGTCCACGTAGCCGCGTTCGGCGGCCAGGTAGGGGTTCAGCAGGGTTTCCTCGTACGAGGCGATCAGCTCGGCCCGCTTCTCCTCGGCGGTGCCGGCCGCCTCGGCCTCGGCGATCTCCCGGCGGTGCAGGATGTTGACCGCGCCCTGCGCGCCCATCACGGCGATCTGCGCGGTCGGCCAGGCCAGGTTGAGGTCGGCGCCCAGGTGCTTGGAGCCCATGACGTCGTAGGCGCCGCCGAAGGCCTTGCGGGTGATCACGGTGATCAGCGGGACGGTGGCCTCGGCGTAGGCGTAGATCAGCTTGGCGCCGCGCCGGATGATGCCGTCCCACTCCTGCTCGGTGCCGGGCAGGAAGCCGGGCACGTCCACGAAGGTCAGCACCGGGACGTTGAAGGAGTCGCAGGTGCGGATGAAGCGGGCGGCCTTCTCGCTGGCGTTGATGTCCAGGCAGCCGGCCAGGTCCATCGGCTGGCTGCCGACGATGCCGACGGACTGGCCCTCGACCCGGCCGAAGCCGGTGATGATGTTGCCCGCGAACAGCGGCTGGGTCTCCAGGAACTCGCCGTCGTCGACGATGTGCTCGATCACCTCGCGCATGTCGTACGGCTGGTTCGCCGAGTCCGGCACGATGGTGTCGAGTTCGAGGTCCTGCTCGGTGACGGTGAGATCGGCCTGCTCGGGGTAGGACGGCGGGTCGCTCAGGTTGTTGGAGGGCAGGTACGAGAGCAGGCTCTTGACGTACTCGATCGCCTCCTTCTCGTCTGCGGCCAGGTAGTGGGCGTTGCCCGACTTGGTGTTGTGGGTGCGCGCGCCGCCCAGCTCCTCCATCGCGACGTCCTCGCCGGTGACGGTCTTGATCACGTCGGGGCCGGTGATGAACATGTGCGAGGTCCGGTCGGCCATCACCACGAAGTCGGTGATCGCGGGGGAGTACACCGCGCCGCCCGCGCAGGGGCCCATGATCAGCGAGATCTGCGGGATGACGCCGGAGGCGTGCACGTTGCGGCGGAAGATCTCGCCGTACAGGCCGAGCGAGACCACGCCCTCCTGGATCCGGGCGCCGCCGGAGTCGTTGATGCCGATGACCGGGCAGCCGGTCTTCAGCGCGAAGTCCATCACCTTGACGATCTTCTCGCCGAAGACCTCGCCGAGCGAGCCGCCGAAGACGGTGAAGTCCTGGGCGAACACGGCGACCTGGCGGCCGTCCACGGTGCCGTAGCCGGTCACCACGCCGTCGCCGTACGGCCGGTTCCTCTCCTGGCCGAAGTTGGTCGAGCGGTGCCGGGCGAACTCGTCGAACTCCACGAAGGAGTCCTCGTCCAGCAGTTCCACGACCCGTTCGCGGGCGGTCAGCTTGCCCTTGGCGTGCTGCTTCTCCACGGCCTTGGACGAGCCGGAGTGCACCGCCTCGTCCAGCCTGCGCCGCAGGTCGGCGAGCTTGCCGGCGGTGGTGTGGGGGTCGTACGGCGCCTCGGTCATCCGGTGGCTCTCCCTGATCCATGGCCGCGACCTGTTTCGAGTGCGCGCGGGGCCGGGTGGTGGGCCCGCGCATGAGGGCAGGGCGGCGCTACGAACTACCGCTGGGTAGCGTAGCCAGCGCGGAGGGCTATCCGGCACGTCCCGGCGTCATGACCATCGACACAGTTCTGTTGACGGGTGTTCTGCGGGACGATGGGGCGGCCTACGTCCCGGACCCGCTCTAGGGTTTTCCCATGACCGCACCCGAGACCCCCCGCCGCAGCGGACTGCGCGGCTTCGGCCACGCCGGACCGTCGCCCTGGACCGACCTGGACCGTCCGCCGCTGGACGAGGAGGCGCTGCGCCGCGACCTGCTCGTCCCGGGCGGCCTGTGGACCTCCCTGGACGTCGTCGCCGAGACCGGCTCCACCAACAGCGACCTCGCCGCCCGGGCCGCGGCGGGCGCCGGGCAGGGCGCGGTGCTGGTGGCCGAGGCGCAGAGCGCCGCCCGCGGCCGGCTGGACCGGCGGTGGACCGCCCCGCCCCGCTCCGGGCTGTTCCTGTCCCTGCTGCTGCGCCCCGAGGAGGTGCCGGTCGAGCGGTACGGCTGGCTGCCGATCCTGGTCGGGGTGGCCGCGGCCAGCACGCTGGGCCGGGTCGCCGGGGTCGAGGTCGGGCTGAAGTGGCCCAACGACCTCCAGACGGAGATCGACGGCGCGGAGCGCAAGCTCGGCGGCGTCCTCACCGAGCTGGCCGGCGGCGCGGTGGTGGTCGGCATGGGCCTCAACGTCTCGCTGCGCGCGGAGGAGCTGCCCGTCCCCACCGCCGCCTCGCTCGCGCTGGCCGGCGCCACGACCACCGACCGGGGCACCCTGCTGCGCGCCCTGCTGCGCGAACTCGCCGAGCTGTACCGGGAGTGGACGGCCGCCGCCGGCGACCCGCACGCCAGCGACCTGCTGCGCGCCTACGTGGACCGCTGCACCACGCTCGGCCGCCAGGTGAAGGTGCACCTGCCGGGCGACCGCGAGCTGGTCGGCGAGGCCGTCGCGGTGGACGGCGACGGGCGGCTGGTGGTCCGCACACCCGACGGCGTACGCCGGGCGGTCGGCGCGGGCGACGTCGTCCACGTACGCCCCGAGCCCCGCTGAACGGCACTCTTCACCTCTCCTTGACCCGGGCTGATGCCCCGGATCCGACGATTCCGTGCGAACATTCCACCTGGCAGCGGTGTGAGGCGCGCCACTGCCCGCCCGGGTGGCGGAGTGCGCGCCCGGACAGGTAGGACACGAGGCGAGTGCGGCGATCGCACGGGGACGGACCGGTGGCAGAGGACGGCAGCAGCGGCGCGACGGCGGGCAGCAACGACCCCACGGTCGCGCTCGAACTGGAGCGCCTGATCCTGGACGCGCCGCGCCGCTACACCCCGTACCAGGCCGCGCGCGCCGCCGACGTCCCGATGGAGCTGGCCACCCGCTTCTGGCGCGCCATGGGCTTCCCGGACATCGGGCAGTCCCGGGCGCTCACCGACGGCGACGTGATCGCGCTGCGGCGGCTGGCCGGCCTGGTCGAGTCCGGGCTGCTCAGCGAGTCGATGGCGATCCAGGTGGCCCGCTCCACCGGCCAGACCACGGCCCGGCTGGCCGGCTGGCAGATGGACACCTTCCTGGAGAACCTCACCCAGGCCGTCGAGCCCGGGCTGACCCGCGCCGACGTCGCGTACCCGCTGGTCGAGCTGCTGCTGCCGGAGCTGGAGCAGTTCCTGGTGTACGTCTGGCGGCGCCAGCTGGCGGCCGTCACCGGCCGGGTGGTGCAGGCCGCCGAGGACCACGAGATCACCAGCGGGCGGCTCGCCGTCGGCTTCGCCGACCTGGTCGGCTTCACCCGGCTGTCGCGACGGCTGGAGGAGGAGGAGCTCGGCGAGCTGGTCGAGACCTTCGAGAACACCTGCTCGGACCTGATCGCCGGCCAGGGCGGCCGGGTGATCAAGACGCTCGGCGACGAGATCCTCTACGTCTCCGAGGACCCGGCGACCGCCGCCGAGATCGCGCTGAGCCTGATCGAGGCGCTGGCCGGGGACGACACCATCCCGCCGCTGCGGGTCGGCATGGCCTTCGGCACGGTCACCTCGCGGATGGGCGACGTCTTCGGCACCACCGTCAACCTGGCGAGCCGGCTCACCTCGATCGCGCCCAAGGACGCGGTGCTGATCGACGGCGAGTTCGCCGCCGCGCTGGAGCAGAACGGCAGCGTCGCCCCGGCCGACGCGGAGGGGCCCGGCCTGGCCGAGGCGCTGTCGGCCGCGGCCGGGATGCCCGCCTCCGGGCTGCCGATCCCGGGACCGGACGCCGGGGCGCGGTTCCACCTGCAGCCGATGTGGCGGCGGCCGGTGCGGGGGCTCGGCCTGGTCGAGCCGTGGCTGCTCACCCGGCGGCTGAAGGCCGAGTAGCGCCCGCGCGCGGGGCTGTACGCGGCGGTGGCCGTAGGCGGGTGGTGGCCGTACGCGGGTGGCGCGCGTACGGCGGGCCCGCGCGGGGAAGACGCATCCGGTGGACGTACGGGGACGCGCGCTTCGGCCGGCTGCGGGCAGACGCATGCGGTGACGGCGTTCGTGGGCACGCTTCCCCACGGCGGACGGGCGGTTGCGGGTGCTGAACGGTTGAAACCCGTACGTTCTGCTGCGGGTCCGCCCGGGCAAACGGGGCATAAGCGAACGAAACCGCCCTAGTCTTGGTGCAAGCGGCCGGTCGGGTGCGGCCGGCCGACGGGGGTCCGGCAGGACCGAGCACAGGGAGCGAGGCGAGCCGGTGAGCAGTGAGGCGATCATGACGGACCGCGACTGCGACTGCGGCGGCTCGCGGCACTCCGACCCGCTGCCCGACCTGAGGCTGCAGTCCGTGGTCGAGCTGGCCCAGGACATGGCCGCCGCGCTCACCCCGCTGGAGGCCGTCCGGGCCGCCGCCGCCCGGGCCACCGAGGCGCTCGGCGCCACCATGGCCGCCGTCTCGGTCTGGGACCGCGAGTCCGGCCGGCTGCGGGTGCTGGTCAACCACGGCGACCTCGCCCCGGGCGAGGAGGAGCTGCCCGAGGACGAGTCGTACCCGGTCGCCGACTTCCCCGAGATCGTCACGTACCTGGAGGAGCGCTGGACCACCGGGCGGCTGCCGCGCGCCTGGCTGCAGAGCGCCGAGAACAGCGTGCAGCACGCCGGGCACGCCCACCCGACGGCCGGCGCGTACTGCCAGGAGCGCGCCGCGGCGCTGCGCCGGCGCGGGCGGGCCTGCTGCGTGGTCGCGCCGGTCGTGCTGCACGGCCAGGCCTGGGGCGAGCTGTACCTCGCCCGGTCGGCCGGGATGCCCGAGTTCACCGAGGCCGACGCCGACTACGCGACCCTGCTCGCCGCCCAGGTCTCCGCCGGGCTGGCGCAGACCGAGCGCCTCGCCGACCTGCGCAGGCTCGCCTTCTCCGACCCGCTCACCGGCCTGGCCAACCGGCGCGCCGTCGACGCCCGGCTGGAGAGCGCGCTGGAGGCGCACAACCGGGACAACACCGTGGTCTCCCTGGTGGTCTGCGACGTCAACGGGCTGAAGCGGGTCAACGACCAGCTCGGCCACGAGATGGGCGACCGGCTGCTGGAGCGGTTCGCCCACCAGCTCTCGCTGGCCGCCGCCAAACTCCCCGGCAGCCTCGCTGCCCGGCTCGGCGGCGACGAGTTCTGCCTGCTCGTGGAGGGGCAGAAGGCCGACGAGGTGGTCTCCGTCGCCGAGGAGCTGTGCGCCCGGGCGCTCGCGCTCTCCGAGGGCGAGGGCGTGGCCTGCGGGGTCGCCTCCACCGGGGACTCGATCGGGCCCGTCACCACCCCCGACCGGCTGTTCCGGCTCGCCGACGCCGCCCAGTACCGGGCCAAGGCCGCCCGGGCCGCCCACCCCGTCGTCGCCGGGCGCAGCCACGGCCCCGGCTTCTCGCCCGACCCCACCGTGCTGCTCGCCGACGCCGCCGACCCGCACCACCGGGCGGACGGGCGGCGCGGGCCGAACGGCCGGGCCGGGGCGGGCGACCGGCGGCGGTTCCGCGGCGCCGCCCACAGTGCCGACCCGGGGCAGCTGCTCACCGCCGTGCTCGCCTCCCTCGACCAGGCCGCCACGGCCCGGGCCGTCCACCCCGCGGACACCCTCGGCAAGCTGGTCGTCGTCGCCGAGGCCTCCGCCCGGCTGCTGGACGCCGTCGGCTGGTGGGTCTCGTACGTCCCGCCCGGCTCCCACCTCATGCGCACCGCCCAGCACGCCGTCTACCGGATGACCAGCGGCCCCAGCAGCGTCCGCGCGGAGACCCAGCGGGCCCAGATCGAGGCCCCCGACGCGGTCTTCGACCTCCGGCACTACCCGATGACCCGCCGCGCCGTCCGCGGCGGCTCCTTCGCGCTGCGGGCGGGCGCGGCCGGCAACGACCCGGCGGAGGAGGCGATGCTCGTCGTCTCCGGGTACCGGGGCATGGTCGCCGCGGGCGGCCAGAACCCGGCCGGCGGCTGGCTGGTGGAGCTCTTCGCCGACGACGCGACGCTGCCGCTGGGGCAGGCCGCCTCCGCCATGCGCGCCCTGGTCTCGGTCGCCCTGGCGGGGCCGGCCTCGCCGCCGGTGGTCTGAGGGGCCGGCCGCGGTGGTGGCCGTCCGCTGGTTCAGGCGCCGGAACCGCCGCCGGCGGACGGCGGGTTGAGGGCCCGCAGGGCGGCGTCGACCAGGCGGTCGGCGTGCTCGTGGGTGAGCGGGCCGAGCCGGTACTGCCAGCGGTAGTAGAGCGGGCCGTAGACGATTTCGACGGCCAGGTCGAGGTCGGTGTCGGGGGCGATCTGGCCGGCCTCGCGGGCGCTGCGGAGGCGGTCGCGGGTGACGGCCAGCAGGGGGTCCAGCAGGCGGGTGCGGTGCTCGGCCTGCAGTGCCGGGTCGTTGAGGATCTCCGCCATGATCGCCCGGTAGGTGCGGTCGGTGTCCGGGTCGGCCAGTTCGTCGCTGGTGGGGCGCAGGACGGCGCGGAGGTCGGCGGCGAGGTCGCCGGTGTCGGGGAGCGCGATGCCGCCCTCGTGCTCGCCGGCGGCGAGGAAGGCGTCGAAGACCACGGCGCCCTTGGAGGGCCACCACCGGTAGATGGTCTGCTTGCCGACGCCGGCCCGGGCGGCGATCGCCTCGATGGTCAGCCTGCCGTAGCCGATCTCGGCGACGAGTTCGGTGGTGGCGGCGAGGACGGCGGCGTGCGCGCGCTCGCTGCGTCGGGCGGGGTCGGGAGCTGTTCTGGAGGCCATGGAAAAAATTCTATGCGAAACAACGAGACGAGACGTATTGTCTTCCCATGCCATCGCGAGACGGATCGTCTCGTCTCATCCCCCGTTCCCCGGAGGTGCCCGTGAACCGCCCCCCTGCACACATCCTGATGGTCTCCATTCCCGCTCATGGGCATGTCAATCCCAGTCTCGCGGTGATCACCGAGCTGGTCGCCCGGGGCCACCGGGTCAGCTACGTCAACGACCCCTCCTTCCGGGAGGTCGTCGAGTCCACCGGCGCGACCTTCGTCCCGTACCCGACCAAGCTGCCGCTCACCGACGACCCGGCCGGCTGGCCGTCGGACCTGGTGGCGATCCAGGAGGTGTTCCTGGACGACACGCTGTCGATGTGGCCCGTCCTGCTGGAGGCCTTCGAGGACGACCGCCCCGACGTGGTGCTCTACGACATCGGCGGCTTCGCCGGGCGGGCGCTCGGCGAGCGGCTGGGCGTGCCGGTGGTGCAGCTGTCGCCCGCCTTCGTCGGCTGGGAGGGCTTCGAGGAGGACCTCGCGGCGATGTTCGAGCCGATGCGCAACGGCCCGGGCGGCCCCGAGCACTACCGCCGGTACGCCGACTGGCTGGCCGAGGCGGGCGCGGTGCAGCGCGACGTGGAGGGCTTCAAGAACCGCCCCGAGCGGTGCGTCGCGCTCGTCCCGCGCGCCCTCCAGCCCAACGTCGACCGGGTCGACGAGCGGCGGATCAGCTTCGTCGGGCCCTGTTTCGGCGACCGCGCCCACCAGGGCGAGTGGCAGCGGCCGGCCGGCGCCGAGAAGGTGCTGCTGGTCTCGCTCGGCTCGGCCTTCACCCACCAGCCCGCCTTCTACCGGGCCTGCGTGGAGGCCTTCGGCGACCTGCCGGGCTGGCACACAGTGCTCCAGGTCGGCAAGCACACCGACCTGGCCGAGCTCGGCGAGGTGCCGGACACCGTCGAGGTGCACCGGTGGGTGCCCCAGCTGTCGGTGCTCTCCCAGGCGGACGCCTTCGTCACCCACGCGGGCATGGGCGGCTCCAGCGAGGGGCTGTTCCACGCCGTGCCGATGATCGCGGTGCCGCAGGCCGCCGACCAGTTCGCCAACGCGGACGCCCTGGTCGGCCTCGGCGTCGCCCGCCGGCTGGACACCGAGCAGGCCACCGCGGAGGCGCTGCGCGCCGCCCTGCTGGAGCTGACCGGCGACCCGGCGGTGGCCGAGCGGCTGGCCGAGCTGTCCGTCGCCGGCCGGGCCGAGGGCGGCACCACCCGGGCCGCGGACCTGATCGAGGCCGAGCTGCGCGTGTCGTGACGCCGCCCGTGCCGTGATGCGGGGGGCGGTCGGGGGCCGCGGTGTGCGGCGCCGATCCGGAGGGCGGAGAATCCGGATGGCGAGCACCTGTTGTCATATCTTCATTCACCTGATGAGATGGTGTATATGGATATGCACAGTGCTGTGGCCCCCGACGCTCCGCTGGTCCTGGTCGGCAAGGCCGACGTCGGTGCCGAGGACGTCCTGGCCGTCGCCCGGGGGAACGCCCGGGTCGAGATCGGTCCCGACGCGCTGGCCGAGATGGCGGCCGCCCGTGCGCGGATCGACGCCCTCGCGGCCGAGCCGCGCCCCGTCTACGGCGTGTCGACCGGCTTCGGCGCGCTCGCCGTGCGCCACATCAGCCCCGAGCTGCGCGCCCAGCTGCAGCGGTCGCTGGTGCGCTCGCACGCCGCCGGCATGGGGCCGGCGGTCGAGCGCGAGGTGGTCCGCGCGCTGGTGTTCCTGCGGATGAAGACGCTGGCCTCCGGCCGTACCGGCGTCCGGCCGCTGGTCGCGCAGACCATGGCCGCCCTGCTCAACGCGGGCATCACCCCGGTGGTGCGGGAGTTCGGCTCGCTCGGCTGCTCCGGCGACCTCGCGCCGCTCTCGCACTGCGCGCTGGTCCTGATGGGCGAGGGCACCGCCACCGGCCCGGACGGCGTGGAGAAGCCCGCCGCCGAGCTGCTCGCCGCCGCCGGCATCGAGCCCGTCGAGCTGCTGGAGAAGGAGGGCCTCGCCCTCATCAACGGCACTGACGGCATGCTCGGCATGCTGGTGATGGCCATCGCCGACCTCCAGCGGCTGTTCACCACCGCCGACATCACCGCCGCGATGAGCCTGGAGGCGCTGCTCGGCACCGACAAGGTGCTCGCCCCCGAGCTGCACGCCCCGATCCGCCCGCACCCGGGCCAGGCGCTGAGCGCCGCCAACATGCTCGCCGTCCTCAAGGACTCCGGCCTCACCGGCCACCACCAGGACGACGCCCCGCGGGTCCAGGACGCCTACTCGATCCGCTGCGCCCCGCAGGTGGCCGGCGCCGGCCGGGACACCCTGGCGCACGCCCAGCTGGTCGCCGCGCGCGAGCTGGCCGCCTCGGTCGACAACCCGGTGGTGCTGCCGGACGGCCGGGTGGAGTCCAACGGCAACTTCCACGGCGCCCCGGTCGCGTACGTGCTGGACTTCCTCGCCATCGCCGCCGCCGACCTCGGCTCGATCTCCGAGCGCCGCACCGACCGGCTGCTCGACAAGGCCCGCTCGCACGGCCTGCCGGCCTTCCTGGCCGACGACCCGGGCGTGGACTCCGGCCTGATGATCGCCCAGTACACCCAGGCGGCGCTGGTCAGCGAGAACAAGCGGCTCGCCGTCCCGGCCTCGGTCGACTCGATCCCGTCCTCCGCGATGCAGGAGGACCACGTGTCGATGGGCTGGTCGGCCGCGCGCAAGCTGCGCCAGGCGGTGGCCAACCTCGGCCGCATCCTGGCCGTCGAACTGACCGCCTCCGCCCGCGCGCTGGAGATCCGCCGGCAGGCCGACGGGGCCGGCGGGCTCGCCCCGGCCACCGCGGCCGCGCTGGCCGCCGCCCGCGAGGCGGGGGTCGGCGGCGCCGGCCGCGACCGCTTCCTCTCGCCGGACCTGGAGGCCGCCGCCGAACTGGTCGCCTCCGGCGAGCTGGTGCGCGCGGTCGAGCGGGTCACCGGTCCGCTGGCCTGACGTCCGTCCGACCGGGCCGGTGGCGCCGCCGCGGGGTGACGGGGACTCAGTCCCAGTCGTCGCTCCGCGGCGAGCGCTCCCCGCGGCCCCCGCGGTTGCGCAGCTCGCCCAGGGCGGCGGCCAGGTTGACCCCGACGATGCCCGCCCAGCAGACCACCAGGCCGGCGAAGCCGCCGCTCTCCGGACTGCCCGCGATCGCCGTCAGCGGGACGCCGATGACCAGCGAGGTCACCGCGAGCCCGGTGTTGGAGCGCTTGCCGAAGCCCGAACGGCGGGGGTGGCCCCGATGCTCGGAGCGCGGCTCGTCGTCCAGCCGCTTGGCCACCGAGCGCTCGACCCGGGCGTCCAGACGGGCGTCGAGCCGCCTCATGAAGGAGTCGACGAGTTCGTCCTCGTACTCCTTGCCGAGCTCCTTGCGGGCCTGGAGGGTGGCGTCGAGGTCGCGCCGCAGTTCGTCCTGACGAGTGTCCATAGGACCAGAGTGGGGCCGCGGGGGCGTCCGGTCCATCCGTTCGCGGGAGGAATCCGGGCGGGCTCAGGGAGAAATCAGGGTTGCCCCGCCCCGGCCCGGGTTTGTCCGACCCCGGCCCGGGTTTGTCCGACCCCGGCTCAGGTTTGTCCGACCCCGGCCCGGGTTTGTCCGACCCCGGCCCACCCGGCCCGGACCACCGCCGGGCCGTCCGACCCGCGGGGCGTCCCACCGGACGTCCCGCCGTACGAGACGTCTTTGCCAGGCGCCGCCCGCTCCTGCACAGTCGTCGTCCGAACCGCACGCACCCGGAGGTACCGCTGATGACCGCCACCGACGAGGCCGGCAGCGTCGGCCCCTCCGCCCGGCTGCTCCAGCTCTTCGAGGGGCACCGGCTGACGCCGACCCAGCGCCGGATCGCCCACTCGCTGGTGCGGCACGCCACCGAGGCGCCGTTCCTGTCCAGCGTGGAGGTCGCCGAACTCGCGGGCGTCAGCCAGCCGTCCGTCACCCGCTTCGCGGTCGCGCTCGGCTACGACGGCTACCCGGCGCTGCGCAAACAGCTGCGCGAACTCGGCGGCGGCGAACCGGCCGCGCCGGAGACCCCGGACGACGCGGTGCGCAACGAGCACCAGCAGGCCGTCCTCGCCGAGATCGCCCACCTGCGCCACCTCGCCGAACTCCTCGCCGACCCGGAGCCGATCATCCGGGCCGCCCGGCTGCTCGCCGCCTCCCGCCCGCTGCCGGTGCTCGGCCTGCGGGCCGCCTCGGCGCAGGCGCGCGGCTTCGCCTACTTCGCGTCCAAGGTGCACCCGGACATCCGGCTGCTGGACGAGGGCGGCAGCATGCTCGCCGACCGGCTGGAGCAGGCCCGGGCGGCCGGTGCCAGCGCGCTGCTCTGCTTCGCCCTGCCGCGCTACCCGCGGGAGCTGATGGACGCGCTGACGGTGGCCCGCGAGTGCGGGCTGACGGTGCTCACCGTCGCCGACAGCGCCTTCGCGCCGGTCGCCAAGCTGTCCGACCTGATGCTGCCGGCCGCCGTCGGCACCGGGCTGGTCTTCGACACCGCGTGCGCGCCGATGATGCTCGGCCGGGTGCTGCTGCAGTCCATGTGCGACGAACTCCCGGGCGCGGAGGCCCGGTTGGAGGCGATCGAGCAGTCGGCGGCGGCGCGCGGACTCTTCCTGGAATAACCGCGGCCCGCGGCGGCGGGGGAGTAGCCGCCACGAACCCGGGCATCCCCCCTGCAGGGGGTGCCGCCCATGCGCGTGATCCACGAGATGAAGTTCGTCGCCCGCCTCTCCTCGGGTGCCGACGAATGGTCCTGCCCCACCTGCGGACGCCGCGTCACCCTGCGGCGCCTGCCCGAACCCGAACTGACCGTCCTCGACCCGGGCGACGAGTCCGCCGTCCACGTCGGCGTCATCGAACCCGACGCCCGCGCCGCCGCGGCCGCCGAGAAGTACGGCCTCGGCCCCGTCCAGAACATCCCCCGCCCGCCCTCCCCGCCCACCCCCGACGCCGACGACCGCCGCTGGCTCGCCGAGATCGGCATCGACTGGGACGGCGGCGACGCCGCGGCGTGACTCAGGCGCGCGGCGCGTACAGCGGAAGGCCGGAGGTGTCCAGCTCGGCGGGCAGCGGTGCGGGCAGCGGGACGGGCTCGCCGTACTTGCCGAGCAGGATGCCCTGGTACGCCCCGTCGCGGGGGTGGGTGTGGAGTGCCCAGGTGCCGTTGCGAGGGTCGAGTGCGAGCAGGGCCGGGGCGCCGGCGCTCGCGTACCAGTCCGTCTTGGTGGAGACGGCCTTCACACCCTCCGAGTTGGAGATCACCTCGACGACGAGGGCCGCCTCGTGGGGGTCGGCGAGCCACCGGTCGTCGTTCTCCCAGTCGACGGGGAGGACGATCAGGTCGGGCGTGGCGTAGTCCTCGTCGTTGCCCGGCATGTAGATGGACGACACCTCGTAGGCGCCCAGGTCGGCGGGCAGTCGGGGGTCCAGCTGGATGCGCAGCCGTCGGACGGTTCCCGCGTGCTTGCCGCGAGGGGTCGGGGACATCACCAGGGTTCCTCCGATGATCTGGACGCGAAGTCCCGTGCTCTCCTCGATCTCCTCCGCCGCATCCCGGAGTCTGCCGGGCCGCACGGTGATGGCCGTCATCGTGTCCTCCGCTCTCTGGTGCTGGGCCGAGTGGCTGGTGTCCGCCGGGTTCAGGCTAGCGCGCCAAGTGGGCCGGTGCCGGGGCTGATCGGATGCCTTCGGGGTCTGGTCGAAAGCCGACTGTTTAGTTATATTCAATCGAACATAGCTTGAATGAATCCATCCGCAGGGAGGCCGTGACTATGGTGCAGCAGCAGGCGAGCGGGCCGCGAGAGGTGCGCGCGGCGCGGGGGACGGGGCTGACGGCGCAGGGGTGGCAGCAGGAGGCCGCCCTGCGGATGCTGATGAACAACCTCGACCCGGAGGTGGCCGAGCACCCGTCGAAGCTGGTGGTGTACGGCGGGACGGGCAAGGCGGCGCGGGACTGGCGGTCCTTCGACGCCATGGTGCGGACGCTGGAGGGGCTGAAGCAGGACGAGACCATGCTCGTCCAGTCCGGCCGGCCGGTCGGCGTGATGCAGACCCACGAGTGGGCGCCGCGGGTGCTGATCGCCAACTCCAACCTGGTCGGCGACTGGGCCAACTGGGAGGAGTTCCGCCGGCTGGAGAGCCTCGGGCTCACCATGTACGGGCAGATGACCGCCGGCTCGTGGATCTACATCGGCACCCAGGGCATCCTCCAGGGCACCTACGAGACCTTCGCGGCCGTCGCCGGCAAGCGCTACAACGGCTCGCTGGAGGGCACCATCACCCTCACCGCCGGCCTCGGCGGGATGGGCGGCGCCCAGCCGCTGGCCGTCACCATGAACGGCGGCGTGGCGATCTGTATCGACTGCGACCCGTCCCGGATCGCCCGCCGGATCGAGCACCGCTACCTGGACGTCGAGGCCAAGGACCTCTCCCACGCGCTGGAGCTGGCCACCGCCGCCCGCGACAAGAAGCAGCCGCTCTCCATCGGCGTGCTGGGCAACGCCGCCGAGCTGGTCCCGCAGCTGCTCGCGATGGACGCGCCGATCGACATCGTCACCGACCAGACCAGCGCCCACGACCCGCTGGCCTACCTGCCGGTCGGCGTCGCCTTCGAGGACATGGCGGACTACGCCGCCGCCAAGCCCGCCGAGTTCACCCAGCGGGCCCGCGAGTCGATGGCCGCGCACGTCGAGGCGATGGTCGGCTTCCTGGACCGCGGCGCCGAGGTCTTCGACTACGGCAACTCGATCCGCGGCGAGGCCCAACTGGCCGGGTACGACCGCGCGTTCGCCTTCCCCGGCTTCGTCCCGGCGTACATCCGCCCGCTGTTCTGCGAGGGCAAGGGCCCGTTCCGCTGGGCGGCGCTGTCCGGGGACCCGCAGGACATCCACAAGACCGACAAGGCCGTCCTCGACCTCTTCCCGGAGAACGAGTCGCTGGCCCGCTGGATCAAGCTGGCCCAGGAGAAGGTGCACTTCCAGGGCCTGCCGGCGCGCATCTGCTGGCTCGGCTACGGCGAGCGCGACAAGGCCGGCGAGCGCTTCAACGACATGGTCGCCTCCGGTGAGTTGTCCGCCCCGATCGTCATCGGCCGCGACCACCTGGACTGCGGCTCGGTGGCCTCCCCGTACCGGGAGACCGAGGCGATGCTGGACGGCTCCGACGCGATCGCCGACTGGCCGCTGCTCAACGCCATGGTCAACGTCGCCTCGGGCGCCTCGTGGGTCTCCATCCACCACGGCGGCGGCGTCGGCATCGGCCGCTCGATCCACGCCGGCCAGGTCACCGTTGCCGACGGCACCGCGCTGGCCGGGGAGAAGATCCGCCGGGTGCTCACCAACGACCCGGGCATGGGCGTCATCCGGCACGTGGACGCCGGCTACGACCGGGCCACCGAGGTCGCCGCCGAGCGCGGTGTCCGCGTCCCGATGGGCGAGCTGTGACGGTCCCGTCGTTCGAAGAGATGTGGGCGGAGCTGCTCCCCGTGGGCCGCTCCGCCGCCTCCGGCGGCTACCGCCGCTTCGCCTGGAACTCCGCCGACGCCGAGTGCCGCGCCTGGTTCGAGCAGCAGGCCCGCAGTCGCGGCCTGGCGTACGAGCTGGACCGCAACGGCAACCAGTGGGCCTGGCTGGGCGATCCGACCGCCGGCGGCGCGGTCGTCACCGGCTCGCACCTGGACTCCGTCCCGGACGGCGGCGCCTTCGACGGCCCGCTCGGCGTGGTCTCCTCCTTCGCCGCGCTGGACGAACTGCGCTCCCGCGGCGCGGAGTTCACCAGGCCCCTGGCGATCGTCAACTTCGGCGACGAGGAGGGCGCCCGGTTCGGCGTGGCCTGCATCGGCTCCCGGCTGACCGCCGGGGTGCTCTCCCCGGAGCAGGCGTACGGGCTGCGCGACGCCGACGGCGTCCGGCTGCCCGACGCGATGGAGAAGGCCGGCTACGACCCCACCGCGATCGGCGCGGACGAGGACCGGCTGGCCCGGATCGGCGCCTTCGTCGAGCTGCACGTCGAGCAGGGCCGCTGCCTCGCCGAGGGGCAGCCGGTCGGTGTGGCCGGGGCGATCTGGCCGCACGGCCGCTGGCGGTTCGACTTCCACGGCGAGGCCAACCACGCCGGCACCACCCGGATCGAGGACCGCCGCGACCCGATGCTGACCTACGCCAACACCGTGCTGGCGGCCCGCAAGAAGGCGAAGCAGGCGGGCGCGCGGGCCACCTTCGGCAAGGTCGCGGTCGAGCCCAACGGCACCAACGCGATCGCCTCGCTGGTGCGCGGCTGGCTGGACTCCCGGGCGGCCGACGAGCGCACCCTCACCGAGCTGGTCGAGGCGATCGAGCGGGCCGCCGCCGAGCGCGGCGAGCGCGACGGCGTCCGGGTCGAGCTGACCCGCGAGTCCTACACCCCGGTGGTGGACTTCGACGGGCCGCTGCGCGACCGGCTGGCCAAGCTGCTGGACGCCCCGGTGCTGCCCACCGGCGCGGGACACGACGCCGGCATCCTGGCTTCGGCGATCCCGACCGCCATGCTGTTCGTGCGCAACCCCACCGGCGTCTCCCACTCCCCGGCCGAGCACGCCGAGCAGGCCGACTGCCTGGCCGGGGTCGCCGCCCTCGCCGACGTACTGGAGGACCTGGCGTGTCAGTGACCCCGTCGAGCCCCGTGGCGTACTGGGCCCAGTACGCCTGGCTGCCGCACGACAACGGGCCGGTGGTCGAGCGGGACGTGCTGATCACCACCGGCCCCGGCGGGACGATCGCCGCCGTCGTCCCGGACAGCGGCCCCTGCCCACCCGGCGCCGTCCGGCTGGAGGGGCTGCTGCTGCCCGGCCAGGCGAACGCCCACTCGCACGCCTTCCACCGGGCGCTGCGCGGGCACGTCCAGGTCGGCTCCGGCACCTTCTGGACCTGGCGCGACACCATGTACCGGTTCGCCGGCGCGCTGGACCCGGACCGCTACCTGGCGCTCGCCACCGCCGTCTACGCCGAGATGGCGCTGGCCGGCGTCACCGCCGTCGGCGAGTTCCACTACCTGCACCACGCGCCCGGCGGCGCCCGCTACGCCGACCCGAACGCGATGGGCGAGGCGCTGATCGAGGCCGCCGCCCGGGCCGGCATCCGGATCACCCTGCTGGACACCTGCTACCTGTCCTCCGGCTTCGGCGCCGAGCCGACCCACCCGCAGCTGCGGTTCAGCGACGGCGACGCCGAGGCCTGGGCCGCCCGGGCGGACGCGCTCAAGCCGCGCGAGCACGCCCGGATCGGTGCCGCCATCCACTCGGTGCGGGCCGTCCCGGCCGAGCAGCTGGACACCGTCGCGCACTGGTCGGCGGTGCGTGGGGCGCCGCTGCACGTCCACCTGTCCGAGCAGACCGCCGAGAACGACGCCTGCCTGGCCGCGCACGGCGTCACCCCGACCCGGCTGCTCGCCGACCACGGCGCGCTCGGCCCGCGCACCTCGGCCGTGCACGCCACCCACCTGACCGACGAGGACGTCAGGCTCCTCACCGACTCCTCCACCACGGTCTGCATGTGCCCCACCACCGAGCGGGACCTCGCGGACGGCATCGGCCCGGCCCGCCGGCTCGCCTCGGCGGGCTCCCCGATCACCCTGGGCAGCGACAGCCACGCGGTGATCGACCCGTTCGAGGAGGCCCGCGCGCTGGAGCTGGACGAGCGGCTGCGGACGCGGACGCGCGGCCACTGGACGGCGAACGCGCTGCTGCGGGCCGGCACCGAGGACGGGCACGCCTCGCTCGGCTGGCCGGAGGCCGGACGGATCGAGGCCGGGGCGCTCGCCGACTTCACGGTGATCGCGCTGGACACCGTCCGTACGGCGGGCCCGCCGCCCCGGCTGGGCGCCGAGATCGCTGTCTTCGCGGCCTCGGCGGCGGACGTGCGGCACCTGGTGGTCGGCGGCCGGCACGTCGTCCGGGACGGCGTACACCTGCTGGTGGACGACGTGCCGGGTGCGCTGCGCTCCGCGATCCGCGCACTGGACTACTGACCCCCGTTCAACCCCCTTCGGAAGGCGTTGTCTTGAGCACCACGACCACCCTGATCACGGGCATCGGCAGCCTGGTCACCAACGACCCCGGGCAGGGCGCCGGGCCGCTCGGCCTGCTCACCGACGCGGCCGTGGTGGTCGACGGCGGCACCGTCGCCTGGGTCGGCCCGGCCGCGCAGGCCCCGGCGGCGGACGAGCGCTTCGACGCCGGGGGCCGGGCGCTGCTGCCCGGCTTCGTCGACTCGCACGCCCACCTGGTGTTCGCGGGGGACCGTACGGCCGAGTTCAACGCCCGGATGTCCGGGCAGGCGTACTCGGCGGGCGGCATCCGGACCACGGTGGCGGCCACGCGGGCCGCTTCGGATGCCGAACTGGAGGCCAACCTGGCCCGGTTCGTCCGGGAAGCGGTGCGGCAGGGCACCACCACCATCGAGTGCAAGTCCGGCTACGGGCTGACGGTCGAGGACGAGGCCCGGGCGCTGCGGATCGCCGCCGGGTACACCCCGGAGACGACGTACCTGGGCGCGCACGTGGTGGCGCCGGAGTACGCCGAGGACCCGGCGGGGTACGTGGAGCTGGTGACCGGCGAGATGCTGGACGCCTGTGCCCCGCACGCCCGTTGGGTGGACGTGTTCTGCGAGAAGGGCGCCTTCGACGGGGACCAGGCGCGGGCCGTCCTGACGGCGGGGATCGAGAAGGGCCTCACGCCGCGCGTGCACGCCAACCAGCTCACGTACGGGCCGGGCGTGCAGCTGGCGGTGGAGCTGGGGGCCGCCTCGGCGGACCACTGCACCCACCTGACGGACGAGGACGTGGCGGCGCTGGCGGGGTCGGCGACGGTCGCGACGCTGCTGCCGGGGGCGGAGTTCTCCACCCGGGCCGAGTACCCGAGCGGGCGCCGGCTGCTGGACGCGGGCGCGGTGGTGGCGCTGTCCACCGACTGCAACCCCGGTTCCAGCTTCACCAGTTCGATGGCGTTCTGTATTGCCGTGGCGGTGCGCGAGATGGGCATGACCCCGGACGAGGCGGTCTGGGCGGCCACCGCGGGCGGCGCCCGCGCCCTCCGGCGCAGTGACGTGGGGGTGATCGCCCCCGGTGCCCGCGCGGACCTGCTCCTGCTGGACGCCCCCTCGCACGTCCACCTGGCCTACCGCCCGGGCGTGCCGCTGACGGCCGCGGTCTGGCGCGCGGGCGTCCGCGAGGTCTGAGCGGTGGGTTCGCGTCGCCCCGTCGAGCAGCTGCTCGACGGGGCGACGTGCTGTTCAGGGGGTGACGGTGCGGTGGTCGAACTCGCCGGCCTTGGCGGGGGCCTCACGGACTTCGCGGTCCGAACGGGCGATCACGTGGCGGGGGCCGGTACACGTGCCGACGTGTCCGTCCGCGGTCGCCAGGGCGGGCGGGTCCTCGGCCGGGGCACGGCAGCGCTTCCGAGCGGGGCCGTGATCATTAGTCCAGGACGGGAATACTGCCCGAACCGTGTGGACAGGACGCGCGGCCAGTCCATAGCGTCTCGCCCAGGCGGTCCAATCCGGGCCGAGCTGAAGGGGGTTGGCATGGCTCACCAGCGGCTCACGGGTGTCGGCGTCGGAGACTGCAAGGAAGGAGACTGCCCGAACGTCTACCGCACCGACCGGGGCACCCTCGTCTTCCAGGGGGACCAGTACGCGGAGCTGGCGGTGCCGGTACACGAAGGCGCCGTGGAGCTGCCCGAGCATGTTGTGAAGGAGGCCATTCGTGTTCTTGGATGGTGAGGACTGGCAGAGGCTTCTGCACGGTTTCTCGCGGTCGGCGTTCCGGCTTGAGACCCTGCCCGCTTACAAGGTCGCGGGGGAGGCGGAAGAGATCGAGGAGTTCCTGAACGGGTACCGGATCGACCCCGGTACCTACACGTCCGGCTGGACTGACAAGCTCAGGGCCCATACCGCGGCCGGTCGTACGGTTCAGCGCGTACACATCGTCACCCGGCCGCTGAGCGACTACCTGCGGTACGAGTTTATGTACTACGCGCCGCATGCCAGGGCCGGTGAGGACATCTACATTCTCGACCTGACCGACAGGCCGAACCCGGGCCTTCCGGCTCAGGACTTCTGGGCATTCGACGATTCGACCGTGGTCCTGATGAACTACGAGCTCGACGGAACGCAGATCAACCGCGTGCTTGTCGAGGACGACGTCGAGAAGTACCGGGAATGGCGGCGGATCGCTGTGGCCGAGTCGGTGCCCTTCGTGGACTATGTGGAAGAGCACGGGTGGCAATAGACCCGGAAGAGCTGGGGCACAGTAGAAGTGACCTGGCAAAGGCATTGAGGGAACTACGGGTTCAAGCCGGTCTCGCAGGAGACCGGCTTGCTCGGCGTTGCGGCATGACGCAGTCGAAGATCAGCAAGATCGAAACAGGCAGGACCGTGCCGTCCCTGGTGGACGTGGAGCTGATCCTGCGGGCCCTCGAAGTGCCGGCCGAGTTGGCGCGACAGGTGTTCGACCTGGCCCGTGTGGCGAATACCGAGTGGCAGGACATCCGCGCTCTGAGGAAGAAGGGCCTGGAGAGGAAGCAAGCCGAGCTCGCGGCGCTCGACCAGTCCTCCAGCGAGATCCGCTACTTCCTGATCTCGATGCTCAACACGCTGCTCGCCTCGCCCGAGTACGTGCGAGCGAGCCTCGCCCATGTGCCGGGAGACACCAGCAGGGCCGCCATGAAGAAACTGGAGCGCCAGACCGTCCTGTACGACGAGTCGAAGGCCTTCACCTTCGTACTCACCGAGCAGGCTGCCCGGTGGGCGCTCCTGCCGCCTCGGGCCATGGTCATGCAGATCGAACGACTCGTCTCCGTTTCCAGGCTCCCGAACGTCCGGCTCGGCGTGATTCCACTCGGGAAGCACATCCCGGAGAGCCCGCTGAACACCTTCACGGTGTACGACAGCAGCCTTGCCACGGTCGAGACGGAGACCGGAATCATCACGCTCCGGGACCGGCGGGACATCAAGGCGTACCGGGACGCGTTCGCCATGTACGAAGGTTATGCACTGTTCGGTGAGGAAGCCCGAGAGAAGCTGGCTGAGTGGTCGGCCCTCTTCCTCGGCGGTCTTTAGTCGCGCACGGGAATAATCGCCTTCCTCCCCTTTCGGTCCCCTTACTGTGGACTCCTCGCCTTGCGGCTGCTCTCCCGTGCGGTACCAGCGTCTCCGCTGACATCATCCCGATCGGTCTGATAATCGCGGATTTGGTGTCGGCGGTGCCGGTTGCGGGATCGTGGGCCCGCGCGAGCGGCGCGCGGGACCCCGTCAACGAAAGGGCGAACCCATGAAGAAGATCGCTGCGAAGCTCTGGCGGATCATCCGCGGCCCGATGCAGTGGCGCGTGCTGTGGCTGTGGCACTCGAAGTTCATGGTCGGGGTGACGGGCATCGTCCGCGACCAGGACGGCCGTGTGCTGCTGCTGAAGCACCGGATGTGGCCGGAGGGCCGGCAGTGGGGTCTGCCGACCGGCTACGCCGACAAGGGCGAGAGCTTCGAGGACACGATCGTGCGTGAGGTCCGGGAGGAAACCGGACTCACGGTGAAGGTGTGCGAGCTGGCGCACCTGAAGAGCGGCTACAAACTGCGTGTCGAAGTCGCCTACGAGGCCCTGTACGTCACTGGGCAGGTCAGGGCGGCTTCGTTCGAGATCCTGGAGGCTCGATGGTTCTCGCCGGACGAACTCCCCGGGGGAGTGCAGGAATCACATCGGCGACTGATCAGTCGTCGGCCGTACTGACCCTTGGTCGATCACTCACCCCCTCCTGCCTGGCGCCGAACGAGCACCTGTCCGGAGACCCCGCCGAGCGGGCCGAGTTGGCTCACCTGCTGGCCGCGCGACGGGCGACGGCAGCGCTCGACCGGGCCCATCCGCACATCACGTTCTCACTGTTGCACTGGGTGGTCGACACATCGTCCGACGAGTCGGCCCGCGAAGTCTTTCGACAGGGTGCTGCCCTTCTGGCCGACCGCTACGGGGAATTGGGGCTGAGTCGACTGCTGCCGACTGACCGGGTGTGGGTGGGGGTGCGCTCGACCCGGCCCGACGCGTTCGGCGGCTTCCACCATCCGAACCAGGGGTACCGGCATGTGCAACTGGCGTCCGTGGTCACGAGGTACGGGCGGCTGAACGATCCCCGACCGGCGGCACCGGAACTGGTGGCGCTCGACCTCCTCCGTAGCTACGCGCACGACTGCCTGCACTGGGGGTCGTTCCGGGAGTACCGGCTCCAAGGCGAGCAAGTGATCCGGAGCCGTTACGGCATCAACCGCCGCGACCAGCACGGCCGGACGTACTCGTCCCAGGACAGGAGCGATGCTTCGTCGACGCGGAATCTCGGCATCGTGATGGAGGGGGCCACGGATCGGGAGGCCCGGATGATCTCCGCTGCGGTGGCCGACCGTCTCGGCCTGGCCGAACGCATCGCGGCGGCCGATCGCCTGGCGTTCCGCGACACCACGGGACGGCTGGAGCCGAGCGATTTCGACCACGCAGAGCCTGGTGTTGCCACCCGCTTCCACCTGGCCATGGCCGGATATGAGCACGGCGTCGGCGCTCGCTACCAGCGCTTCCTCGCCGACATGGGCGGCCCGGAGGCGGACACGCTGCATGCGCTGATCATCGCGGCGGTGATCAGCGGCAATCTGTTCGGCCTTTCGAGCTGGCTCGATCAGCGGCACGGCCCCGAGGCTTTCCGTCGCACCTTCCGCTCGTCTGCCTACTCGGGTCCTGACCCCGATGAATGGACGACCACGGCACGTCGTGCCTGATCCTTCGTGCTCAGCAGTCTCGTGCCCTGACTCTTCGAGCCG
Organism: Kitasatospora sp. SC0581; assembly: GCF_048159585.1. Taxonomy (NCBI): domain Bacteria; kingdom Bacillati; phylum Actinomycetota; class Actinomycetes; order Kitasatosporales; family Streptomycetaceae; genus Kitasatospora; species Kitasatospora sp. SC0581. The sequence goes on along the minus strand of NZ_JBLRWA010000003.1, from coordinate 14,980 downwards.
GCCGGCAAGTACGACCGGCGGGTCCGCTGGGGTGGGCCCGCCCACAACCGGACCGAACCGTTCGCCTCGCGCAGGAGGTCGGGTGGGCCGATTTCCTGCGCGTTCAGGTACTGCAAGCGACCATCACTTCGACTACGAGAACAGCCGCGCTGGACACGCCGTCGCACGTCCACCTGGCCTACCGGCCGGGCGTTCGGGAGGTCTGAACGGTGGGTTCGCGTCGCCCCGTCGGGCACCGGCTCGACGGGGCGACGTGCTGCTCAGGGGGTGGCGGTGAGGTGGTCGAACTCGCCGGCCTTGGCGCCCTGGAGGAACGTGGCGAACTTGAGGGACGTGGTGCGGACGATGACGTCTCCCTCATCGGACTCCCGGAGCTCAACTACCCCGTCGGCAGCCCGGACCTCAACGCATGCGTTGCTGGAGCCGGAGTAACTGGACTTCTGCCATGCGGGGCTACTCATGATTGCCCTCTATCTCCTTCTTGATGGATCGGATGAAGTCGCGCGAGTCATCTTCGGAGAGGGCTACGGACGCCATTCGATCGAGGATCTCGCGGTAGCTTGCAAGGTCGGAGGGTGCATCGAAGAGCGGACACCCGAAGCTGATGTCGATCTGCACTGTGTCCAACTCGGGCACCGGACCGGCGATATAGACGAAGTTCTCGCTGGGGCCGGGCAGCGATTCGATCTTAAACGGCACGACCCGAACTGAGATGCCAGGGCTCTCGGAACGGTCAATGAGGGCGCCGAGTTGCTCGGCAAGTGCCTCTGGCCCGCTGAACTGCATCCGCAGTGAGGCTTCATGGATGAACGCAGTGTAGGGCGTAGCGTCGTTGCGGATGATCTGCTGCCTCCGCAGGCGGAAGGCGAGGCGGAGATCGACATCAGCCTGCGGCAATGGCGGGATCGCACGGGCGAACACCGAAGCGGCGTAGGCGGGAGTTTGAAGCAGTCCGGGCAGGAAGGTGATCGAGTAGGTGGCGATCCGCCGGGCATGGGCCTCGATCGCCGCCACATCGAGCAGGTCGCTGGTCAGACTCGGGCTGTACTCCTCCCACCAGCCAGTTTCTCGCTCCCGGGTCATGTCAGCGAGCGCGGCGATCAGGGGCTCGTTGCCACACGCGCAGGCCGCCGCGATCTCACGCAGACGTTCCTCGCTGACAGCCGACTTCCCATTCTCCATCTGACTCACCAAGGCAGCAGTCACCCCAAGCAGACGGGCAAGGTGGCTGCCGCCGAAGCCGGCTTGCTCTCTCATCCTCCGCAGTTCGGCGCCGAGGCGCCGCTGACGGAGGGTGGGGACTCGAAGGGCCATGGCGTCCTCTCAACAGGTGCAGAGGCCAGTGTGCCGCGCCGGTTGCCGGTGGATCCATCCGGGCTCGGCGAAGCGCGTCCCCCGATGGGAGGACACTTCTCTCGTTCGAATTTAATTAAAGAGCGGATGCGCTATCGTCGTTCACAGCTTGATCCGACGGATCGTCAGTAAGGCCTGCATCCAAGGCAGTAGGCGCCTGCTGCCCGCACGCCGAAGAGCAACCGCCGCCCCGGCCTGGCTCACGGCGACGACCGTCATCCCCCTCCCCACGCCACAGCCTCACGGAGGTTCCCGTGTGCACCCGTAACACCCCCTCGCTCACCCTCTCCCGCCAGGCCCTGCGGGACGCGATGACCCGTAGCGGCGGCTGGGACGCCGACAGCATCTTCAACGCCGAACTCGCCCTGATGGAGCTCGTCGTCAACGCCTGGCGGCACGGCGACACCCCCGCGCCCGTCGTCTGGTTCTCCGTCCTCGGCCGCACCCTCCGGGTCACCGTCTCCGACGAGAGCGACGCCCTCCCCCGGCGGCGAACCCCCGCCGACTCCGCCGAGTCCGGCCGGGGCCTCCAACTCGTGGAGGGCCTCACCCACCGCTGGGGCGTCGACCCGCAGAAGCGCGGCAAGGCCATCTGGTACGAGCTGGACTGCCGCGCGTGACCGGCTACCCCGTCCTGCCGGAGGACCCCCGGATGCGTGACTACACCAAACCCCACCTCATGGCCCTCCTGGGCGAGTTGCACAGGCGCGGCCTGCCGCACGGGCTCCTCTGGGGGTCCGCCTCGCCGGGTGAGACCACCATCGACGGACGCATCCTGATCGACTTCGGGAACGCTCCGGTGAGCACTTTGCTCAACCTCCTCCGCCTGCTCCGGGACCTGGACGATGACGACGAGGGAGGGCAGCCGTGAGGTTCTTCATCGGCGCAGGCCTCCTCGCCCTCGGCGTCCTCGCGACCCTCAGGATGCCCTGCCCCGAGGCGCGCGACGAGCAGTACTGAAACACGCGAAGGCCCTCGCCCACCCAGGGCGAGGGCCTCGCGGGCATGGAGCCGGTCTTCGTCAGATCTCGTACAGATGGTGCGGGAGCGCTCGCTCCCAGACTGCTTCGAACGCGGTGGTGCACAGCTTTACGGTGTCCGGGTCTGTTGTGATCTCGTCCTCGACCACGGCGCCGTCCCCGGAGAAGTGGTGCACTCGAAGCAGCGCACTGTCGAACAGCCAGAAGTCGTTCCCGGGCAGGGGGATGCTCGTGGCCTGCCGCCGTGGCAGCCAGCGGACCTGCTCGCCGGCCGTGACGTTGGCGTGGGTGACGTAGTGCTCCCACCGGATGTACTCGGACACGGGCTCGGAGACCACCCGGGCTCGGCGAATGACCACGCCCCGCGCCACGGCGTCCGTGATCAACTGGTCATAGGGATGCCACCAGGACGCCTGGTCCTCCCAGTTGATCCGCTCACCGCGCTGCCAGGCCTCGAACCGATCCGTCGGGGCGTACGAGTCCCGCAGCTCCAGATGGACGGCGGACCGCCGGCACTGCTCAAGCAGCTCAGCGAAGCCGGGCACGCTCGACGGCATCACATGCCTCCCTGATCATGGGCACCGGCCCGTTCGCTGGGCAGGCGTTCGGTGGCGCGGTGCTGATCACTTCATTCCCAACGAGCGGCGCAGGAAGTGCAGTTCGTGGTGCAGCAGGTTTTCCACCACCGCCTCGTCGGTGGGCCGGTGGCCGGTGGCGCGTAGGGGGAGGACCTCGTGCGGGCGGCCGGCGGCGAGGAGGGCGGCGGAGAGCCGCAGGGTGTGGGCGGGGTAGACGTTGTCGTCGGCGAGGCCCTGGATCAGCAGCAGCGGGCGGCGCAGCTTCGGCGCCTCGGCGATCAGCGAGCCGCTGTCGTAGTGCTCGGGGTGCTCGTCGGGGTGGCCGAGGAAGCGCTCCTGCCAGTGGGTGTCGTAGAACCGCCAGTCGGTGGGGGCGGCTCCGGCGGAGGCGGCGTGGAAGACGTCCGGGCGCCTCAATACGGCGAGGGCGGCGAGGTAGCCGCCGTAGGACCAGCCGCGGATGCCGACCCGGTCGAGGTCGAGCAGCCCGGGCCGCAGCCGGGCGGCCGCCCGCAGGCCCTCGACCTGGTCCGCCAGCGGGAGCGTCGCCTTGTCGCCGTACACGGCCTTCTCCCAGCGCGGCCCGCGGCCGGGGGTGCCCCGGCCGTCCACCACGAGCACCGCGAAGCCCTGGTCGGCGAACCACTGGGAGACCTGGTCCCACCAGAGGCCGCCGGTGGTGGCCTTCTGCGTCGCGGGCCCGCCGTACGGGTCGAGCAGGACGGGCAGCGGGCCGTCCCCGGGGCGGTGGCCGGCGGGGAGGAAGAGCGTGGCGCGCAGGGCGTGTGGGCCGAGCCTGAGCAGCTCGGGCGCGGCAGTGACGACGGGCGGCTCGGCGTACGAGGTGAGCGGGCGGGGTGCCGAGCCCTCCCGCAGAGCGGTTGTGAAGCCGCCGGGGTGTCCCGGGGTGCGGGTGGTGAGCACCAGCGTGCCGCCGCGCCGCACGCCGGTGTGCAGCCCGGGGCCGTCGCTCAGCCGACGGATGCCGCCGTCCGGTCCGTACGTCCAGAGGTGGGTCTCGGTGGGCTCCTCGGAGGCGGTGAACAGCACCTGCTCGCCCTCCGTGCCGAGCACCGCGCGCAGCTGGAGCCCGGGCGGGGTGACCGGTTCGCCGTCGACGGTCAGGTGCCGGGTGTCGCCGAGGTCGGCGGTGTCCACCAGGGCGCCGCCCGCGGTGCGGGCGGGCAGGCCGGGCAGCAGCTCGACCCAGTGGGCGTCCCGGCGCTCGGCGAGCGGCCGGGTGGTGCCGTCCGGCTCGACGGCCACCACAAGGACGGTGCGCTGGTCGCGGCTCTGCACGGCGGCGTACGGGCCGTGGCCGTCCCAGCCGGCGGCGGTCAGGTACTCGAAGGCGGCGCGGTCCCAGCGGACCTCGGTGTCGCTGCCGTCGAGGCCGAGCAGCCGCAGCGAGACCTCGGCGTTGGCGGTGCCGGCGAGCGGGTAGCGGACGGCGCGCGGCGGGCGGTGCGGGTCGGCGGGGTCGGCCGGGAAGAGCCGGGCGAGCGGGCGGTCGTCGACCCGGGCGACCAGCAGTGCGGTGCCGTCGGGGGACCACCAGTGGCCGCGGTCGCGGTGCATCTCCTCGGCGGCGACGTACTCGGCGAGCCCGTAGGAGACGTCCTCGGCCTCGGGTTCGGCGAGCGGGCGGTCGTCGGTGCCGTCGACGCCGACCACCCGCAGGGCGCCGCCGCGGACGTAGGCGATCCGGCGGCCGGTCGGGTCGAGCCTGGGGTCCTGCGGCGGGCCGGGGACGGGGACGGCGCGGACGGTGCCGGCGGCGGTGTCGGCCAGCCACAGGGCGCCGTCCAGGGCGAAGGCGGCGAGCGTGCCGGTGGCGTCGGTGCTGTACGCGGCGATGCCCTCGTCGGCGCCCAGCGCGGCCGGGTCGGCGAGCAGCCGTTCCTGGCCGGTGGCGGTGTCCAGGGCCCAGAGGCAGGCGAGCGGGTCGGTGCCGGAGCGGCCGCGCAGGAAGAGCACGGTGGCGCCGTCCGCCGAGGGCTCGGGCCGGGTGGGGACGCCCAGGGTGAAGCGCCGGGTGCGGGCCAGCTGGCGGGGTAAGGAGGGGGTCGTCATGCCGGGCACCATAGGCACGGCCGACGGGCTCCTGTCGAGCGGGAAAAGCACTCGGGGCCGCCGCGGATCCTGGAATCCACGGCGGCCCCGGAGCGGGCGGGGACGGGCGTCAGTGCACGTCGCCCATGAGGGCCTGGACCTTCTTGCGGTAGGTGAAGATAGCGAACCCGGCGAGGGCCGCGAGCGACGCCTGCATCGCGATGATCCCGGTGCCGTTGAGGCTGACGCCGGCCAGCGAGAGCAGGCTGGTGGTGCAGTCACCGGCGGTGACGGCGAGGAACCAGACGCCCATCATCTGGGAGGCGTACTTGCGCGGCGCCATCTTGGTGGTGACCGAGAGGCCGACCGGGGAGAGGCAGAGCTCACCGATGGTCTGGATCAGGTAGATCGAGACGAGCCAGAGCGGGGAGACCAGGGTGCCGTTGTCCGCCATGGTCATCGGGATGATGAAGACGAAGAACGAGACGCCGACCAGGAGCAGGCCGATCGAGAACTTCACGATGGTGTTCGGCTCCTTGTCCCGGCGGGACAGCCAGAGCCACAGCCAGGCGAAGACCGGCGCGAACGCCATCACGAACAGCGGGTTCAGCGACTGGTACCAGGTGGCCGAGAAGCCGAGGCCGAACAGGGAGTCCGCGGTCTTCTTGTCCGCGAACAGGGAGAGCGTCGACCCGCCCTGGTCGTAGATCATCCAGAAGATCGCGGCCGCGGCGAAGAACCAGATGTACGCGGACATCTTGGACTGTTCGTCGGAGGTCAGGTCCTTGTCGCGCTTGATCCGGGTCAGCACGGTGATCGGGATCAGCAGACCGGCGATGGTCAGCGGGACGAGGGCCCAGTTCAGCGTGTAGACGCCCAGGCCGGCCACGACGCCGTAGAAGGCGGCGACGCCGAGCACCGTCAGGCCGGCCTTCTTCAGCAGGCGCTTGCGCTCCTCGGGCAGCAGCGGGTTGGGGACCTCGCTGCTCACCGGGTTCAGGTGGCGGCTGCCGAGCAGGAACTGGGTCAGGCCGAGGGCCATGCCGATCGCGGCCAGACCGAAGCCCAGGTGCCAGTTGTACTCCTTGCCGATCGTCCCGATGACGAACGGGGCGACGAAGGCACCGAGGTTGATGCTCATGTAGAAGACGGTGAACCCACCGTCGCGGCGCGGGTCCTCGGGGCCGTTGTAGAGCTGGCCGACCATCGTGGAGATGTTGGCCTTCAGCAGCCCGGAACCGAGCGCGACCAGGAGCAGGCCGAGGAAGAACGCCGCCTGGCCCGGGACGGCCAGCGCGATGTGGCCGGACATGATCACGAACCCGGCGATGGCGACGGTCTTGCGGGCGCCCCAGACCCGGTCGCCGAACCAGCCGCCCGGGTAGGCCATGAGGTAGACCATCGAGACGTAGACGGAGTAGATCGCCGTCGCCGTCGTCGCCTTCATGGCGAGGCCGCCGCCCTGGCTGCCGACGGCGGCGTCGGCGCCACCGGAGACCAGGTAGTAGATGAGCAGGGCGCGCATGCCGTAGTAGGAGAAGCGCTCCCACATCTCGGTCATGAACAGCGTGGCGAGACCTCGGGGATGCCCGAGGAAGGTCTTGCCGCTGGGAGATGCCGACGTCGCGTCGGTGTCCAGGGTCTTAGACGCCATGAGTAGTGGTTCCTTGCCTGACAGCGTCCGCGTAGGGGGGTGGGCGGCGGACGTGGACCAAACCACTCTACGTGGCGACATTTGGCTCTATCAGATGACAAAAGTCTTGAATCAGGTATGTGAATGGCAAAGTTGGCGACAAATCTGCCCGATCTATCGATGGTAGATGGGCGTGTCTTCCTTCGGTTTCAAGATCCAACAGGCGATTCTTCACCGAAGGGCCGGTCTGTTGCGCCCTGTTGAGCCCGATTGCGGCCTTGTATAACGATCACGCTCTGTGAACTACCTCACAGGGCGTACGGGGATACCCCGGCGGACTACCATCACCACATGACCTGTGTGCTGCTCGCCGAGGACGATCCGGCGATCTCCGAACCGCTCGCCCGGGCCCTGCGACGCGAGGGCTATGAGGTGCTCGTCCGCGAGGACGGTCCGACCGCACTCGCCGCCGGCCTCACCGAGGAGGTCGACCTCGTCGTCCTGGACCTCGGCCTGCCCGAGATGGACGGCCTGGAGGTCTGCCGCCGCCTGCGTGCCGACGGCAAGAGCTGCCCCGTCCTGGTGCTCACCGCCCGCGCGGACGAGGTGGACACCGTGGTCGGCCTGGACGCCGGTGCCGACGACTACGTCACCAAGCCCTTCCGCCTGGCCGAACTGCTCGCCCGCGTCCGGGCCCTGCTCCGGCGCGGCAACGTCGACCAGCTCACCACCGGCGCGCACGGGGTGAAGATCGACATCGAGTCCCACCGCGCCTGGCTCGGCGACGAGGAGCTCACCCTCTCCGCCAAGGAGTTCGAGCTGCTGCGCGTCCTGGTCCGGGACGCCGGCCGGGTGGTCACCCGCGAGGAGATCATGCGGCAGGTCTGGGACACCACGTGGTGGACCTCCACCAAGACCCTGGACATGCACATCTCCTGGCTCCGCAAGAAGCTCGGCGACGACGCGGCCAACCCGCGCTACATCGCCACCGTGCGCGGCGTGGGGTTCCGGTTCGAGAAGAATTGACCCTGACGGAGACCGGGCCCTCGGCCCGCGGCGGCGGAACACCCCGGGGAGCGGCAGCGTGAAGCGCAGGATGATCAACTCGCTGCTGGGCGTCGTCCTGGTGGTCGTCGTGGTGTTCTGCGTGCCGCTCGCCCTGGTCGAGAAGCGGACCATCGTCAACTCGGCCCAGGACCGGGTGGACGCCGCCGCCGTCCGGGTGCTCGCCCTGGTCGAGAGCCGGCTCGCCGCGGGCGAGCCGGTCACCGGGCGGGCCTTCGAGAGCCAGGTCACCGAGGGCAGCTACGTCGAGGTGCAGGTGCCCGGCCAGCCGGTGGTCTCCGCCGGCGAGCGCCCGGCCGGGAACCACCTGCTGAAGGCCGTCGAGCGGGGCAACAGCGGCGAGACCGTCACCGTCGAGCAGTCCCGCGAGGACGTCGACCACGAGATCGCCAACAACCTGTTGCTGCTCGGCGTGGTCGCCCTGCTGGCCGTCCAGGCCGCGGTGGCGCTCGCCGTCTGGCAGGCCAAGCGGCTCGCCCGGCCGCTCACCGACCTCGCCGAGACCGCCGAGCGGCTCGGCTCCGGCGACCCGCGCCCGCGCGACCGCCGCTACGGGGTGCCCGAGCTCGACCGGGTCGCCGAGGTGCTGGACACCAGTGCCGAGCGGATCGCCCGGATGCTCACCGCCGAGCGCCGGCTCGCCGCCGACGCCTCGCACCAGCTGCGCACCCCGCTCACCGCGCTCTCCATGCGGCTGGAGGAGATCACCGCCCTCGCCGAGGAGCCGGAGACGGTCAAGGAGGAGGCGACCATCGCCCTCCAGCAGGTCGAGCGGCTCACCGACGTGGTCCAGCGGCTGCTCACCACCCAGCGCGACCCGCGCAGCCCCACCGCCGTCGCCTTCGACCTGGACGAGGTGATCAAGCAGCAGGTGGAGGAGTGGGGCCCGACGCTGCGGGAGCAGGGCCGGGTGCTCTCCCTGGAGGGGCTGCACGGGGTCACCGCGGTCGGCACCCCGGGGACGGTCGCCCAGGTGCTGGCCACCCTGATCGAGAACTCGCTGATGCACGGCGCCGGGACGATCACCCTGCGGATCCGGCCCTCCGGCACCTCGGTGGTGGTCGAGGTCCAGGACCAGGGCGCCGGTGTGCCGCCGGACCTCGGCAACCGGGTGTTCGAGCGCGCGGTCAGCGGGCGCAACTCCACCGGCATCGGGTTGGCCGTCGCCCGCGACCTCGCGGAGGCGGACGGCGGGCGGCTCGAACTGCTCTCGCTGAAGCCGGCGGTGTTCGCGCTCTTCCTCGGGCGCAGCCACCAGGACTGAGGGCCTGAGGCCGGCCGGGACACGGCAGGATCCGGCAGGGGTATACGGCCGGGGATGCGGCGAGCCCCGGCGGCCGGGTTCGGCGCGCCGGGGCTGCGCGGGGTACGAGGGCGGTGCGAGGACCGCGGGGCCTACTCGGCCTTGGCGAGCCGGATCCGCTCGGTGGCCAGCATCAGCTCGGCCTGCGCGGCCAGCTCCTGGCCGGCGGCGGCGCCCACCGACTGCTGGGCGGGCAGCTCGACGGTCTCCGGCACGGCCTTGAACACCCAGGTGCGGTACGAGACGAAGCGGAACACGGTGGCCACGGCGAGGCCGATCACCTTGGCGCCGATCTGCTCGTAGTGCGAGCGCAGGTCGAGCACGTACACCGAGAAGCCGAGGACGCCGGTCTCGATCAGCATGCCGATGCCGCTGTAGACCAGGAAGAGCGTGATCTCCCGCTTGCGGGAGGCGGCGTCGCGGTCCCGGTAGAGCCAGTAGCGGTAGCCCAGGTAGTTGGTCGCGATCGCGATCACCGTCGCGACGATGTTCGACCGCACCGAGGCCAGGCCCATGCCGTTGAGGCAGACCCAGAACACGGCGAAGTTGACCACCACGCCGCTCAGGCCGACGATGCCGAACTTCACCACTTCGCCCTTGAGCCCACGCAGCTTCTGCGCGAGTGAGGGTTCCGAAGCCGCGTTCGTCGCCATACCGGAGTGCCTCCATGTGCCTGCTGGTCGAAAGGGCCGGTCGCGGTCGCGCGGCCGCCCCTTGAGCCCTGCGTGCACGCACATGATCGGACCGCGCAGACCAGGACCTAGCCGTCCAGGCTACCCGCTTCCATCGAACGGCTCAGCCCCCAGGGCGCCAGGTTGACATCTACGCGCGTCCGCTCCAGTGGCCCCACCTGCGGCTCCACCGCCCCCGACCGGCCCGGATATCCTGGGCCGCGTGACTTCCCCGGGCAATGTGAATTTTCCAGTGGTGGGCATGATCGGTGGCGGGCAGCTGGCCCGCATGGCACACCAGGCGGGCATCCCGCTCGGGGTCAGGTTCAAACTCCTCGCCGACACGCCCCAGGACTCCGCCGCACAGGTGGTCTCCGACGTCGTCCTCGGTGACTACCGCGACCTCGACACCCTGCGCGCCTTCGCCGCCGGCTGCGACGTGATCACCTTCGACCACGAGCACGTCCCCACCGAGCACCTGCGGGCCCTGGAGGCCGACGGCATCGCCGTCCGCCCCGGCCCGGAGGCGCTGGTCAACGCCCAGGACAAGGGCGTGATGCGGGCCAAGCTGGACTCCATCGACGTGCCCTGCCCCCGGCACCGGCTCGTCGCCGACCCGGCCGACGTGACCGCCTTCGCGAACGAGGGCACCGGCTACCCGGTCGTCCTGAAGACCGTCCGCGGCGGCTACGACGGCAAGGGCGTCTGGGTCGTCGACGACGAGGAGCAGGCGCACGCCCCGTTCCTGGCCGGCGTCGCGGTGCTGGCCGAGGAGAAGGTCGACTTCGTCCGCGAGCTGGCCGCCAACGTCGTCCGCTCGCCCAGCGGCCAGGCCGTCGCCTACCCGGTGGTGGAGAGCGTCCAGGAGAACGGCGTCTGCGCCGAGGTCACCGCCCCCGCGCCGGACCTCGACCCGGCCCTGTCCGACGAGGCCCAGCAGCTCGCCCTGCGGATCGCCGGGGACCTCGGCATCGTCGGCCACCTCGCCGTCGAGCTGTTCCAGACCCGCGACGGCCGCATCCTCGTCAACGAGCTGGCCATGCGCCCGCACAACTCCGGGCACTGGACCCAGGACGGCGCCGTCACCTCGCAGTTCGAGAACCACCTGCGGGCCGTCCTCGACCTCCCGCTGGGCGACCCCCGCCCGCGCGCCAGGTGGACCGTCATGGTCAACGTCCTCGGCGGCGACTACCCGGACATGTACCACCCCTTCCTGCACTGCATGGCCCGCGACCCCGGGCTGCGGATCCACATGTACGGGAAGGACGTGAAGCCCGGCCGCAAGGTCGGCCACGTCAACGTCTTCGGGGACGACCTCGAAGACGTCCGCGAGCGCGCCCGCCACGCGGCCGCCTACCTGCGAGGAACGATCACCGAATGACCACCCCCCTCATCGGCATCGTGATGGGCTCGGACTCCGACTGGCCGGTCATGGAGGCCGCCGCCCAGGCCCTGGACGAGTTCGAGGTCCCGTACGAGGTGGACGTCGTCTCCGCCCACCGGATGCCCCGCGAGATGGTCGCGTACGGCGAGCAGGCCCACGGGCGCGGCCTGAAGGCGATCATCGCGGGCGCCGGCGGCGCGGCCCACCTGCCGGGCATGCTCGCCTCCGTCACCCCGCTGCCCGTCATCGGCGTGCCGGTGCCGCTGCGGTACCTGGACGGCATGGACAGCCTGCTGTCGATCGTCCAGATGCCGGCCGGCGTGCCGGTCGCGACCGTCTCGGTGGCCGGCGCGCGCAACGCCGGCCTGCTCGCGGTGCGGATGCTCGCCGCCTTCGACCCCGAGCTCACCGAGAAGATGACCGACTTCCAGGCCGAACTGAACAACCAGGCCACCGAGAAGGGCCGGAAGCTGCGCGCCAAGGTGGCCGGTTCCGCGTCCTTCGGCTTCGGCAAGTAGTTCGGCCACCCGCGGGCGTGGGGTAGAACAGCACGCATGACCGCTGACCTGGACTCCCCCACCCCGCTGGACCGCGCCCGCGCCCTGCTGCGCACCGCCCCCGTGGTGGACGGCCACAACGACCTCCCCTGGGCGATGCGCGAGCAGGCCGGGTACGACCTCGGCGCGCTCGACCTCGCCGCCGACCAGAGCGACCGGCTGCACACCGACCTCGCCCGCCTCGCGGAGGGCGGCGTCGGCGCCCAGTTCTGGTCCGTCTACGTCCCCTCCTCGCTGGCCGGCGACCACGCCGTGAGCGCCACCCTGGAGCAGATCGACTTCGTCCACGCCCTGGTGGAGCGCTACCCGGACCGGCTGCGCCTGGCCCGTACCGCCGCCGACATGGAGGCCGCCCGCGCCGAGGGCCGGATCGCCTCCCTGATGGGCGCCGAGGGCGGCCACTCCATCGACTGCTCGCTGGCCACCCTGCGCGCCCTGTACGAGCTGGGCGTCCGGTACCTGACGCTCACCCACAACGACAACGTGCCGTGGGCGGACTCCGCGACCGACAAGCCGGCGGCCGGCGGGCTGACCCGGTTCGGCGAGGAGGTCGTCCGGGAGATGAACCGGCTCGGCATGCTGGTCGACCTCTCGCACGTCTCCGCCGACACCATGCGCGACGCCCTGCGGGTGACCGAGGCGCCGGTGGTCTTCTCCCACTCCTCCTCGCGCGCGGTCTGCGACCACCCGCGCAACATCCCGGACGACGTGCTCGCCCAGCTGCCCGCCAACGGCGGCGTGGCGATGGCGACCTTCGTGCCGAAGTTCATCCTGCCCGCCGCCATCGAGTGGACCGTCGCCGCGGACGGGAACATGCGCGCCCACGGCTTCCACCCGCTGGACACCACCCCGCCGGCCATGGAGCGCCAGCGCGCCTTCGAGGCCGCCAACCCGCGCCCGATCGCCACCCCGGCCACCGTCGCCGACCACCTCGACCACATGCGCGAGGTGGCCGGCATCGACCACATCGGCATCGGCGGCGACTTCGACGGCACCGCCTTCCTGCCGGACGGCCTGGACTCGGTGGCCGGCTACCCCAACCTGGTCGCCGAACTCCTCGGCCGCCACTGGTCGGAGGCCGACCTGGCCAAGCTCACCTGGCACAACGCCGTCCGCGTCCTGCGCGACGCCGAGTCGGCGGCCGCCGGGCTGCGGGCGGGCCGCCGCCCGTCCATCGCCACCATCGCGCAGCTGGACGGCCCCTCGGCCTAGACGGACAGGCCCTAACCGAGGCGCGGGATCTCGATGGCCGGGCACCTGTCCATCACCATGGCCAGCCCGGCCTCCCGGGTCCGCCCGTAGGCGGCCTCGTCCACCACGCCCAGCTGGAACCAGACCGCCTTCGCCCCGGCGGCGACCGCCTGGTCGGCCACCTCCCCGGCCAGCGCGCTGTTCACGAACACGTCCACCACGTCGACCGGGAACGGGATCTCGGCGAGCGAGGCGTAGCCCCGCTCGCCGAGGACCGTCTCGGCCTTCGGGTGCACGGGCACGATCCGCTTGCCGTACTCCTGGAGCACCCGGGCCACCCCGTACGCGGCCCGGGCGGTGTTGGTGGACAGGCCCACCACCGCCCAGGTGTCACCGGTGCGGGTGAGGATCTCGCGGACCGCCGCGTCGTCGCCGTAGCTCGTCATGCCGGTGGGAACGCCGGGCGGCGGTGCGGGATTCCTGCCCGGTCAGCTCGGGCGGCCCAGGGCGCGGTAGGTCCAGCCGGCGGCGCGCCAGGCCTCGGCGTCCAGGACGTTGCGGCCGTCGAGGAGGCGGCGTTCGGCGACCACGGCGCCGAGGACGGCCGGGTCCAGCTCGCGGAACTCGGACCACTCGGTGAGGTGGAGGACGACGTGGGCGCCCTCGGCTGCCTCCAGGGCGGAATGGGCGTAGGCGAGGGAGGGGAACATCTTGCGGGCGTTGTCCACGGCCTTGGGGTCGTAGACGGTGACCTGGGCGCCCTGGAGCTGGATCTGGGCGGCCACGTTGAGGGCGGGGGAGTCCCGGATGTCGTCCGAATTGGGCTTGAAGGCGGCGCCGAGGACGGCGACCCGGCGGCCCAGGAAGCCGCCGCCGCACTGCTCGCGGGCCAGCTCGACCATCCGGGAGCGGCGCCGCATGTTGATCGAGTCGACCTCGCGCAGGAAGGTCAGCGCCTGGTCGGCGCCGAGTTCGCCGGCCCGGGCCATGAACGCGCGGATGTCCTTGGGCAGGCAGCCGCCGCCGAAGCCGAGGCCGGAGTTGAGGAACTTGCCGCCGATCCGCTCGTCGTAGGCGAGCGCCTTGCTGAGCTGGGTGACGTCCGCGCCGGCCGCCTCGCAGACCTCGGCCATCGCGTTGATGAAGGAGATCTTGGTGGCCAGGAAGGAGTTGGCGGCCGCCTTGACCAGTTCGGCGGTCGCGTAGTCGGTGACCATGAACGGCACCCCGGCCGCGATCGGCTCCGCGTACACCTCGCGCAGCAGCCGCTCGGCCCGCTCGCTGTGGGCGCCGACCACGATCCGGTCCGGCCGCAGGGTGTCCTGCACGGCGAAGCCCTCGCGCAGGAACTCCGGGTTCCAGGCGAGTTCGGCGCCCTCGCCGACCGGCGCCAGCGCGGCCAGCCGCTCGGCCAGCCGGGCCGCCGAGCCGACCGGGACGGTCGACTTGCCGACCACCAGGGCGGGGCGGGTCAGGTGCGGCGCGAGCTCGTCCAGCGCGGTGTCGACGTACGACATGTCGGCGGCGAACTCGCCCTTGCGCTGCGGGGTGTTGACGCAGATGAAGTGCACGTCGCCGAACTCGGCGGCCTCCCGGGCGGAGGTGGTGAAGCGCAGCCGTCCGGTCGAACCCTCGTGCCCTGCCACGTGCTTGAGCAGCAGTTCGGACAGCCCGGGCTCGTACATCGGGACCCGCCCTGCGGTCAGCATGGCGATCTTGTCCGGGTCGATGTCCAGGCCCAGCACCTCGAAGCCGAACTCGGCCATCGCGGCGGCGTGCGTGGCGCCGAGGTAGCCGGTGCCGATCACGGAGATGCGGAGGGTCACGGGTTCTCCTTGGATGCGGACGCGACCAGTACGGATGCCCTGATGCTATCCGCCCGCCGGGGGCGCCCCGGGATCACCTGCACGCCGGAGGGGCCGTCCCGCCGGTCGCCCCCGGGGCGCGGACATGAACGACCGGGCGGCCGCTGGACGCTAGGCAGCCGCAGGTCGGCGCCCTAGGATCTCTACTGAACGGTAGTTAACCGCGGATTCGACTCGCACCGGGCGTCGATCGGACCTCGATCGGGCCTCGCCCGGGCGTCGGTCACTGAACGACGAGGCAGGCATCATGGCGGGCAGCGCAGGGGCGGCTGACTTCGATCTCTTCCGGATCTCCGAGGAGCACGGGATGCTCCGTGAGGCGGTGCGTTCGCTGGCCGAGGCGAAGAT